>NZ_JALNTO010000002.1:0-630944 GCF_023161785.1 Bacillus sp. 2CMS4F
CCACAGTAGCTCAGTGGTAGAGCTATCGGCTGTTAACCGATCGGTCGCAGGTTCGAATCCTGCCTGTGGAGCCATATGGAGAAGTACTCAAGTGGCTGAAGAGGCGCCCCTGCTAAGGGTGTAGGTCGTGTAAGCGGCGCGAGGGTTCAAATCCCTCCTTCTCCGCCATGACGGCCCGTTGGTCAAGCGGTTAAGACACCGCCCTTTCACGGCGGTAACACGGGTTCGAATCCCGTACGGGTCATCCTGAAACCTTGCATATCCTGCAAGGTTTTTTTGTTTTCTAAAACTATATGATATGCATCTGATTTTGTTTTTTATTCTATATCAAATTTACAACAAAAAACTCCATATCTTTTGTTTTTCTTCAGAAAATGAAGTTTTATGTCAATAAATATAAGCGCTTTCTAGAAAGGGCTTTTTTTTATTTCTACGAATAAATAATATAAATGAAAACTATGATGTCAGAAAGGATGATTACATGGCCGCTGCCAGCCCAACAGCACATGATGTTTATCTTTTTCACGAAGGCAGTCTATTTAAAAGCTATCAGCTGTTTGGCTCGCATTATCGCGAGCTGAATGGCCAAAGCGGGTATGAATTTTGTGTGTGGGCGCCTCATGCGTCAGAAGTTCGAGTGGCTGGAGATTTTAACAGTTGGTCAGGTGAGCTTCATGTTATGCAGAAAGTTAATGATCATGGCATTTGGACGTTATTTGTTCCAGGTTTGAAAGAAAAGGAACGATATAAGTATGAAATCGTGACAAATAGCGGAGAGACCATGCTGAAGGCAGACCCGTATGCTTTTTATTCAGAAGTAAGACCGAATACGGCGTCTCTTACTTACGATCTTGCAGGGTACAGCTGGCATGATCAAAAGTGGCAGAAGAAGCAGAAAGCTAAAACGATATATGAAAAGCCGGTTTTTATTTATGAGCTTCATCTTGGTTCATGGAAGAAGCATCCCGATGGCACGCTTTACTCCTATGGAGAATTAGGCCAGTCTCTTATTCCTTATATCAAAGAGCAGGGATTTACCCATATCGAGCTGCTGCCCGTTTATGAACATCCTTATGATCGCTCTTGGGGGTATCAAGCAACGGGGTATTACAGCCCGACAAGCCGATTTGGCACGCCTCATGATTTAATGAGGTTTGTGGATGAATGCCATCAGGCAAACATCGGCGTCATACTTGATTGGGTCCCCGGACATTTTTGTAAAGATTCGCATGGGCTTTATATGTTTGATGGAGCGCCTCTTTACGAATATCAAAAAGAGCGTGACAGGGAGAACTGTCTGTGGGGCACCGCTAACTTTGATTTAGGAAAACCGGAAGTTCATAGTTTTTTAATTTCTAATGCGTTGTACTGGGCGGAATTCTATCATATAGATGGTTTTAGGGTCGATGCCGTGGCTAATATGCTGTATTGGCCAAATCAGGATGAACGCCATACGAATCTCTATGCAGTTGAATTTTTAAAAAAGCTAAATCAAACAATGCGGGAGGCATATCCGCATGTCATGATGATAGCGGAAGATTCCACCGAATGGCCTCAAGTAACAGGTCCTGTTGAGGAAGGGGGACTCGGCTTTCATTTTAAATGGAATATGGGCTGGATGAATGATGTGCTGAAATATATGGAGACGCCTGCTGAACAAAGGCGGCACTGCCATCAGCTTGTGTCTTTTTCCTTGCTTTATGCGTTTAGTGAACATTTTGTATTGCCATTTTCTCATGATGAAGTCGTGTATGGAAAAAAATCACTTCTTCACAAAATGCCTGGCGACTATTGGCAGAAGTTTGCCCAATATCGGCTTTTACTCGGTTATATGACGGCTCATCCCGGAAAAAAACTCATTTTTATGGGATCGGAATTTGCCCAATTCGATGAATGGAAAGATACAGAACAGCTTGATTGGTTTTTGAACTCCTTCCCCATGCATCAAAAAGCAAGTGTTTTTACTCAAGATCTTCTCCGCTTTTATCAAAAAAGCAAAATCCTTTATGAAAATGACCATCGTGCTCAGTCATTTGAATGGATTGATGTCCACAATGAGGAGCAATCAATCTTTTCTTTTATTCGGTATGGCAGACGGCACGGTGAGGCGCTTATCATCTTATGTAATTTTACACCCTCGGTCTATCATCAATACGATGTTGGCGTTCCCTTTCTTACCCAATATATCGAAGTGTTGAACAGTGACAATGAAAAATATGGGGGCTCAGGTCAATTGAATAAAAAGCCGTTGGCAGCCAAACCTGGAGCTGTTCATCACAAACCGTGCTATATCACAATGACAATCCCCCCTTATGGCATTTCGATTATGCGGGCGGTGAAAAAAAGAGGAGAGATAAATGAATGAAAAAACAATGTGTGGCTATGCTCCTTGCCGGCGGGAAGGGCAGCCGTCTCAGCGGATTAACAAAACATATGGCAAAACCGGCCGTATCTTTTGGGGGAAAATACAGGATTATTGATTTTACACTCAGCAACTGCTCGAATTCAGGCATAGACACAGTAGGCATCTTAACGCAATATCAGCCGCTTGAGCTGAATTCCTATATTGGCATTGGCAGTGCATGGGACCTTGACAGGCACAATGGCGGCGTTACGGTATTGCCTCCTTATGCCGAGTCATCCGAAGTGAAATGGTATAAAGGGACGGCAAGCGCAATTTATGAAAATCTCAATTACCTGAACCAGTATGATCCTGAGTATGTGCTGATCTTATCAGGCGATCACATTTATAAAATGGACTACGGCAAAATGCTTGATTTTCATATTGAAAAGAAAGCGGATGTGACCATCTCCGTGATTGAAGTGGGATGGGAAGAAGCGAGCCGATTCGGCATCATGAAGACAAATGAAGACGGGATAATCACACATTTTGATGAAAAGCCTAAATTTCCAAAGAGCAATTTGGCATCCATGGGTATTTATATTTTCAATTGGCCGCTCTTGAAGCAATACCTTGAGATGGATGACCGGAATCCGTATTCAAGCCATGACTTCGGCAAAGACATTATTCCTTTGCTTTTGGAGGAGAAAAAGAAGCTTTCGGCTTATCCGTTTAAAGGATATTGGAAGGATGTCGGCACGGTGCAGAGCTTATGGGAAGCCAATATGGATTTGCTGAAAGACCAGTCTGAGCTGAGGCTGTTTGAACGCAATTGGAAGATTTACTCTGTCAATCCGAATCAGCCTCCGCAATTTATTTCGTCTGAGGCGCAGGTTCATGACTCGCTTGTGAATGAGGGGTGTGTTGTTTATGGGAATGTGTCTCACTCCGTTCTATTTCAAGGTGTCACCGTCGGTAAGCACGCAACGGTCAAGCGTTCAGTGATTATGCCGGATGTGACAATTGGTGAGCATGTCGTGATTGAGAATGCTATCGTGCCCAAGGGCTTAGTGCTTCCGGATGGCGCAGTGATTAAATCTGAAAAAGACATTCAGGAGGTGCTGCTTGTTTCGGAGGAATTTGTAGAGAAAGAATTGATTTAATGACTGAAGAGGAGGCAGAATCAGTTGATCAATAATCAAATGTTAGGTGTTATAGATGAAACCACATATAAGCATTCTCTTCAGGATTTAACCGCACAGCGGTCGCTTGGTGCGATTCCTTTTGCTGGCAGATACCGTTTGATAGATTTTATGCTGTCCAATATGGTGAATGCGGACATTAGGAGTGTGGCGATTTTTCCGAAATATCGCTACCGGTCTCTTATGGATCATCTTGGAGCAGGGAAGGAATGGGATTTGCACCGAAAAAAGGACGGCCTCTTTTTTTTTCCGTCACCGCATTTGCATGATGAATATAATGAATTCGGTTCATTTCGCCAGTTTTCTGATCATCTTGATTACTTTCATAGAAGCACACAGCAATATGCCGTCATCACCAACAGCCATACTGTATGCAACATTCAATTTCAATACGTGCTGAAAAGACATCAGGAGGCGGGCTGTGACATTACCGAGGTCTTTCAGGACGGTCAGTCGCTGCAAATCTATATCATGTCTTCTAAACTCTTGAAGGATCTGATCTACGGACATATTGAAAAAGGATACAGAACCATTCAGGAGGTTGTTGAAAAGGAAGCCTCCGCATTGACCATTTGCCCATATGAATATTCGGGGTATGCAGCTGTTATTGATTCTGTAGAAAAGTATTATACCCACAGTATGGAGCTTATTCAGCCGCGTTTTTGGCAGCAGGTGTTTTTGCCTCAGCAGCCGATTTATACAAAAGTGAAGGATGAGCCCCCAACGAAATACGGGAAGAACAGCACTGTTAGAAATTCTTTAGTGGCAAACGGCTGTGTGCTTGAGGGGGAGGTCGAAAACTGCATCTTATTCAGGGCGGTGCATGTCGGGAAAGGCACGAAGCTGAAAAACTGCATTATTATGCAAAAAACACAGATTGGTGAGGATTGTTTGCTGGAGCAGGTGATTGCTGATAAAGATGTCAAAATCGGCAATACAACTGAAGCTGCGGGAACGGAGGAGCAGCCGCTCGTATTAAAAAAAGGTTTGGTGCAAGGAGAGCTGATGAATTCTTGAAGGTGTTATTTGCTGTCTCAGAATGTACCCCGTTTGTAAAATCAGGAGGCCTGGCCGATGTGGCCGGCGCGCTGCCCAAAGTGCTTTCTCATCTTGGGAACGACGTAGCGGTGATCATGCCGAAATACAGTCAAATTCCTGATCCTTGGAAAAAGCGTATGAAGAAAACAGCTGAATGTACGGTTGCTGTTGGCTGGCGTCAGCAATATTGCGGGATTGAGCATTTGGCTGAAGATGGTGTGGATTATTATTTTATCGACAATAAATATTATTTCTCAAGGGATTCCCTGTACGGGCATTTTGACGATGGGGAGCGGTTTGCTTATTTTTCAAGAGCTGTGCTGGAAGCGGCAGAAGCAGTGAATTTTCAAGCCGATATCATTCATACTCATGACTGGCATACAGCGATGGTCAATTATTTGTTGAAAAAGGAATACAGCAAGCGCCCTTTTTATGAGCAGATGAAAAGTGTGCTCACGATCCATAACTTGCAGTTTCAAGGTATATTCCCGCCTGAGGTGACACATGACTTGCTCGGTCTCGACATGAGTCATTTTCATTATGAGAGATTAGAATGCAATGGATTTGTTAATTTTATGAAAGCAGGGATTCTCGCTGCTGATCATGTAACAACGGTGAGCCCGACTTATAGAAATGAAATCTTAACGCCGTATTACGGCGAGCAGCTTGAGCCAGTTTTGCAGCATAGGGAAAAAGATTTAACAGGGATCTTAAACGGTATTGATGACTCTTTCTATCAGACAGAGAGCGATCCGTATATTGAGATGCATTACGATCCTGAACGTCTTGATTTAAAGGAAGAAAATAAAACGAAGCTCCAGCGGCGGATGGGCCTTCCGGAACGAAAAGATATTCCGCTGATCAGTATGGTAACAAGGCTGACCAAACAGAAGGGTCTTGATCTTGTTAAGAGAATGATGCACGAGCTGCTGGAGGAGAGAGACATACAGCTGATTGTGCTCGGTACGGGGGAACGGGAATTTGAGGACTACTTCCGGTACATTGAATTTGCATTTCACGATAAATGCAGGGCGTATATTGGGTTTGATGAGCCGCTTGCCCATCAGATTTATGCGGGCTCGGATTTGTTTCTGATGCCGTCGAAATTTGAGCCGTGCGGTCTGGGGCAGATGATCGCGCTTCAATATGGCGCTATTCCGATTGTCAGAGAAACAGGCGGGCTCTATGACACTGTCCGTTCCTACCGGGAGGAAGAGGGCACAGGCAACGGTTTTACGTTCTCAGCCTTTAATGCTCACGATCTGAAATTTACGATCGAGAGGGCGCTGTCGTTTTATCGCCAAAAGGATGTATGGAAGAGCATCATGAAGACCGCAATGAATGCAGATTACAGCTGGAAACAATCAGCCAAACAGTATCAGCGCATTTTCGAGCATGTGACAAGGAGTGGACGGGATGTTCTCGAGTAAAGAACGCTTTGCAGCCTTATTTTTAAAGCGTCTGGAAATGACGTGCGGGAAAAGCTTTAAGGACTCTTCCAGGCTTGATCAATATAAAACCTTAGGCAATATGATCAGAGAGTACATCAGCGCTGATTGGATCCAGACAAATGAAAGAAGCAGGTCCAATTCCGGAAAGCAGACATATTATTTGTCGATTGAATTTCTTCTGGGACAGCTCCTTGAACAGAATTTAATGAATCTCGGTATTCGGGATGTAGTGGAAGCGGGTCTGAAAGAGATCGGCATCAGTTTAGACGAGATCCTTTATATGGAGAGTGATGCAGGGCTTGGGAATGGCGGTCTGGGGCGATTGGCAGCTTGTTTCTTAGATTCTCTGGCTTCGTTAAACTTGCCTGGGCATGGGATGGGAATTCGCTATAAGCATGGCTTATTTGAACAAAAAATTGTTGACGGGCATCAGGTTGAGCTGCCTGAGCAATGGCTGAAAAACGGAAATGTGTGGGAAGTAAGAAATGCTGATCAAGCGGTTGACGTGCCGTTTTGGGGCGAGGTGCATATGACTGAAAAAAACGGCCGTCTGCATTTTCGTCATGAGCAAGCAACAATCATTACCGCTGTTCCTTATGATATCCCGATCATCGGATACGATACGGGCACAGTCAACACGTTAAGACTTTGGAACGCCGAGCCTTATGCGCATTATCACGGCGGCAATATTTTGTCTTATAAACGGGAAACAGAAGCTGTATCTGAATTTTTATACCCTGATGACACGCATGACGAGGGTAAGATATTACGGCTGAAGCAGCAGTATTTTTTAGTATGTGCAAGTTTAAAAAGCATTGTGAACAATTACCGCAAAACGAATCAATCATTATATGGCTTGCATAAAAAAGTAAGCATTCATATTAATGACACCCATCCTGCACTTGCTGTGCCTGAACTGATGCGGATTTTGCTTGATGAAGAAAACATGAGCTGGGAAGATGCCTGGCATATCACGGTACATACAATTTCCTATACGAATCATACGACACTGTCAGAAGCGCTTGAAAAATGGCCGATTCATTTATTTAAGCCGTTGCTCCCGCGAATGTATATGATTATTGAAGAGATTAATGAGAGGTTTTGCAGAGCGGTTTGGGAGAAGTATCCCGGTGACTGGAAAAGGATAGAGGATATGGCGATTTCGGCGCACGGTGTTGTCAAAATGGCTCATCTCGCAATAGTAGGAAGCTACAGTGTAAACGGAGTTGCCAAAATTCATTCCGACATTTTAAAGGAACGGGAGATGCGTCATTTTCATTTGATGTTTCCGAATCGGTTTAACAATAAAACAAATGGAATTGCCCATAGGCGCTGGCTGTTAAAAGCCAATCCCGGCTTGTCCGCGATGATAACGGATGCGATAGGCGATGAATGGATAAAACAGCCGGAATCCTTGATTCGGCTGGAACCGTACGCTGCTGATCCCGCTTTTATTGAGCAGTTCCAAAACAACAAAAGCAGAAAAAAGCAAGAACTTGCTGATCTGATTTTTTGCACGGCCGGAGTGGCTGTAAATCCGGACAGCATATTTGACGTACAGGTGAAACGGCTTCATGCGTATAAACGGCAGCTGCTGAATGTTCTTCATATTATGTATTTGTATAACCGCCTGAAGGAAGATTCGGGATTTTCTATTTATCCGCAAACCTTTATTTTCGGAGCAAAGGCTTCACCAAGCTATCATTACGCGAAGAAAATCATTAAACTGATTCATTCCGTTGCGGAGAAAGTAAATTATGACCCGGCGGTGAGGCAGCTGCTCAAGGTCGTTTTTTTAGAAAATTACAGGGTCTCTATGGCGGAGCAGATTTTTCCGGCATCAGATGTAAGTGAACAAATTTCGACTGCAAGCAAGGAAGCGTCCGGTACAGGAAATATGAAGTTTATGATGAATGGCGCGCTGACAATCGGCACGCATGACGGGGCGAATATTGAAATTCTGCAACGGGTCGGAACTGATTGTGTTTACACTTTTGGTTTGAAAGCGGATGACGTTCTTTCCTACCAGGAAAACGGAGGCTACAGATCAAGGGAGTATTATCAGCATGACCGCAGAATCAGGCAGGTAGCGGATCAGCTGATCAACGGTTTTTTTGAAGGTGAAGCCGATGAATTTGAATCCATCTATGATTCGCTGCTGCCGCATAATGACGAGTATTTTGTATTGAAGGATTTCAGTTCATACGCGGATGCCCAGGAGCGTATTCAAGCCGATTATCAAGATCGGCGAAAGTGGACAGAGCGTTCGATTTTAAACATTGCCCATTCAGGTTATTTTTCAAGCGACCGGACGATTCACGAATATGCGAAACACATTTGGAGAATTAAGCCGATGATGTAAAAAAGCCGCTGTTTGAGCGGCTTTTTTGTTCAAAGATTCATTGAATAGATCGTAAAGGATAAGACAGTTGCAAAGGCACTCCATAAAAAATAAGGCACAAGAAGCCAGCTTGCGGCCCTGCTGTATACTTTTGCAATGATGATTACAACCAGCGCTGTTATGGCGACAAGCAGGCAGTCAATGGATGCGGCAAGGAGATTCTTTTGCGTAAACTGAAAATAACTGAATGCCTGATTAAGCACATAATTGATCAAAAACGCCAGCCAAAAGCTTTTGGCTTTTTTAAATGAACATTTGGCAAAAACAATGGCAGCTGAAAGAGAAATCAGTGCAAACAGGACGGCCCAGATGATGCCGATCGTTGACCCGCTTGGCGTCCAGTCTGGCTTTTTCAGTGAATGATACCAACTTTGGTCGATCGGAAATAGAAAGTCTGCGGCTGAAAACAGTGCGTATGTAATGATAAAAACTACGATTGCGCCGAACATCTTTTTCATATATTTCCCTCCGGTATGTATTTATTTTACATGTAGGTTTACCCTTTATCTTGGATAGATCAAACCCCTGATATGCGGGGAAGATGATGTAGAGAGCTGCTGTAATGCGGTCATTTATGAAAACACAAAAGAGAACCCCCTTTGCCTGGGGGTTCAATCTGCATGGAGATCGCCAAACGTCGTCATGATGCCTTCTTCATCCAGCTCTTCCTCATAACGTTCATGCGCCCTGCTTGGATACACTGTGATTTCTTTGCCTGTAATATCTGTGGCAATGAAATTCTCATATGATTCTGTATTGCCGATATTTTCTTCGGCATTCATCGTCATATCATCATAGCTGAGCGGCGGATTTTCCATGTCCTGCGGTGTTTCTGAGTTTCCGTATTTTTCAACGTCCTGGTAGGAATCTTCACTGTCGTAAGGCGCTCTGATTTCTTCATCATCGTCAAATTCAAATTGCCCGAAAGGTGTTTCTTCTTCGATCGGACGGTCTTTGGAAACAACATCCTGTGATGAATATTCCGCGAGCGTTGTAGCAGTCGGAAGCGCTTCTAGGCGTTCATAAGGAATTTCCTTTCCGCTGACCTCACAAATCCCGTACGTGCCGTTTTCTATCGCCTTCAATGAATGCTCAATGTCCCGGAGATGCTCCCGTTCATGCAAATCAAGAGCAATGTCTTTTTCGCGCTCATAAAGCTCTGTCGCCTGATCGCCTGGGTGATTGTCATAAGCAGAAAGCTCACCCCACGAATCATATGGAAAAGCGGAATTGAGCTGAAAATGGTCATTGTCTTTGAAGCGGTTCAATATATCTTCTTTCGTTTGTTCAAGTTCCTTTTTTAAATGCTGAAGCTGTTCGTTTGTAAGCAATATGATCGCCTCGTTTCTCTGTAGTGCATACCTTTAGTATGGACAGATCGCCTGAGAACTTTCATAAATCCCTTGTGGAGGAATATAGGAGAATTTCCTTATATGGTAAGCGGATACAAGCTTTGCTATCAGTGGAGAAAGAAATTTAAGGTTTGTTTCTTTTTCATTTCTGCAATTAGGTTTATAATAGGTAAGGCAGGCCATTTGGACTGCATGATCTGTGTATTTGACACAATGTAGACACAGGTGTATGGTATTAAAAGCATTTTAAGAATTATGGAGGAATGTCTCATGGTGACAACGGTGCAGCGTACGTTCCGAAAGGAAGTTCTACATGCATTACATAAAGCCAAAGAAGTCAACCATGCTGTCTTAATAAGCTATTCGAGACAAATTGAGTCTCTTGACCCTCTATCATTTTTCAATTACGGAGCAAAAAAATATACAGGCAATCGATTTTTTTGGTCAGAACCTGAAAGTGAATTGACAATAGTCGGTCTTGGCAAAGAAGCTGTTTTCCAGACGAATCAAAAAAACGACGAGCGGTATCGCGAGGTTTTTGAACAATGGGAGCGCTTTAAAAAGACGGCTTTTCATATTTATGAAGAAGAAAAGCTGCAGCATTCTGCAGTGGGACCTGTCTTATTCGGAGGCTTTTCCTTTGACCCTTACGAAGAAAGAGGTACTCAATGGGACCATTTCTCGGAAGGGGATTTCTTTGTGCCTTCGCTTATGCTGACGATGTCTGCTGACGGTTCGTTTTTAACAGTCAACAGATGGGTCAGCGGAGAAGATGATGCAGAAGCTGTTTTGGAAGGCTTAAAAGCTTTTGCAGCGGAATTTGTGGTCCCCGATTTAAATCAAAAAGATCAGGCTGTGATGACAGCATCTCAGGAGCTGGATAAGTCTGATTGGCTGAAAGCAATCGAAACGGCAACAAGCCAAATTAAAGAAAATCAATATGATAAAGTGGTTCTTGCCAGAGAGCTGCTGCTCACGTTTGACGGTCCGGTCAAAATGGAACCGGTGCTTAAAACGCTTTTGACCGATCAGCAGACAAGCTATGTTTTTGCAATCGAACAAGAAGGCAAAACCTTTGTCGGCGCATCCCCGGAAAGACTGATCAAAAGAGACGGCAACACTGTCATGTCTACTTGTCTGGCAGGTTCCATAAAGCGCGGCTCCGATGAAGAAGAAGACCGCCGCATCGGCCTAGAATTATTAAACGATGAGAAAAATCTGCTGGAGCATGATATTGTTGTAGGCATGATTCATAACGCTTTTGTATCAAGCTGTTCTGACGTTGAAAAGCCTGACGAACCTGTATTGTACAAAACGAAAAGCGTCCAGCACTTATTTACGCCGATTGTCGGACAGCTTCACGCTTCTGCTTCGCTTTTTGACTTAATTGAGAAACTGCATCCCACACCGGCGCTTGGGGGAGCACCTCAGAAAAAAGCTGTAGAAGTGATCAGAGAGATCGAACCGATGTCCCGCGGCTGGTATGCGGCTCCTGTCGGCTGGATTGACAGTCAGGATAACGGAGAATTTGCTGTTGCCATTCGTTCAGGGCTGATTGAAGGCAGCACAGCACGCCTGTTTGCCGGGTGCGGCATTGTGGAAGACTCTGAACCGCAATCGGAATACGAAGAAACACAGATTAAATTAAAGCCGATGATCTCTGCACTGGGAGGTGAGAGACGTTGACAGTGAACCCGATTACTCATTACATCGGAAGCTTTATTGATGAATTCGCCCTTTCCGGAATTACGGACGCTGTCGTTTGTCCGGGCTCAAGATCTACACCGCTGGCAATTCTAGCAGCCGCGCATCCGGATATCAACGTCCATATCCAAATTGATGAAAGATCTGCCGGATTTTTTGCATTAGGGCTGGCAAAAGCACAGCAGCGTCCCGTGCTTCTGATTTGCACATCAGGAACAGCCGCGGCCAACTTTTATCCGGCTGTGATTGAAGCCCATTATTCAAGAGTACCGATTATAGTGTTAACTGCTGATCGGCCCCACGAGCTGCGTGAAGTAGGCGCACCGCAGGCCATTAATCAGCACTTCTTATTCGGTAACTTTGTTAAGTTTTTCACAGACTCTGCTCTTCCCGAAGAGTCGCCGCATATGCTGAGATATATCCGAACTCTGGCAGGCCGTGCCGCCGGGGAAGCGCAAAAGCGTCCAATGGGGCCTGTGCACGTGAATGTACCTCTTCGTGAGCCGCTGATGCCTGACCTTTCTGATCAGCCGTTTGAAAGAATGAGAACTGGGCGTCACGTGTCAGTGAAAACGGGTACGCAATCCGTGGACCGGGACTCTCTGTCTGACGTGGCTATGATGTTGAAAGAGGCCGAAAAAGGCATGATCGTCTGCGGGGAACTCCACAGTGATGCTGATCAGCAAAAAATTGTGGAGCTGTCAAAAGCGCTGCATTATCCAATTTTAGCTGACCCGCTGTCTAACCTGCGGAACGGCGTCCATGATAAAAGCACCGTTATAGATGCGTATGACTCATTTTTGAAAGATGATGAGCTGAAGTCAGCACTGCGGCCTGATGTCGTGATCCGTTTCGGACCGATGCCTGTTTCAAAGCCGGTTTTTTTGTGGCTGAAGGATGACCCGGCCATTCAGCAGATTGTGATTGATGAGGATGGCGGCTGGAGAGACCCGACACAGGCAAGCGCACATATGATTCACTGCAGCCCGTCTAGTTTTGCCGATGCGATCATGGCTGAATATACTGGAATGGATCGAACATCGGAATGGCTGGAAAAATGGCAGATCGTGAATCAGCGTTTCCGTGAATATCTGCAAACGGTCAGCGATGAAGAGGTTTCATTTGAGGGCAACCTCTATCGAATCCTCCAGCATCTTGTGCCTGAAAATAGCTCGCTATTTGTCGGAAACAGCATGCCAATCAGGGATGTCGATACGTTTTTCGAAAATCAGGACCGCAATTTCCGTATCTATTCAAACCGCGGCGCAAATGGGATTGATGGTGTTGTCTCTTCTGCCATGGGTGTTTGTGAAGGAACAAAAGCACCTGTGACACTCGTGATCGGGGATTTGTCTTTTTATCATGATTTAAACGGGCTGCTGGCGGCTAAAAAACTGGGTATTCCGCTTACTGTGATCCTCGTGAACAATGACGGCGGAGGGATTTTTTCATTTTTGCCGCAGGCATCTGAAAAGACACACTTTGAAGATTTGTTCGGCACGCCGACGGGGCTCGATTTCAAGCATGCGGCTGAGCTTTACGGGGGCACGTATTCATGCCCGGCTTCGTGGGATGAGTTTAAAGCATCATACGCACCGCAGGCTGACAAGCCCGGCCTTCACATTATAGAAATCAAAACTGATCGCCAATCAAGAGTTCAGCTTCATCGTGATATGCTGAATGAGGCTGTGCGGGAAGTGAAAAAACAATGGGAACTGTAAGCATAACTGTTGCAGACGGCGTCCGCTATGCTGTGACAGATGATCGGCCGAATGCTTCTGATGCCATAGTCTGTCTGCACGGGTTTACCGGCAGCAAACAATCCTGGGCCTTTCTGGACCAGTTGCTGCCTGATTCCCGTGTCATCAAAATTGATTGCTTAGGGCACGGAGAAAGTGATGCCCCGCTGAATGGAAAAAGATATAGCACGAGCCGGCAGGTTTCAGACCTTGCCGAAATATTTGATCATTTAAAACTTCACAAAGTGAAACTTATTGGTTATTCTATGGGGGGAAGGCTTGCATATTCCTTTTCCATGACATACCCTGAACGGATATCAGCGCTTGTGCTCGAAAGCACGACACCCGGCCTTAAAACCCTCGGGGAACGGAAAGAACGAATCTTGCGGGATCGGAAGCTTGCCGATTTTATTTTGCGTGACGGGATCAAAGCCTTTGTGGACTATTGGGAAGGCATCCCTTTGTTTTCGACGCAGCAGCGGCTTGCTGAAGACGTTCGGCAAAGGATACGGTCGGGCCGTCTTAGAAACAATAACATTGGACTGGCCAACAGTTTAATCGGTATGGGCACCGGTTCTCAGCCTTCCTGGTGGAGCCGGTTAAAAGATATTGCGGCGCCTGTGCTTCTCATCTGCGGAGAATGGGACGAAAAGTTTTGCGCCATTAATCAAGAGGTGCATAAGAAGCTTCCATCTAGTAGAATAGAGATTGTTCCTGAAGCAGGCCATACAGTGCATGTGGAACAGCCGCGTTTTTTTGGTAAAATAGTGAGTGGGTTTTTAACAAACTTATAACTCGTTCATATGGAAAAATAGAGGAGGTCATATCATGGCTGTAGAATGGAAAACTGAACGTACATACGATGAAATCCTGTATGAAACGTATAATGGTATTGCAAAAATAACTATCAACCGCCCTGAGGTACATAATGCGTTTACCCCTAAGACGGTTGCTGAAATGATTGATGCATTTGCTCGCGCGAGAGATGATCAAAACATCGGCGTTATCGTGCTTGCCGGTGCCGGAGACAAAGCGTTTTGTTCTGGCGGAGACCAAAAAGTGCGCGGACACGGCGGTTATGTAGGCGACGATCAAATTCCGCGTTTAAACGTATTGGATCTTCAGCGTTTAATCCGTGTCATTCCGAAGCCTGTTGTTGCGATGGTATCCGGATATGCGATCGGCGGAGGACACGTGCTTCATATCGTATGTGACTTGACAATCGCTGCCGACAATGCGATTTTCGGACAAACCGGCCCTAAAGTGGGAAGCTTTGACGCAGGTTACGGTTCAGGCTACCTGGCTCGAATCGTAGGACATAAAAAAGCCCGTGAAATCTGGTACCTGTGCCGTCAGTACAACGCGCAGGAAGCGCTGGATATGGGACTTGTCAACACAGTTGTTCCTTTGGAACAGCTTGAAGAAGAAACGATTAAATGGTGTGAAGAAATGCTTGAGAAAAGCCCGACCGCACTTCGTTTTCTTAAAGCTGCGTTTAACGCGGACACAGACGGACTTGCTGGAATTCAGCAGTTTGCAGGGGATGCAACCCTTCTTTACTACACAACTGATGAAGCAAAAGAAGGTCGTGATTCCTTTAAGGAAAAACGCAAACCGGATTTCGGTCAATTCCCGCGTTTTCCGTGATCAGCAGATACGTATGAAACGAACAGCTTGAGCCATTGCGGTCCAAGCTGTTTTCTTTTCAATAAAGTAATTTTACCTCGGAGATGATGACATGCTGACAGAACAGCCCAACTGGCTCCTGCAACGGGCACAGCTAACACCTGAGAGAATCGCTCTCATTTATGGAGATCAAACCGTGACATTTGCTGAATTATTTGCCGCATCCAAACGAATGGCGTCCCAGCTTTCCGCTCATTCTTTTCGGAAAGGGGACACCGCGGCTCTTCTGCTCGGAAACCGGGCGGAGATGGTATATGCCGTTCACGCGTGCTTTTTGCTCGGCGTAAAAGCGGTGCTGCTGAATACAAAGCTGTCTAAACATGAAAGGCTGTTCCAGCTGGAGGATTCCGGCGCCCGCTTTTTACTGACGGACGAAAGTTTTGACATGCAGGATTATGAGCATATGGTTGAAACCATTAATGTGGATGAACTGGTAAAAGAAGACGCACAGGATATTGACATTGAGCCATACATACAAATGGACGCAACGGCGACTCTCATGTATACCTCCGGGACAACCGGCAAGCCCAAGGGAGTTCAGCAAACGTTTGGAAATCATTATTTCAGTGCGGTGTCTTCTGCTCTTAATTTGGGTATAACAGAACAAGACCGCTGGCTTATCACGCTGCCGCTCTTTCATATCAGCGGACTGTCCGCATTATTTAAATCTGTGATTTACGGAATGACGGTCGTGCTTCACCAGCGTTTTTCCGTAAGTGATGTATTGGATTCTATCGACAGGCATCAAGTTACGATTATTTCTGCGGTGCAGACAATGCTGGCAAGTCTTTTGGCAGAAACAAGCTGCTGCCCGTCACCCCTCAGATGCATCCTGCTCGGCGGAGGTCCTGCGCCGCTTCCTTTGTTAGAAGAATGCCGAGAGAAAGGCTTCCCCGTCTTTCAATCATACGGAATGACGGAGACATGCTCACAAATCGTTACTCTCTCGCCGGAATTCAGTATGGAAAAGCTCGGATCAGCAGGAAAACCGCTGTTTTCATGCGAAATCAAAATTGAGCGGGACGGAAAAGCGTGTGAGCCGTTTGAACACGGTGAAATTATGGTGAAAGGCCCGAATGTCATGAAAAGCTATTTCAACCGGGAAAGCGCAAATAAAGCATCCTTTCAAAATGGCTGGCTGAAAACAGGCGATCTCGGTTATTTGGACAGTGAAGGGTTTTTATATGTATTAGACAGGCGATCAGATCTTATCATTTCAGGCGGAGAAAATATTTATCCCGCTGAAGTGGAGTCTGTGCTGCTTTCTCATCCGGCTGTTGCAGAAGCCGGCGTTTCAGGCGCGGAGGACATAAAATGGGGAAAAGTGCCTCATGCTTATCTTGTGCTCCATCAGCCTGTCAGCGCTGAAGAACTGACCGTTTTTTGCAAAGAACGATTGGCGAAATATAAAGTTCCGGCAAAATTCTTTGTATTAGACCGCCTGCCGCGCAATGCGTCGAATAAGCTATTGCGAAATCAGCTGAAGGATGCGCGTAAAGGAGAACTGTTATGATCGAAATAGAAAAAATTACGCTTTATCATTTGAGCATGAATCTAAAAAAACCGTTCAAAAACAGTATTGAGACGCTTCAGGAGCGCAAATTTTTGATTGTAGAAGCCATCGATATATCCGGAGTTACAGGATGGGGAGAAGTGTCTGCATTCTCCTCACCATGGTACACCGAGGAAACGATTGGCACTTGTCTGCATATGCTGAAGGATTTTTTTATTCCTAATGTCGTCGGACGTGAATTCAGCCACCCCTCTGAAGTGCCGGACAGCTTGGCGCGCTATAAAGGTAACAGGATGGCAAAAGCGGGGCTTGAATCGGCTGTTTGGGATATTTATGCAAAAAAGAAGGGGATTTCTCTTGCGGAGGCATTAGGAGGGACAAGAGACAAAGTCCCTGCCGGAGTCGTTGTCAGCTTAGCGCCTCTTGAGGATATGCTGAAAGAAATTGAGGCTTATCAAAAAGAAGGCTATCAAAGAATAAAAATTAAAATTCAGCCAGGACAAGATGTGGAACTGGTAAAAGCCATCCGCAGCCGATTCCCTGGCATCCCGCTTATGGCTGATGCGAATTCCTCTTATGAACTCAAGGATATCAGCCGCTTAAAGGAGCTTGACGAATATCATTTAATGATGATTGAACAGCCGCTCCAAGCTGATGATATTGTTGATCACCGCCACTTGCAGAAGCATATGAAAACGGCGATTTGCCTTGACGAAAGCATTTGCTCAGCTGATGACGCGAGACGGGCGATTGAGCTGGGAAGCTGCAAAGTAATTAATATCAAGCCTTCTCGTGTCGGCGGATTGACGGAAGCTCTGAAAATCCATGATCTGTGCAAGGAGCAGAATATGCCGGTTTGGTGCGGAGGAATGCTGGAGACTGGCATTTCAAGAGCGCAAAACGTGGCGCTGGCTTCCTTGCCCCAATTTACGATACCGGGCGATATTTCGTCATCTTCAAGGTATTGGGATGAGGATATCGTGACCCCTGATATCTGTATCGATAACGGATTTATTTCTGTGTCGAAACAGCCTGGTTTAGGGGTTGAAGTAAATCAGGAAATAATGCGAAAATATGTGACCAAAATGGATGTTTTCACACAGCATGGATGAGAAAAAGGCATTTTATCAATTTGAGAGAATGTGAGTGTGCTGTTAGAGTAAAAGCGTTGAATACATCCCTTCTCGTTTGACCGGCTGCTGAACCAGCCGGTTTTTTTATGCGAAAAATATCTTGACAGAAATGGACAAACGCGATAATTTTGCACTAAGGAAACTTTTTGTCCTATATAAACAAAACATGCTTTTGTCTAATTAAATGTCACATGTCTAAGAAAACACAACATAAGATAAAACAACAGGACATCGATGACAAAGAGGAGGGAACAAATGAAAAAACGAGGACTGATAGCGGCATTGATCCTTGCATGCCTTGCTTTAACGGGTTGTGGATCAGAGTCTTCCGGTAAAAGCTCTGATCAGCGGCTGCAAGTGACGGCAACGACTTCCCAAATTGCAGACGCGGCTGAAAAAGTCGGCGGAAAGCATGTGAAGGTCACTTCTTTAATGGGACCGGGAGTAGACCCGCACCTTTACAAAGCGTCACAAGGTGATACGAGAAAATTGACTTCAGCAGACGTTGTGCTGCACAGCGGCTTGCATCTCGAAGGGAAGATGGAAGACATTCTCCGTAAAATCGGTGAACAAAAACAAGCGGCGGCGGTTGCCGAAGCGATTCCGAAAAGCAAGCTTATTTCTGCGGGAAAAGGGAAGATGTATGACCCTCACGTCTGGTTCAGCATCCCATTATGGATTTACGCAATTGATGAAATCGAAGAGCAATTCAGCAAAGCGATGCCTGAGCATGCGGATGACTTTAAGAAAAACGCAAAAAAGTACAAAGATAATTTGCAATATTTAGATAAATGGGCTCGTCAGGAGGTTGCGAACATTCCGGAGAAAAGCCGTGTGCTTGTAACCGCTCATGATGCGTTTGCGTATTTTGGGAAAGAGTATGGATTTAAAGTAGAAGGCCTGCAGGGGCTCAGCACAGATTCAGATTATGGTTTAAAGGATGTACAGGACCTGGTTGAGCTTTTGGCAGAAAAACAAATTAAGGCTGTTTTTGTAGAAAGCAGCGTGTCTGAAAAATCAATTAATGCCGTGGTGGAAGGGGCTAAAGAAAAAGGCCATTCGGTGTCAATCGGCGGTCAGCTCTATTCGGATGCAATGGGTGAAAAGGGGACAAAAGAAGGTACATACGAAGGCATGTTCCGCCATAATATCAACACGATTACCGAAGCGCTTAAATAAGGAATAGAGGTGAAAGAAATGTTTCCTGTTGAGCTGGAAAATGTAACAGTCGCTTATGATAAAAAGCCCGTTCTGCAAGAGATTTCGCTGCAGGTGCCGAAGGGGAAATTAATCGGTATTATCGGCCCGAACGGCGCTGGAAAGTCCACTTTGATCAAAACGATTCTCGGTCTTGTGCCCCGTGCCTCAGGAGACATCTCCATTTATGGCGAAACTTATAAACAACAGCGGACAAGAATCGGATATGTGCCGCAGCGAGGTTCGGTTGATTGGGATTTTCCTACCAGCGCTCTCGATGTCGTGCTGATGGGAAGGTACGGCCGAATCGGCTTGCTGAAAAGACCGAAAAAGGCAGACGCGGAAATGGCTGAAGCGGCTTTGGAAAAAGTTGGCATGCTCGATTATGCGAACAGGCAGATCAGCCAGCTGTCAGGGGGCCAGCAGCAGCGGGTATTCCTTGCCCGGGCACTCTGTCAGGACGCCGACATTTACTTTATGGATGAACCGTTTGCCGGCGTGGATGCAGCGACGGAGCGGGCAATCATGACTCTTTTGGCGGAGCTTAAGGAGAAGGGCAAAACCGTACTTGTCGTCCACCATGACCTGCAAACCGCCGAAGACTATTTCGATTGGATATTGCTGCTTCATTTAAGGAAAATCGCCTTCGGACCGGCGGAGGAAGTGTTTACGATTGAAAACCTTCAAAAAACGTATGGAGGAAGGCTGACATTTCTAAAAGATAAAGTACTGGCAGAAGGTAATAAGGGGTGAGCGCATTGATAGAAAGTTTGTGGCAGCAGCTCCAGCATCCGAATACACAGTGGGTGTTGGCCGGGACGCTTTTGCTCGGCGCAGCAAGCGGCGTGTTGGGGAGCTTTGTGCTGCTTAGAAAACAAAGTTTAATCGGAGATGCGATGGCCCATTCTGCCCTGCCGGGTGTGTGTCTCGCTTTTCTGTTCACCGGAGAAAAATCACACCCTTTCTTTTTGCTCGGCGCAGCGCTTGCAGGGCTTCTCGGAACGTGGCTGATTCAGCTGATACCGCGGCTTTCAAAAACAAAAGAGGACTCGGCTATCGGGATCGTTCTCTCTGTGTTCTTTGGCGTCGGTATTATACTGCTGACATATATTCAGCAGCTGGGGTCGGGAAGCCAAAGCGGACTTGATTCCTTTCTGTTCGGCCAGGCTGCTTCATTAGTCAGACAGGATATCATTCTTATTGCGGGAGTATCCGCCGTTTTATTGCTGCTTTGTACTGTCTTTTTTAAGGAATTTAAAATCATCACCTTTGATATCGCATTTGCAAAGGGATTGGGATTGCCGGTACGTTTTTTAAACGGACTTTTGGCCTGTCTTATTGTCTGCGCTGTTGTGATAGGGCTTCAAACTGTAGGTGTCATCTTAATGGCAGCTATGCTCATTACACCCGCGATTGCCGCAAGATATTGGACCGAGCGTTTAACGGGCATGATCGTGATTGCCGGGGTGACAGGCGGGATCAGCGGCGTGTCCGGAACATTGCTGAGTACAACAATGGAGGGCATGGCGACGGGGCCTTTGATGATTTTATCGGCAACGATCATTTTTCTTTTTTCGATGATTTGTGCACCTAAGCGGGGACTGGCTGCTAAAGGGATAAGATTAATAAGGCTGCGTAGAAAAACTAACCGGGAGCAGGTGCTTCTGACGATTTTTGAGCAGTATGAACATAAGGAAATATATGTAACGGAGGAAAGTGTACAAAAGAAAAGGCGGCTTTCACCTTCATTGTGTCATAAAGTTTTGAATGATTTGGAAAAAGAGAGGTGCGTTGTACGGATTGAAAACGGGGTTTGGAAAGTGACACAGGCTGGGATAGAAAAAGGTTATCTGACGGCTTTAAAATATCGGATGTATGAAATGTACCTCATGCATGAAATGGATATAGAAAAAGCAGATGCGGATCAGGATGATTTTGTGCCGGACCGATTGCCGGAGGCTACAAGAGATAGGCTTCTTTCACTTTTGAAGCTGCATGGCAGGATGCCTGAGCTCCGCCAGCCATACCCTGAAATCGAGAAGGGGAAGATTGCCAATGAGCTTTGAAGCGTGGATTATAGTGACGGGCATACTAGTCGGTGTCAGCTGTGCGCTGATCGGAACATTTCTTGTATTAAGGAGAATGGCAATGCTGGCCGATGCCATCAGCCATACTGTTTTGCTTGGAATTGTTGGTGCTTTTCTTGTGACAAAAAGCCTTGACGGGATTCCTATGTTCATCGGTGCAGCCGTGTCGGGACTGTTAACGGCATTTTTGGTACAGCTTCTTCACAGCAAAGGGGTTCAATCAGATGCCGCCATAGGCGTTATTTTTACCTCCTTATTTGCAGTGGGTGTCATTTTGTTATCAGTATATGGAGCGAATGTCCATCTCGATATTGAACATTCGTTAATGGGAGAAATCGCTTTTGTGCCATGGAATACGATCACGGTATTCGGAGTGGACATCGGGCCAAAAGCGTTTTGGATGCTGGTTGTTGTGCTGCTTTTCAATATAACGATGGTCAGTGTGTGTTATAAGGAGTTCAAAATTTCTTCGTTTGATCCGCAAATGGCTTTGGCCATCGGAATACCGGTCATGCTGATTCATTACCTCCAGATGGGGATGCTGTCGCTTACGACCGTTGCCTCCTTTGATTCGGTCGGCGCCATATTGGTTGTGGCGATGCTGATTGTTCCGCCTGCTGCCGCCCATCTATTAACGGACCGGCTGCTTTATATGCTGATTATCAGCGCGGTGATCGGTGGGCTGTCAGCTCTATTGGGCTATATCTGCGCAACATGGCTCAATGTTTCCATCTCCGGGGCGATGGCGGCAATGACAGGAGTTTTTTATGCAGGTGCCTTTTTATTTTCGCCGTCAAACGGAGTGATGACGAAAAAGATAAGAATGCTCAAAACAGAAAAAGAAAGAGCTGTCTGATGCCAGCTCTTTCTTTTGATTTTTACAAATCTTGCGGTTTAAACGTTTTGCAGTCTGTTTCCCGGCTGTTTTCGGCAGTTTCGCCAGTATGGCTGACAACATAAATGGCATCGGCTGTGCATCTGTTGCCTTTGTCCCAATAAGAACAGTTGTTGACCTCGCATAGGATTTTCTGGTCCATGCCATCCCCTCCTTATAAAGGTTCAAGCTTAGTATAGCCGGAGGGCTTGGGCCCTATTCTTCCTGCTGGCGGATATACCGTTTATCCTTCATAAACAGCTTCCAGAAGAAGTAGAAGCCTGGGAACAGGATAATGAATGCAACGATATATGTCATAAACAGCGCTCTGAACGTGGCGGGCTCGGTGAAACCGGACATGATCGTCACGTCAGGATAAATCATATAAGGGAGGTGGGCGCGGCCGTACGCGTAGCTTGCCAGGAAATACTGTATCGCAATCGCGACAAGCGCCAGTCTGGGTTTCCCAATCTTTTTGCCGAAGCTTTTGTTAGGCAGAAAAAGAGCTATGCCTGCGATGATGAATGTAATAAACGACGCAATAATCCAGGAAAAATCATTCATCATTCCAGTATAAAGCCAGTTTGCTTCATTCCGCATCGTCAGCATAATGCATACGGCAAATAGGAGCGAAATCGGGCCGGTGATTAAGGCGCTTTTTCTGTACGCCGTGTAGGCGTCCTGTTCCTCAGCCACATTCGAAACATCCGCCAGCAGCAGGGAGGATAAAAATAAAGTGCTTAAAATCGCAAACCCTATAAATGAATAGGCGTTTGGGCTTGTCAAAATGGTAGACATATTCAAGCTGTATACGCCGTCTGTGTTTTCGATAAATCCACCGTGTGTCACCGGGAGAACCAAAATCAGAACAGCGGGAATAATAAAACCGGAGATGCCGGAAATATATCTGAGCAATTTCCTTTCCTTCGCTGTGTTTGAAAAAACGAGAAATCCGCTTCGGATTGCTAAAAGCAATAAAATAATGCTGCCGGGAATTAATAAAACAGTTCCGAGCACAAACGTCGCACCTGGAAAAAAGCTGAAAAGTGCAACGACGATGGCCACGATAAAGACGTTAGTGACCTCCCAAGTCGGCGACAGAAAGCGGTTTGCGATATCAGTCGCCTTCATATGCTCTTTGTTTAAATAGATCATAGACCAAAATCCCGCTCCGAAATCCATTGTGGCCATGACGGCGTAAATAAACACAAAACCCCAAATAATTGAGATGGCGATCAGAGCGTCAGTTGAAATGTCCATTTGTCGATCTTCCTTCCATTTAGTTTCCTGCTTGCGAAGCTATTAAGACTCCGCCGTATTTAAATCCTCATCCACAGGGTGCTTTTTGAAATAGTAAAGCAGCACATAAACGACAGCTGCGCCCAACACGGCGTAAACAAATGTGAAAAACAGAAAGAGCACACCGATCGAGCCTGTCGTCGTGACGACATCTGATGTTTTCAGCAGGTGATAGATGACCCACGGCTGTCTCCCCGTACAAGCGAAAATCCAGCCGAATTCAATTCCGATAATGCTGAGAGGACCGGCCGTCATGAAAATCAACAGCAGCCAGGTTGGAAAACGATCTTTCTTTAATACTTTTCTCCAGACGACACCGATAATGGAATAAAGAATAAGCAGCATTCCGACACCGACCATCGCGTTAAATAACGTGTGGATAAAAAGCGGCGGCCATTCGTCTCTCGGAAACGCATTTAATCCTTTTACAACAGTGTCAAAACTGTTGGCTGCCAAAAAGCTTAATGCCCACGGAATCTCGATTGCCCATTTCACTTTTTCCTCTTCCGGATCGGTAAATCCGCCGATTGCAAGCGGGGCATGGGATCTTGTTTCAAACAGGCCCTCTGCTCCGGCGAGTTTTTCCGGCTGATATTCATGCAGCATCTGTGCTGATTCGTGGCCGTTTAAGGCTGTTATCAATGAAAAGATACCGCCGATCGTCAGCGCGAGCAGCAGGGCTTTCCGGTGAAAGCGATAGACGTTTTCTTTTTTTCTCGACCGGATCATTTTGTATGCGGCAACAGAAGCAACGATAAAGGCTCCGGTCATGAACGCAGACAGAACGACATGGCCGGCGGTTACAAAAAAGCTTGGGTTAAAAAACGCAGCCCACGGATCAACATCAGTTATCTTTCCGTTTATAATTTTAAATCCGGCCGGGGTTCCTTCAAAGGCATGGACATTCGTGATCAGAATGGCAGACGCCGCGGCCCCGATCAGCACAAAGACAACAGCGATAATCCTCATGACCGGCGATAAGCGGTCTGCGGCATATACATAAATCGACATAAACAGGGCTTCGATAAAAAAAGCGTAGATTTCAATTTGGAATGGCAGGGACATGACCCGGCCGATGACTTCCATAAAACCCGGCCATAAAAGCGCGAGCTGAGTACCGGCAATGGTTCCGGTCGGAATGGCGACCCCCAGCAAAACAGCCTGTGCTTTTGTCCATCTCTTCGCCATGATGGCATAATGGTCATCCTTCGTTTTTTGATAGATCAATTCAGCTATTAAAATCATGAGCGGCAGACCGACTCCCAAGGTTGCGAAAATGATATGAAAGCCCATTGTCGTACCAAAAAGACTCCTAGCCAAAACTAAATCATCCACAATCATAAACCACCTTTCTCAAAACGATCTGTATGTAATATGGGTTTATTATTTGCTTCCTCGGTTAGATTATTCTTCCTGTTCTTAAAAGCATGAGGTTTATGAAGCGAAAGATCGGGAAACCTGTAAGGAGATTGACAAAATGTTTGTTAGGATATAAAATAAAACGTAATTATTACGATTTAATAAGGAGAGATAGACATGAAGGAAGGAATTCATCCGAAGAATCACAAAGTAATATTTCAGGATGTAAACAGCGGATACCGCTTTTTGAGCAGGTCTACCAAAACATCGGAAGAAACAGCGGAGTGGGAAGATGGAAACACATATCCGGTTATTAAAGTAGAGGTAAGCTCAGATACTCATCCGTTTTATACAGGCCGCCAGAAATTCAATGAAAAAGGCGGAAGAGTCGAGCAGTTCAACAAAAGATATAACATGGGAAAATGAGGCAGCCGCAGGGCTTGCCTTTTTTTCTGGCCTCAACATCTTGCCGATAGGATGACGAAAGGCAGAGGCTGTGATATATTGAAGAAAAAAGACCGGAAAGGAATACCGCTATGAGTCTTCTAAATGATATTCTTGACTTTAATAAAACTTTTATTGAACAAAAAGATTATGAAAAGTATCAGACATCAAAATTCCCGGATAAAAAAATGGCGATTCTTTCTTGCATGGACACTCGTTTGGTTGAATTGCTGCCGCATGCGATGAATATGCGAAACGGTGACATCAAGATTATAAAGAGTGCCGGTGCGCTTGTTACACACCCGTTCGGAAGCATTATGAGAAGTTTACTGGTTGCAGTGTACGAGCTGAACGCAGATGAAGTATGTGTAATCGGACACCACGATTGCGGTATGAGCAAAATCAGCAGCGAAAGCATGCTTAATAGAATAAAGGAAAGAGGAATTCCGGAAGAACGCATCGAAACATTGAAGTACTCCGGAGTTGACTTTGACCAATGGTTTAAAAGCTTCGATTCAGTGGAAGCGAGCGTAAAAGACAGCGTGGACGTCATTAAACATCATCCGCTGTTCCCGGAAACTGTGCCTGTCCACGGTTTAGTCATTGATCCTGAGACAGGAAAACTGGATGTTGTCGTAAACGGCTATAACGCTTAATCTTTGCGCTTTTTTTCAGGGACGGGGTCGACACCGCCCGGATGAAATGGATGGCATTTCAAAATCCGTATGAGAGTCAGCCATCCGCCTTTAAGGGCGCCGTGCGTTTTAATGGCTTCGATTCCATATTGTGAACAAGTCGGATAAAAGCGGCATGTTGGCGGCGTCAGCGGCGAGATGAATTTTTGGTACCCTCTGATCAGGGCAATAAATATGGTTTTCATGTGTCTTCAGCAACCTTTCTGATGCAAGTATAAAAAAAATAACGCGGTTTGAAAAGTTATTCGATAATTCTTATCGGAAAGGTATGTTATAATAAAAATACATTTTTAAAAAAGGGAGAGTGCCATTATGCCTTCAGTAGAAAGTTTTGAACTTGACCATAATGCGGTTGTTGCCCCATACGTCAGACATTGCGGTGTGCATAAAGTAGGAACAGACGGTGTTGTAAATAAATTTGATATTCGTTTTTGCCAGCCGAATAAACAGGCGATGAAGCCTGATACGATCCATACACTTGAGCATTTGCTCGCATTTACGATTCGCACTCATGCTGAGAAATATGATCATTTTGATATTATTGATATTTCGCCAATGGGCTGCCAAACCGGCTACTATCTTGTTGTCAGCGGAGAGCCGACTCCTGCGGAAATCGTTGACTTGCTTGAAGACACAATGAAGGAAGCTGTAGAAATTACCGAAATTCCGGCTGCCAATGAAAAGCAGTGCGGCCAGGCGAAGCTTCATGACCTGGAAGGCGCAAAACGTTTGATGCGTTTCTGGCTGTCACAGGATAAAGAAGAATTGCTAAAAGTATTTGGCTAAATAGAAAAAAGACCTTTTTGCCCGAAAGCAAAAAGGTCTTTTTTGTGACGTTACAGATTTTGTATACCATTTGCTGTAAGCGTTTGCTACTATTGAGGTAAACGACGAAAAGGGTGATGGAATGAAAAAGATGGTCGCTGCAGTACTTTTTTCTGCTGTTTTTTTACTGAACGGGTGCGGATCTGAGGAGAATAAAGCACATACAGCAGCTGAGACGCCTGAGGTATTAGATGTAAAACTCACCGGACCGGAAAAAGTGAAGCCGGGAGAGAATGCTGCTTATGAAGCGGCGGTTTCTTACGGAGATGAAGCGGTGACAGATGCTGATGAAGTGGAGTTTGAGGTATGGAAAGACGGGGAAAAAAACGACAGCAAGATGTTTAAAGCCAAACAGGAAGATGGCGTATATCGATTTGATACAGAGTTTAAGGAAGATGGCGTATACACTGTGCAATCTCATGTCACTGCAAAAAAACAGCACAGCATGCCGACCTTAAAAGTCCAAGTCGGAGACGCCGATGCTGCCACCAAGCAACCTGAAGAAGATCAATCACACCATCATTGACCTTTTGGGTCTGAACCGGGAGCATTTCCTTCTTGAGGAGGGTCAATCGTGTGTTTTACATTATAGGCTTTTACAGTCGTCCAAACACTTACGAGCAAAACAGCCAGCACAATCAAAATACTTATCGTGATGAGAAGCGTCATGATTCCACCTCCGTTTTCAATAATTGTAACATAGTGGAAGACATTGTGGCAGACGGGTAAAATAAAGGTTTTAGCGTACGATATTAAGGGTATACACCTAATATAAACAAGGAGGAAGATAATATGTCAGAACAATTGATTCAAGCCGTGAACAAACAAGTAGCCAACTGGACAGTCATGTATGTGAAACTACATAATTATCACTGGTATGTAAAAGGGAAAGATTTCTTTACACTGCATGAAAAATTTGAAGAGCTTTATAACGAGACAGCAACTTATATTGATGATTTGGCAGAGCGTCTTTTGGCTTTGAACGGAAAACCGATCGCGACAATGAAAGAATCTTTGGAAACAGCTTCTGTAAAAGAAGCGAACGGAAACGAGACAGCAGAACAAATGGTTCAGAGTGTGTATGATGATTTTACAGTCATCGCGGAAGAACTGAAAAGCGGCATGGACTTAGCCGATGAGGTCGGAGACGAAACAACAGGGGACATGCTTCTTGCCATTCACCAAAATATTGAAAAACATAACTGGATGCTGAAAGCTTACCTTGGATAATAGAAAAGAAAGGCCGGATATCTTTGAAGATGTCCGGTTTTTGTTTTGTCTCGCAAAAATAGGCGACAACCAGTCCATTTTTCTGAAAAATCCAATCCGTTCGGCATGCTTTCCATAGAATATGGTAAGGCCGTTTCTGTGAAAGGATGTTGGGATAAATGGATAGAGACTTTGGCATCTTTTCGTTTTTTGCAGTCAGCGTTTCAGCAGCGGGGTTTTTCTTCGGAGGTTTTCAGTACTCACTCCTCATTCTGCTGTCTCTTATGGCAATTGAATTTATCAGTACGACCTTGAAGGAAACGATTATTCACAAACTGGCGATTAAGAAGGTTTTTGCACGTCTCGTCAAAAAATTAGTTACGTTGGCTCTGATTTCTGTCTGCCACTTTTTTGACCAGCTGCTGAATACACAGGGATCGATACGTGACTTGGCCATTATGTTTTATATTCTTTATGAATCTGTGCAAATTGTCGTGACAGCCAGCTCTCTCGGTATACCTGTTCCGGAAATGCTTGTGGATCTATTAGAAACGTTAAAAAATAAATTCAGGCGCAAACCGTAACTTTTATCTGTTCGCGGGTCATAATAAAGCCCAGAGCGTCAGTCATTTACATTTTGACAAGAGCTGCGGCCAAAAGCTGTACGAGCTGGTCTATCGTTTCAGATCCGGCTAGCGTGCTGGGTTTCCCTTATTTTTTGATAAAAAGCTTCCGAAGAAACGTAACTGTGGTATGATGTATGGAAGATAGCTAGGAACGGATTTGAGGGATAAACATGTACGAGTTTAAAGATTATTATCAGAATACTGTTCAGCTCTCCTTTGACAATCAGCCCTTTTCGGACAGCCCGAAGCATGTCTGGGTCATCTGCCGTTTTGGTGACAAATGGCTTTTGACAGAACATGAGGACAGAGGCTTTGAGTTTCCGGGCGGGAAAGTGGAACCGATGGAGTGCGCGGAAGAGGCGGCGCTTCGAGAAGTGAAGGAAGAAACAGGGGCGAGAGTGAAAAGCCTCAAGTATCTCGGACAGTATAAAGTTCTCGGAAAAGAAAAGGTTATTGTGAAAAATATATATTTTGCAGATATAGAGAAGCTTGAAAAGCAAAGCGATTACTTTGAAACGAAAGGGCCGGTTCTGTTTCATGAACTTCCGGAAAACTTGCCCCGCAATAAAAAATTCAGCTTTATTATGAAGGATTCTGTGCTTCCTATCAGTTTGAAAAAACTGAAAGAAGCGGGATGGATCAAGTAAAAACCCGGCTATCCGCCGGGTTTTTATGTTCTGCCCTTCGTCCATTTCTTTTCTAACAGTTCTACGCCCTGATACATCAGGGTGGCAAATACAGCAATGATCAACAGGCTTAAGAAGACGAGTGTAAAATTGAAGACTTGGAATCCGTAAATAATCATGTATCCTAATCCGACCTTTGAAACAAGAAATTCGCCTACGATAACACCGACCCACGATAAACCGACGTTTACCTTCAGTGTTGAAATAATAGCGGGCGAAGATGCGGGAAGAATCGCTTCTTTAAAAATAACCCACTTGTTTGCGCCGAATGTTTTCATTACTTTAATATAGTTTTCATCCACCTCTTGAAAGGCAGTATAAACGACGATGGTTGTGATGATGACACTGATGACCGCTCCCATCGCGATGATGCTGACAAAGCCGGGACCGAGCGCAACAATCAGAATAGGACCGAGCGCCACTTTCGGCATTGCATTTAAAATGACCAGATACGGATCTAATATCCTGGCAAGCCGATTGGACCACCATAACAACGCGGCAAGACACGTGCCAAGGAAAGTCCCCAGCAAAAAGCCAAGCACCGTCTCAAATAAAGTAACCCCGATATGCGACAGCAATGAGCCGTCAGCAACCTTTTCAATCAGTAAACGCCATACGGCTGATGGCGAGCTGAAGATGAGAGGATCAATCCAGCCCTGTCTGCTTGCGATTTCCCATCCGGAGAAAAAGAGGATAAATATCGCAAGCTGAAAAGAATGCACATTCCATTTCTCTTTTTTCTGTTTAAATTGATATTGCTCATGAAGCAGATCAATTGTTTCTTTGCTGTTTCTCAAGAGAATTCAGCTCCTTCCATATCGTTTGAAACAGCGTCTGGAAGGATGGCTCCTGACGGGCGTCAAAAGGCATCATCGCAGCCAATTCTCTAGGGATTGTAAAAATTTGATGAATGGTGCCCGGCTGATTAGAAAATAAAAAGATGGTATCACTCATCGCAATCGCTTCCCCTATATCATGAGTGACAAGCACCGCTGTTTTTTGATATTCCTTTAATGTGCGGAAAACGAGGTTTTCCAAAGACAGCTTCGTTTGAAAATCAAGCGCGGAAAATGGCTCATCCAGCAACAGCAGACTTGGATTTGGGGCTAGAGTTCTTGCAAGCGCGGCCCGCTGCCTCATCCCGCCTGACAGCTCCTTAGGATATTTCTTTTCAACATCAACGAGACCCAGATCCGGCAAAAGACCAAGTGCTGCGGCCTTGTTTTCTTCAGTAAGCGTGTCGGCAATTTTTAAACCGAGGAGCACATTTTCCTCAATGGATTTCCAGGGAAATAAGTAATCCTGCTGAAGCATGTAGCCAATGTTATGTTCTTTTTGATTCGGCTCGCGGCCTTCAATCAGAACTCTGCCTTCCGAGGGTTCAATTAAGCCTGCAATTATGGAAAGCAGTGTTGTTTTTCCGCAGCCGCTCGGACCGAGAAATGAGATGAAATCGCCTTTTTCGGCATCGAAATGAATGTCCTGTACGGCTGTTGTTTTTTCTTTAATAGAAAAATAAGTATGAGTTACATGGTCGACATGTAAAAAAGACATAGATGGCGCCTCCTATTTTTCCGAGGTGACTTTTTCGGCGATGTGTTTGTTCACAAGCTGACTGTATGGTATATGCTTTGGCAGTTCACCCGACTGATCCATAATCGTTTGGAGCAGTTCCCATTCTTTTTCGTTGAGGAGCGGGTCTGGAGAATACGAATTTTGTTTTTTGTAGCGTTCAATGGACGTTTCGATGACATCTGGATCTGTATCGTCAAATTCATTTTTAATCGCTTCTGTGATGTCCTTCGCTGAGTGGTTTACCACCCACTGCTGCGCTTTATAAATAGCTCTCGTGAATTTGACGGCTGTATCCTCGTTTTTCTTTAAATAGCTTTGTTTTGCCATAAATGTTGTATAAGGAACCTGGCCTGATTCTTCTCCGAACGAAGCAACGATGTGGCCGATGCCTTCTTTCTCAAAGAGTGAAGCAGTCGGTTCAAAAAGCTGGACATACTCACCGGTTCCAGAAGCAAAGGCATTGGATATATTGGCGAAGTCTATGTTTTGGATGAGTTCAATATCCTTATGCGGATCAATGTGATGTTGGTTCAGCACATACTCTCCGACCATTTGCGGCATACCGCCTTTTCTCTGGCCGAGAAAAGTCTTTCCTTTCAGCTGATCCCAGCTGAACTTTTCGGCATCTTCTCTTGCGACAAGGAACGTTCCGTCTGTCTGAGTCAGCTGTGCGAAGTTAATGACAGGGTCTTTAGCCCCTTGCGATTCGACATAAATGGATGTTTCTGAACCGACAAGAGCAATGTCCGAGCCGTTTGAAAGAAGCGAAGTCATCGTTTTATCGCCGCCCCAGGTCGTATTGACGTCAACATCAAGGCCTTCATCCTTGAAAAAGCCTTTAGATTCTGCAACATATAAAGGTGCATAAAAAATGGAATGGGTCACTTCGGCTACTTTTACTTTCGTGAGTGTTGCTTCCTGCTTGCAAGCGCTCAGGGCAATGATGAGAAACACACTGCAAACGCAGAAACAGCCCAGCCTTAACCATTTGTTCACATGACAACCTCCTTATTTAGCATCAAGTTAATATCCTTTTTTGCTTTACATATCGTATGATGGGTATAAAAATGTGTGAATGCCTAATCCGGGTTACAGGATTTATTTTTAAAGGCAGGAAAGAATAAAGAAAAAAGGAGGCGGGAGCATTGATTGTTGAGAAAAGAAGATTTCCGTCGCCGAGCCGGCATGTGCGTTTGTTTACCATCTGCTACCTTTCAAATGGCTTAAAAGTGAAAGGGCTGCTGGCGGAGCCGGCGGCACCTGGGCAATATGACGGATTTTTATATTTGCGCGGCGGTATTAAAAGTGTTGGAATGGTCAGACCGGGCCGAATTATCCAGTTTGCGTCCCAAGGATTTGTTGTATTTGCCCCCTTTTACAGAGGGAACCAGGGAGGAGAGGGCAACGAGGATTTTGCAGGAGAAGACAGAGAGGATGCTTTTTCCGCTTTTCGCCTGCTCCAGCAGCATCCGCAAGTGAAAAACAACAGAATTCATATTTTCGGTTTCTCCAGAGGCGGCATAATGGGAATGCTTACTGCGATTGAAATGGGACGGCATGCGGCTTCATTCGTTTCGTGGGGAGGCGTCAGTGATATGATTCTTACATATGAAGAGCGGCAGGATTTACGAAGAATGATGAAAAGAGTGATTGGGGGAACGCCGAAAAAGGTGCCTGACGAATACAAATGGCGAACGCCTTTTGACCAAGTGAACAAAATTGAGGCACCCGTTTTATTAATTCACGGAGAAAAAGACCAAAACGTTTCCATTCAGCATTCGTATTTATTTGAGGAGAAATTAAAACAGCTGCACAAGCCTGTAGAGACGTGGTACTACAGTACATTCACACATTATTTTCCGCCGAAGGAAAACCGGCGTATTGTGCGGCAGCTCACGCAGTGGATGAAAAACCGCTGACGGTGAAATATGTTATGATATAGAAAAAAGAGAACGAAAGGGGATTTCAATTTGGGAATGCCTGTTGAATTTAATACATTGATTGTGACAAAAGGAAAAGAAGTTCGCATAGATGAAAATATATTCAGATTAGAGAAAGACGGGTATCGCATTTATCCAATGGAGATTCCGATGGATGTCAGCAAAACAAAGTTTGGTGAAAAGTCAGGCACAGCCGAAGTGCAGAAGCTTGAATGGACAGACGGGCGGACAATCATTACGTACAAGCTGACTTCCTTGCATACAGTCAATTAAAACAAGCCAAGAGCTTAATTGCTCTTGGCTTTTGCTTTTTTAAACGAGAGGCCCGCCTGCTTGCGCGATGGCATCTGTATTTGTGAACTTTTTGAAGTTTTCTTTGAATTCGTTTGCCAGATACACAGCCTTTTCTCTGTATTCCTCTTTGTTATTCCACGTGTTTTCCGGCTGAAGGATATGATCGGGAACACCCGGAACATGAACCGGGATGTGCAGGCCGAAAATATCGTCAGTGGTCATTTGCACATTTTCTAATTTGCCTTCAATCGCTGCTTTTACCATCGCCCGTGTGTATGAAAGCTTCATGCGTTCGCCTGTGCCGTAGCCGCCGCCGGTCCAGCCGGTATTGACCAAGTAAACGTCTGCACCGTGTTCGTCGATTTTCTTGCCGAGCATTTCCGCATATACATGGGCCGGGAGCGGAAGGAACGGTGAACCGAAGCATGTGGAGAATGTCGTCTCAGGAGACGTGACGCCGCGTTCGGTTCCGGCTAGTTTACTCGTATAACCGCTTAAGAAGTGGTACATAGCCTGCTCCTTCGTCAGCTTGCTGATTGGCGGCAGAACGCCGAATGCATCAGCCGTCAAAAATACAATCGCTGACGGGTGGCCCGCAATGCTCGGAGAGACAATGTTGTCGATCATATGAATCGGGTAAGCGGCACGTGTGTTTTCTGTATAGAAGGAATCATCGTAATTGGCTTCACGCGTATCTTCATCTACAACAACATTTTCGAGAACGGATCCAAACCGAATCGCTTTAAAAATCTGCGGTTCCTTTTCTTCGCTTAAATGAATGCACTTGGCATAGCATCCGCCTTCGATATTGAAGACACCGGTATCCGACCAGCCGTGTTCATCATCACCGATCAGTTTCCGGTCAGCATCCGCCGAAAGGGTGGTCTTTCCTGTTCCCGACAGGCCGAAGAAAAGCGCGACATCGCCTTTTTCACCGACATTAGCGGAGCAATGCATGGATAAAATATCTCGCTCAGGCAGCAGGAAATTCATGATGGAGAAAATCGATTTTTTCATTTCTCCGGCATACTCCGTTCCGCCGATTAAAATCGTGCGCTTTTCGAAAGAAACAATAATAAAGGTTTCTGAATGTGTGCCGTCTGTTTTTGGGTCCGCTTTGAAATGCGGAGCGGAAAGAATGGTAAACGGCTGTTCGACTGTTTTTTTATCATTGTCTTCAGGACGGATAAACAGCTGTCTGGCAAATAAATTGTGCCATGCAAATTCATTAACGACGGTGATCGGCAGTCTGTATTTTTCATCGGCACCGGCAAATCCTTCGAAAACAAACAGCTCATCTCGCTGTTTCAGATAGCTGACAACTTTCGTGTACAGCCGGTCAAACGCTTCCTCGGAAATAGGCTGATTCACCGGACCCCAATCAATCTTACTCTTTGTGCTTGCTTCTTCTACAATGAATTTATCCTTCGGCGAACGTCCCGTGTAAGCGCCTGTGGTCGCCCGGACGGCACCCGTGGATGTCAAAATGCCTTCGCTGCGGGAAAGTACTTTTTCTGTAAGCTGAGCTGCAGATAAATTATGCTGCACATTAGGACTTGTTAATAAGGCTTGCAAATCAGCGGTTAAATCAACTGAGTTCATAAGAAACCTTCCTTTATCATTTTATTTGTGTTTTGCTAATTGTGAATTAGTATAACATATATTTTCAAATAGTCTATACTATTTATCGTTTTTTGTGTGTGCATTTCCATTGTTTTCCGCAATAAAGGCGTCTATTTCTCCTGATTCATATTGACATTGCAAACCCTTTTACGATAAGATATTTCATTGAGCGGATACTCTTATCCCGAGCTGGCGGAGGGACAGGCCCTATGAAGCCCAGCAACCGGTTTCTCTATTATTCATTATGTTCAAATTGTGTGAGACAACCAAGGTGCTAACCTGATGCAAGGTTGAATGATTCCTTGAGCGATAAGAGTGAAAGGCACAAAGACCAAACCCTTTCCTCGAACGGAAAAGGTTTTTTTATTTCATAAATATGCCAATTAACATCTCTAATATAAACGTAACATTGTATAAGAGGGAGCGAGTTCCGTATCATATATATAAGGTCTTTCGGGAGGCCTTGTGCAGGAGGAAGCAAATCATGAGTAAAAATCGTCGTTTATTTACATCAGAATCTGTTACGGAGGGGCATCCGGATAAAATCTGTGACCAGATTTCTGACAGCATTTTAGATGAAATTTTAAAGAAAGACCCTAACGCGCGTGTTGCTTGTGAAACGTCTGTGACAACTGGTTTGGTTCTTGTCAGCGGAGAAATCACAACTTCTACGTATGTTGACATTCCAAAAACGGTTCGTGAAACGATTAAAGAAATCGGATACACACGTGCAAAATACGGATTTGATGCGGAAACTTGTGCAGTTTTAACATCAATTGACGAGCAGTCTGCTGATATTGCGATGGGTGTAGACCAAGCGCTTGAAGCCCGTGAAGGCACAATGAGCGACGAAGAAATTGAAGCAATCGGGGCGGGTGACCAAGGTTTAATGTTCGGTTATGCGTGCAACGAAACGAAAGAGCTCATGCCTCTTCCGATTTCACTTGCTCATAAATTAGCCCGCCGCTTGAGTGAAGTGCGTAAAGAAGATGTTCTTCCTTACCTTCGCCCTGACGGCAAAACACAGGTAACGGTTGAGTATGATGAAAATAACAAACCTGTCCGCATTGACGCGATTGTTATTTCAACTCAGCATCACCCTGAAATTACGCTTGAGCAAATTCAGCGCAACATTAAAGAACATGTCATCAATCCGGTTGTTCCTGAAGAATTAATTGATGAAGAAACAAAATACTTCATTAACCCTACAGGCCGTTTCGTCATCGGAGGACCTCAAGGGGATGCGGGGCTTACAGGACGTAAAATCATCGTTGATACGTACGGCGGCTACGCACGTCACGGCGGCGGCGCGTTCTCTGGTAAGGATGCGACGAAAGTAGACCGTTCAGCTGCTTATGCTGCAAGATACGTTGCGAAAAACATTGTTGCGGCTGAGCTTGCAGATTCTTGCGAAGTGCAGCTTGCTTACGCGATCGGTGTTGCACAGCCTGTGTCTATCTCAATCAACACATTCGGTTCCGGAAAAGCTTCGGAGGAAAAACTGATTGAAGTTGTGCGCAATAACTTTGATTTACGACCTGCCGGCATTATCAAAATGCTTGATTTACGCCGTCCGATCTACAAACAGACTGCTGCGTACGGCCACTTTGGACGCCACGATGTTGACCTTCCGTGGGAGCGTACAGACAAAGCGGAACAGCTGCGTAAAGAAGCGTTAGGAGAATAATTTTATAGCCGCTTACTGGTTAAGCGGCTTTCCCTTTTTTATCGATGTATCCATGTTTATTTTTTTACATAACTGTGAAACCAAACACTGTTCACAGCGTCTATAAATAGGGGTTCAATGATGACAATTTTAAATATGGAGGCAATACTATGTGTGGATTTGTCGGGGTTTTTAACAAGCATCCGTTAACTCAAACCGCTGATCAAGAAGAACTAATCAAACAAATGAACCAAATGATCGTTCACCGCGGTCCTGACAGTGATGGATATTACCATGATGAGCACGTTGGATTCGGATTCAGACGGCTCAGCATTATTGATGTGGAAAATGGCGGACAGCCTTTATCATATGAAGATGAAAAATATTGGATTATTTTTAACGGGGAAATCTATAACTATATCGAACTGAGAAAAGAGCTTGAAGCAAAGGGATATACTTTCAACACAGATTCTGACACAGAGGTTCTTCTTGCGACTTACCGTCACTATAAAGAAGAAGCGGCTTCCAAGCTGCGCGGCATGTTTGCCTTTCTGATTTGGAATAAAAACGATCATGTTCTTTATGGAGCAAGAGATCCATTCGGCATTAAGCCGTTGTATTACACAACGATCAATGATCAGGTTTATTTTGCCTCAGAGAGAAAAAGTTTAATGGCAGCCCAAAATGATATTGAAATAGATAAAGAAGCATTACAGCAGTATATGTCTTTCCAATTCGTTCCTGAGCCAAGTACGCTTGATATTGATGTGAAAAAAGTAGAGCCGGGTTCTCAGTTTACAATCCGCCCTGACGGTGATATCACATTCAAAACGTATTTCAAGGCGCGCTTCCAGCCTGTTCAGACGGAAGAAGATAAACTTGTCAAAGAAGTCAGAGACGCTATCTATGACTCTGTAAACGTTCATATGAGAAGTGATGTGCCTGTCGGTTCATTCCTATCAGGCGGAATCGATTCTTCGTTTATTGTATCCGTTGCGAAAGAATTTCATCCAAACCTGAAAACATTTTCTGTCGGATTTGAACAGCAGGGCTTCAGTGAAGTTGATGTAGCGAAAGAAACTGCCGCTGCACTGGGCATTGAAAATATCAGCAAAGTCATTTCACCTGAAGAATACATGAACGAGCTTCCTAAAATCGTATGGCACTTTGATGATCCGCTTGCAGACCCGGCTGCGATTCCATTGTATTTCGTGGCGAAAGAAGCGAAAAAACACGTAACGGTTGCGTTATCTGGCGAAGGTGCGGACGAGCTGTTCGGCGGATACAACATCTACCGTGAACCGCTTTCCCTTAAACCGTTTGAACGCATTCCGTCCGGCTTGAAAAAGATGCTTCTGCACGTAGCGGCCGTTATGCCTGAGGGAATGAGAGGAAAGAGCCTGCTTGAGCGCGGCTGCACTCCGCTTCAGGAGCGTTATATCGGCAACGCGAAGATCTTTGAAGAATCCGTGAAGAAACAGCTGCTGAAGCACTATGATCCGAGCCTTTCGTATCGCGATGTGACGAAGCCTTACTTTACAGAAAGCAGCTCATACAGCGATATTAACAAAATGCAGTATGTCGATATCCACACTTGGATGCGAGGCGACATTTTGCTAAAAGCGGATAAAATGACGATGGCGAATTCTTTGGAATTGCGTGTGCCGTTCCTTGATAAAGTCGTATTTGACGTTGCTTCTAAAATTCCTGATGAGTTGAAAACAAAGAACGGTACGACAAAGTATCTCCTTCGCAAAGCTGCTGAAGGCATTGTGCCGGATCATGTATTGAACCGCAAAAAGCTCGGTTTCCCTGTACCGATCCGTCATTGGCTGAAAAACGAAATGAACGAATGGGTGCGCAGCATTATTCAGGAAAGCCAAACGGACGCTTATATCCATAAGGATTACGTTCTTCAGCTTCTTGAAGACCATTGTGCCGACAAGGCTGATAACAGCCGTAAAATTTGGACAGTGCTCATCTTTATGATCTGGCACAGCATCAATATTGAAAAACGGTATATGCCTGAAGAGCTGAGCCATCAGCCTAAAGAAGTCATCTTTGTCTAACAGATAAGGCTTTCGATTCGTCGAAAGCCTTGTTATTATACCAGTATTTCTCCATCATCATTGATTACCCTGCACATTCGTGTGAAATATTCAGAAAAATGATGTAATGATATTTTTTTCTAGGGGAGAAGGGAACATGCAAAAACAAAAACAAGAATTGCATCGCGGTCTGGAAGAAAGGCATATTTCTTTGATGTCTTTAGGGGCTGCCATAGGAGTGGGACTTTTCCTTGGCTCTGCATCAGCTATTCAATTAGCAGGACCGGGTATTTTGGTGGCATATGCCTGCAGCGGTCTGGTTATGTTTTTTATTATGAGGGCGCTTGGGGAAATGGCGATTCAAAAGCCGGTCGCGGGCTCTTTCAGCAGGTATGCGCGTGACTACTTAGGTCCGCTCGCAGGCTACTTAACCGGGTGGAATTACTGGTTCTTATGGGTTGTAACCTGTATGGCGGAAATCACCGCTGTCGGAATTTATATGGGATACTGGTTTCCGGATGTGCCCAATTGGATTTGGGCATTGTCGGCGCTGGTGATTATGACTGGTGTCAATTTCCTGGCCGTAAAGGCGTATGGAGAGCTGGAGTTTTGGTTCGCATTGATTAAAATTGTCGCGATCCTTTCTATGATTGCTGTCGGTTTATTAATGATCATTGCAGGCGTCGGCAATGGAGGTATTGCGACTGGCATCAGCAACTTGTGGAGCAACGGCGGATTTTTTCCTCATGGAATAAAAGGGGTTTTATTGTCACTTCAAATGGTGATGTTCGCGTATTTAGGCATTGAGATGATAGGGGTGACGGCCGGCGAAGTTAAAAACCCGCAAAAATCATTAGCGAAAGCGATTGATACGGTATTTTGGCGTATCTTGATTTTTTACGTCGGTGCTTTATTTGTTATCATGTCCATTTATCCGTGGCAGGAAATCGGATCGCAAGGAAGCCCTTTTGTACTCACGTTTGAAAAAGTGGGGATTCCATATGCGGCAGGCATCATTAACTTTGTCGTTCTGACGGCAGCGCTGTCTTCTTGCAACAGCGGCATATTCAGCACCGGACGTATGCTCTTTAACTTAGCGGAGCAGAGCGAGGCGCCAAAAGCATACGGTAAGCTGACCAAAGGCGGCATTCCGGGTAAAGCCGTACTGGCTTCTGCGGGTGCGTTATTAGTCGGTGTGCTGTTAAACTATGTTGTGCCTGCGAAGGTATTTACTTGGGTCACAAGCATTGCGACGTTCGGAGCGATTTGGACATGGGCGATCATCTTGCTTTCTCAGATCAAATATCGAAAAGGCATGCAGCCAAAGGATCAAAAGCAATTAAAATACAAAATGCCTTTTTACCCATTCACATCATATTTATCTTTGGCCTTTTTAGCATTTGTCATTATCCTGATGGCTTATAGCCCGGAAACAAGAGTCGCCATAATTGTCGGTCCGATTTGGTTTCTGATTTTGATAGCCGTTTATTATGGCAAAGGCTTTCATAAGAAAAACGCAGCTGTGTCAACTGAGCAACAGATCAGCTGACAAAAAGAGCTCCCGGAGGGCTCTTTTTTGTTTAAGTAAAGCTGCTCATAGAAAGCAGAGAATAGGAATATATTTTTTGCAAAGACTGCTTACAGTGGCGTCTTGTTTTTTATGATAAGATAAAAGTCACACGGTTATTTTTACATGTGAACGTTTTATGGAAAATTAAAAACCCGAACTGCATTTGGTTCGGGTCAGCGATGGTTATCGCTTAAATAATATTTTGAAAAATGGTAAAGTAAAACGAAGCTGGTCTTACATTTGCTGAAGTGATTTATAATATTGACCCTTTGCTACATATTCAGACCGTATTCTCTGCATGTCTTTTCGGTCTTCATCCGTCAAAGGACGGATGACTTTTGCCGGGCGACCGAAGGCTAGATGGCCTGGCGGAATGATTTTCCCCGGCGGAACAAGGCTGCCGGCACCGATAAATGCGCCTTCACCGATTTCGGCTCCGTCTAAAATGATTGAACCCATGCCGATTAAGGCGTTCTTACGGATCACGGCGCTATGGAGTGTAACCTGGTGGCCTATCGTGGCGTCATCTTCAATGAGAAGCGTCCGGTTCGGGCTTTGATGGAGGCAGCTTAAATCCTGGATATTGACTCTGTTACCGATTCTGGTCGGGGCTACATCTCCTCTTATGACAACTGAGAACCAAATGCTGGATTGTTCCCCGATGACCACATCACCGGTAATTGTTGCATTATCGGCTACAAAAGCCGTTGGGTGGATTTCTGGCGTGTATTCCTTATAAGGGTAAATCATATATCTTTCATCCTTCTTTCTCTATTTAATTTTTGTATGAGGTGAACCGCATGTGGACCTGGAAAGCAGACAGACCTGTGGCAGTGATTGTTATGATCCACGGGGCAAGTGAACATCATGGACGATATAAATGGCTGAGTGAAATGTGGAGATCTTCGGGTTATCACGTTGTAATGGGTGATCTGCCGGGACAAGGGACAACCACCCGGGCCAGAGGTCATATTCGCTCATTTCAAGAATACATTGATGAAGTAGATACTTGGATAGATAAAGCGCGAACCTTTGAGCTGCCTGTTTTTCTTCTCGGCCACAGCATGGGCGGCCTGATTGCGATTGAATGGTTTAAACAGCAGAGAAACCCCCGCATTACGGGAATTATTTTATCATCACCGTGTCTCGGGCTGCAAATTAAAGTCAATAAAGTGCTTGATCTTGCATCAAAGGGGCTGAATGTCATTGCCCCGTCGCTTAAAGTTGATTCGGGATTATCGATTGATATGGCGACACGCAATGAAGATGTCATCGAAGCAGGCCAGAACGATCCCCTCTTTGTGAAGAAGGTTTCTGTCAGATGGTACAGAGAGCTGTTAAAAACTCTCGAGTCTGCCATGGTGCCGACAGAGGCTTTTCTGAGGGTGCCGCTTTTGGTCATGCAGGCCGGAGATGACAAGCTAGTCGATAAAACGAAGGTCATCAAGTGGTTTTCAGGGGTTGCTTCCCACAATAAGTCATATAGGGAATGGGAAGGGCTTTATCATGAAATATTTAATGAACCGGAAAGAGAAGACGTTTTTAAAGCCGCAAGAGCATTTACTGATCAATATATTTGAACTAGGGGGGTGCATGTGTTGACAGTACCGGAACATCCTTTTGGACTGATGGCAAAAGTATATCGTGATATTTTTCCGCTCGTTCATCAAGAGCTGAACATATGGAAGCAAAAATCAGAAGCAATTAAAAACAGTGAATTAAAAGCACAGGCAACCGCAAGTATTCGAGATAAAACGTTTCATTGCGAAGGCGGCGGCATATTGGCCTTATTGTCAGGAAATCATAAGCAGAAATGTGTTGAGTTCATCATCGCATACCAAACGATCAGCGACTACCTGGACAATTTGTGCGACCGCAGCACATCACTTGACCCGCAAGATTTTCGAATGCTTCACACCTCTATGCAGGACGCATTGACAGTGGGAGCTGAACCGCAACATTATTATCAATTCAGGGACGAGCAGGATGACAGCGGATATTTGCAGGAATTGGTGAAAACGTGCCAGCGTGTCCTCGGATCTATTGAACACTACGAAATGATTAAACCTTATCTGCTTGAGCTTTGCGGCTATTATTGCGATTTGCAGGTGCATAAGCACGTTGTTGAGCATGAGCGTGTCCCGCGCCTTGAAAAGTGGTTTACCCAATATGAATCAGAGCTTCCCGAGATGGAATGGTATGAATTCTCAGCTTGTGCAGGCTCCACGCTAGGCATTTTCTGTCTTGTCGCATATTCGTTTCAGCCCGATTTTACTGAAAGCACCGCAAAAAAAATCCGCAACAGTTATTTTCCTTACATACAAGGTCTTCATATTCTGCTTGATTATTTGATTGACCAGGAGGAGGACTTGCTTGAAGGGGACTTGAATTTCTGCTCGTATTATCAGTCGCATGAAGAAATGATGAATCGGCTGCAGCACTTTATTCAGAAAGCCGATGAACATCTGCACGGCATTCCGCACGAAAACTTCCACCGCTTAATCAACCGCGGCTTGCTGGGTGTCTATTTGTCTGATGATAAAGTGGCGGGCCAAAAGGAAATGGGCCGGCTCGCGAAAAAGCTGATCAAAGCAAGCGGAAAAACCTCCTTTTTCTTTTATATCAACGGCAGAGCCTACAGAAAGTTTCAAAAAATGGCCTGGATGAAAAACTCAAAGAAAAAAGCTCAAATCATTTGCTGATTTGAGCTTTTTTTTCGATAGCAATAATAAACGGCGGGTCATTTTGCTGATTGATAAATCCGTATGTTAAGACACGGGCTGTTTGCTGATCCAAGTCCCGGCAAAAGTCTACCACGTCGTTTTTTTCAGCTTTGCCTTCCGGGTGGCCGTGATAGACGACCAAAACAATCAGGCCTTCATCTTTCATGATGCTGAGAAGCTGTTCAATTGCTTGGATCGTTGAATTGCCGTTTGTCGTAATCGATTTGTCCCCGCCTGGCAGATAGCCGAGGTTAAACACAGCGGCCGCCACTTTGCCGTGTGTTTCCTGCGGAAGTGATTCAGCAATTTTGTCATGGCTTTTATGAAATAAAGTTGTCCGGTTTTGATAGGTGTCACCGAGCCGCTCCTTCGTATTGGCCACTGCTGATTCTTGTATATCAAATGCGTATACATGGCCGTTTTCACCGACAAGCTCAGCTAAAAACAGGGTGTCGTGCCCGTTCCCCATTGTGGCGTCAACAACGATGTCTCCATCCCCTGCGGCCATTTTCAGCAGCTCTTTACTGTAGGGAAGAATTTTTTTCAGAATCATAAGGCCGATTCCTCCTGAAGACGCTGAAAGAACTTACCTTGGTAGCTGCCGCGGTTTTCAAGTTCTTTATTGATAGCGCCAAGCACTTCCCATTTGTTCACACTCCACATCGGCCCAATCATCAATTCAATCGGCCCGTCACCTGTGATACGGTGTACGATCATTTCGGGCGGGATGATTTCAAGCTGGTCACAGACGAGCTGCACATAATCGTCTTGAGAGAGAAATTCCAGCTTTCCTTTTTCGTATTGTTTCACCATCGGCGTGCCCTTTAGCAGGTGAAGCAAATGGATTTTAATACCCTGGACGTCCAAATCTGCCACTGCTTTTGCCGTTTCCATCATCATATCGCGGTCTTCCAGAGGAAGTCCGTTGATTATATGCGAGCAGACGCGTATGCCGTGTTTTCTTAGCTTATTCACACCTTCAACGTAGCAGTCAAAGTCATGTGCCCGGTTGATCAGAAGAGCTGTGCGTTCGTGAACTGTCTGAAGCCCAAGCTCCACCCAAAGATACGTGCGTTCATTCAGTTCTGCCAAATACTCAACAACGTCATCCGGCAGGCAGTCCGGACGTGTGGCGATTGAAAGACCGACCACATCGTCGAGCGCGAGAACAGACTCGAATTTCTCTCGCAGCACGTCAACCGGAGCATGCGTATTGGTGAACGCTTGGAAATAAGCGATATATTTCCCGTCCTTCCATTTTTCGTGCATGCGGTTTTTAATGTCGTGGAATTGTGTCATTAAATCATCGGCCCGGTTTCCTGCAAAGTCACCGGAGCCCGCAGCGCTGCAAAAGGTACAGCCGCCGTGAGCGACAGTGCCGTCCCGGTTCGGGCAGTCGAAGCCGCCGTCAAGCGCTACTTTAAATACCTTATGCCCGAAATGATCTCTGAGATGATAATTTAATGTATGATAGCGTTTTTCCGTATTTGAATAAGGAAAAGGATTATTCTGAATCACGATTAATGCCTCCTTGCGTACAATTGCATCCTAAAATTGTAGCACGCATTTCATATGAGAACAAATGAATATCGACCATAAATTTCTTTATTGAATCGTGTCTGATGAGGCTACACTATGGATGATGGATTGTTTCCATTACCAAGAGGAGGGGTTACTGTGGCAACAAGACAATCAGTAGATGAACATCTCCAACAATGTATGCAGGCGTATGATTATGCTGAAGAACAGCTGAAAATCGCTTCTAAACAAGAGCATTATAACGACCAAGAATACAGTGATGCGCAAATGCAGATTGAAAATGCGGTAAATGCCTTGAATAAACTATGGCTGTCATCAAATGATCAGCAGAGAGAACAGCTGTACAGAATGAGACTTCAGCTTCAAGCTTTGCAAAATAATATGATCTTGCAGCACCCTCTTGATGTGTAAGAAACGGACCCTTTTGATAAGGGTCCATTTTTTTTGTAAAAAAAGGATTGACTTTGCACAGTAAAGTATTTATTGTATTAAGTGTACTAATTGAAGTAATACACTATAGACACTAATGAAAAAGTCATTTATATATTGAAATTAAGGGAGGCAGTTATGAAACATAAAAAACAAAACAAACGTAACGTGCCAATGCTGATCGCGGCATCTGTGATCGCTTGTTCTTTTTTTCTTGTACTCGTGATGATCGGTTTTGAATGGCAAAAAAGTATAATTGATCCGTTTTATTTATGAAAGGTTCAGATCGTATAGAAAGTAGGGAAGTAAATGATTCAAATCGATCCAAGAAGCTCAACGCCCATTTACGAACAAATTATTCAGCAAATGAAAGAGCTTTGTTTGAAAGGGATCATGAAGCCTGGTGATAAGCTTCCTTCTGTCAGAGAATTGGCGACGATCATTATTGCGAATCCGAATACTGTCAGCAAAGCGTACAAAGAGCTTGAGCGAGAGGGTATTATTGAAACGCTGCGTGGCAGAGGGACCTATATATCGGAAAATGCAAAAACGACACTGATTGAAGGGAAGATGACGATGATTAAAGAGCAACTCAAACAGCTCATCATCGATGCACATTATGCGGGGGTTGAGCTGGATAAACTGCAAGAATGGATAAAGGAAATCAGCGCTGATGTGAAAGGGGGCAAGAGCGATGATTGAATTAAGACAGCTGTCAAAAACGATTGACGGAAATCAAGTATTAAAAGATGTTTCATTAACAATTGAAAAAGGAGAAATCTTCGGGCTGCTCGGCCGCAATGGGTCAGGCAAAACGACAATGCTTCGCTTAATCCAACAAATCATTTTCGCCGACAGCGGGACGATTTTATTTGATGGCGTAGAAATCAAAAAGCATCCGAAGGTCAAACAGAATATCATCTACATGCCTGTTCAAAATCCTTTTTACGACAAGTATACATACAAGCAGCTAGTCGATATTCTAAGAAGAATTTATCCGAAATTTGATGTCACGTACGCGAATGAGCTGATGAACAGATATGAAATTCCAGAAACGAAAAAATACCGCGAGCTGTCGACAGGTTTGAAAAAACAGCTGTCGCTCGTTCTGTCGTTTGCAGCGAGACCGGCACTGATTCTCCTTGATGAACCGACGGACGGCATTGACGCGGTAACAAGACATGATGTGCTGCAGCTGATGGTTGATGAAGTGGCTGAGCGTGATACGAGCATTCTGATCACCTCTCATCGCCTTGAGGACATTGAACGGATGTGCAACCGAATTGGTTTTCTCGAAGATAACAGACTGACAAATGTAATGGATCTTGATGAATTAAAAGAAGAATACATCAAAATTCAAATGGCGTTTGATGAAGATGTCAATCTGGCGATCAGAGAGCAAAACATTCCGATGCTCGATCAGGCCGGTGTGTTTTACACGGTACTGATTCCGAAAAGCGATGAGAAGAACAAGAGCTTTTTGAGAGAGCTGAAGCCAAAAGTGTGGAACGAGCTTCCTGTCAACTTGGAAGAAGTATTCATTGCGAAGTTTGGAGGGAAGCGGAGATGGTAGACCGAGGTCTCCTCTATCGAGAGTGGAAGCAGAATCAAGTGGTGATTTTGTTAAGTATTGTGTTTTTGATGCTGGCAAATCCGCTTTCTATCGTTAATACGTATTTGTCTTATCAAGGATGTCTTGATCGCCAAGACCCGCAATATTGTGATTTTATAGTGAATTACACGAGCAACTTGATAGATATCAACTGGGTGCCGGGTGTCATTTTGGCGGTCTGCTTCCTGGGAATGGAACGTTCGAAAGGCACGATGGATTTTATATTAAGCCTCCCATATAACAGAAGCCAAATTTTCGAGACGAAATTTTGGTTAGGCGGTTTTGTGATTGTACTGTCGCAACTGATTGGCTTTTTACTTGCATGGCTGCTGATTCTTGTTTATCAACCTGAGCATGTCTACTATTTTGAGCACAGCAGTGTTGGAGTAATCGTGATTAGCTTTATGGCTTACTCACTGGTGATGGCCGCCGGAGCGTTAACTGGAAATGCTTTTGCCCAGCTATTAACGGCATTTGCTGCTACGGTACTGCCGTATTTAATTGTTGCTTTGCCGATTCTAAACATAGAATTTATTTTTGATGTAAATATATGGGATTATTTTCCTTCTGTTGAGGATTATTTTGCATTGGTTCGTAAGTTATACTATCTTGTGCCTATGGGATATGTTGCAAATGACTGGCTAACCGACAGTAAATATATTCTACTCATTCCGGCTGTCATGAGCATTCTGTTTTACTTGATTGGCTATATAAGCTTTAAAAAGCATCCAAGTGAACGAAACGGATACTTTTTCCTTTGGAACAGCTTAGATCGTCCGGTACAAATTTTGGTTATGGCTTTTGGCATTCTCGGATTTGGTTTGTTTGGATATTCTGCCGGACATTCCATGATTGGTTATATTTTTGGAATGATCATTGGTGCGGTTGTCGGCTTTTTTGTAAGCTACTTTGCAATTTATAAGAAAACAAAACATTAAAGAAGTGCTTTCAGTTGGGAGGGAAGTGATGTGCCGGATTCCGGGCTGTTTTATAAAGAGTGGAAGCAAAATAAAGCTCTGTTAACCATGATTTTTTTGGTATTTATGCTTAGCAATCCTTTTACCGTATTAAATACGTACATCTCATACCAAGGCTGCGTGGCTAATCAGAACGAGTGGGTCGGAACCTGCGTATTTACGATTAACTATTTAAACGGCACATTTATCTCACTGTTTTGGATGTGGGGTGTCGTTTTGGCTGTCAGCCAGCTTGGAATAGAACGAAGCAAGGGCCTCTTTGATTTTACATTAAGCCTTCCTTATACACGTGGGCAAATATTTAATGCGAAGTTCCTTACCGGCGGAATGGTGATTGTGGCACCGCAAATCTTTGGATATGTATTATCTGTTTTGCTCCTAGTGCTTTTGAAACCCGAGCAAGCCGTTTATTTTCATCACTACAGCCTTGGAATGATCATCGTCAGCTTGCTGGCTTATTCTCTGGTCATGGCGGGGGGAGCTTTGACAGGCCATACTTTTGCCCAGCTTTTGGTTTCAGCTACTGTTACGATTTTGCCTTTTTTGCTCATGACTCTTCCTGCTATCAACTTGGAAATCCTTCTTGGCGGAACAGTAGAGTTTATACATGGTCCTGTGCCCGAATGGGTGCAGTATCTATTCCCGGTTACTTACGTTGTGCCGAACTGGGTTGAGGATTCTCCGTATTATTTAGTGATTCCGGCCATCATGACGATCATCTTTTACATCATCGGCCACATCGGTTTTGTCAAACTGTCTAATGAACGGAACGGATATTTCTTTTTGTGGAAACCGCTAGACCGCCCGGTACAGGTCATTGTCATTATCATTGGGATCATGGGCTTCGGGTATTTTGGATTTGCCGCAACGGAGAGCTTCGTCGGCTACATATTCGGTATGGCTGCTGGCGCCGTGATTGGTTTTCTTATCAGCTATTTTGCGATTTATAAAAAAACAAAACATTTATAAGGGAGAGAGAAAAGATGATTGATGTTCAGCATATTAACCATTCCTTCACGATCGGAAAAAAGGGCCGTGAGAATGAAGTGCCTGTCTTAAAAGATGTCTCGTTGACTGTTGCGAAAGGAGAAATCGCCTGTATCGTCGGACGAAGCGGGTCGGGGAAGTCAACGCTTCTGAATTTGATTTCAGGCTACATCTCACCGACAAAAGGGCGTATTGTGATTAACGGAACTGATGTCACGGGCTTTAATGAGAAGGAATGGGCTCAGTTCCGCCTTGAACACTTTGGGTTTATTTTTCAAAGCTTTCAGCTCATCCCGGGCTTAACGACGTATGAAAATGTGGAAATGCCGCTGGCGTTAAAAGGGATCAAGCCGTCAGAGCGCAAGCAAAAGGTACAGGATATGCTGAAACGCGTCGGTCTTGAAAACCATGCTGCACACTATCCTAATGAATTGTCAGGCGGGCAGCAGCAGCGTGTCAGCATTGCGAGAGCGCTGATTTTAAATCCGTCAATTATTTTAGCGGATGAGCCGACGGGAAGTCTAGATTCAGAAACGGAACAGGAAGTGCTTGAATTGATCCAGCAGCTGAATCGTGAGCGGGGCATTACATTTGTGATTATTACCCATGATGATGAAGTAGCTTCAATCGGACACTCAAAATTCCAGCTGCATGACGGTGTGTTAAAAGGAGGTATTACCGTTGAGATTTAAGGATCAGGTTCATTTTATCAGAAGAAATATGAAGAAAAACAGGCTCCGTGTCTTTATGACAATTCTTGCGACAACAATGGCGTGTGCGTTTTTGGTTGTGCTGTCGTCGGTTGGATTCGGGATTCAAAAGACAATCACAGATATGACGATGAGCCAGCAAATTGTGACTAAAGTCAGTGTAATGGGCAAGGAAGGGGATAAGCCTATTAAAAAAGCTGATTTAGAGAAGTATGATCATGTAAGGTCAGTTGTAGAAAGAACGCAAGTGTATGAGCCAAACAAAGCAACTTTAGGCAATCGCACAAATGAAAGCTCTAATCTTATCTTTACCAATATGAATGATGAATTAAAGGCCAATATGGAATTAGAAAAAGGAAGAGTCGCAAAGTCGGAAAATGAAATTGTAGTAGGGTACGACTTTGCAAAGAGATTATTGACGAAAAAAGAATCTGAAGCATATAACAAAAAAATCGAGGAAGCAAATGGAAACCCCGAGGATATAGAAGAACCAAAGGGTTATACGAAAGACATCCTGAACAAAACGATTGAATTAAGTGTATCAAAAACAGATCCTAAAACAGGGGATGTTACGAAAACAAAAACATATGACTTTAAAATTGTCGGTATTACAAAAAAACCATCTCAAGATTGGATGGAGGATTCAAACATCTTCATTAGTGATCAGTTCAAGAAGGACTTTTCGGAATTTTTGGACTTCAAGGGCGGGAATGTTGAAAAAAATGTTGGCGTTTTTGCTGATAAATTTGAGAATGTGGAACAGCTGACAAATGACCTGACAGATGACGGATACTATGTCACATCAGTTACTACCGAGCTCGAAGGAGCCAACACCTTCTTCATGGTCTTCAAAATCGGCCTGATCTTTGTCGGATGTATCGCGGTTATCATTTCAGCCATTGGGATATTTAACACGATGACGATGGCGGTGACAGAAAGAACGCAGGAGATCGGCATTATGAAAGCGATTGGGGCGAGTCCGTCAATCATTCGCCGAATGTTCTTGATGGAAAGCGCGTATATCGGAATTTTAGGCTGTGTGATTGGGATTATCATTTCTTACGGCGTGAGCTACCTTGTCAACCTGGCCGTTCCGATGATTCTCGCGGCGACAAGCGGAGGCGAAGCGGGCGATCTGAATTATACGTTTTCTTATATTCCGCTCAGCCTTGTCATCATTGCGGTTGTGATTTGCGGCGGTGTCGCTGTGATCTCGGGTATGAACCCGGCTCGAAAGGCAACAAAAACCAACGTGCTGACAGCATTAAGAAGAGAGTTGTAATCAGAAAAAGCCGGCTGAACCAGCCGGCTTTTCTGTATAGCGCATCAACAAGATTTGCTATACACTTGACATAAAAAAGGAAAAAGTGCGGTGAGTCCATTGTTTAAACTTATGCTGATAGAAGATGATCAATCGCTGTTTCATGAAATCAAGGAGCGTTTAACGGGATGGTCCTATGATGTATACGGCATACAGGATTTCAGCCAAGTAATGCAGGAATTTGCGTCAATCAAACCTGATTGCGTCATTATTGATGTTCAGCTCCCTAAATTTGACGGGTTTCATTGGTGCCGGCTGATCCGTTCCCGGTCAAATGTTCCGATTCTCTTTTTATCCTCTCGTGACCACCCTGCTGATATGGTCATGTCGATGCAGCTGGGAGCGGATGACTTTATTCAAAAGCCGTTTCATTTTGATGTGCTGATTGCGAAAATCCAAGCGATTTTCCGGCGCGTGCATCATTATAATACGGAGCCGAGCACGATCAAAACATGGTGCGGGGCTGCCATAGACGCAGAGCAGAATCTCGTCAGCAATGACGAAGGCTCTGTTGAACTGACTAAAAATGAAATGTTTATTTTAAAACACTTAATTGAACAAAAAAACAAGATCGTCAGCCGTGAGGAGCTGATCAGAAGCTTGTGGAATGATGAGCGTTTTGTCAGCGATAATACACTGACCGTCAATGTCAACCGCCTGCGGAAAAAACTGGACGAACTGCAGCTTGGAACATATATCGAGACGAAGGTCGGCCAAGGCTACATGGCGAAGGAAGAGGATCATTTCTATGATTAAAGCATTCCTCATCGAAAGACGAAGCTGGATTGCCGCATTTTTGCTGCAGCAAATTCTGATTTTGCTGATTGCCTTTTTCGATCCGTCTATTCCATTTAAAAATGTTCTTTATATTGTTTATTTGTGTGTCCTGATCTTTGTTGTGTTTGTTATCATCCGTTTTCGGAAAGAAACCGCATTCTATAAAAGCCTCGAAGAATGGGAAAATAATCTTGATGTCACAGCCATAAGTGAACCGGAGACGCCGTTTGAAGAGATGATTGAAAAAAGCATCACCGGACAAACGGAACAATTGAAGCAATCTGCATTGCAGAATCGCTTGGCATTAGAAAATGAAAAAGATGAACTGATGGCGTGGATACATGAGGTCAAAACGCCATTAACAGCGCTGCATTTAATCATCGATCGGATGGAAGACCCATCATTAAAATCCCAGCTATCGTATGAGTGGCTGCGCATCCATCTGCTTCTTGATCAGCAGCTTCATCAAAAGCGCATGTCCTTTATCGAAAATGATCTGTCTTTAGAGATGATCAAGCTTAAGCCCTTGATTATCAAAGAGATCAGAGACTTGCAATCGTGGTGTATACAGAAAGGAATCGGGTTTGACATTCAGCTGGAGGCAGAGGAAGTCTTAAGCGATGCGAAATGGCTGGCCTTTATCATCAGGCAGCTGCTGACCAACGCCGTAAAATACAGTGAAGCCGCTGATATTGTGATCAACAGCTATGAACAAGACGAACGGAAGGTTCTTGAGGTGAAAGATTTTGGACGGGGCATTGACAGGAAAGATGTCTCACGAATTTTTGATAAAGGGTTTACATCCACAACCGATCATCATAATCAGTCTTCTACGGGTATGGGGCTGTATCTGGCGAAGAGAGCCGCAGGACCGTTGCTGATCGATATCGATGTGCATTCAGAGCTTGGGGATGGAACAACCTTTACTTTAACCTTTCCGAAACGAAATCAATTCGAACGTGTCATTAGCGTGTGACGAAAATGTCACATGCTTTTCTATTTTGTTCGCCTAATCGAAGGAAAAGCCCGTCAATCCTTTTTATAATAACATTATCCAATATAAAGGAGACTACGGAAATGATGATTTTAGAAGCGAATAAAATTCGAAAAAGCTATGGTAACAAGCTAAATAAACAGGAAGTGCTGAAGGGCATCGATATTCACATTGAAAAGGGCGAATTCGTCAGTATTATGGGTGCTTCAGGGTCGGGCAAAACGACTTTGCTTAACGTTCTCTCCTCGATTGATAAGGTCAGCCAGGGTACGATCAATATTAACGGAAACGAAATGACGTCCTTGAAGGAAAAGCAGCTGGCTGAATTTAGAAAACAGCACTTAGGCTTTATCTTTCAAGATTACAATTTGTTAGACACATTAACAGTGAAAGAAAATATCCTTCTGCCGTTATCGATCACGAAAATATCAAAAAAGGAAGCAAACCGCAAGTTTGAGGAAGTAGCGAAGGAATTGGGTATTTATGAATTGCGGGATAAGTACCCGAATGAAATTTCCGGCGGCCAGAAGCAGAGAACATCCGCCGGGAGAGCGTTTATTCATGACCCGAGCATTATTTTCGCTGATGAACCGACCGGCGCGCTTGATTCAAAATCAGCCTCTGATCTATTAAACAAGCTGAGCCAGCTCAATCAAAAACGCAGCGCCACAATTATTATGGTTACCCATGATCCTGTTGCAGCGAGCTACTGCGGCAGAGTCATTTTTATTAAGGATGGTCTGATGTATACGCAGCTGAATAAAGGAGGCCAAGACAGGCAGACGTTTTTCCAGGATATCATGAAAACACAAGGCGTGTTAGGCGGGGTGCAGCATGAACATTAATCAGCTCATTCTGCGAAATCTGAAAAAGAATATCAGGAATTATTATCTCTATGTGTTTGCTTTAATCTTTAGTGTGGCGCTTTATTTCGCATTTGTCACACTCCAATATGACCCGGCCATTAATGAAGTAAAAGCTTCCATAAAAGGCGCCGCGGCTATTAAAACCGCTTCAATTTTGCTTGTGGCTGTTGTATCAATCTTTATTTTATACGCCAATACCATTTTTATTAAAAGGCGGAGTAAAGAGATCGGGCTGTTTCAATTAATCGGAATGACAAAGCACAAAATCTTTCGTATCTTAAGTGCGGAAAATATCATGCTGTATTTCGGCTCGTTAGCCATCGGGGTTTTTGCCGGATTTTCAATCTCAAAGCTTGTGCTCATGATCTTGTTCAAAATCGTCGATGTCAAAGCTGATGCGAAACTGCATTTTTCTGAGCAAGCCTTGGTGCAAACAATCATTGTGTTCTGCGGCATTTACCTTTTGATTATGATCATGAATTATACGTTTATCAAAAAACAAAGCATTTTATCTTTGTTTAAAGTAACATCTTCCACTGAGGATAAAGTGAAGAGAATCTCTTTTTTCCAGATGCTGATCGGGGCGCTGGGCATCGTGTTGATTTTAACGGGATACTACGTGTCTTCCGAGCTGTTTAGCGGAAAATTCAAGACCATAAATGAACTGTTTTTCGCAATGAGTTTGATCTTAGGGTCCGTCATTATCGGGACGTTTCTCTTTTATAAAGGATCGGTTACGTTTATCTCGAACATTATTCGGAAAAGCAAGGGCGGGTACTTGAATATCTCAGAGGTTCTGTCACTGTCATCGATTATGTTCAGAATGAAGTCGAACGCTTTGCTGCTGACAATTATCACAACCGTTTCAGCGCTCGCCATCGGGCTGTTATCCCTTGCTTATATTTCGTATTACTCGGCAGAAAAGACTGCTGAACAAAATGTAGCGGCGGATTTTTCATTCATGAATGAGAAAGATGCCAAACGGTTTGAAAGCAGTTTGAGTGAAAATGACATTTCATACGTCAAAAAAGAAATGCCTGTCCTGCAATCGTCTTTTGATATCACAAATATCATGGATGGAACCCCGAAAGAGATGCAGGGCGATCCCGGCAACACACAGCTCGCTGTTGTTAGCGATAAAGATGTAAAAGGAGTCGATGTGGCGGCTGGGGAAGCGGTTTTCTCAGGATATACTGACTTGCTGCAAAAGATAATGGTTTTAAAAGACTCCGGCAGCATTAAAGTCAAAAGCAAGAATGAGACACAATCATTACACTATAAAGGATTAAGAGAAGAGTTTCTTGTATCCTACACGTTTACAAGCGGGGGAATGCCCGCAGTCATAGTGGATGACAACCTGTTTAAACAGCTGAATAAAGATAAAGACCCTCGCATTCAGCTGGCGCAATCTGAATTTATCGGCATTAATATGAAACATGGAGATCAGCTTGAAAAAGCAAATGAGCTTTTTCAAAAGGTGAACAAGAAAGATCTACATTTATCAAGGCTGGATACAAGTATTGCGCAAAAATCTCTTTTTGGTATGGTCATGTTCATCGTTGGTTTCTTAGGATTAACATTTCTCATCACCTCGGGGTGTATTCTTTACTTTAAACAAATGGGTGAAAGTGAAGAAGAAAAACCGAATTATACCATCCTAAGAAAACTCGGTTTTACACAGGGAGACCTGCTGAAGGGGATACGCATCAAACAAATGTATAACTTCGGCATTCCATTGGTGATCGGCCTCTTTCACAGTTATTTTGCCGTTCAATCCGGCTGGTTCTTATTCGGATCAGAGGTATGGTCGCCGATGATTATGGTGATGGTGTTATATACTGCACTCTATTCTATTTTCGGTATTCTGTCGGTTCTTTATTATAAAAAGGTGATTAAGTCGGCATTGTAAAACAGTAAAAGCTCCAGAGAAACTGGAGCTTTTTTGTTTATCGTTTCGGCGCCCGATACCCGGCTGCCTCAGCCTCTTCAACTGAACAAAACATTTCAGCAGGGTCTGTCGTCCGGTCATAGTATGTACTGCCCGGTGTATGATAGATGCCGTTTTTGCTGCCTTTGATAAGACAGCCTTCTGCTGTATCAGCTGAGCTGGTTTCGTTGCTTTTATTTGTGCTGGTTGAAGAATGTTCGCTGTTTTCTTTTGTGCTGGCTGTTCGGTTTTGTGCCTCTTTTAATTGCTTTTCAAGTTTTGTTTTATCTTGTTGAAGGGTTTCATTTTCAGCCTTTGCTGTTGTGGTATCATCTTTGAGCTGTTTTTGTTTTTCTTGAAGTTCTTTATTTTCTGCTTTTAATGATTTCTGAGTCTTTTTTAGTTCACTATTTTCTTTCTCCAGCTGCTTGAGCTTGTCTTGATCTTTTGTGTCGTCTTTCAGTTTCTTTGCTTCAGAGCTGATGGCTTCATACTCTTTCTCAAGTGCTTCATGCTCTTGTTTAAGACTTTTATATTCAGTGTTTAGTGCTGAATATTTTTTATCAGCATTTGCTGCGGCAGCGTCAGGTTCTGTCAAAGCTGCTCCGGTGAAGAGCAGAATGAGGCCTCCAATGAAAAGCGGCCAAAAGAGTTTTTTAGAGAATCGTTTTTCTTTTTTCAGCACATATCTGACGAGATGGTACACTCCATAGCCAAGCGAAAAGAGAAATACAAAAAAACCGAGGAATGCGAATGCCATTTCCATGAAAATTACCCCTTTTTCTATTTATTTTACAATTTTCGAACAATATTTGTTAGATTTTTTCACACTCATCTGTTGAAAAATATGAGATAGACAGATAGAATGAATGTGCTATGATAACTGGATTCGTACGGAGCCTGTTGAGGTTTCCGTTTTTTCATGAGCTTTTATAGATAAGAAAGGGGGATCAGTATGCCGCGCGCATTGAAAATTTTAGTGATAGGGATGTTTATTAATGTGACAGGGGCATCCTTTTTATGGCCGCTTAACACGATCTATATTCATAATCATTTAGGAAAGTCGTTAACGGTCGCGGGGATTGTCCTTATGCTGAATTCCGGCGCCAGTGTGGCAGGGAATTTATGCGGCGGGTTTTTGTTTGATAAAATCGGCGGGTTCAAATCCATCATGCTCGGAATTGCGATTACGTTAGCAAGTCTGGTGGGTCTCGTCTTTTTTCATGATTGGCCGTTTTATATCGCGCTGCTTACGATTGTCGGGTTTGGTTCGGGTGTTGTTTTTCCGGCCAGTTACGCAATGGCTGGATCAGTGTGGCCAGAAGGGGGAAGAAGGGCATTTAATGCGATTTATGTCGCGCAAAACGCAGGTGTTGCCGTCGGTTCTGCGCTTGGCGGCGTGGTGGCGTCTTTCTCGTTTTCATATGTATTTTTGGCGAATGCCGCGCTGTATGTGGTCTTTTTCTTTATCGTATATTTCGGATTTCGAAACATTCAGACGAAGGATGTGTCTCAAACGTCTGTGCTTGATTATGACGCTGTAAGCAGCAAAGCGAAATTTACGGCTCTGGTCATATTGAGCAGCGGGTATGTGCTCGGATGGCTGGCATATTCTCAATGGTCTACCACCATTGCATCGTACACGCAAAGCATCGGAATGTCTCTTTCTTTATATAGTGTGCTGTGGACGATTAACGGAATTTTAATTGTGGTTGGACAGCCGCTTGTCAGCTTTTTTGTGAAAAAATGGGCTGAGTCGCTGAAAGCGCAAATGATCATTGGTTTTGTCATTTTTATTGTGTCTTACAGCATGCTGCTGACTGCGAAGCAATTCCCAATGTTTCTGGCTGCCATGGTGATCTTGACCATCGGGGAAATGCTTGTTTGGCCTGCCGTGCCGACGATTGCCAACCAGCTTGCGCCTAAAGGGAAAGAAGGGTTTTATCAAGGGTTTGTGAACAGCGCTGCGACAGGCGGCAGAATGATAGGGCCTTTGTTCGGAGGAGTGATTGTCGATCATTCCGGCATTCACGCTCTTGTTTTATCACTTTTGGTTTTGCTTATGATCAGCATAGCCACGACGATTTTATACGACAAACGGTTAAAATCAGCTGATAAAGCGAATAAGCAAGCTTCAGTTTCTTCATAAGAAAGATCCCGCCGGATGAGCGGGATCTTTTTACATAATCGGAAGCACGTTCACGGCATCCTTTACATTAGAATATGTTTTCAGCGATGAGAAATTGGCATCCAGTTTATTCATTTTCATAGCCAATTCGGGCTTAATACCGGTAATGATTAATTCGGTACCGGTCAATTTCAGCAAATGGCTCAGCTTGAAAATTTGGTCGGCGGTTTGTTCATTTACTTGGGCCAATCCTGATAAATCAATGATCAAATAATCATCTTTGGATGTTGATAAGATATTCGTCAATGTGCTGACGATGGAATTAAATCGCTCCTCTGTCAGGTTGCCGACTAGCGGAAGAGCCGAAATGCCGTTGCGAATCGGCACAATAGGAGTTGAAAGTGCAGTAATTTCTGTGAGGGAATCCTCGAGAAGCTTTTCATACTCTTTTTGCTTGGTGATGTCTTTTTGAATTCCGACAAAATAGGTTTTGTCTTCTATTTCCAGCGGATCAATATTTAACTCATTCCAGAACATCGTTCCGTCTTTTTTGTAGTTTTGAATCTGAACTGTAACCGGTTCTTTATTTTGTAAACCGGTTCTGATGTTGTCCACTTCACCAGCGTCTGTATCTTTCCCCTGTAAGAAGCGGCAGTTCTTCCCTAAAATTTCCTCGGCCTCATAGCCGGTCATTTGAACAAAGCCTTGGTTTACGTAGACAATCGGATTATCTTCAAGTGAAGGATCTGTAATCACTACACCGACTCGCGCGTGATCAAGCGCTTTTTTGATGATGTCCAGCTGTCCTTTTATTCCGAATGATTGAAAACTAGCCATATAATTCCCCCTTAGGCTGCCAGCTTGCTATGCGAAAGCCTGATATTCCCCTTTTTTTAATGAATTCTACAGTAACCGTAGCACAACACATGTTCTGATTCAAGCAAGCGCAGTTTGTTGTTTGTCATTAGGGCTTGTCCTCGTATACACTAAAAATAAGAACAGAGTTTGAACATATGAACGGAAGGGTTTCTACATGCTAAATAGGTGACTAGGTCAATGTCACTGGGTGAAAAATGAATCCAATGCATCAAGCTTACCGATCATGTGTTCACATATAATGGAAGAAACAAGCTTTTTTCAGATTTGCCAGTATGTAGATATCGAAAATCATCGGAATCGTTTAAGGGGGCTGGATGGCCTGAAGTCGCTTTACGAAATAAGGGCTTTAGGAAGGTGATGATGAAGATGCTGCATCAGGTATTAATTGCTTGTGTAATTGGAGGAATCATGGGGATTCTCGGTCATGTGAAAAAGAGAGGCAGACTGGAGAAACCTAGGATGACGAAGCGGTTTATCTATCTTGGATTTTTGGAAGATTGGTTTATCGGCATGACGGCTTCCATTTTACTTGTACTATCCGCTGACCCCGATTCAGGAATTCAACTTGTCATCTTATCCATTATCTCAGGCTACGGCGGTGAAGCTGTTCTCAGAAGCTTTGATTTTGTAAGAGAAATGAACAGCGGCGGCGAACCGGCCGAGTCGAAACGTCAAACCAAAACTCCACCAGAATAATTGTCCTCAATCTTCGCCCGTTCAGGGTACATTCCCATTGTATACAAACCTGCTTGCACTTATGAACAGAATTCTATAAAATACAGTTAAGATTACGGTTGCGATAAGAACAATGAAGAGGAGCAGTAAGAAGCAGATATTGTTTCAGAGAGTTGACGGCTGGTGAAAGTCAATCAAGTTTGTTTCCGAACTCACCTCAGAGTTGCAGCGGTGAAAAGCCGCTGACGCATAACTGCGTTAAAAGTATCAAGTGAGTGCGGCGTCTGCCGCGCTAACGAGGGTGGTACCGCGGGAAAACGAAAGTCTCTCGTCCCTTTTAGGGATGAGGGAGTTTTTTTTAGTTTGGGAATATTCTGAATATAATTGTCCCTTTCCCGTCAATACTTGAACCATAAAACGCCGTATTCAATCAGAAGGAGGTTTTTACTTTGAGTTTTCAGCACAAAGAGATAGAAAAGAAATGGCAAAATTATTGGCTGGAAAACAAAACATTTGCCACTCTTGATCATAATGAGAAACAAAAATTTTACGCGCTGGACATGTTTCCTTATCCGTCTGGAGCGGGTCTGCACGTCGGACACCCTGAAGGCTATACAGCGACGGATATCCTCTCCCGCATGAAGCGCATGCAGGGGTATGACGTTCTTCATCCGATGGGCTGGGACGCATTCGGTCTGCCGGCTGAGCAATACGCTCTCGACACCGGGAATGACCCGGCAGTGTTTACGAAGCAGAATATTGATAATTTCCGCCGCCAAATTCAGGCGCTCGGTTTTTCATATGATTGGGATCGCGAAATCAACACGACAGATCCTGAATACTATAAATGGACACAATGGATTTTCTTAAAGCTTTATGAAAAGGGCCTTGCTTATGTTGATGAGGTGCCGGTAAACTGGTGCCCTGCACTCGGTACGGTTCTTGCCAACGAAGAAGTCATCGACGGAAAGAGTGAACGCGGCGGCCATCCGGTCGAAAGACGCCCGATGAAGCAGTGGATGCTGAAAATCACAGCTTATGCGGACAGGCTTCTTGATGACTTGGAAGAGCTTGATTGGCCGGAAAGCATTAAAGACATGCAGCGCAACTGGATCGGCCGTTCTGAAGGCGCGCACGTTCATTTTGGCATAGACGGACATGATGAATCATTTACGGTGTTTACAACAAGACCTGATACATTGTTTGGCGCTACATACACTGTACTTGCTCCGGAGCATGCATTGGTAGAAAAAATCACAGCTGCTGAGCAAAAAGAAGCTGTCGAAGCTTATATCAAAGAAATTCAATCAAAGAGTGACCTTGAGCGCACGGATCTCGCGAAAACAAAGACAGGCGTCTTCACGGGAGCTTATGCGATCAATCCTGTAAACGGTGAAAAACTGCCGATCTGGATCGCAGATTACGTGCTTGCTTCATACGGAACAGGTGCAGTCATGGCTGTTCCCGGTCACGATGAGCGTGATTTTGAATTCGCCAACACATTCGGCCTTCCAGTCAAGGAAGTCGTGAAAGGCGGAAACGTGGAAGAAGAAGCGTACACAGGCGACGGAGAGCACGTAAACTCTGACTTCCTGAACGGACTTAATAAACAGGAAGCGATTGAAAAAATGATCGCTTGGCTGGAAGAAACGAAAAACGGCGAAAAGAAAGTCACTTACCGTCTGCGCGACTGGCTCTTCAGCCGCCAGCGCTACTGGGGCGAGCCGATTCCGATCATTCATTGGGAGGATGGAACGTCAACAGCTGTGCCGGAGGAAGAACTGCCGCTGATTCTGCCGAAAACAAACGAAATCAAACCGAGCGGCACCGGCGAATCACCGCTTGCGAACATTAAAGAGTGGGTTGAAGTCACAGACCCTGAAACAGGGAAAAAAGGAAGAAGAGAAACGAATACAATGCCGCAATGGGCGGGAAGCTGCTGGTATTTCTTGCGCTACATTGATCCGCACAATCCGGATCAGCTGGCATCACCTGAGAAAATGGAAAAATGGCTTCCGGTTGATATGTATATCGGCGGCGCGGAGCATGCTGTGCTTCACCTTCTGTATGCCCGTTTCTGGCACAAGTTCCTTTATGATATCGGTGTAGTGCCGACGAAAGAACCGTTCCAAAAGCTGTATAACCAAGGAATGATTCTCGGTGAAAACAACGAGAAAATGAGTAAGTCAAAAGGGAACGTTGTCAACCCTGATGAAATCGTTGCCTCTCATGGCGCTGATACGCTGAGATTGTACGAAATGTTCATGGGACCGCTTGATGCTTCAATTGCCTGGTCTGAATCAGGCTTAGACGGCGCACGCCGCTTCCTTGACCGCGTATGGCGCCTGTTTGTTGAAGACAGCGGTGAGCTTAATGGCAAAATCGTTGAAGGCGCCGGTGAAACATTGGAGCGCGTCTACCATGAAACAGTCATGAAAGTGACAGACCACTATGAGGGCCTGCGTTTTAACACAGGTATTTCTCAGCTGATGGTCTTTATCAACGAAGCCTATAAAGCGTCAGAGCTGCCGAAGGAATATATGGAAGGCTTTGTGAAGCTTCTTTCTCCTATCGCGCCTCACCTCGCGGAAGAGCTGTGGGAGAAATTGGGCCATAGCGGTACGATTGCATATGAGGCTTGGCCTGTATATGATGAAGCAAAACTTGTTGACGACGAAGTTGAAATCGTTGTTCAGCTGAACGGAAAAGTGAAAGCGAAACTACTGGTTCCTGCAGATGCGACGAAGGAACAGCTCGAACAGCTTGCTCAAGCAGATGAAAAGGTCAAAGAGCAGCTTGAAGGCAAAACCATTCGTAAAATCATCGCGGTGCCTGGTAAGCTTGTCAATATTGTGGCAAACTAATCCTGAAAAAATCCCCTTGGTCAAAAAGGGGATTTTTTCATCATTCTCTTAATAGAAATCGACTGACGGACTTTGGTATACTTAAACTCATCATCGTGAATAGGAGTGTTATCGGTTGAAAATAAAAGAAATCAGCACTGCCGATCTGAAAGAAAAAATCGAGGCGGATGAAGAATTGTATTTGATTGATGTCAGAGAAGATGAAGAGGTTGCGGAAGGCATGATTCCGCAAGCGGTTCATATTCGCATGGGGGATATTCCTGAAAAAATGGACACCCTCGATAAAGACAAAGAGTACACTTTTATCTGCCGATCAGGGATGCGCAGCATGAATGTCTGCAGGTATTTGGATGAGCAAGGCTTTAAAACAGTCAACGTAGAAGGCGGCATGATGGCCTGGGAAGGCGAAACGAAACCGAAAAACTAGGGGAGAGATCACCCCTAGTTTTTTTATTTGTATGCTGGGAGCCAATCGCCGTGCGTTTCAAATAAATCATCACACATAGAAATAATGTCATTGATGGACAGCTCCGCACTTGTATGCGGGTCAAGCATGGCTGCCTGGTAGACAGCTTCTTTTTTTCGTGTAACAGCAGCTTCAATGGTCATCAGCTGTGTGTTGATATTCGTTCTGTTTAACGCTGCGAGCTGCTCAGGCAGTTCTCCGGCAAAGCACGGGGTTATTTTTTTTCTGTCGGCGACGCATGTCACTTCGACTACCGCTTTGGAAGGAAGGTTTGTGATGAGTCCGGTATTTAAGACGTTTCCTCCGAAGGTGAACGGCTGATTCGTTTCCATTGCTTCTATTATTCTTGAGCCATATTCCTTTGAGCGTTTATGGGTGAGGTTTTTATTGTTCACAATGTCATCCCTCATTTTCTCCCAATCTTCTATCTGTTTCACGCATCTTCTTGGATATTCGTCCAGCGGGATCTGCAGCTCGTTGATCAATTCAGGATAATTCCGCTTAATAAAATAAGGATGGTATTCTGCGTTGTGTTCTGATGATTCCGTGACGTAATAACCGAACTTATCCATCAATTCAAATCGCACCATGTCATGATGCTTTGTTTTTTGCTTTTCTCTCGCTCTCTTTTTGATTTCGGGGTATAGATCAGCGCCGTCCTTTTTCACTTCCAACAGCCATGCCATATGATTGATGCCTGCGATTCGTTCTTCAATCCCGTCATGCTCCATACCGAGAGATCTAAATAAATCTCTTGTACACACTTGGACGCTGTGGCACAGTCCGATCGTTTTCACATCCGTATAGCGAAGCATAGCGCCAGTCAGGGAGGCCATTGGGTTTGTATAGTTTAAAAACCAGGCGTCGGGACACATTTCCTCAATATCTCTTGCGATATCAAATAACACAGGGATTGTCCTGAGTGATCTGAATATCCCGCCGATGCCCACCGTGTCGGCAATCGTCTGCCGCAATCCGTATCGTTTAGGAATCTCAAAATCGATGACTGTGCTTGGTTTATAGCCTCCGACCTGAATGGCATTAATCACATAGCCCGCTTGCTGCAAAGCCAGTTTTCTGTCATCATAGCTGTTGATAACCACGCTCGGATTATAGCGGTCTCTCAAGTTTTCAAGCATAAGCTGAGATTCCTGCAAACGTTTTGGGTCAATGTCGTAAAGCGCAAATTCAAATCCATTTAACGCCTCCGTTAGCAAGCAGTCTCCTAAAACATTTTTTGCGAAAATTGTGCTCCCTGCACCGATAAATGTGATTTTTTTCATGTCGGTTCCTCCTTTAATTCATTATCCTTTTACCGCGCCTGATGACAGCCCGGCAATAAAATATTTTTGCAGCGCCAGAAACAGAATGACCATCGGCAGCATTGCCATGATGGCAGCCGCGGCGACCAAATGCAGATTGTTGGCGTTTTCTCCGAAAAACCCGGCCATTGCGACCGTAAGTGTCTGCACCTTCTGATCCTGTAAAAAGAAAATCGCAAATTGATAGTCATTCCATATAAAGACACAGGAAATAATACAGATGGTGGCAGTGATCGGCTTCAGCAAAGGAAATACAATCGTAAAAAAGATTTTCAGCATTCCTGCTCCATCCATTCTTGCCGCTTCTTCGAGCTCTTTTGGAATGGTTGAACGGATAAAGCCGGAATACAAAAACACGGTTAATGGCATATACGCCGCTGTATTGATCAAAATGGCGACTGCGTGTGTGTTGACCATGCCGGCGTCCACGACCATTCTGTACAAAGGCACCATGGACGTTAACGGAGGGATGATCATAATAGAAATCAGCAACGCGAAAACGGCTTTATTCAGCTTGGTTTCCCGCCGGGCAAGCGGGTAGGCGGCCAGTGAGCCGAATATGATTAACAACAATGCCGAAACGCCTGTGATGATGATTGTGTTGATAAACGAGTTGCCAAGTGAAGCGCGCTCCCATGCCTCAGAAAAATTTTGAAAGGAAAAGTCAGCTGGAAACAGCCATTTGGAACTGTAATCTCCTTTTGCTTTCAATGAAGTGGTCAGCAGAATGTAAAAAGGAATGAAATGCGCACAGGCTACAATGGCAGCGAGAAGTGTAATCAACCGCAGTTTGTTTGAGCGGGCGACTCTCATGACATTTCCGTCTCCTTTCTTTTAAAGTACGCAAGCGCGCAAAAGCTGATGATCAAAATGACAAATGCCATAAATATGCCTTGTGTCGCAGCATATCCGGCATCCTGCCGTTTAAAATACAGGTCATACATAAACGTTGACATCGATTGCGACGCGTTTCCGGGTCCGCCTGCAGTGAGCGCAATGATCACGTCAAATAGCTTTAAGCCTCCGATAATGTTGATGACCATATTGATCGTGATCGAAGGCATTAACAGCGGCAGGGTGATGCCGAAAAACTGCTGGCCCCGTGTCGCGCCATCCATTTCCGCTGCTTCATAGTAATCTTTCGGAATGCTTTGCAGGCCTGCCAAATAGACAATCATGGCGATGCCGACATATTGGTACGTGTTAATCATGACGATGATCCATGGGTTCGAAGACGGACTGGCGAGCGCGTTGATCGGGGTGATGCCGAAAACGCCAAGCAGGTCATTAAGTGCGCCTCCGTCATAAGAAAAGAAAAAGTACCAAATGTAGCCCATAATGAGCGGACTGATCATAACCGGCAAATACACAATGGTTCTTGTTATCGCTTTCATTTTTATGCTTTGATTTAATAGCAGGGCGTACAGAAGCCCAATGACGTTTTGAAAAAAGGTGCTGCCGAGTCCGTATAGCAGCGTGTTTTTTAAGATATGCCATGTGTCGGGATCAGCAAACAGCCTTTCATACTGAGCGAAACCGACCCACTGATAAACCTGAGAAAATCCGTTCCAGTTTGTGAAGGTGATAAAAGTGCCTTTTACAAACGGATAAATCATGAAGATCAAAACGGAGAGCAGAGCCGGAATATACATCCACCAAAGTGAGGATTGTTTTTTCGGCTTGACCTGTTTCACATGAACATCTCTTGCGATCTCACTCATTGTTTTCAGCTCCCTGTGTTCCAGATTGCTCCCGGAGTCGTTTATATTCTCTTCCTAGCTTTTTGGAAATCTCGTTGGGTGTCAAAATGTCTGCCGCAAGCTCCTGGCCGACCGTTCCCATCACATCCCACATCCCGTTCGGCAGGTACAACCGGTCGAAATAGGGCTCGACTTTCATATTCTGATAATGCTGATAGTCTTTGGCATAGAAAATATCAGCTTTTACATTGGTCAGCCCTGAAGGAAGCGATGTGGCTTCAGCCATTTCTTTCGCATGGGCGGGACGAGCCATAAAGGCGATAAATTGCTTTGCTTCCTTTAAATGAGGCGAGTCTTTCCATGCTGCCAGGGTATAGCGCTCGCCTCCAATCCATATCGGGTCATCACCGGAGTGAATAGCTGGTGTCGGGATAATCCCAACCTTTACATTCGGGTTAATTTGGGCGACGTCTTGGCCGAGGGTGCCGCCCTGCATGGTAAAAGCAATTTTGTTTTGAGCCATTAACTCAATGAGCTGTGATTTTTTTGCTGTTACGGCATCGATATTGATGAGTTTTTCTTTCTGCATTTGTTTAAGGGTATCTGAAAGATAAGTAAATTTGCTCCAATTGAAGGTGCCGTCAATGAGCTGTTTCTTTTCATTATGGGCAGGATCTGTGATGAGAAGAGGTGTTGCGAATTGGTCATAATATTGGGCGAAAGAGCTTTTATCATATCCAGCGAACCAGAAAGGAACGATTTCTCCATTGCTTTTTTCTTTAATCGTTCTCAGTGCTTTTATAAAGTCATCCATCGTTTCCGGCGGATCAATGCCGAAACGGTCTAACATATTGCGGTTGTACGCCAGGCCGTCCTTTGCCTGGTTGATCGGATATGCGTATACCTTTCCGCTCTTGTTTTTAAGGATGCTGTTTAAATTTGGATCAAGATTCTGAGTCCAGTCCATATCCCGGAGATCGGCTGTATACTCCCCGTACCTGATTTTCCCCCAGCCATGAGTATCAAAGAGATCAGGCAGATCATTGGCTGCCATTCTGACACGCATCATATTTTCATAGTCATTGCCTGGGAAATGAATGCTGACGTGAATGCCGCTTTCCTTTTCGAACGCTGCGGCTAGTTTTCTGAATGTGTTTCTTTCACTGTCCGTTGACATCGTAGAATAGATGGTTAACGTCTTTTTGCCCGTATCTGCAGCGCTTTCTTCAGATGAGCAGCCCGGCAGAATCAGCAGAATAAGAGAGAGAAATAAAACAAATATGTGTTTCATCTTTTCCTCCTTATGATCTTGATGAACGTTTGTCTTGCGTCACCTCCTTAGCTGTGTATCCGCAGCTTTGCCTGATGATCAGTGTTGTCGGCAGGGTGACTTGATGAGGAATTGTTCGGCCGTTAAAGCGGTCGAGAAGCTGTTTTACGCCTGTGCGGCCCATTTCCTCTGTATGCACTTTCACGGTGGTTAAAGGTGTGCTGGCAAACTCGGCCTCTTCAATGCCGTTAAAGCTGACAATGGCTGTATCCCGCGGCACATGCAGATCGGCTTCCTGAAGTGCTTTCAATGCGCCAATGGCCATAGAATCACTTGCGATAAAAAAGGCTTCCGGCAGCTTGCCTTGAGTGATGGCTTTTTTCATCAGGCGATAGCCCTCGCGCATGCTGTAATCGCCGACCAGGACGTGTTCAGGATGAGGATGGGCGGACTGCAAAAAGGCAGTCTGGCGTTTGTCCTCAATTGTTCTGCGAATGCTTTGACCGTCCCTCAGTGTATGCTCCTTCTCCTGCCCGCCGATATAGCCTAATCGTTGGTAACCTAAATCGAAAAGGTGATCAATTGCCTGGCGTGCGGCGGCTTCAAAATCAATCCCAATCGAGTCGTATATCTGCGGATCGGGAGAATGATTGATAAATACGGCATGCTCCAATCGGCCGCTGATATGTTGAACGGCTTCGTCATGGACACGGCCGATAACAATGATACCGTCTAATTCCCGAAAAATATGCTCCTGGAAGGAACCGAGATGGATGGAGTTTGTAATGAAAATTTCCTGTTCAAAGCATTCTTTTTCAATTCCTTTGCGAATAGAAGAAAAATAAGGATCCTGCCGTTCTTCATCGGGAGATAAGCAGCTCAGCACCCCGATAAGCGGCTGGGCGCGCTGTTTTTGTCCGCGGGCTTTTCGGCGTTTAGCGACAGTTTGATAGCCTAGCTCTTCAGCGATACTGATTACTCTTTGCCTCGTTTCACCAGCCACAGAAAGCGAATGATCTTCATTTAAAATTCTCGAAACAGTAGCATTTGAAACGTTCGCTTTTAAGGCGATATCTTTTATACGAACCATGGTTACTCCCTTTCATTTGAATGAGATTTACTAAAACAAAAGAAATATTTTACTCATACGTTTTTGATAAATTGATACTATCATATGAAAGTAAGCGGTTACAATAATAAATTCCAGAATATTTTGTTATATTTAGTAAAATTTTAGTAAACTACGATTTTTGTTTCTATATGCTGTGTGAAAAATAAAGGGAATAACAAATCCGTCTCGTACATTGAAGATAAGCGAAGAAGGAAGGGTGATGGGATGAGTAACGAAAAAAGAGAGCTGCTGTTTCGATTGCTTGGTGATTTGCCTGATCGGAAGCATACGGGGGCGGAAACGCTGCGTATTGAGGAAAAAGAGGGAAATATGATTGAAACGCTGCTGCTTGATATAAATGGGCTTGAAAAGGTGCCTGCATATTTTGTGAAGCCGAAAGCCGCAAAAGGACGGTGCCCGGTTATATTATTTCAGCATTCGCATGGCGGGCAGTATGAACGGGGAAAAAGTGAACTGCTTGAGGGAGCGGATTATTTGAAAGCGCCTTCTTTTGCTCGGGAGCTGACTTCTCTCGGATATGGCGTATTGGCAATCGACCATTGGGGATTTGGAGACAGACGGGGAAAATCAGAAAGCGAGATTTTTAAAGAGATGCTTCTGACGGGCAGGGTGATATGGGGCATGATGATGTACGACAGTATAAGAGCCATTGATTATGTGCAGAGCCGCCCTGATATTCAGCCTGACAGAATCGGAACGATCGGCATGTCTATGGGGGGCTTGATGGCTTGGTGGACAGCGGCGCTTGATGAACGGATTAAGGCATGTGTGGATTTATGCAGTCAGGTTGACCATCATGTACTGATTGAAACACAGAACCTTGACCGGCATGGCTTTTATTATTACGTTCCGTCGCTTGCCAAGCATTTTTCTGCAGCAGATATCCAAAGCCTGATCGCACCGCGCCCGCACCTTAGTCTTGCCGGCATACATGATCGGCTAACACCCGCTGAGGGAGTGAACAAAATCGAAAAAGAATTAACAGCTTTGTACGCTGAAAAAGGGGCTTCTGATTGTTACCGTATGGTGCGCTCCGCTTCAGGGCATTTTGAGACAGCTATGATGAGGCATGAAGCTCTGCAGTTTTTGAAAAAGTGGCTGTGACAGTGAAAAAGGGCAGGCTTTACGTGTTTTTCTGAAATGGTTCTAAACAGGTAAGGAGGCGAGCATCTGCCCGTCTCTTCTTTTTCTAGCGGATCAATACAGTTATCAGGAATATACATGATAAATAGATTTTGTTTAAGAGGAAATGGCGTTCTGATATTGACAGAATTGTGTATACATAATAGTATTCTATTTGTTAACCCTAATTTATAAATGGTTAACAAATAGAATACTTTCTTCTGTAATCAAAGCTGAAAGGGCGAGAAGGTATGCAAGAAGAAACATTTTACAGTGTCAGAATGAGAGCTTCTATGAATGGGTCTCACGAAGATGGAGGAAAGCATATATCCGGCGGAGAACGGCTCATCACGTTCGATAATATGAAACGTACGGTGAATGCCTTATTAGAAAAAGGGTTATCTCACTCTAGAGGAAAACCGGATTTTATGCAAATTCAATTTGAAGAGGTGCATGAGCCGGTTAAGAAGATTCATCCATTACCAATGAAGACAAATGAAGTAGAATCCCCGGAAGAGGGACAAAGTCTTGCCCGATTCTTATTGGAGAGAGCGGGTGTTCCAAGAAAAGTGATTGAAAAAGCATATCAACAAATTCCTGAATGGTCAGGTATCAGGGGAGCGGTGGTGGTTGATATTCACACTGGCGAACGAATTGATCAAACACACGATAAAGGTGTACGGGTGTCCAGAATGGATTGGCTCGACCTCAATTTTGAACAATGGGCACAACGCTATGGCGCACCATTAAACCCAAGAATAAAAGAGGCCCTTGCACTTGCTTCAAAGGTGAGTGAGCATCCGGCAACCGTTGCAGAATTATGCTGGTCAGATGACCCTGATTACATAACAGGCTACGTCGCGGGTAAAAAATTGGGCTATCAGCGTATTACAGCAATGAAAGAATACGGGACTGAAGAGGGCTGCCGAATCTTTTTTGCTGACGGCTCTGTAAATGTAAACACATACATAAATGATCTCGAGAAGCAGCCTATTTTAATAGAGTGGGAGGAAGATGATGACTCAAAATTTGATAGAAAAAAGTAAAAAACATCTTTGGCTGCCTTTTACTCAAATGAAAGACTATGATGAACATCCCTTGATCATCGAAAGCGGCAACGGAATCAAAGTAAAAGACATAAACGGCAAGGAATATTATGACGGCTTTTCCTCCGTTTGGCTTAATGTGCACGGGCACCGCAAAAAGGAATTAGATGAGGCCATCATAAAACAGCTTGGAAAAATTGCTCACTCCACATTGTTGGGCATGACCAACGTTCCGGCGACTGAACTTGCCGAGACATTAACCGAGATCAGTCCGGAGAAGCTGACGCGTGTTTTTTATTCAGACAGCGGTGCAGAAGCGATGGAAATTGCTCTAAAAATGGCGTTTCAATATTGGAAGAACATCGGAAAGCCTGAGAAACAAAAATTTATTGCAATGAAAAATGGGTATCACGGCGATACGATCGGTGCCGTCAGTGTCGGTTCGATTGAACTGTTCCACCACGTCTATGGCCCGTTAATGTTTGATAGTTATAAAGCTCCGATCCCTTATGTATACCGCTCTGAAAGCGGCGATCCTGTGCAGAGCCGTGATGAGTGTCTCTATGCGCTTGAACAGCTGCTGAAGGAACACCATCACGAAATTGCAGCACTTTCGATTGAATCAATGGTTCAAGGAGCATCCGGCATGATTGTGATGCCGGAAGGATACTTGGCAGGTGTGCGCGAGCTTTGTACAGCTTACGATGTCTTAATGATTGTTGATGAAGTTGCCACTGGTTTTGGGCGTACGGGGAAAATGTTTGCATGTGAGCACGAAAATGTTCAGCCTGATCTAATGGCTGCGGGCAAAGGCATTACAGGAGGCTATTTGCCGATAGCCGTCACCTTTGCCACCGAAGACATCTACCGTGCATTCTACGATGATTACAAAGAACAAAAAACCTTTTTCCACGGTCACTCCTATACAGGAAATCAGCTTGGCTGTGCGGTTGCTCTTGAAAACCTGAGATTATTTGAATCTGAAAACATCGTTGAACAAGTCGCGCAAAAAAGTAAAAAGCTCCATTTACTTCTTCAAGACTTGCATGCTCTTCCTCACGTTGGGGATATTCGGCAGCTCGGCTTTATGTGCGGCGCAGAGCTTGTTCAGTCAAAGGAAACCAAACGGCCTTATCCTGCTGATCGGCGGGTAGGGTACAAAGTTTCTTTGAAAATGAGAGAGCTCGGGATGCTGACGAGACCGCTCGGCGATGTAATTGCATTTCTGCCTCCGCTTGCCAGCACAGCTGAAGAGCTCGAAGCAATGGTGTCTATTATGAAAGAAGCGATCCAAGAGGTAACCAGCCTTGAGCATTGACAGCTGGTTAAGCCGCCGGTTAGACAAAGCGAAGGGAGCCGGCGTATACCGTACACTGCGAACAATGAATGGGCCTCCAATTCCGGAGGTGACGATTGATGGCAAACATCAAACGGTCTGGTCGTCAAACAATTATTTAGGCCTCGCAAACCATAACCGCTTGATCTCTGCAGCTCAAGAAGCACTGCAGCAATTTGGAGCAGGAAGCACCGGCTCGCGTTTAACGACGGGCAATTCGACCTGGCATGAAAAACTCGAAAAAAAGATTGCCGGCTTTAAACGGACAGAAGCGGCTTTACTGTTTTCAAGCGGCTATTTAGCCAATGTCGGTGTCCTTTCTTCGTTACCTGAAAAAGGGGACGTCATTTTAAGTGATCAATTAAATCATGCAAGTATCATCGATGGCTGCCGCCTGTCTAAGGCTGATACGGTCATTTATCGCCATATCGAAATGGCTGATCTTGAAGAAAAACTGAAAGAAACACAGCGGTACCAGCGCCGTTTTATCGTAACAGACGGGGTATTCAGCATGGATGGCACGATTGCCCCTCTTGATCAGATCATCTCCCTTGCTAAACGCTGCAATGCTTACGTGATCGTTGATGATGCGCATGCAACAGGTGTTTTGGGCGAATCAGGAGGAGGGACGAGTGAACATTTCGGTGTTTGTCCTGACATTGTCATCGGCACGTTAAGCAAAGCTGCCGGAGCAGAAGGGGGATTCGCTGCAGGTTCAGCGGTATTCATCGACTTTCTGCTGAACCATGCCAGAACGTTTATCTTTCAAACCGCTATTCCGCCGGCAAGCTGTGCTGCTGCCCATGAGGCGTTAGACATCATGGAGGCCAGCAAGGAAAAACGGCAGCTTTTATATTCTTATATCCAGATGATCAAAACGAATCTGAAGCACATGGGCTATGTGGTGAAGGGGCATCATACACCGATTATTCCGGTGGTCATCGGCGATACCCGAAAAACGGTCACGTTTGCTGAAAAACTGCAGGACAAAGGAATCTATGCCCCTGCCATTCGTCCGCCGACCGTTGCGCCAGGAGAAAGCCGTATCCGATTAACCATCACTGCTGGGCACAGTATGAGGGATATTGATCATTTGCTGGAAGCATTTCGTTCAATCGGAAAGGAGCTGAACATCATTCCATGAGAGGTTTTTTTGTAACCGGAACAGATACAGAAGTGGGGAAAACGGTGATATCCAGCGGTCTTGCAGCCTTATTGCGGGAAAATAAGATGGATGTCGGAGTATTTAAACCATTTCTAAGCGGGATCTCCCCTCATCATCCAGAGAGCGACACAAGCCTGCTGAAAGAGATGTCGCAAACGAGTCTTTCACATGAAGAGATTACGCCTTTTGCATTCAAAGAGCCGCTAGCTCCATACGTTGCAGGAAAGCTGGAGGGAAAGGCTGTCAAAATGGAAGAGGTCTTACGCCATTGGGAGCGGATAAGAGAAAAACATGAATGCTTCATCGTAGAAGGTGCGGGCGGGATTTCTGTGCCATTGGGAGAGGATTTTTTAGTCAGTCATGTCATAAAAGCGTTACAGCTTCCAGTGATTATTGTGGCACGCCCTCATCTTGGAACGATTAATCACACCTTTTTAACTGTTCAATATGCCAAAAGCATGGGTCTTCCAATCGCCGGAATCGTCATCAATGGAATCAGTGATTCTCCAGATCATGATGAAAAAACCAATCCTGAAATGATTGAAAGCCTATGCGGTGTGCCGCTATTAGGAGTGACGCCAAAGCTGATAAACACAACAAAAGAAACGATTCAGAATATGGTGAAGGACCATATAGATTTATCATTACTGATCAATCGAGTGGGGGCATGAAAATGAATCAATGGATGGAACTTGCAGACCGGGTGCTGGGCGGAGCAGAGGTGACCAACGAAGAGGCGCTTTCGATATTAAACTGTCCAGATGAAGACATCTTGCTTTTGATGCATGGAGCTTTTCACATCAGAAAACGGTTTTATGGAAAAAAAGTAAAGCTCAATATGATTATGAATGCAAAATCAGGGCTCTGTCCGGAAAATTGCGGCTATTGTTCCCAGTCTGCCATTTCAAAAGCGCCGATTGAGAGTTACCGGATGGTGAATAAGGAAACCCTTCTGGAAGGCGCAAAGCGGGCGCATGATTTGAACATAGGTACATATTGTATCGTGGCAAGCGGCAGGGGGCCGTCCAACAGAGAAGTGGATCGGGTCGTAGAAGCGGTACAGGAAATAAAAGATACGTATGGACTGAAAGTTTGTGCGTGTCTCGGATTGTTAAAGCCGGAGCAGGCGAAACGGCTGAAAGAAGCCGGCGTAGACCGCTATAATCATAATGTCAATACATCACAGAGAAATCATTCAAATATTACCACGTCACATACGTATGAGGACAGGGTCAATACGGTTGAGATTGCAAAAACCTCCGGCATGTCTCCATGTTCAGGCGCCATTATCGGGATGAAGGAAACGAAACAGGATGTCATCGATATCGCACAAAGCTTGAAGGCCCTTGACGCTGATTCCATTCCGGTGAATTTTTTGCATGCGATTGACGGCACACCATTAGAAGGCGTAAATGAATTAAACCCGCTGTATTGCTTAAAAGTGCTGGCGCTGTTCCGTTATATCAATCCGTCAAAAGAAATCCGCATTTCTGGAGGAAGAGAGGTCAATCTCCGTTCATTGCAGCCATTGGGGCTGTACGCCGCCAACTCCATCTTTGTCGGAGATTATTTAACGACTTCCGGACAGGAGGAGACGGAGGATCATAAAATGCTGAGTGATTTAGGATTTGAAGTAGAATCGGTCGAAGAAATGAAAGCCAGTTTAAGTGCAAATAGCTGAAAGCAAGAATAGAAGCAATCGGTATCATGTCGATTGCTTTTATTTTTATGGAGTCAAAATGATGATGTCAGAATCATGAGAGGGAGCATATGACAATTCCAATTTCACTTACACCTTCTGCGTTTTTTAAAAACCCTTATCCTTTTTACGATACATTACGTTCTGAACACCCTTTATATAAAGGGAATGTTTTGAAGTATCCAGGCTGGTATGTCACGGGATATGAGGAAGCGGCAGCAATTCTGAAAGATACCAGATTCAGAACACGTGTCCCGCTGCCTGAGACCTCCATAAAATATAAGGATTTGAATCATGTCCAGAAGCAGATGATGCTGTTTCAGAATCAGTCTGATCACAGGCGCCTCCGTATGCCGGTCAGCGGGGTATTTACTCCGAGAATGACAGAGGGCTATCGCCCATTTATAAATGAAACTGTCCATCACCTGCTTGATCAAGTGCAAGGTAAAAAAAAGATGGAGCTGATTTCTGACTTTGCTTTTCCTTTGGCAAGCAGCATTATAGCTAAGATCATAGGTGTGCCGGCAGAAGGAAGGGATCAATTTAAAGAGTGGTCGTCAAACCTTGTTCAAACGATTGATTTTACCCGATCAAGAAAGGTGTTAACAGATGGCAATCAGATCACTGTAGTGATGAGGGAGTATTTTAGAGAGCTTATTCAAAAACGAAAACAAAAACCGCAGCATGACGTGATCAGCATGTTGCTGAAGGAAGGACAGGCTGGTAAGCTGACGGAGGAGGAAGTGGCATCAACGTGTATATTGCTGGCGATCGCCGGACATGAAACAACAGTGAATCTCATCAGCAACTCAATTCTTTGTCTGCTGCAGCATCAAGAACAGCTTTTGCAGCTCAAAGAAAACCCAGCTCTGATTCATACCGCAGTTGAAGAATGTTTACGCTATGAAAGCCCCACACAAATGACAGCCCGTGTTTCGTCAGAAGATATTGAAATGAATGGCGTAACGATTCGACAAGGGGAGCATGTCTTTATTCTGCTGGGGGCTGCCAATCGAGACCCAAAAGTATTCTCGCATGCCAATGAGTTCGATATCACCAGAAGCCCTAATCCCCATCTTTCGTTCGGACAGGGCCGCCATATTTGTATAGGTTCCTCGCTGGCGCGGCTAGAAGCACAAATTGCAATCAACACTCTTCTGCAGCGCATGCCAGGCCTGCAGCTCGCTGTTTCTGAAGTGCGATACCGGAAGCTAATTGGTTTTAGAGCGCTTATGGAGCTGCCGATTATTTTTTAATGAAGGCTAAAGGCCATGTGAATGCTGAAAACGTGTCATCCCCGGCAAAAATGGGCAATCTATAAAAAAGGGGAGTGAACATATGAGAAAAGTGCTGATCGCCGGCGGAAATGGTGTGATTGGGAGGATATTGGCTAAAGGGCTTATGTCTGAGTACGAGGTGACGGTGCTGGATAAAGACCGCTACGAAGGCTTAGCACCCGCTATTCAGGCAGACGCGTCAAACTATGAGGATCTATTGAAAAAGATTCCGAGAGATACAGACGTGATCGTGAACTTACTCGCTGTCAAAATCAAATACGATGTCATGGACACAGCTGAATTTGAAAAAATGACGGATATTTTTTATAGAGCAAGCTACTATTTGTGCCGCACGGCAGCAGAGCTCGGCATCCCAAAGGTTGTTTTCGCCAGCAGCAATCATGTGACAGATGTGTACGAAAAAGACGGGCGTTCGCTCTTAGGGCGGGAAATCACAACCGACGATTATCCGCTGTCAAAAAATCTATACGGCGTCCTAAAGCTGACCTCGGAACATATCGGCCACCTGTTTTATCTGGAAAATAAGCTCTCTGTCATCAACCTTCGAATTGGAACGGTTGTCACAGATGAAATGGATACACTGCATGAGAACGACCGGACGAAAAAAACGCTTCTTTCCCATCTGGACTTGCTGTCGATTTTTAAAGCAGCCATTGAAACGAATATCCGTTATGGCACTTATTACGCCGTCTCTGACAATCCCGGCAAGCCGTGGTCGATAGAATCCGCGGTTCAGGAGCTTGGGTTTGCGCCTCAAATGAATACCGCTGAGCTTCTGAAAGAGGAAGAGAACAGCAATAACAGAGCATAATCATTTTCTAAGATTATGCTCTTTTTCTTTTATGATCGGTTTCAAGCCAGTTCCGATGCCGTCGGGCAAGGGACAGTGTTCAAATGATTATAGACACGGCAATCGCACATTTGCTACATTTTAGACACGATATCGTCACAAGCTGCAGCTCGTTTATCAAAAATGATAACGCTTACAAAAGGAGGTGGGAACGATCGCACATTCACTGAAAAATCGCCTGTTTGATATGTTGATTTACGGATTTTTGCTGATGTTCGCTTTAATATGCGTACTTCCGTTTATTCATGTCATTGCGGCATCCTTTGCCACAGTAGAGGAAGTGGTTTCGAAAAAATTCATCTTAATACCGACCACTTTTTCGCTCGATGCCTATCGTTACATTTTTTCGACAGATATCATTTATAAAAGCTTGCTCGTTTCTGTGTTTGTGACAGTTGTAGGCACGGCGGTCAGCATGTTTCTTTCTTCATTGATGGCTTACGGTTTATCCCGCCGCGACTTAATTGGACGGCAGCCGCTCATGTTTCTCGTCGTATTTACGATGCTCTTCAGCGGCGGAATGATTCCGACTTTCCTGGTGGTCAAATCACTTGGATTGCTCGATTCTTACTGGGCCCTTATTTTACCGACAGCGATTAATGCCTTTAACTTGATCATTCTGAAAAACTTCTTTCAAAACATCCCGGCGAGCCTGGAAGAGTCCGCAAAAATTGACGGCTGCAATGATTTGGGGATTTTCTTCAAAATTGTGCTGCCGCTGTCTCTTCCAGCAATCGCAACGATTTCACTGTTTTATGCGGTGACGTACTGGAATACGTATATGACGGCGATCTTGTACTTAAATGATTCAGCTAAGTGGCCGATTCAGGTGCTTTTGCGCCAAATCGTTATTGTATCAAGCGGGGTACAAGGGGATATGTCGGAAATGGGCTCGGGCAGCCCGCCGCCTGAGCAAACGATCAAAATGGCAGTAATAGTCGTAGCGACCATTCCGGTTCTGCTGGTCTATCCATTTATTCAAAAGCATTTTGCAAAAGGGGCTTTGCTGGGGTCTGTCAAAGGATAAAGAATATGAAACGGAGGGATATGATGGGAAACAAATGGAGGGTGCTTCTGATTGTGCTTGTATTTGCTCTCGGCGGAGTGCTGGCGGGCTGTAAAGGGGCTGATCAATCATCAGGCAAGGAGGACTCGGATTCAAAGGTAAAGCTGTCTATGATGGCGATTTTGTATCACCAGCAGCCGCCGAAAGACAGGGCGATCAAAGAAATTGAGAAGCTCACAAATACAGAACTGGACATCACGTGGGTTCCTGATGCGGTGAAAGAAGACAGACTGAATGCGGCGCTTGCAGCCGGCAATCTCCCGCAAATCGTGACGATTCAAGACATTAAAAATTCGTCAGTCATGAATGCCTTCAGATCGGGAATGTTCTGGGAAATCGGCGATTATATCAAAGATTATCCGAATTTAAACAAGATGAATAAACTCATTAATAAAAATGTCACAATCGATGGCAAGCTTTACGGGATATACAGAGAGCGTCCTCTCTCAAGACAAGGCATCGTCATTCGGAAGGACTGGCTGGACAATTTGAATTTGAAAACGCCGGAAACGCTGGATGATCTTTATGAAGTTGCCAAAGCGTTTACAGAGAACGACCCGGACAAGGATGGAAAAGATGATACATTCGGATTGACTGACCGAAATGATCTGATTTACGGCGCTTTTAAGACGCTTGGCTCTTATGAAGGCATGCCGACAGACTGGAAGGAATCAAACGGCACATTTACGCCTGATTTCATGACGAAAGAATACAAAGACACGATGGATTACATGAAAAAACTGCGTGATAACGGCTACATGAATAAAGACTTTCCGGTCACAAGCAAAACCCAGCAGCAGGAGCTGTTTTCTCAAGGAAAAGCCGGCATCTATATCGGGAATATGGTGGACGCTGTCAATTTGCGTGACAATGCTTCCGATAAATCAATGGAGCTGGAGATCATCAACCGCATAAAAGGCCCTGACGGAAAAGAGCGTGTATGGGCGTCAGGAGGGCATAACGGTGTATTTGCTTTTCCGAAAACGAGTGTGAAATCAGAAGCCGAGCTGAAACGGATCTTGGCGTTTTTTGACCGAATAGCAGAAGAGGACGTCTACAGCCTGATGACATACGGCATTGACGGGGTCCATTACAATAAAGGAAAGGGCAAAACATTCACAAGAAAAGAAAGCCAGGTAAAAGATTGGCAGACTGATATTCAGCCGCTGTCCGCCTTAATCGCCATCGATAAAGCATACTTAAAAAACACCGGTGATCCGCTGCGGACAGCGTACGAGGAGCTCACGGAAGACAATGAAAACATCATCGTCTCCAATCCGGCAGAGAGCTTGTATTCCGCCGCGGAGTCTGAACGCGGAGATGAACTGAAAAAAATGATAGACGATGCCACCTATAAATATATGATCGGAGAAATTACAGAAAGCCAGTTTGATAAAGAAGTTGAAAAATGGGAAACAAGCGGAGGAAAGCAGATTATTCAGGAATACGAAGAAGCGTTTAAAAAAACAAAGTAATATTGAAAAAACCCAAAACGCGCAAGCGGTTTTGGGTTTTTATATGCTTCTTTTTTGCTGGCGGTAGTTGCCCGGTGTGATGCCTTCCAGCTTTTTAAAGGACCTGATAAAGTTTTGAGAGTTTTTGTATTTGAGCTTTTCAGCTATGTCTTTCACCGCCATGTCGGATTCAGCCAGCCAGCTTTTTGCCATATGGTGGCGGTAATTTGATACATACTCGCTGAATGAAATGCCCATTTCTTTTTTGAAAATACTGCTTAAGTAGTTCGGGTTGTAATGCAGCCTGCGGGCAATTTCGTCCAGCGTTAAATCGGATTCAAACTCATGGTGGATGATATGGATTATGTTGTCGGAAATATTTTTGTACTGTGCATCGGCCCGGGCATTTACTTTGTCTGTCATCGGATCAATGAATTCTTGCTTCAGCCAGTTTTCAGTATCCTCGAATGTCTTCAGCTCAAAAATTTGGTCATACAGCATTTTGTTTTCTTCAAGCTCAAATAGTTCAATTCCGAGTACATGCATCAGTTCAATGACATGATTCAGAAAACGGGCGATTGCGATCTGAAATTGGTACGGGTTGGTGTTGTGTGTAAAAATCGACTGTAAAATCGCGTGCAGGCATTTGTCTGCTTTCTCCTTGTCACCGGCTTTTACAGCATCAAACAGCTCATGCTGAAGCTGCTTCGGAAAATGGGTTTTGAACGTTTTTTTCTGATCCAGGTCTTCATAAAAGATAATCGATTTGTTTTCTGCTTTCAGCCGGTATTTTAACGCTTCTAAGCCTTCCGCATAGGCGTTTTTCGCCATTGCTAATGCATCAAACGGCTGGCTGACGCCGATGCTGACAGACAGGTGCAGCTCAGCTTCAACTGTATCCTGAATCATCCGGGCAGTATCATTCAGCTCGGCCATAAATGCCTCTTTTGTTCCGCTCTCATTCATCAATATGGTTGCCTGCTGTTTATCGACTACCGCTGGTGCGAGGCGTTTTTCCGCGGGGATGTTCCGCTCAATCAGGCTGTTGACGGCAAACAACAGCAGATCCATATCTTTTTTCTCATACGGTGTCTGATTCAGCGTGTCAATTTGGAGCACCAGCAGGGCGAGATGCCGCCAATTTTGTTTTAAGCCGAGGCTTTCAAAGCGGTTATTGACCTCCTCATCCGTCAGCTTTCCAAGCATAAGCCTGACCATAAAATATTGCTGAAGATGAGTGGCCTGCTGCCTCATTGTTTCTTCAAGGTCGTCGTTTCTGTTTTTGAGCTGTTTGAAGCTTTGCTCAATTAATTCAAACTCGTTTTGATGAGGCTGTTTTTCTGGAAAGGCTCCGTGCCGCGCAAACGATTCATAAAGCAGCCGGATCGGCTTATAAAAATGACGGGAGCCCAGCCAAGAGAATAATAATGAAAGCGTTAACAAAACGAAGCATACCGTAAAGGTGATCCAGCCGATCGACTTGGCTTCTTTTTTTAGTTCAGGCAGGGAAACGAGAGAAAAATAAGTCCACGTGTTATAGTCTGATTTTTGATAGGTCACTTTATAATGAATGAGGTCAATGACTGTTTCAAACTGGCCGCTTTTGGAGCTTTGCGCCAGCATTTTTTTGACAAAATCGTCGTTCTGAAGAGAATCGCCTATATCAGACAGGTTGTTGTGAAGGATGATACGGCCTTTTTCATCAATGATAAACACGCTGTTTGCGCTTGAATAATCAGGCATATTTTTAACGAGTGAACAGCTTGGGATGCTTGCGGCTGCCAGTCCCTTCGTGTTTGTGCTGTTCAGCGGGAGCTGCTTAATCAAATTGATATTATACCGGCAGCTTTCTGAAGCGCCTTCCTTTGTGGAGATCAAACGGTTGTTTTTTTCCAGCGTCCAATAGGACCGGCTCGCTTTGTTTTTCGAATACGCCTCGGCTGCTTCATGAAGGGAGTCCGTATTCATGCGGTACAAACCGGAATTGTTCATGTACCAGTTTTTCATATAGCTGACAAGCGTCATGTTGGACAAATCGGTATCAAAGCTTTGCAAATAGTTGAGCTCTTGGTTCACTTGGTCATAGATTTGAAATTGGTCAGAGTGCAAAGGCTCGGACAGTGTGCGGAGGAGAGGCGGCGAACTCACATAGTGGGTTAAAGAATGATCGACGGTTTTTAGGATGTGCTCGATGCTTAGCTGGGTCTGCTGGAGTGTGTCAAGTTTTTCCTCCGAAACGTTGGAGATGGCCGTTTTCTGAGAGTGCTCGTACGAAAACAAACCGACCAAAATGACGGGAATGGTGCTGAGTAAACAAAAAAACGTGATGAGTTTGTAATAAAACTTGTATTGGCTTCTTTTCATAAAACCCCCCATTTCATAACACCTTAATACAATTAATCCAAAGATTGATAGATATTGTCAATAATCATTTTCTAATATCGGTGTCTTTTTTTCAGATAGAGAGGCGAAACCCTTGATGACAAAGGGCTCAGGCAGAATGTGATCATATGATTGTAGACGGACTTTTGCACGCTGCGCTACAGTGAAAACAAGAACCCGTGAAAGGAGGCTTTGAAAAAGATGAAAACAGCAGAAGCGCAAGCGCCGGCTGTAGACGCAGTCATTTTTAAAAAAGAAAAAAGAAAGCGCTTACTAAATAAGCTGCTGCAGCAAAAGTTTTTGTACTTTATGATTTTGCCGGGATGTATTTATTTTTTGCTTTTTAAATACGTTCCAATGTGGGGAATCGTGATTGCGTTTCAGGATTATCAGCCGTTTCTCGGTATTTGGGGCAGCGAGTGGGTCGGGCTGAAGCATTTTATCAGGCTGTTTACAGAGCCTACATTTTTTGTCCTGTTAAAAAATACGCTCGTGCTCTTTGCCTTGAATCTGGTCATTTTTTTTCCGGTGCCGATTTTATTAGCGCTTCTTCTAAACGAAGTGCGGATCGCACTCTTTAAAAAATTCGTTCAGACGCTGATTTATATTCCGCACTTTATGTCCTGGGTCATTGTTGTATCGCTGTCATTTGTGCTTTTGACAGTAGACGGGGGCCTGATTAATGAACTGATTACGTTTTTTGGCGGCGAAAAAATCAATTTTCTGCTGAATGAAGAATGGTTCCGTCCGCTGTATATTCTGCAGGTTATCTGGAGAGAAGCGGGCTGGTCAACGATCATCTACCTGGCCGCAATGACGGCGGTTGATCCTCAGCTTTATGAAGCGGCGAAAATGGACGGAGCGGGACGGCTGCGGCAAATGTGGCATATTACGCTGCCGGCTATCAAAAGCGTCATCGTCGTTTTGCTGATTTTAAAAATTGGGGACACGCTGGAGCTTGGCTTTGAGCATGTATATTTGCTGTTAAACGCCACAAACAGGGAAGTCGCGGAAATTTTTGATACGTACGTTTATACTGCAGGGCTGAAACAGGGCCAATTCAGCTACAGTACAGCGGTCGGCGTATTTAAAGCGGCGGTCGGACTGATTTTGGTCATGCTTGCGAATCGTTTGGCGAAGAAATTTGGCGAGGAAGGAATCTATTAAGAAAGGGATGGTATCAATGGATCAATCAATCGCTGTAAAGTCGCCTCTTACGTATGCGGAGGCATTGGCAGAAACGATTATGAACACGTATACAGTTGAAGAGCTGCCGCCTGCAAACCGCTGGCACTATCATCAGGGCGTTTTCTTATGCGGGGTTTTGCGTCTTTGGGAAGCAACCGGACAGAAACGGTACTTTGATTATGCGAAAGCTTATGCGGATCTCCTAATTGATGATTACGGCAATCTATTATTTAAAAGAGACGAACTAGACGCAATCCAGGCGGGCCTTATTCTTTTTCCTTTATACGACAAGACGAAGGATGAACGCTATGTAAAAGCGGCAAAAAGGCTGCGGGGCTTATACGGAACGCTGAACCGAACGTCAGAGCAGGGGTTCTGGCATAAGGACGGCTATCCATATCAAATGTGGCTTGACGGTTTATATATGGGTGGGCCGTTTGCACTGAAATATGCCAATTTGAAGCACGAGCCGGAGCTGTTTGACATGGTTGTGCTTCAGGAAGGCCTGATGAGAAAGCATACGAAGGATCCAAAGACCGGGCTCTTCTATCATGCGTGGGATGAAGCGAAAAAAATGCCTTGGGCCAGTCAAGAGACAGGCTGCTCTCCGGAGTTTTGGGCGCGTTCAATCGGCTGGTACGTCATGTCACTCGCAGACATGATTGAAGAGCTGCCTGAGAAGCACCCAACCCGTCATGTCTGGAAAAAAACACTGCAGGACATGCTCGAAAGCATCTGCCGCTGCCAAGACAAGGAAACAGGATTATGGTATCAGATCGTTGACAAGGGCGACAGATCTGACAACTGGCTGGAAAGCTCGGGATCGTGCCTGTATATGTATGCCATCGCTAAAGGAATTAATAAAGGATATCTCGACAGATCCTATAAAACGCCTTTATTAAAAGCGTATCAAGGGCTGATTCAGCATAAAACTGAAACAACAAAAGACGGCGCGTTTCTCGTCAAAGATATATGTGTCGGAACGTCGGCAGGATTTTATGATTATTATGTCAGCCGCGAACGGAGCACAAACGACCTTCACGGGGCGGGAGCGTTTATTTTGGCGATGACAGAATTGGAAGCGCTTCTCGGGCCAGACGAAAAATGAAAAGATCTCTATGTGCGGCTGTATGTGTGATCGTCTCGTTGCTGTTTTTGGCTTCGTGCTCAAGCAGACCGGACGGCATTCATGTCATCCTGTTTTCAGATATGCAGGCAGGCGTACAGGATAACATAAAAGAGGCCGCTGAAAAGAAGGCAGGCAGGGCAGAAATCTTTCCCGTTTTGCCGGAAAAGCTGCTGACTGAAATTACGGCTCGCGAGGGTGACGTCTTTATCGTGCCTGAAGACTTGTTTGCAGCATACGATGATCCGGAAAATTTTCAGCCGTTAGACGGATTGTCACTGAAACATTCATCGCCCTATACAGCCGTAAATCAAAAAACGGGAGAAAAAACAGTCTATGCCGTTCTGATTGAGAAAGGGGAAAAACAGCTGAACGGCTATTCTTTTCGGCTGAATCGAAATATGGCGGCGTTTATCCCTGTATACTCCGAAAAAACAGAGGAAGCGCTGCAGCTGATTTCCCAATTAACAGAAGTCCGATAGGGGTGGGGACCATTGAAAAGCATCGTCATTTGCGGATTAAGCAGCAGAGCCCTCAGCATGTTTATCAAACCGCTGCTCAAACAGTTTTCATCCATTTATGAAATTACGGGATTGCTGGATGCCGATTCGAAACGATTCGCCGTCTGCAAAGAGGCATTTCCGGAGCTTGCACAAGTACCGGAGTATAAAGAAGAAGATTTTGACCATATGATGAGCGTTTCGAAGCCAGACATTGTGATTGTGACGGGAAGGGATGACACCCATATCACCTATATATTGAGAAGCCTTCAGTGGGATACGGATGTCATAACGGAAAAACCGATGGTGACGACGGTGCAGGATGCAAAGCGGGTGCTTGAGGCAGAAGCGAAAAGCAAAGGGAAGGTTACTGTCGCGTTTAATTACCGCTACAGTCCGTATCATCGGAAAATCAAAGAAATGATTTTAGAAGGAAAAATAGGAAGGGTCACGTCTGTTGATTTGAATTGGTATATTGATACCTATCACGGCGCCAGCTATTTTAAACGCTGGAACCGATCCAGGCAATTTTCCGGCGGCCTTTCTGTCCATAAATCCACACATCATTTCGATCTGGTGAATTGGTGGCTCGGCCAAAACCCGGCGGAGGTATTTGCTTACGGCGAGTTGAATTACTACGGGCCGGACAGTGAGTGGAATCCGCTGCCGGAAGAAGACGGGCGTTTTTGCGGCACATGCCGGGTCAAAGAGAAATGCCATTACTATGCGAGATGGCACCCCCGTGCCTCTAAAGCTTCAGTAAAGGATGATCATCTTAAGGCGGATGCAGACCAGTCAAGCTTATATACCGCATATCGCCCTGACGCATGCATTTTTGACGAGGAGATCAACATTGAGGATACGTATGTGGCGGCTGTCAAATATGACGGCGGTGCGCTTTTAAGCTACTCGATCACATTTTCCGCTCCGTACGAAGGCTACCGCCTTACGATAAACGGCACAAAAGGACGCATTGAATCAAATGAATTCCATGAGCCTTCCAGAATTCCGTTTGCTTTTCCCGAGCAGACGATTGAGTATTATCCGCTTTTTGAATCGAAGCAGACCATTCAAGTCGTCAAAAACGAGGGAGGACACGGCGGAGGTGATCCGCTTTTGCTTGCTGATCTATTTATAGGCAAAGATCCGCTGCGCCAGTATGACATTTTGGCCGGAGCCGAAGCCGGAGCCTATTCTATCGCGGTCGGTGAGGGAATATGGCGTTCCGTTGTTGAAAAAAAACCAATTGATATTAAACAGCTTTTTCATATGCAAAATGTATAAAAGCGAAGAGGAGGGGCTTTCGTGGAACATGACGGATCAATGGCACGGGTGCTGCGTTTTTGCGAGTGGATCATGAGGTTTGCGTATACCAATTTGCTTTGGCTGCTTTTTACGATCATCGGTCTCGGAGTGTTCGGTGTCATGCCCGCGACTGCCGCTTTATTCGCTGTTATGCGAAAATGGATTCAGGATCAGGATCACGTTCCGGTGCTGCCGACCTTTTGGCGGGAATACAAAGCTGAATTTCTCCGTTCCAATCTGATCGGTGCTGTACTGGTGTTAATCGGTTTGATCATTTATATCGATTTGGCCTTTATTTACCCGAGCCACTTCTTATTGCATATCCTGCGCTTTGCTATTATGATATTTGGCTTTCTGTTTGTATCAATGCTTTTTTATGTGTTTCCGCTGCTCGTCCACTTTGATTGGAAAAAGCGCCTGTATTTTAAGTTTTCCCTCTTGCTGAGTGTGGCGTACTTACAATATACCCTCGTCATGCTTGCGCTGACGGTCGCGCTCTTTTTCCTGCTGGCTTATCTGCCGGGAATTGTTCCTTTTTTCAGCGTCAGTCTCATCAGCTACTGCCACATGAGGATCGCTTATGCCGTCCTGGTGAAGCTGGAGCAGCAGGACCATGAACCGGCAAAGAAACATCCTACACCAGAAGCTTTTTATCCGGAGACGAGGTAAACATTTTCTCTATCATATATTGATTCCAAACGGAATAGATTGATAGAGAAAGGAGAGCGGATAAATGCTGAAGGTGGCAGTGTTTGATGAAGAGCATGAAAAAGATTTGCAAACGGAGATCAATTCATTTTTAAAAGGAATATCGGAAGAGCAGCTGGTTGATATCAAATATACGGTTTCAGCGGCGTGTGACCCTGAAGGCGAGCAGCTCTACTGTTTTTCCGCACTCATTCTATATCGAAAATAAAAAAAGATCTTCCCGCGGACTGCGGAAAGATCTTTTTTTATGGTTAAGCCTTTTTCACTCTTGGGCTTCTCGGTTTCTGGAATTTCTCTGCTGCTCTGATTTCTCTTCGTTCTCTTGCCAATGCTTTATAAAGAGAAGCAATCATGAGCAGGATAACAATTGAAAATGGCAGTGCCGCCAGAATCGCTGTGTTTTGCAAAGCGGCAAGTCCGCCGGAATACAAGAGCGCAGCTGCCATAGCAGACTGAATGATACCCCAGCTGAATTTGACTGAGTTAGCCGGGTTTAATGAACCGTATGTCGTCTGCATACCAAGGACAAATGTCGCTGAATCAGCTGATGTGATAAAGAACACGGCGATCAGGATCAATGCCAGGATAGACGTGATCATCGTCAGCGGATAGTGATCAAGTGTTCCGAACAGCATCGTTTCGGAAGACAGCTTCGCCACATTAAAGATACCTTTTTGCTGAAGGTCCATTGCGGAAACACCGAAAATGGAGAACCATAGGAAAGCCAAAATACACGGTGTCACCAGGACGCCGATCAAAAATTCACGGATTGTCCGGCCTCGGGATACACGGGCGATGAAAATGCCGACAAATGGAGACCAGGAAATCCACCATGCCCAATAGAAAATCGTCCAGCTGTTGATCCATTCACGTTTGCCTGGATCGTTCGGCGCCAGTCTGAAGCTCATTTGAACAATGTTTTGAATATACTGCCCAATTGAATCTGTAAATGAGTTCATGATCAAAACGGTAGGTCCGACAACCAGCATAAACAGCATCAGCAATCCGGCTAGCACCATATTGGTGTTGCTTAAATATTTAATGCCTTTTCCGAGTCCGCTCCAAGCCGATAGTAAAAAGAGCACTGTTACAATGACAATCAAAATCAATTGAACGATAAAATGATTCGGAATTCCGAATAGGTAGTTCAATCCGCCGTTAATTTGAGTTGCGCCGATCCCCAGACTCGTTGCAACGCCGACAACTGTTGCAAAAACAGCAATACAGTCAATCAGTTTACCGATCGGGCCGTTTACTTTATCGCCAAGAATCGGAGTCAGTGTGCTGCTGATTAATCCAGGCGCGTCTTTGCGGAATTGAAAATATGCGATACATAATGCCACGACGGCATAAATGGCCCAAGCGTGCAGTCCCCAGTGGAAAAACGTGTACCGGAGCGCATCTCTGAAGGCTTGGGGGGTTTCTGTTTCACCTGATGGAGAGCTAATTGCGTAATGGCTGATCGGTTCAGCCGCACCATAGAATACTAAGCCGATTCCCATGCCTGCACTGAACAGCATGGCAAACCAAGATAATAACCCGAATTCCGGTTTTTCATCCGGTTTCCCCAGTTTAATTTTCCCGATCGGGCTGACAATTAAAAAGAGACAGAACCCGACAAACAAAGAGACAACTAATAGATAATACCAACCAAATGAATCTGTTATAAACGATTGTGCCGATTGAGACACGTTTTGCAGGCTGTCAGGAGAAATAACGCCCCACAAAACGGCTGCGGCTGTGATGACAATCACAATCCAAAATACACTAGATATATTCTTCAAACATTCTCACCCTCTGACTTTTTTGTGTACGCCTATATCTTCCTCGCAGGCTTAGTATGGTCGTACGATGGCAGATCATTCCTTCCTGTAAATTACCCCGCAATCAGGTGAAACAAAACAAATCTCAGCCTAACATTTTTGCGGGGAATTTTCAAATGCCCGGCATGCTGTAAGAGTTTGAAAAGTCTAATGTTTACGTACGGGAAAAGCGTCCGGCATTCAGTCCGGCGAGTCTGCCTGTGACGAGCGCAGATGTGATATTGTATCCGCCTGTATAACCATGAATATCTAAGATTTCGCCGCAAAAATACAGGCCGTCCATTTTTTTAGACGCCATCTTTTTCGGGTCAATCTCCTTCACCGATACACCGCCTCCTGTGACAAACGCTTTGTCTAGAGACAGCGTGCCGTTTGCGAGAACGGTAAATTGCTTGCAGTCTTTGACAAATTGTCTGAAAGGCTCCTTCGGCAGCTCAGAAAATGATACGTTCGGTGAAATGCCGTTTTTTTCAAGCAGGAAAAGAAGGTAGCGCTCCTGCATCCAAGGCTTCAGCACATTTTTTAACGCTTTTTTCGGTGCATCTTTCAGCTCCTTGTACATCTTTTGGAATAGCGTTTCTTCATTGATATCCGGAAACAAATCAATTCTGACGGGCACTTCCGGCTGTTTTTTCAGCTCTTTCACGATAAACTGGCTGCACCTGAGTATGGCGGGGCCTGAGAGGCCGAAATGAGTAAACAGCATGTCCATCTTATGTGTGATAATGACTTTGCCTTTTTTGTTTAATACACTGACGGCGACACCTCTGAGCGATAAACCCTGCAGTGTTTTTTTCTTAATAAACGGCTCGGCAGATGTGACGGGCACCTCTGTCGGGAATAGCTCTGTTATAGTGTGGCCTGCGGCTTCGGCCCATTCATAGCCATCACCCGTGCTGCCGGTATGGGGAACGCTTTTTCCGCCAACCGCGATAATGACTGCCTGACTATGAATCACTTCGCCATTATTCGTCACAATGCCTGCTGTATGTCCATCTTCATATGTAACAGATTTGATTTTTTCGTTCGTTCTGATCGTCACACGCAGCTGTTTCAGCCTGTTTAAGAGCGCGTCGACAACACTTTGCGCTTTGTCTGTCACCGGAAACATCCGGCCGTGATCCTCTTCCTTCAATTTGATCCCGAGATTTTCAAAAAACTTGATAATATCTTCGTTATTAAATTCAGAAAACGCACTGTATAAAAAACGGCCGTTGCCGGGGATGTGCTTAATAATTTCTTCGACAGGAAGGCGGTTTGTCACATTGCAGCGGCCGCCTCCGGATATGGCAAGTTTACGGCCTAACTTATTTCCTTTATCTATTAACAAAACATCAGCACCCTGTTCTCCGGCTGCAATGGCAGCCATCAGACCTGAAGGGCCTCCGCCGATTACAATTACGTCATACTGCTTCATCTTTATCATCAACTTTCTTTTTACATTTCGTGTGCAGAACGCTGTCCGCAGTACTATTATAGCGAAAGACAGGTTCTGCTTAAACGTATTTTGCCGTAAACTTGCATTGTTCCTGAGATTGCTTTTGTATTTATTACCGTCTATATGCCCAGTTGTGTTAAAATAGAAAAGTTGAATCTTCGTAGAAAATGGTGATGAAGAAACATGTCAAGCAAACTGTTAAGAGGCACGTTTGTGTTAACGCTCGGTACATATATTTCACGGATACTGGGAATGGTTTATTTAATTCCTTTCAGCATCATGGTCGGAGCGACAGGCGGTGCGTTATTTCAATACGGATACAATCAATACACTTTATTTTTGAACATTGCCACAATGGGCTTTCCAGCCGCCGTTTCTAAATTTGTTTCCAAATATAATTCCAAAGGGGATTATGAAACAAGCAGAAAAATGCTGAAGGCGGGCATGTCGGTTATGCTTGTAACGGGAATGATTGCCTTTTTCATACTATATTTATCTGCTCCGTTTTTTGCGGAAATATCGCTTGGGGGCAAAGATAATAACGGTTTGACGATTGATCATGTCGTATATGTCATCCGCATGGTCAGCTTAGCGCTTTTAGTCGTGCCGATTATGAGTCTTGTGCGCGGATTTTTCCAAGGTCACCAAATGATGGGGCCGACGGCTGTCTCACAAGTTGTTGAGCAGATTGTCCGCATCATCTTTTTATTGAGTGCGACCTTCTTGATTTTGAAAGTCTTAAACGGCGGCCTTGTGATCGCTGTCGGTTATGCAACCTTTGCAGCGCTGATCGGTGCCTTCGGCGGGCTGATCGTATTGTATATTTATTGGAACAAACGAAAAGGCAATCTGCTGGCGATGATGCCTAATACGGGGCCGACAGCAGATTTAAGCTATAAGAAAATGTTTTTCGAGCTCTTCAGCTATGCCGCTCCCTACGTGTTTGTCGGACTAGCCATCCCTTTGTATAACTATATTGATACAAATACGTTTAACAAAGCCATGATTGAAGCGGGGCATCAAGCTATCAGTCAGGACATGATGGCCATTCTGACACTTTACGTGCAGAAGCTCGTGATGATCCCGGTTTCTCTTGCGACGGCATTCGGACTGACCTTAATCCCGACGATCACAGAATCGTTTACAAGCAGAAACTACAAGCTGTTAAATCAGCAGATCAACCAGTCGATGCAGACGATCCTGTTTTTAATTATTCCGGCTGTTGTCGGTATATCGGTATTAGCAGGCCCTGTGTATACGTTCTTTTACGGATCAGAGAGCCTTCATCCTGAATTGGGGAAAGACATCCTGTTTTGGTATTCGCCAGTTGCGATCTTGTTCTCTTTGTTTACTGTCAACGCCGCCATATTGCAGGGCATCAATAAGCAAAAATTTGCGGTTGCCAGTCTTGTGATCGGTGTCGTGATCAAACTTGTGCTGAATGTCCCGCTGATTAAGCTGATGCAGGCTGACGGCGCTATTTTAGCTACGGCACTCGGGTATACAGCTTCACTTATATACGGATTTATCATGATCAAACGGCATGCCGGCTATTCGTATAAAATATTAGTGAAACGGAGCGTTCTGATGCTGCTCTTGTCAGCAGTGATGGCGATAGCCGTTAAAATCGTCCAGTGGGTGTTAAGCTTTTTCATCTCCTACGAGGATGGCCAGCTGCATGCTGCGATCGTCGTGCTGATTGCTGCTGTGGTCGGCGGAGCTGTCTACCTGTATTGCGCTTATCGTTTAGGGTTTTTACAGAAAATATTCGGCCGCCGTTTACCGGGGTTCTTAAAGAAAGGCAGACATGCCGCTGATTAACAGAATATGTTGAAACAGAGGGCTCGCTTGATGCGGGCTTTCTTTTATAGGAAGGAGAGATTGGCATGAGACTAGATAAGCTGCTTGCCAACAGCGGGTATGGTTCGAGAAAAGAGGTTAAATCGATTGTGAAAGCGGGAGCCGTCATGGTCGACGGAAAGCCGGCAAAAGATGTCAAGGCGCACGTAGACCCTGATGCGCAGGAGGTGACCGTTTATGGCGAGCCGATTGATTACCGCGAGTTTATTTATATCATGATGAATAAACCGCAGGGCGTGCTGTCAGCGACTGAGGACAGCCGGCAAAAGACAGTGGTCGATTTGCTGACGCCGGATGAACTTAGATTCGAGCCGTTTCCTGCCGGCCGGCTTGATAAGGATACAGAAGGATTTCTGCTGCTGACAAATGACGGTCAGCTCGCTCACCGGCTGCTATCGCCGAAAAAGCATGTTCCGAAAACGTATGAGGTCCACTTAAAATCGCAAATTTCGCCAGAAGACATCACCAGCTTAGAGACTGGGGTATTTATTGAAGGCGGCTACAAAACAAAGCCGGCACAAGCAGAAATAAAGGCAAACGATAAAGGGCATACCGTGATATACCTGACGATAACAGAAGGGAAATATCATCAAGTCAAACAGATGGCAAATGCTGTCGGCAATGAAGTCATTTATCTGAAGCGGCTCTCAATGGGACGCGTATCCTTGGATCCTGCTCTGGAGCCGGGAGAATACCGTGAGCTTACAGAAGAAGAACTTGAAAGGCTGAACGAGCCGCAAGCATGAAAAAATCCCGCATCACACATGCGGGATTTTTTATTATATATAAGCACACAAAAACAAGGCTAAGAACGTTCCTCGCCCTGTATCTATCAGGCCGCTCACAGGGCGGCCCTATGTAATTTTTAATGTTATGAGGTAATCTTTACTTTCTTTCTCGTTGTCTCCCATTTGCCACGGCTTGGACTATGAACAAGATCATTATATGCTAACACATTTAAGTCTCTTTGAATCGTTCTAGGTGTAATGCCGAATTCGTCAACCAGTTCCTGTGTTGTCACAAGGCCTTTCTCTTGAATAAACATGTAAACTGATTTGATTCGAGTTAGCATACGGTTTGTTGAAGGTTTCAAAAAACCACTCCCTATCATAAGATCGGATGGACTTGACTAACCACAACTCACGACTATCAACTGCGTACGAAATAGCAACTAAGGCAGACATCTGTAATATTTAAATAATTCGCCTTCATTATACACGATTTCGCCGCAGTGAATCTAGGAATAAGTATGATAAATTTTTTCCAATTTGAGTTTGGCCGCCATCCTTGTTGGATTACTATGTATTTCAGCACAATATTATTATGGATAAAGAAACTTTTTTTATTCCGTTTCGTATGTGATTAAGGGGGTGAGTGAGATTGAGAATGTTGTTGGAAGCATCAATAGAGCAAGCAGGGTATACAAACCGAAAAAAAGTGCTCACCGATGTTTTATTGGAAGTCAGAGAAGGGGAGCTTGTCGGGTTGATTGGAGCGAACGGCGCTGGAAAAAGTACAGCCATCAAGGCGATACTCGGCCTCTCGCAAGACTTTAAAGGGACTATCACTTGGAATGATTGCTTGTTTGCTTATATTCCGGAGCACCCGTCCTTTTATGAGGAATTAACGCTGTGGGAGCATCTCGATCTGATCAGCACTTTGCACGGCATTGATCAGAGTGAATTCGAATATCGGGCCCAAAGTCTTCTTGAAACATTTTCGCTTGATCATGTCATGCATGAGCTGCCGGTGACGTTTTCGAAGGGCATGCAGCAAAAGCTGATGCTGATTCAGGCTTTTCTTTCTAAGCCTGATATGTATGTGATTGATGAACCGTTTATCGGCCTTGACCCGATATCGACAAAACGCTTTGTGGACATGCTGAAGGCTGAGAAAGATAGAGGAGCCGGCATTCTTATGTGCACACACGTACTTGATACCGCGGAAAAAATCTGCGACCGGTTTTACATGATTGATAAAGGTTCTTTGTTTCTTCAGGGAACTTTAAAAGATATTCAAGAGCAGACAGGGTTAGACGGGCAGTCATTGCTTGACTGTTTTTATACGGCGATTCAAGGAGAAAAGGCATGAACGGGCGGTCTCTCTTTTTTCGAAGGTGGATGGATTTTTACCGATATCAGTTTAAGGTGCTGCATGCTGTCATTGATTGGACGGTTGCGCTCTACATTGTCCTGCCGGCGCTTGCTTTTGTGATTTATCAGTATGTGGAGTGGACAAACGGAAGCGGCCTTCTTTACGAGTGGTCTGAGAGAGTCGAATGGAGATGGTTATACGCTGTCGGTATACTGATTGTTTGCACAGGCTCCATCCATACTTTTTTACTGGAAGCGGACCAGGTGTTTTTGCTGCAAAAGAAAGCGATCATTCGCCAGATGAAACAATACGCATTGGTGTATTCTATATTGTTCACGTTCGCCAAATGGCTGTTGCTCTTTTTTCTTTTTCTTCCCTTTATCATTGATTCTGTTCGCGTCACTATTCCAGAAAGCGCTGCTCTATTGATCTATGCATTCGGTCTTCATACGCTCTTTTTATCCTTGAAGCAGGACAGGGTCAGAAAACCAAGATCTATTTGGAGACAGATTGCAGACTTTTTTCTCAAGGCTGTGCTTTTGGCGTGTTCTTTTCTCATGATTACCTTTACCGAGTGGCACTTGCTCTCGCTTGCCGGTGTTTTGTTTTTTATTTTTGCTTTCATACGCAGTTTGAAAAAGACGGCTTCATTATCGGCTTTTGAGGCAGAGGTGCTTGAGGAGAAAAAAATCAGGCTCACTCTTGCAGGTCTTGTAATGATGACGAGCCAGGATGTGAGAATGCCGAGAGTAAAGGACAGGATGAGGAGAAAACCACTATTATTCCGGAATTCTAAAAGGATATTTAAGAAACGGACAATGTATACAATTTATAAAGAATTGTTTTTTAAAGTCATGCTGAGGAATGGGGAGTATGCGAGGCATCTGTATATGCTTTTGTCGGCTTTTACGGTTTTAACAGTCGTTTCCCCGATCGTTCTTAAGGTGATTGCGCTGCTGGTTTATACAGGTGTTTGCCGTTATGTGCTTTCGCTTATTTTTGACAAAGTGATGGATGCGCCGATCTTAATTGGGGCTGATAAGGAAAGTGATGAATATTACCGGGCCAGAAAAAGCAGTGTGAACACGCTGCACTATGCTTGTGTTGCCTGCTGCTTTTTGGCGGCTGCTATCTCTTTTTTGGTGAAATAAAAACCCAAACGGATGCCGTTTGGGTTTTCTGTATGTTATAGAATAAATAGCTGGATGAAAAACAGAACGGCAAATACGAGGACGAGAGGATGAATGTCTCTCCATTTTCCCCGTGCTGCTTTCACAATCGGATACGAAATAAAGCCAAGCGCAATTCCTGTGGAAATGCTTGATGTAAGAGGCATGGTCAGAACAACGAGAAATGCCGGAAATGCCTCGTCCATCTCCTTCCAGTTAATATTCGACACCGAGCCCATCATCAGGCTGCCGACAATAATCAAAGCCGGAGAAGTGATGGCGGATATGCCGGATAAGGCGCTGACAAGCGGACTGAAAAACATCGAAGCTGCAAACAATACCGCGACAGTTAAAGACGTAAGACCTGTTCTTCCCCCGGCTGCGACGCCAGCTGAAGACTCGACAAACGCGGTTGTCGGACTTGTTCCGAAAACAGCACCGACTGTGGTCGCCGTTGAATCAGCAAGCAGTGCTTTTCGCGCGTTCGGGAGCTTGTTGTTTTTCATCAATCCGGCTTGCTCGGCCACACCGATCATCGTACCGGTCGTATCAAAAATCGTGACCAGCAGAAATGAAAAGACGACAGCGTACAGGCCGTGATGGATCACATCGCCAAAAGCGGAGAACGGATTTGAAATAATCAATCCCTCAGGCAAATGCGGAAAAGACATAAAGCCTTTAGGAAAATGCAGCTGGCCGGTAAAAAACGCGATCAAAGCGGTAGCTGCCATTCCGATAAATAACGCTCCGCTTACATTCAGCACCATCAGGATCACACTGATCAATAAGCCGATCAGCGTTAAGATAACCGCTGGCGAATGAAGGTTGCCGAGTGTGACCAGATTTGACTTATCAGCCGTAATAATTCCCGCCTGCCGTAAACCGATAAACGCAATAAAAAGCCCGATCCCTGTGGTGATCCCGTATTTTAAATTGTTTGGAATCGCTTCTATCAGTTGTTTTCTTAAAGGCGTTAACGATAGAATAATGAAGAGAACCCCTGCTGTGAATACTGCGCTGAAAGCTGTTGCGTACGTGATGCCGCCGCCGCTTGCGCCTACAACGTGATAGGCTAAGTAAGCGTTTAAGCCCATGCCGGGCGCAATGGCAATCGGATAATTTGCAGCCAGGGCCATCCACAGCGTTCCAACAATGGAGGCGATAATTGTTGCGGTAAAGACCTGGTCAAAAGGAACTCCGGCATTCGCTAAAATGACCGGATTCACCACTACAATATAGACCATTGTGAAAAAGGTCGTCAATCCAGCTATGATTTCTTGTTTAATCGATGTTTGCTGCTCTTTTAGATGAAACATAGTAACCTCCAATTACGAACGTTTTAACAAAACACCATTAATATTATTCGTTTTATTTAGTTTTTGCAAGTGATTTATTGCAGAAAGGGGATCATTATGAACTGGGAAGTCGAAGTGATCAGAAAAAAAGATGATTTGATTCGCGATACGCAGGAATTCTTGAGAATCAACAGTGTAATGGACGAAACAACAGCCGGGCCCGGCAAACCATTCGGAGAAGGGGTAAATGCCAGCTTGACCTCTTTGCTTGAGCTTGGAGAAAAAGAAGGATTTTCCGTAAAGAATCTTGACGGGTTCGCCGGTCATATCGAATGGGGCGAGGGTGAAGATATTGTCGGCGTTCTTTGCCATGTTGATGTTGTACCGCCCGGAGACGGCTGGACAAGTGATCCGTTTTCAGCGGACATCCGAAACGGGCGGATTTATGCAAGGGGCGCCATTGACGACAAAGGTCCGACGATGGCGGCGTTCTACGCGCTGAAAATCGTCAAAGACATGAATCTGCCGCTTTCTAAACGTGTCAGAATCATTATCGGAACAGATGAAGAAAGTGATTGGAGATGTGTGGAGCATTATTTCAAGCACGAAGAAATGCCGACTCTCGGTTTTGCGCCAGATGCTGATTTCCCGATTATTAACGCGGAAAAAGGAATTATTGATGCTTCACTGCTCATCCCGCACCGCGCAAACGAAGCCACTTCAGAAACAGTTCTTGCCTCGTTTACATCAGGCCTCCGCTTAAACATGGTGCCAGACGCTGCGGAAGCCGTTCTCAAAGGATCAAATATAGAAGAGGTTCTTGCCTCATTTAAAGACATGCTCCGCGCAACAGATCAAAAAGGTGAAGCTGAGATTGAGAATGGGCAGCTGATCTTGCGCATGCACGGACTTTCCTGCCATGCGATGGAACCGAACAATGGAGTGAATGCCGGCATCAAACTGGCAGAATTTTTGCGCCAGACTAAGCTGGGTGAAGCCGGACAGCGTTTTGTTCAAGTCGTGACAGACAAATTCTCAGATGATACGAGAGGAAAGAAACTGAATATTGACTGTGAGGATGACATTAGCGGAGAGCTGACATTAAATGTCGGAACACTGCGCTATACAGAAGGGCAAGGAGGCGAGCTCGGAATCAATATCCGCTATCCGGTAACGGCGGAAAGCAAAATGATCCGCGATGCGTTTGAAAGCGCCGCTGAATTTGAGCTTGGAGAATTTAAAGACAGCAAGCCGCATCATGTATCAGCAGACCATCCGCTAGTCAAAACACTGCAAAAGGTATATGAAGGCCAATTGGGCAAAAAAGCTGATTTAATTTCAATCGGCGGGGGAACGTACGCAAGATCATTGAAAGCCGGCGTCGCATTCGGTCCGCTGTTCCCCGGACGTCCCGACAGTGCGCACCAAAAAGACGAGTATATTGAAATTGATGATCTCCTCAGAGCGACTGCTTTATATGCGCAGGCCATCTACGAACTTGCAAAATAAAAGGACCGGCTTCTACTGAAGCCAGTCCTTTTTTTACACAAATGACCATAAATCAGTTGATAAATAGCGTTCTCCGGTATCAGCTGTCATACAGACAACGACTTGATCAGGAGAGAGACGTTTGGCTGCTTCAATCGCTGCGAAGCAGGCAGCGCCTGAAGAAGGCCCGACGAGAATTCCTTCCTCTGCAGCAAGGCGTCTGGTTGTCGTATAAGCATCCTCATCAGTGATTTTGATAATTTCATCATATACATCTTGATTTAAAACTGGAGGAATGAAACCTGGGCTTGTTCCAACCAGCTTATGCGCACCCGGTTTTCCGCCTGATAATACCGGAGACCCTGCAGGCTCAACAACATGAACCAAAATATCCGGGAAAAGTTCTTTTAGCGCTTCACCGGTGCCTGTAATGGTCCCGCCAGTACCGGAAGAAGCTACAAAAGCGCCTAGCGGTTTTCCGATTTCTTTTATTGCCCGGGCAATTTCAAGAGCAGTTGTTTTTCGATGCGCGTCAGGATTTGCGGTATTATCAAATTGCATCGGAATGAAGCTGTTCGGAATTTGTTCGGCGAGCTCTTTTGCTTTTTTAATGCTGCCCGGCATTCTTTCCGATCCGGGAGTTAACACAACCTCTGCACCATAGGCTTTGAGGAGGTTGATCCGCTCCTTCGTCATTGTATCCGGCATGACTAAAATCGCTTTATAGCCGCGGGCCGCCGCATTCATGGCGAGTCCGATTCCGGTATTTCCGCTGGTCGGCTCAATGATAACTGAGCCAGGCTTGAGTAAGCCGTTTTGTTCTGCTTCTATGATCATATTGTAAGCGGCTCTGTCTTTCACACTGCCGCTTGGATTGAAAAATTCAAGTTTTAAATAGACTTGTGCTGCGTTTTCCGGCTGAAGCCGATTCAATCTCACAAGCGGTGTATCTCCTATAAGATCAGAAGTGTTTTCAACGATTTTCAACATTGTCATTCCTTTCTGAATAAAACAAGTGTCATATAATATCCTAACATAATAAACGTTTGCGCGAGAGTGTTTTCATATGCGGTTCCTCTATTCGCGCAGCCTCTTTATTGATAAAATAATAGCAGTTAAAGAAGGGAGTGTCAGACGGATGTCAGATATCCGGCCTCATTATTTCATCGGCGTGCCCATTCCGCCGGAAATTGCAAATCCGATTTACCAGGCTGCGAAAAGCGAGCCGGCGCTCACGTTTCAGAAATGGGTGCACCCGCTTGACTACCATATCACGTTAATTTTTCTCGGTGCGGCGGATGAAGCGCAAATCAAGCAGCTTGAAGGCTCGCTTGCCGAGATAGCTGCAGATGTCAATCCGTTTACAATTGAGTTTGACAAAATAGATGTGTTCGGAGACCTTAGGCAGCCGCGCGTGTTACATTTGGAGCCGAAGAAGAATACGGCGCTCGAAACACTGCGGGAGTATACAAAACAAGCTGTTCTTCAAGCAGGCTTTAAAGTGGAAAAGAGAGCGTATCATCCCCATATGACGCTGGCAAGAAAATGGACAGGCCAAAAGGGATTTCCAGCGCATGTCCCGTTTAAAAGCGGTGAGGTTTCAACGGCTATTGAACGATTTTCACTTTTTCAGACACACTTAAATCAATCACCAAAATATGAGGAAAAATACAAATTTCATTTAACTTAATTCATGCGGAGTGGAGAAACAAAATGGCACAAATCATCAAAATACATGATTATATATCGAGATATGAACTTGATCCGTACCATTATATGAATCAGTTTATACGGCTGAAAAAAGAGCGCTGGCTTTCACTATTAGAAGCAGCGGAGCGCCAGCATGAAGAAAGACAAGCCAGTGCTGAACAGCCGGAACCGGTGCAGAAACGAAAAAAATTTTCATTGAAAAGAAGAAAAGAAGAGATAGAAGCCGATATACAAGAAGAGAGACACCAATGGTTTGAGGAAGAAGACGATCTGAACGTAAGGCTGCCGAAGAGCAGGATGGCGCTTGCTTCCTTTTATAAAAGACATTTATATGAATTTCAGCTCAAATGGGCAAGCTCTACTCTTTCCGAGATGTCAAATCTGTCAAACCAGGTGAAGCAGGACCGCCTTTTGCGTTTTCTGGCCCAGCAGCTTCCTGATTCTTATTTTATTATGTATAAGCCTGTGCTCAAAATTCAGCAGGCGGCAGTAGAATTAAGCATAGTGATCATTTCACCTCTTGACATTTTTTGCGTTTCTTTTATAGAGGCAGAGGAAGACAGTGTGTACATAGGATCTAAACATCGTTTTTGGGAGAAGAAAACAGGCTCTCAGACTGAATCGGTATTAAATCCGGCGTTGAGTCTGTTTCGGACGGGATCTGTTGTGTCGAAGATCGTAAAGGAAAAAGGCGCTGATATTCCAGTCTCGAAATTACTCCTGAGCAGAACGTCATACATCGATTACCCCGAGCCGCCGTACGGTCTGGAAATAGTGGACAAACGGGGCTTGGCGGATTGGATGGAGAGGCAGAAGAAAAACACTGCTCCGATAAAACATCATCAATTAAAGGCTGCAAAGGCTTTGTTGTCTTATTGCCTGTCAGACTCCTATCGCAGACAAGAGTGGCTGGAGTAAAGCAGAACGATTTGAGCGGTTTTCTCATAACATAAGCAGGTGAGAAAGATGAGCCAATGGTTTTTTATTATTAATCCGGCAGCAGGGCATCGAAAAGGCCTGCGTGTTTGGAAGTCGATACAAAAGGAATTACTGAAACGAAAGATTGAGCACCGCTCATTTTTAACTGAACATCCGGGACACGCCGAGGTTCTCGCCCGGCAGATTTCAACGATTCAGGAACATAAGCTGAAACGCCTGATCGTTATCGGCGGAGACGGAACGATGCACGAAGTCGTCAACGGGCTGAAAGATGTTGACGATATCGAACTGAGTTTTGTGCCGGCTGGCGCGTTCAATGATTTTTCCAGAGGATTCTCCATTAAGAAAATAGATCTGATTCAGGAAATCAGACAGCTGAAGCGTCCGTTAACGCGAACGTTTCATTTAGGAAGCATTAATTTGCTTCAGGATAAATCGCAGGTTCTTTATTTTTTGAATCATATCGGAATCGGCTTTGACGCATACGTCAATAAGAAGGCGATGGAATTTCCATTAAAACGGGCGATCCATTTTCTGCGCCTCCGCTACCTTGTCTATCCGCTTTCCCATTTGTACGCGTCGGCTACCTTTAAGCCGTTTTCGTTGGCTTGTACAATTGAAGGAGAGACACAGGAATTTCATCATGTCTGGTTTGCGGTCGTCTCCAATCATCCGTTTTACGGAGGCGGCATGAAGGCGGCCCCGCTTGCGAATCCGCGCGAACAGGCATTTGATATCATCATTGTTGAGAATCTGCCGTTTTTGAAAAAGTATTGGTTTTTATGCTTGATGACATTTGGAAAACACACCAAAATGGACGGCGTGACGATGTTTAAAGCGAAAGACATTACGTTTTACACGAAGGACAAAATTCCGTTCCATGCTGACGGAGAAATCATGGGCACAACCCCATTCCGTCTGGCATCGAGTCCCTCACCCTTACGGATCAAAACATAAACGTTTTTGGAGGAGAGAGATTCTGATGGTCAGTATCCAACGCAGCTTTGAAGCGTATGCCGATGAAATGAATATCATTACGGTTCTGATTCCTGCTGATCAAAAAGATACCTTTACGCCGCCTTTTCAGCTTGAGACAGATACAGCGGAAATTCCTCTGACAGTCAGTCAGGAATGGCAAATAGAAGGGAAATACAAGTATGTATGTGTAGCTGAACAGCCGGTGACTTTCGGAAAAACGCATCGTGTCAAAGCATTCGGCGGCGGAAAAACGGATCTCCAAATCGGGGCGGTTGTCAGGACGGATGCGTTTGATGCTGCATTTTATTATGACGGGGAGCTCGGAGCTGTTTACGCTTCGGATTATACTGAATTTAAGGTATGGGCGCCTGCTGCCACGTCAGCTGCCGTCAAGCTGTCACATCCCGAAAAAAGCGGGCACACGCTTCAAATGACAAGAATGGAAAATGGAGTATACGCCGTTACAGTGGCTGGAGATCTGCACGGTTATGAGTATGTGTACCGGATTTGCAACAATTTAGAATGGACAGAAACGGTTGATCCGTATGCAAAAGCTGTGACGGTCAACGGAGAGAAGGGTGTTGTGCTGCGCCCTGATCAAGTAAATTCGGCTCCTACGCTTACACCATTTTCAGCCCCAGTTGATGCCATTATTTATGAGATGCACATCCGAGACTTCTCCATTCATGAAAACAGCGGTATGAAGAACAAGGGGAAATATGCGGCGCTTGCTGAAACGGACACCAAAACGAAAAATGGCAATTCTACAGGACTTTCTTATTTAAAAGAGCTTGGCGTTACACATATAGAGCTTTTGCCGCTAAACGATTATGCCGGAGTTGATGAAGAAAACCCGCTTGCCGCCTACAATTGGGGCTATAATCCGCTTCATTTTTTCGCCCCGGAGGGAAGCTATGCCTCCAATCCTCACGACCCTCAGACAAGAAACACAGAAGTAAAACAAATGATTCACACCCTGCATCAGCATGGCCTGCGTGTCATTCTGGATGTTGTTTATAACCATGTATATCAAAGAGAGCACTCGCCCTTTGAAAAAACGGTGCCCGGTTATTTCTTCCGGCATGATCAATTCGGGATGCCTTCGAATGGCACCGGCGTAGGGAATGACATCGCCTCAGAAAGGCGGATGGCAAGGAAATTCATTACGGATTGCGTCATGTATTGGCTGAAGGAATACGATGTCGACGGCTTCCGCTTTGATCTGCTCGGCATTTTAGATATTGAAACGGTTCTTCATATGAAAGAAAAAGCATATGAGGTAAAGCCCGGAATCCTTCTCTTTGGGGAAGGCTGGGATTTGGCAACACCGCTGCCGCCTGAACAGAAAGCGACATTGGCGAATGCATCGAAAATGCCGGGCGTCGGTTTTTTTAATGATTCGTTTCGTGACGCTGTTAAAGGGAATACCTTTCATATCGCGGCGGCGGGTTTTGCCCTTGGGAACGGCGAACAAACGGAAACAGTCATGCGCGGGATTGCCGGATCTTCCGGATGGAAAGAGACAGACCCGCTTGTGTCTGCGCCGAGCCAGTCCATCAATTATGTCGAGTCGCATGACAACCACACATTTTGGGATAAAATGAGCCTCGCGCTACCTCAAGAAAGTGAGAGCCGAAAAAGAAGCAGGCAAAAGCTGGCGTCTGCAATCATTCTGCTGGCCCAGGGAGTGCCGTTTATTCACAGCGGACAGGAATTTTTCCGGACGAAGCAGGGGGTGGAAAACAGCTATCAATCCAGTGACAGCATCAACCAGCTGGACTGGTCGCGGCGTGAAACATTCAAGCAGGATGTTGACTATGTCCGCAGGCTGATTTCGCTCAGAAAAGCGCATCCGGCATTCCGGCTTACGTCATCAGCCGATATTCAGCGCTGCCTTGAATGTCTGGCTCTCAAAGAGCATCTTATTGTATACCGGCTGTTTAACCTCGGCGCAATCGATGAATGGGAAGAAATCATTGTCATCCATCATGCCAGCCCTGATTCTGTTACATGGCAGCTGCCGAAAGATAAGGCTTACCGCCTTCTATGTGATACTGACGGGTTTCGTGCTGATCCTGGAGAAATCAAGAAAGCGGTTGCTGTAAACGGCATCGGAACGGTTATCTTATATTTAGCACGAGATCTTACGAGTTTTGCTTGACGAAGTTTGTGCTATAGCGCTAAAATTTAAAAGACGGCTATTGATTAGCATATGAGACTCTCAATAGCTGTCTTTTTTATTTTTCATACGATTCGTACGAAAAAGGCATTCGCTGGATAGACTGAAGACGAATAGGCCTTTATTCTAAAATATTTTAAGAAATGATGGGTTGAACATTGATATGAACTGGTTGGGACAATTACTAGGTAGCGATTGGGAGATCTTCCCCGCCGGAGGAGCTACAGGAGATGCATATTATGCGAAACATAACGGGCAGCAGCTTTTTTTAAAACGTAATAGCTCACCTTTTTTAGCTGTTTTATCCGCCGAAGGCATTGTTCCTAAGCTGGTTTGGACAAAACGGATGGAGAATGGGGATGTCATTACGGCCCAGCACTGGATGACCGGCAGAGAGCTGAAGCCGAAAGACATGAGCGGACGGTCGGTTGCTGAATTGCTTCGTAAAATACACACATCAAAGGCCTTGCTGGACATGCTGAAGAGACTTGGAAAGGAACCGCTGAATCCAGGGGCTCTGCTGTCTCAGCTTAAACAGGCTGTATTTGCTGTGCAGCAAACTTCGCCGCTGATTCAAGAAGGGATTACGTATTTAGAAGATCATCTGCATGAAGTGCATTTCGGTGAGAAAGTCGTTTGCCATTGTGATGTCAATCATAATAACTGGCTATTGTCTGAAGACAACCAGCTGTATTTAATTGACTGGGACGGCGCCATGATCGCTGATCCGGCGATGGATCTGGGGCCATTGCTGTACCACTACGTCGAAAAGCCAGCTTGGGAGAGCTGGCTGGGCATGTACGGCATTGAGTTAACGGACGGCCTTCGGCTAAGAATGGCATGGTATGTGCTATCTGAAACAATCACTTTCATTGCCTGGCATAAATCCAAAGGAAACGATAAAGAATTCCATGATGCAATGGAAGAACTGCATATGCTGATGAAGCGGATTGTTCAATAATCAGGAATACGAATCCATTTCCTCTACCCATTGAGACAAGCTGCTCTGATGCTCTTGTATGTGTGAGTCGATGGATTTGGATGATATTCCTGATTGGCTGTATCGGTACACATCTTCCAGCACGTTTTTTAAGTGTGAATCGAGCTCGGTGTTTGCCATCAGCGATTTAATCACACGTTCAAGCTGTTCGTACTCTGCGACGGTTCCGCAGCAGTCTAATTGATGGTCAGTCAAAATGTCCTTCAATAGATCAACTTGATTCTCGTAATTTAAACCCATAAAACGGTACACATCCCTTCAGTATCTTACGGGTTAAATTGTTCAAAACAGTATGGTTTTATGCATGAGACACGAGTGTTCCGACAGATGGGACCCTCTTTTTTTATGTGATCTGCTCTAAAAAGGCACACCTTCAAAAACAAGCTTGCGGGTCTTTTTAATTCATGGTATGTTGTTAGTCGAAATAATAGATAGAGGTGTCAATCATATGAGAATGCGCCACAAGCCTTGGGCTGATGACTTTTTGGCTGAAAACGCAGATATTGCCATCAGCAATCCTGCTGATTATAAAGGAAAATGGAATACAGTGTTTGGCAACAGCAATCCGATCCATATCGAGGTCGGTACAGGAAAAGGGCAATTTATTTCCGGGATGGCCAAACAAAATCCTGACATTAATTATATTGGTATTGAGTTATTTAAAAGCGTAATTGTGACAGCTGTCCAGAAAGTAAAGGATAGCGAAGTGCCGAATGTAAAGCTTTTGAATATAGACGCGGACACGCTGACAGACGTGTTTGAGCCGGGTGAAGTCAAACGGGTGTACTTGAACTTTTCTGATCCTTGGCCGAAAAACCGCCACGAAAAACGCCGTCTGACGTATTCCCATTTTCTTAAGAAATATGAAGAAGTGATGGGGAAAGGCGGAGCAATTCATTTTAAAACAGACAACCGCGGCCTGTTTGAGTACTCGCTGAAAAGCTTCTCGGAATACGGTCTGCTGCTGACATATGTCAGTCTTGATCTGCATAACAGCGATATGGAAGATAACATCATGACAGAATATGAAGAAAAATTCTCAGCACTCGGCCAGCCGATCTATCGGGCTGAAGTTGAATGGAGAGCGTAAAACAGACTCTGACACAGGAGTCTGTTTTTTTTATGCGCTGTTTGCTACGATGATGACAGGGGGGATGAAGATGGAAACGATGAAAATTGGAAACACGACGTTAACTTGGCTTGACGGAGGGGTGACTCATATGGACGGAGGAGCCATGTTCGGCGTTGTTCCAAAGCCGTTATGGTCAAAAAAATATCCAGTCAATGAAAAAAACCAGATTGAATTAAGGACAGATCCGATTCTTATTCAAAAGGACGGTCAAAACGTGATTGTCGATGCCGGGATCGGGTCCGGAAAGCTGACTGAGAAACAAAAAAGAAACTACGGCGTGACCCAAGAATCCAATGTGAAAACATCATTAGCAGCGCTCGGGTTAACAGTTGAAGATATCCACGTGATCGCCATGACACACCTTCACTTTGACCATGCGTGCGGATTGACGGAATACGAAGGAGATAAACTGGTGCCAGTTTTTCCAAATGCCGTTATTTATACTTCATCTGTCGAATGGAATGAAATGCGCCATCCGAACATCAGATCGAAAAATACCTACTGGAAAGAAAACTGGGAGGCGGTTGCCGGCCAAGTGAAGACCTTTGAAGACACTTGCACGATAACAGAGGGGGTTACAATGCATCATACCGGGGGCCACAGTGACGGCCACTGTGTTCTTGTATGTGAGGATGCGGGTGAAACCGCGGTACATATGGCGGATTTGATGCCGACACACGCCCACCGCAATCCATTATGGGTGCTGGCTTATGATGATTATCCGATGACCTCTATACCGCAAAAGCAAAAGTGGCAGGCGTATGCAGCGGAAAAAGACGCATGGTTTATTTTTTATCATGATGCCGTATATCGCGCACTGAAATGGGACGGGGACGAAAGAATGACAGAATCACTCAAACGAAAGAAACAATAGCATATTTTCATGTTTACCCTGCATGATTTCCGGCTAATAAAGCAAACCTAGTACTAATTATGCTCAGAAAGGAAGAGGCAGGGTGAAACAATTTGAAGTAACGAACGAAGGAGACATTCAGACAACATTAAGAGGCCTTGAAGTACTCTCTGTTCCTTTTTTGAACAAAGGAGTGGCTTTTACAAAAGAGGAAAGAAAAGCGCTCGGATTGAATGGCTTTTTGCCGCCGAAGGTATTGACCATTGATGAACAGGCAAAAAGAGCGTACGAACAGTTTTCCTCACAGCCTGATGATTTAAGTAAAAACGTTTATTTGACAGCGCTGCACGATCGAAATGAAACGCTGTTTTACCGTTTGTTAAATGACCACTTAGGGGAAATGCTCCCGATTGTATACACGCCGACAGTAGGTACGGCCATTCAGAGATACAGCCATGAATACAGGAAGCCGAGAGGGCTCTATCTGTCCATCGATGACCCGGAAGGCATGAGAGAGGCATTTAAACAGTTTAAAGACAAAAGTGATGCCATCGATTTAATTGTCGCAACCGATGCTGAAGGAATTTTAGGAATCGGAGACTGGGGAGTCGGCGGCATCGCGATATCAATTGGCAAGCTTGCGGTATACACGGCCGCTGCGGGAATTGATCCGAGCAGAGTGCTGGCTGTCGTTTTGGATGCTGGCACAAATCAAGAGAGCCTCTTGAACGACCCGCTTTATGTCGGCAACCAGCATTCCAGAGTGCGCGGTGAACGCTATGACCAATTTATTGATGAATATGTCTCACTTGCGAGAGAGACATTCCCGAATGCATTGCTCCACTGGGAGGACTTCGGAGCGAAAAATGCGCGCAGCATCTTGAAACGCTATAAAGATAAAGTATGTACGTTTAATGATGATATCCAAGGTACAGGCGCTGTTTCACTGGCGGCAGTCTTATCCTGTGCAAAAGCGTCTAAAGTGCCGCTGAGGGATCACAGAGTCGTGATATTCGGAGCGGGGACGGCCGGAATCGGAATTGCTGAACAGCTGCGGGAAGCCTTGGTGCGCGAAGGGCTGAGTGAGGAAGAATCATACCAGCGATTCTGGTGCATAGACCGAAACGGGCTGTTAACAGCTGATATGGATCAGCTTCTCGATTTCCAAAAGCCTTATGCCCGTTCGGCTGATGAAGTGAAGGATTATCAGCGTAACGGAGAAGGCGGGGGCATTGATCTTCTTGAAGTGGTCCGGCAGGCGAAACCGACGATCCTGATCGGGACATCTACGGTTTCCGGTGCCTTTACTGAAGAAATTGTAAAAGAAATGGCGTCACACGTAAAACGTCCGGCGATTTTGCCGATGTCGAATCCGACGACTCTTTCCGAAGCAAAACCGCAAGATTTAATTGAATGGACGGAAGGCCGTGCGCTTATCACGACAGGAAGCCCGTTCCCGCCAGTGGAATATAACGGCGTGACATATCATATCGGACAGGCCAACAACGCACTAGTCTTCCCAGGACTTGGGCTTGGAACGATTGTCACCAAATCAAAATTAATCACCGATGGCATGTTTGAAGCATGTGCCCGCGCGATCGCAAGTATGGTCAATGTCGGCATGCCTGGCGCGCCGATGCTGCCGAAGGTGGAGGATTTACGGACTGTATCGGCAACGGTTGCAGTTGAAGTCGCTAAAACCGCCATTAAGGAAGGCGTGGCCACTGAAGAGCCTGAGGACATCATTCAGGCTGTGCAGGACGCGATGTGGTATCCGGTATACAAACCAATTCGCGCGATATAATATAAAAAAGAGCCGCTGCATGGGCAGCGGCTCCTATTTTACGCTTGTCCGGTGTTAAGACGCGATTGTATCGATGACATCTACAATTCTCCCCGTTTTCGCATCCACCATCACTTCATATTGCTCTAGTTCTCCGAAAGCTGACCGTGTAACACCGGTCTTGTACACCTGCACGGTTTCTCCATTCACATTGTAGGGCTCCGGCTGGGTGTAGATCCATGATCCATCAATCGGCCCCCGCTGTTTAAAAGCGGATTTTACGATACGAAGCGCTCGTTCTGAAGAAATATAAGGCTTCATCACATATTGCTTCAAAACAACAGCCGTACAAATTCCAAGTCCTGCTCCTAAAAGAAGATGACGCAATTTCAAAATAAAGCACCTCCTGATTGATCGTACTTTCATTATACAGAAACCGCCAAATCCTGTTAAGCGATACGCGGCTCATTGAGCAGATTCAATCAGCGTGCTTGGAAAACAGAATTTTTTCTAATAAAATAAAAGAACTACATAGAAATGAGGGGAAAACATGAATCAAGAAACGAAAGTGCTTTTCCAAACACTGACGCAGCTTCCCGGAGCGCCGGGCAATGAGCATCAGGTCCGCGCGTTTATGAAGCAGGAGCTTGCCAAATATGCCGATGATATCGTTCAGGACAGACTGGGAAGTGTTTTCGGAGTCAGAAAAGGCGGAGAGGACGCGCCGAAAATCATGGTGGCTGGACATATGGATGAAGTCGGATTTATGGTGACATCCATTACAGATAACGGATTACTCAGGTTCCAAACGCTCGGGGGCTGGTGGAGTCAGGTGCTGCTGGCGCAAAGAGTGGAAATTCAAACAGATAACGGCCCGGTTCCGGGGGTTATTTCAAGCATACCGCCGCATCTGTTAACAGATGCTCAGCGAAACCGTCCGATGGATATCAAAAACATGATGATTGATATCGGAGCGGATGATAAGGAAGACGCCATCAAAATCGGCATTAAACCGGGCCAGCAAATTGTCCCTGTATGCCCGTTTACCATTATGGCGAATGAAAAGAAAATATTATCAAAAGCGTGGGATAACCGGTATGGCTGCGGATTGAGCATTGAATTGCTGAAGGAATTGCAAGGAAAAGAACTGCCGAATACGCTTTACGCTGGCGCAACTGTTCAGGAAGAAGTCGGCTTAAGAGGCGCGCAGACAGCGTCTCATATGATCAAACCGGATTTGTTCTTCGCGCTTGACGCCAGTCCGGCAAACGACATGAGCGGCGATAAACAGCAGTTTGGGCAGCTTGGAAAGGGTTTTTTGCTCCGCATTCTTGACAGAACGACAGTCATGCACCGCGGAATGAGAGAATTTGTTCTGGATATGGCTGAAACGCATCAGATTCCATATCAATACTTTGTTTCCGGCGGCGGAACAGATGCAGGCAGAGTGCATATTTCAAACAGCGGCGTTCCGTCAGCAGTTATCGGGATCTGCTCCCGCTACATTCATACAAATGCGTCTATTATCCATATTGATGATTACGCTGCGGCTAAAGAAATGCTGATAAAGCTCGTAACTGCCTGTGACAAGCAGACTGTTGAAGCAATTAAAGAAAATATGTAAAACCTGGAGAAAAAGCTTGTTGAGCAAGGCTGTAAGCCATGTCGACAAGCTTTTTTCTTATTTTATTTCAAATACATAGGAAAGTGCTTTAATGGCTTGGTTCACCGTTTCAACAGTCATATTCGCTTTGTTTGAAAGCTCTTTTAATGGGTGGTGGAGCGATTCAGGACGAATGATGATCAGGGGTTTGCCTTTTGCGATGGCATAGGAAGCATCCATTGCTGTGTTCCATTGTTTATACTTTTCGCCAAACAAGGCGATTACAAAGTCGGCTTTATTCATCAAGACGGCAGTTCTGAAGTTATTGATATCAGAAGCCTTGTCGTCCTTATAGACTGCGTTTGGCTGAGCGCCCATGATTTCTTCTCCGATATTGTCTGAACGGTCGTGATGCTCCATCGGGCCGACAAACGTAATCGGCAGCTTCAGTGACTTCGTTTTCTCCTTTATTTCCTCACGCCAATTGCTGTGGATTTCTCCGGCTAAATAGACGATAAACTCCAAACTGGATCCCTCCTTATGTATGACCATTTGTCAATTTTACCCTCATGTAAAAGATGTTAAACGAAACGTGCTTGATAATGCAAATAAAATATGATAATGATAATGGGAAAGCTTATCTTACATATTCATTCGTTGCATATAAGTGGTTTTGCCGCAAGCAGTTTGGTATGATCCAAATGGACGAGTATCGATAAACTAACATGTAAGAACATAAACAACTGGAGGGATATTTGATGAAAAAAATCGAAACAACGCAAGAGCTGGAAAAAGCGGTAAAGGATGATTGGGCAGTATTTATGTTTTCTGCTGACTGGTGCCCGGACTGCCGTTTTGTAGAGCCTTTTCTTCCGGAATTGGAAGCAGACTTTCCTGAATTCACTTACTACTATGTAGACCGCGACAAATTTATTGATACATGCGCAGAGTGGGAGATTTACGGCATTCCAAGCTTTGTTGTGTTTAATGAAGGAAAAGAAGTGAATCGTTTTGTGAGCAAAGACCGCAAAACAAAAGAAGAAATTGAACAGTTTTTAACTGACTCTCTCGCAAAAGCGTAAAGGAGGATATCCGGTTTGAAAATGACCTCAAGGAAGCTGTCAGACATATTGAAACAGCGCCTTCAGCACGAGAATCGCTCCTTTTTATTTGACAGAGAAAAAGACACCCTCCGTGTTGAGGATGAAACAACTAAAAAAGGAATTACGCTCGACCTGCCGCCGATTATTGCAAAATGGGAACTGAAAAAAGACGAAGCCATTGACGAGATCGTTTACTATGTATCAGAAGCCATGACAGCTATGGAAGGGAAGTCGCAGGAAATAACCGGGAAGGAAAGCCGCATTTATCCGGTCATCCGCTCAACCTCTTTTCCGGACAAGTCCAGCGAAGAGATTCCGCTTATTTATGACGATCATACCGCAGAAACAAGAATTTACTATGCGCTTGATCTGGGCAAAACCTATCGTTTAATTGATCAGCGCATGCTGGAGAGAGAAAACTGGACAAGGGAGCGGATCAGAGAAACGGCTGCGTTTAACCTCCGCTCTCTGCCGGCGGTTGTCAAAGAGGATACAGTTGCCGGCAATCTCTTTTACTTCTTCAGAGCAAACGACGGTTACGACGCCAGCCGGATTCTGAACGAAGCGATTTTAAATGAGTATAAACAAAATGCTAAAGGTGAGCTCGCGATCTCTGTTCCGCATCAGGACGTTCTGATAGTTGCTGACATTCGGAATGAATCAGGTTATGATATTTTAGGACAAATGTCGATGAGCTTCTTTGCAGGCGGCACCGTTCCGATTACGGCGCTTTCTTTCCTGTACAATGAAGGAAAGCTGGAGCCGGTGTTTATCTTGGCAAAAAGCCGTCCGAAAAAGGATTAGAAAGGATTTTTTACTTATGAACGCTTTTTATAATAAAGAAGGTGTGGGAGATACACTTCTAATCTCTCTAAAAGACGTAACGCGTGAGCAAGTAGGCTATGAAAAACACGGCGACGTCGTCAAAATTTTCAATAGCGAAACAAATGAAACGACGGGTTTTAACATCTTTAACGCGTCTTCATACTTAACCATTGATGAAAACGGCCCTGTTGCCCTTTCAGAAACATTCGTTCAAGATGTGAATGAAATGCTAAACAGAAACGGCATTGAAGAAACATTAGTCGTTGATTTATCGCAAAAGTTTGTTGTCGGATATGTTGAATCAAAAGAAAAACATCCAAATGCGGATAAATTAAGCGTATGTAAAGTCAACGTAGGAGATGAAACGCTTCAGATCGTTTGCGGCGCGCCTAATGTTGATCAAGGTCAAAAAGTTGTCGTTGCCAAAGTCGGCGCTGTGATGCCGAGCGGACTCGTCATTAAGGATGCTGAGCTTCGGGGCGTACCGTCGAGCGGAATGATCTGCTCCGCAAAAGAGCTTGCATTGCCTGACGCTCCGGCTGAAAAAGGAATCCTTGTATTAGAAGGAGACCATGAGGCTGGGGACGCATTTCAGTTTTAGACTCCCATAAACGCGCCGAAAAAATCGAATCATGTAAAAAAAGCCGCTAAGCCCTTGTTTAGCGGCTTTGTTTTGCTGAAAGCTTAATCTTTTCTGGGCCGACAAGCAGTGGTATACTAAAAATCGTCCCAGAAAACTATAAGGGAGTTAGAGATGACTTATGAGTTGGCTTCATAAATTTTTTGATTTGTTTTTAGGAGAGAGTGAAGAGGACGCTGAACGGGAGACAAAACCTGCTCAAATTCCGAAACAGCCAGAATCGCATCACTCCGAAGGACAATTAAAACGATTGGAAGATCCTAAAATATATTACGAATATCCTAAAGGCAAGTTCCGTTTTCCGGTTGTGCCTGACGGATACCAAAAAAATGATTTGAGAAGGCGCCGCCCGCCATCGGAGGAACCGCAAGCGGAGCCTCGTTCGAGCGCTGCTCAGCACAGAGACCGCACAAATAATGAAAAAGAGCATCATACATATGAAAAATCAGAGCCGGCCAAGAAACCTTTTAAACCGACAAATATACCTTCGCCTGTATATGGATTTAATCAAAAACCATCTGTGAAAAAGGACGTGCCGAAACAATCTGCGGAAAGAAAAGGTGTGCAAAACAAGCCGGTAGAAGAGAAGGTCACGCTGCTTTCAGAAGAAATCGAACGCGAACGCAGCTATCCAATGCCGGACCGGCCGCCGCAGCAACAGAAGAAGGAGCCTCTCTTTTCATATGACCGATTCGAAGAACAGCCTTCTGGCGTCCTAAAAAGTACGAATGAAACAATGGCAAAGCACTCAGCAGAGGAGCTGTCAGACAAAAAAGTAAACGCTGGAGACGAAATGGCTCCAAAAGCTGCTGAGATGCGGTCAGAAGAAACAGAACAAATGAAGCAGCAGGAAGAATCTTTCTTGCGCGAAGAAAAATCTTGGGAAGAGACTGTGACAGGTGCCGGAATGGAAGCAGAAAAGCTGTCAGGTAACGAAGGATATGCCCGCGAAGAAGCTGTTCCAGAAACTGCTGACACCGCCTCAACTCAAGCAGAACAAACGGAAAACCAAGAGCATTTCTTACCCGATGAGCGATATGGGGAAGAGGCTGTGACAGGTGCTGAAACTGAGGCAGAAGAGCCGTCAGCCAACGAAGAAAACGTTCGTGAAAAAGCAGTTCCAGAAACTGCTGACACCATGTCAGCCCCAGCAGAACAAATGGAAATCCATGAGCATGAGCAGCCTTTCTTGCATAATGAAAGATACGAGGAAGAGACTGTGGCAGATGCCGGGCAAGAAGCAGAGGAACTGTCAGACAGCCATACAGCTGCTCACGAAGAAATCATTCCGGAAGCTGCAGCAGCTCAAGTGATAGAGGAAAACAGCCAGCCTGAAGCATCCGCGGCCCAGATAAATGACTATCCAGTACCGGAACATAGCACAGAAGAGGATTCTCAATCCTATTCTGCGGCGGATGAAAGCCGGGAGGAAGAAATTTCTGCGGGTGAAAGACGCACGGCCCCAGCAGAACAGCAGAACAGAACCGAGAAGTCGAGTAACAATCCTGAACGAAGTCCAGCACTTCAGAAGGGACCGTCTGTTCCTTTTAATGTTATGATGCTGAAAAGCGATGCGCATAAACAGCAAAAAGCAGGGGAGCGCCGCGGAAGCTATGTGTTCCCAAATGTCTCACTGCTTGATGTGCCGCCAGCACAAGTTCAGGACGATACTGCGTGGATAGAAAACCAGCGTCAGCTGCTTGATTTAACTTTGAAAAACTTTAACGTTCGGGCCAATGTGGTTCATGTAACGCAAGGGCCGTCAGTCACAAGATTTGAAGTACACCCTGAACCGGGTGTAAAGGTGAATAAAATCACCAACCTGTCTGATGACATTAAACTCAGCCTGTCCGCCAGAGATATTCGAATAGAAGCGCCGATTCCGGGGAAAAACACGATCGGAATTGAAGTGCCGAACCGCACGAGCAAGGTGGTTGATTTGCGCCAAATGATTCGCAGCTCTGCTTTCAGGACGAGCACGTCACCGCTTACGGCAGCACTTGGATTGGATATTTCGGGGAATCCTGTTGTCATTGATCTGAAGAAAATGCCGCACGGTCTTATTGCCGGAGCTACAGGATCGGGAAAAAGCGTGTGCATCAATACGATTTTAGTGAGTCTGCTTTATAAAGCTGATCCGAGTGAAGTGAAGGTGCTGCTGATTGATCCGAAAATGGTAGAGCTTGCGCCTTACAACAAAATTCCTCATCTCGTCAGCCCTGTCATTACCGACGCCAAAGCGGCCACTGCTGCTTTAAAATGGGTCGTTGAGGAAATGGAGCGCCGCTATGAACTGTTTGCCCATTCCGGTGTTCGCGATATTGACCGTTTCAATCAATTAACCTCTGATCACCAAACAGGCGAAAAATTGCCGTATTTAGTTGTGGTCATTGACGAGCTTGCCGACTTGATGATGGTAGCTCCAAATGATGTAGAAGAAAGCATTGCCCGGATTGCTCAAAAAGCAAGAGCCTGCGGAATCCATTTGCTAGTCGCGACTCAGCGTCCGTCAGTCGATGTCATTACCGGTCTGATTAAAGCGAATATCCCGACGAGAATTGCGTTTTCTGTCTCCAGCCAGGTTGATTCCCGAACAATCATTGACATGGCTGGTGCGGAAAAACTTCTCGGCAAAGGAGACATGCTCTTTTTAGAGAACGGTTCTGGAAAACCGGTGCGTCTTCAAGGCAACTTTGTATCGGACCGGGAAATTGACCGTGTCGTTTCCCATGTCAGAAACCAGCTGCCGCCAGCTTATTTATTCGAACAGGAAGAATTGGTCAGACAAGGCTCTGCCTTAAAGGAAGAGGATGAGCTGTTTTATGAGGCGTGCGAATTTGTTGTTGAACAAAACAGTGCAAGCACGTCAAGCCTGCAAAGAAGATTCAGAATCGGATATAATCGGGCTGCAAGGCTGATTGATATGATGGAAGCGGAAGGTATGATCTCTGAGGCGAAAGGAAGCAAGCCTCGAGAGGTGCTGATCACTGCAAGTGATTTAATAAACGAATAATATAGGTTCATTTTCACAGCAAACATGGTATGATAATGGATAGAGCATTTAACAGCTATGCCGCTTTACAGCAAATGGGCATAGAAATCGTGATATTCAGGTTTAATCGGAAAGAAATAACCGGATACTGAACATAACAAAAAATATAAGGATACGCCGTCAGGCGGCTTTTCAGCCGCCGCGGTCGCAAATTGAAATGAACGTCATATACTGGGGAACAGATAGACGTTTGTTGGAGGTACAATTATGACTGTTTATCATTTTGTTGGAATAAAAGGGACGGGTATGAGTCCGCTTGCCCAAATACTTCATGATAATGGATATACTGTCCAAGGATCGGATATCGAAAAATTCATTTTTACACAAACGGCGCTTGAAAAAAGAAACATCACTGTTCTTCCTTTTAGCGCGGATAACATCAAACCCGGCATGACAGTTATCGCCGGAAATGCATTCCCAGACACGCACCCTGAGATTGAAAAAGCGATGTCTGACGGAATTCCGGTGATTCGTTATCATAAGTTTTTAGGTGACTACATGAAAAAATTCACCAGTGTCGCGGTTACTGGTGCGCACGGTAAAACGTCGACTACGGGGCTGCTGGCTCACGTCATCCAAAACGCAAAACCGACGTCTTTCTTAATCGGGGACGGAACAGGCCAAGGAAATGAAAACAGCGAATACTTCGTATTTGAAGCGTGCGAATACCGCCGCCATTTCTTAAGCTATCAGCCTGACTACGCGATTATGACAAATATTGATTTTGATCACCCTGATTATTTCTCAAATATTGATGATGTGTTTGACGCTTTTCAGGAAATGGCTCTTCAAGTTAACAAAGGCATTATTGCCTGCGGTGATGATGAGTATCTGCCGAAAATCCATGCGAACGTGCCTGTCGTTTATTACGGCACAGGAGAAGAAAATGATTTTCAAGCGAGAAACATCGTAAAAAGCACAGAAGGGACAACTTTCGATGTCTTTGTCCGCAATACATTCTATGACACATTTTATATTCCTGCGTACGGCCATCATAATGTATTGAACTCATTGGCGGTCATCGCGTTGTGCCATTATGAAGAAATTGACGCCAGCGTTATTAAACATGGCCTCAAATCATTCGGCGGCGTCAAACGCAGATTCAATGAGAAACAGCTCGGAAACCAAGTGTTAGTTGATGATTACGCTCATCATCCGACAGAAATAAAAGTGACGATTGAGGCGGCAAGACAGAAATATCCTGATCGTGAAATCGTTGCGGTATTCCAGCCTCATACATTTACGCGGACACAGCAATTCCTTGATGAATTTGCTGAAAGCCTGAGCGGGGCAGACTGTGTGTATTTATGCGACATCTTCGGGTCAGCCCGGGAAAACGCAGGAAAGCTGACGATCGGCGACCTGCAGGGAAAAATTAATAATGCCAAGCTGATTGCAGAAGATGATACATCTGTTTTAAAAGCCCATGATAAAGCCGTTCTCATCTTTATGGGAGCAGGAGATATCCAAAAATATATGAGAGCCTACGAAAACGTCATGGCATAATAAAAAGCAGTGATCTCACTGCTTTTTATTTATCTGAAGAGACATCCTCTTAAAGGATTTTTCAAATGTAATGGAGAATAATATGTATACAGCCCAACAGATATGTTTATGATTTTACAAATCGGGTAAACAGCAGTATATCCTGCAGCAAGGAGGTTTAAGATGATTATCATTCTTTATTTAAGCGTTGCACTAATCGCAGTAGCATTTCTCGTCTTAGTGATCTATTTGTCTAAAACACTAAAGTCACTGCAGCTGACATTAAAACATGTTGCATCCACGCTCGAAGGGCTGGAGGGACAAATGAAAGGCATTACCACTGAAACTGCCGAGCTTTTACATAAGACCAACCGCTTGGCTGAAGATATTCAGGAAAAATCAGAAAAGCTGAACACGGTCGTTCATGCTGTTCAAGGGGTGGGAACCTCTGTACAGCAGTTCAATACATCAATGAAGCAGGCGGCAGGGTCTGTATCGGCATCAGTGAGAGAAAACCAAGATAAAATCAATCAGGTTGTCACCTGGAGCCAAGCAGCAATGGAAATTTGGGAGAAGTGGAAGCGAAAGAAATCAGCTCTTTAAGAGAGAAAAACACTTTGAGGAGGAATAATGATGAGCAAAGATGGAATTAATAGTAAAGATTTTTTAATCGGTACTTTAATCGGAGGAATCATCGGAGCCACCACTGCGCTTTTCCTAGCACCTAAATCTGGGAAAGAACTACGCGACGATCTCGGAAATCAAGCTGTTGCTCTGCGGGATAAAACAGATAAAATGACGGCAGACGCAAAAGAAAAAGGCACACAATATGTCAGCATTGCAAAAGACAAAACATCTAACATCACACAGCTTGTTGCCGATCAGTCAGGACAGATCATGAACAAGGTCAAAGATTTAAGAGACCGTTCAAAATCTGCAAATACCGAGTCATCATCTGCTATGCAAGATATGAAAAACGAAGCAATGCAGGCGGCTGACGAAGCAAAAGATCAAGTCCTCCAAACGAAAGAAGACGTAAAAGACGAGCTGAAAGATGCACAAAAACAGGCCGAGCACATCAACCGCTGAGCCCGGAAGGAGCAGACTTGACTAATGGCAAAACAGCTAATTCAATCTGAGGAAGAGTTTAAGCGTATTGCAGAAAAGGAAGGCACATTCTTGTTTTTTAAGCACAGCTTAACATGCCCGATCAGCCAAGCCGCATTTCAAGAATTTAATGCCTTTGCAAATCATCATGAAGAAGTGCCGGCTTACTATCTGCAAGTACAAGAGGCACGGCCCCTGTCAAATTTCATCGCAGAAACATACGGAGTCAAGCACGAAAGCCCTCAAGTTTTCGTGATCCAAAACGGTGAAGTAAAGTGGCATACCTCACATTCACAAATTACAGAAGCGGCGATTGAGCAGCATCTGTCCTAGAAAAAAGCGTCCAGATATGATCTGGCGCTTTTTTTTTTGAAAAAACTATTGATCATTTTCTTCACATCATGTACGATAGCATCATACATTACTTTATCACTTAAAAGCGTTTGGGTAATAAAGTAGACTTTTTTAAAAATTTTGTATTTCAGTATTTCCATTTGGTTTTACTTATAGTAAGATGCATGTTAACTACAAAATAAAAAATGAATGTGCAGGGAAAGGATGAAAAAAATGAGCAACACAGAATTAGAGCTTCTAAGGCAGCAGGCAGACGAATTAAACTTGCAAATTTTAAAATTAATCAACCAGCGCGGAAATGTTGTAAAAGAGATCGGTAAAGCGAAAGAAGCGCAAGGTGTCAATCGCTTTGATCCTGTCAGAGAACGCACAATGTTAAATAAAATCATTGAAAACAATGACGGACCATTCGAAAATTCTACTATCCAGCACATTTTTAAAGAAATCTTTAAAGCAGGTTTAGAGCTTCAGGAGGAAGATCACAGCAAAGCGCTTCTTGTTTCCCGTAAGAAAAAACCTGAAGATACAATCGTTGATATCAAAGGTGAAAAAGTCGGAGACGGCCAGCAAAGATTTATCGTCGGACCATGTGCGGTTGAGAGCTATGAGCAGGTGGCGGAAGTGGCTGCGGCTGCTAAAAAACAAGGGATTAAAATTCTCCGCGGAGGAGCCTTTAAGCCTCGTACGAGCCCATACGATTTCCAAGGCCTCGGTGTAGAAGGACTCCAAATCTTAAAACGTGTAGCGGATGAATTTGATCTGGCTGTTATCAGCGAAATCGTAACGCCGGCTCATATTGAAGAAGCGCTTGACTACATTGATGTAATTCAGATCGGTGCGCGTAATATGCAGAACTTTGAATTGCTGAAAGCTGCAGGTTCCGTGAAAAAGCCTGTGCTTCTGAAACGCGGACTTGCTGCAACGATCTCGGAATTCATCAATGCAGCTGAATACATTATGGCACAAGGCAATGATCAAATTATCCTTTGTGAGCGCGGTATCAGAACATACGAAACAGCAACGAGAAACACGCTCGATATTTCAGCTGTGCCAATTCTGAAACAGGAAACGCATTTGCCGGTCTTTGTTGATGTGACGCATTCAACAGGCCGCCGAGACCTCCTTCTTCCGACAGCTAAAGCCGCTTTAGCGATCGGTGCTGACGGCGTAATGGCAGAGGTTCATCCTGATCCATCAGTCGCACTTTCTGACTCTGCTCAGCAAATGGCGATCCCTGAATTCGAAAAATGGCTGAATGAACTGAAACCAATGGTGAAAGTCAACGCCTAATGGAATGAGATCAATACAAAAGGCCGCATATGCGGCCTTTTTTTGCGCTTTCTCGTTTATTTAATTATAAAACTCAAGTATACGTTTTCATCATCTATAAAAACGTGTATAATTTCATGAGAAGTATTTAAATTTGATGAATAATGAAAAATAATGTAGACTACTGACTTACGCTTACAAATCATAAACGACATAAATTCGGACATTATGACATTTCTCTACATAAAGTGTTTATGCTATAGATAAGGATAAGTGTATCCAGTAAAAGGAGTGGTTTTAGGATGAGCAATATTACGATCTACGACGTAGCGAGAGAAGCTAATGTAAGCATGGCAACCGTTTCCCGTGTCGTGAATGGAAACCCGAATGTAAAACCGACAACGAGAAAAAAAGTCTTGGAAGCCATTGACCGTCTCGGCTACCGTCCAAACGCGGTGGCAAGAGGGCTTGCAAGCAAAAAAACAACAACTGTAGGTGTCATCATTCCTGATATCTCAAGCATTTTCTATTCAGAGCTTGCGCGCGGAATTGAAGATATCGCGACAATGTATAAATATAACATCATTTTGAGCAACTCTGACCAAAACCTGGAGAAAGAGCTGCACTTATTAAACACAATGCTCGGCAAACAGGTCGACGGCATCGTATTTATGGGCGGAAACATTACGGACGAGCATGTAGCGGAATTTAAGCGTTCGCCAGTGCCGATCGTGCTTGCCGCTTCTGTTGAAGAGCAAGGTGAAACACCATCAGTCGCAATTGATTACGAGCAGGCGATTTATGATGCGGTGAAGCTTTTGGTTGATAAGGGGCACACTGATATCGCGTTTGTTTCCGGCCCGATGACAGAACCGATCAACCGCTCAAAGAAACTGCAAGGCTACAAACGGGCGCTTGAAGAGGCGAATCTTCCGTTTAATGAACAATTTGTCGCTGAAGGTGATTATACGTATGATTCCGGACTAGAGGCGCTTCAGCACCTCATGAGCCTGGATAAAAAACCGACAGCGATTCTTTCAGCAACTGATGAAATGGCGCTCGGCATTATTCATGCCGCACAGGATCAAGGTCTTTCCATTCCTGAAGATCTCGACATTATCGGCTTTGATAATACGAGATTAAGCTTGATGGTTCGACCGCAGCTTTCAACAGTAGTTCAGCCGACGTATGATATTGGCGCGGTTGCCATGAGACTGCTGACAAAGCTCATGAATAAAGAGCCGGTGGAAGAGCATATTGTCGAATTGCCGCATCGTATAGAGTTAAGACAGTCAACCAAGTCATAAGAAAAACAAGAAAGCAAGCTTCACCTCTAAGGTGGATTCTTGCTTTTTTCGTATGAGTGAGGAGAAATGATGAAACGTTTTGATTATCTTACACCTGTTGGTTTTGTGTTAGGAACGATTATGATTGTGATTGGAATTATTTCCGGATCGGGAGTAAGCGGTTTCCGCTCTTTTCTAGATCTGACTTCTTTCTTTATCGTAACAGGAGGGCTTTGCGCCGCTGTTTTTATCAGTTTTCCGCCGAGAGAGCTGAAAAAAACGCCCACTGTGTTAAAGCAGGCATTTATCCGCCAGGAAGACAATGTAAAAGATCTTGTGAAAACCTTCGTTTCCCTTTCCGATCATGCGCGAAAACATGGGCTTTTATCACTGGATGACCAGGCTAGAGAAATCAGAGATCCATTCTTGAAAAAGGGGCTGCTTCTGGCGGTTGACGGCTGGGATGAAGAAACGATTCGGCTTGTCATGGATTCAGAAATTGCAGCAATGGAGGAACGGCACCGCAAAGGGCGGCGTGTTTTGGAGAAGGCGGGAGAATTCGCTCCGGCATGGGGCATGATCGGGACACTGGTCGGGCTGGTGCTGATGCTCAAAAACTTAAATGACCCTGATATGCTCGGTCCGAATATGGCTGTTGCACTTTTGACGACCTTATACGGATCATTGCTGGCAAACATGGTATTTAACCCGATTGCGGCTAAGCTCGAAGAAAAAACAGAAAGCGAAATCTTCATCAAACAGGTGATGGTGGAAGGTATCATCGGGATACAATCCGGAAAAAATCCGCGCAATCTGGAAAGCCAGCTCGTCGTTTTCAGTTCTCGGGAAGAATGGCGGAAGCAGCATAATCAAGTAAAGACAAAAAAGGGATCTGTACATGAAGCTTAGAAGAGACCGATTTGAACGAAGGAATGGAAACGGGAAAAACAATCAGTCATCCTCCGGCTGGATGGTAACCTTTACAGATCTGGTTACGCTGATCCTTGTGTTCTTTATTTTACTTTTTTCGATGTCGCAGATTGATCTGCAGAAATTTAAAGCAGCGGTGAACTCGATCCAAAAGGAAGGCAGCGGGCTTCAGCCAGACCAAACAGCCATCGATCAAAAAGACACGCCGTCAGCCGATGCAAAGAAGCAAGAGAATCAGCAGGATCAACTGCTGCAAAAAGTGAATACATACATTCAAGAGCACCAGCTGAAGGCGAAAATGACAGCAAAGCGGGATGAACGCGGTGTCGTGCTCGTTCTTCAGGAAGCGGTGCTGTTTGATTCAGGCGAGGCTAAAGTGTTGGAAAATGCTGAAACGCTTCTCCACCAAATTGCAGTTCTTCTTCAGACTATTCCAAATGATATTCAGGTGGAGGGCCATACAGACAGCCGAAATATTTCAACGTACAGGTATCCGTCTAACTGGGAGCTATCCGCAGCACGGGCAAGCGGAGTCATTCAATATTTCACATCAAAAGAGAAACTCCCGTCGAAGCGATTTATCGCTGTTGGCTATGCGGATACAAAGCCTGTAAAGGATAACAAAACAAATGAACACATGAAGGAAAACAGACGTGTAGAAATCGTCATCAAAAAATCAAAAACGACCTCTTCGTGAAGGTCGTTTTTTTATTTTGTTTTTTCCTGACGCTCTGATCGAATTGCGTATAACGCTTTGCTGACGGTTTGAGCATTTTTTTCTGTAATTTCTGGCTTCCGTGGAATCGGCGGATATAAATCGGCGGGATCGCTCCAGCTGGACGGAAGGGTGACTGGGCATTGCTTTTGCCATTTTGCAATCCATTTAGATGGAATGTCATGTCCCGGATCGATCCCTTTCATTTCAAGCCATACTCGGGCCCAGGCACGGGGCACCACACGCCAAATATCATATCCGCCTCCTCCGACGGCGATCCATCTTCCGCCGCAATATTGATGCGCTAAAGCGTGAGCAAGCCGCGGAATCTGTTCGTAAATGGCAATCGTTGCCGACAAATGCGTCAGCGGATCGTAGTAATGGGCATCAGCTCCATTTTGGCTGATAATCACATCCGGCTGAAAATAAGCGGCGATTTCTGAAGCTGCTGTCTGGTAAGCCTCAATAAATGAATCATCCTCCGTAAAAGCATCAAGCGGGATATTAAAGGAGTATCCGTAGCCTTTTCCGCTGCCTTTTTCCTGAATCTGACCGGTTCCGGGGAATAAATACCGTCCCGTTTCATGAATGGACAGGGTGCATACGTTGGGATTATCATAAAACGCAAATTGCACACCGTCTCCGTGATGGGCGTCCGTATCAATATACAGCACCTTGGCTTGATATTTTTTCTGAATATATTGAATCGCTACAGCGCTGTCGTTGTATATGCAAAATCCAGAAGCCCTTCCGCGAAACCCGTGGTGCAGGCCTCCCCCAAGGTTGGCAGCATGCAGTGCTTGTCCAGACATGACATAATCCGCAGCTGTTAAGGTTCCGCCGACTAATAGTGAGGCCGCTTCATGCATGCCTGCAAAGACGGGTGTATCTTCAGTGCCGAGCCCGTAGCTTTCCCCTTCTTCGGGTGGAAGTTTTCCGGCGCCGGCAAGCTGTACTGCCTGAATATAATCGTCCGTATGCACAAGAGCCAGCTCATCTTCCGCAGCAAGCCGCGGACTGACGATATCTCCCTCGTCAAAGGCATCCATCGATTTGAGCAAATCATATGTCAGCAGAACACGCTGCTGATTAAAGGGGTGCTCCTGATGAAACATATAAGTCTGATAAGAGGGAGAATAAATAAACACACTGTCCCTCATAGCTGATCCCTGTGCTCTGACGGCCATACGATGAGATGCCCGTTTTTTTGCAATTCCTGCAAAAACGGCAGCGGATTCATCGTCTTGACACGGAATACAAGCACTTTTGCGCCGGAATCGTCATGGGGATAGACAAGAACGCTCAGTATTTTCACCTGAAGTCTTTGGCAGAGGCCGCTGATATCGGCGAGGCTTTTTGTGATGTCATTTACTTTTATCTCAACCTGCGATCCGGGCTGGTCAGCGCCTGTCAGCTTCACAAAAGTCCGCAGCAAATCGGTTTTTGTCAGAATGCCGATTAACTTTTGATGCTGCACGACTGGAAGGCAGCCGATGCCATGCTCGTAGAAAACTGCTGATATTTCTTCAACAAAATCAAGCGGATGGGCGCACACGACGTCTTTTTTCATAATGGATTCAACGCTTCGTGTGAGAAAACGGCTGCGTTTGCTTTCTTCAAAAATACTGGGGCTGGCCTGTTTCATATCTCTGTCTGTAATCATTCCAATCACATGACGGTCTTCATTAATAACAGGCAAATGCCTGATATGAAATTCCTTCAGCTTGTGTATTGCCGTTTCAAGCGTATCCGTTTTCGTTAATGTGATGACATCCTTTTTCATGATTTGCTCAACAATCATTATCTTTTCCCCTTTGTCAGTGTCAGTTAATACATATAACGATGATAAAAACGGAGCCTGTCAAATCGTTCAATTGATTCCTGGCTGACGTTTTTTCCGATGCGCGCCATCAGGCAGTTCGCAGGATGGGAGCTGATCTCTGGCTCATCGGTGGCAAACCAGACCAATCCGCCTGCGTTCATCATTTTCTCCATGATCTTTCTGTACTCCCACACATCCTTTTTCATCCCTTTTAAATCCCAATGCCAGTAATATTCTGTCGTCATCACAATGTAGTTCTCCATTTGTTCGTCCATCATGCTGACGGTCAGAAGTGTTTTTCCGACAGAACATCCCCGGTATTCCGGTGCCACCTCAATGGCTCCGAGCTCAAGCAAATCCTCCATATTTCCTTCTGACCATCTTTCGAGCGGGTCAGGGTATAGATACGTCACATAGCCGACAATGGCCTGGCCGTCTCTGGCAATGATAATGCGTCCCTCAGGAAGGCCGGCAATATCGACTAATGCTTCATGCTGTTCCCGGGGCGGCCGAAATGCGGTCAAATCCTTATGAAACTCATAACCTGCCAAGTCTTCTGGAGAGACAGGCCCTTCTATCAGTAAGGAGCCGGTTGCTGTTTTGATGTTTGCAGAGTGATATGTTTTATGATGTTCCACTGATTCACCGTCCCATCAATTTCTATAAAAAATACATGCCTCCTTTAAGAATAACAAATTATAAAGCGTTTTCAACATGGTTTATATTTTAAAAATTGAGAAGAATATGAATATATACTATAATAAATGTGACAACTTCAGCAAAGGGGGATGTTTGGACATGAATTTGAAAGCGTTACCAGCTATAGAGGGGGATCATAACCTAGAAAACTACGATGAAACGTATCGGCAATTTGATTGGTCCGAAGCGGAGAAACATTTCTCTTGGCATAAGACAGGGAAATTGAACGCGGCTTATGAAACGATAGACCGCCACGCCGAATCTTTTCGGAAAAACAAAGTAGCGCTTTATTATAAGGACGCAAAACGGGATGAAAAATACACATTTAAAGAAATGAAAGAAGAAACAAACAGAGCCGGGAATGTGCTGAGACGGTATGGAAATGTGGAAAAAGGGGACCGCGTTTTTATTTTTATGCCGAGATCACCCGAGCTTTATTTTATTATGCTAGGCGCTATCAAAATCGGCGCAATCGCCGGGCCGTTATTTGAAGCGTTTATGGAGGGGGCTGTTAAGGACCGGCTTCAAAACAGCGAGGCAAAGGTTGTTGTCACGACGCCTGAGCTTTTGGAAAGGATTCCGGTTGACAAGCTGCCTGATTTACAGCATATATTCATAGTCGGCGGCCAGGCTGAACAGAGCGGAACAAACATCATTCATTATGATGAAGTGGCTAAGCATGAGAGCACAAGACTGGACATTGAATGGATGGACAGGAAAGACGGCTATTTGCTTCATTATACATCAGGATCTACGGGTACGCCAAAGGGTGTGCTTCATGTTCATGAGGCGATGGTTCAGCAGTATCAGACAGGAAAGTGGGTCCTTGATTTAAAGGAAGAGGACATTTACTGGTGCACGGCCGACCCAGGCTGGGTGACTGGAACGGTGTACGGGATTTTTGCGCCGTGGCTGAATGGAGCGACAAATGTGATTGTCGGCGGACGATTCAGCCCGGAAAGCTGGTATGGAACGATTGAGCAGCTTGGCGTAAACGTCTGGTACAGCGCGCCGACTGCCTTTCGAATGCTGATGGGAGCCGGAGATGAGATGGCTGCCAAATATGATCTGACTTCACTCCGCCATGTGCTGAGTGTCGGTGAACCTTTAAACCCGGAAGTGATCAGATGGGGGCATAAAGTTTTTAATAAACGGATTCATGATACATGGTGGATGACAGAGACGGGCGGCCAGCTGATCTGCAACTATCCTTGCATGGATATTAAACCAGGCTCGATGGGAAAACCGATTCCCGGTGTAGAAGCAGCAATCGTTGACAATCAGGGGAACGAGCTTCCGCCGTATCGAATGGGGAACCTCGCCATTAAAAAGGGCTGGCCTTCTATGATGCACACGATTTGGAATAACCCTGAAAAATACGAATCTTATTTTATGCCTGGCGGATGGTATGTGTCGGGTGATTCTGCCTACATGGATGATGAAGGGTATTTTTGGTTCCAAGGCAGAGTGGACGATGTCATCATGACCTCCGGTGAGCGTGTCGGGCCTTTTGAAGTGGAAAGCAAGCTTGTCGAACATCCGGCAATTGCGGAGGCGGGGGTCATTGGAAAACCTGATCCCGTGCGCGGCGAAATCATCAAAGCCTTTATCGCTCTCAGAGAAGGGTTTGAGCCATCTGATAAACTGAAGGAAGAAATCCGCCAATTTGTCAAACAAGGTCTTGCAGCCCATGCGGCTCCGCGTGAAATTGAATTTAAGGATAAGCTTCCAAAAACACGGAGCGGTAAGATCATGAGACGTGTGCTGAAGGCGTGGGAGTTGAATCTTCCGGCCGGAGACCTGTCAACGATGGAGGATTAAAAGGCGCCGTTGACACGGGATTTTATTTATGTTAAAAATGATATAGCTTCATATGAAAAGGTAAAGATTGAGACAAGTAGAATATCCTTACGTTCCAGAGAGCTGATGGCCGGTGAAAATCAGCACAGACGGATATATCGAATACACTCATGAACCGCTTTTGCAAACAAAGCCGCTCAGGCTTTCAGTAGTGAAAGAACGGACCTGATCCGTTATCAGGCAAAGTGATAAGAGCGAAAAGCTGTATGTATGCTCTTATTAGTAGGGTGGTACCGCGATAATCAATCGTCCCTTCGTTTACACGAAGGGGCGTTTTTATTTTATTAAAAAAGGAGCTTTATCTCATGACAAACTTACTTGAAGACTTATCCTTCCGCGGATTGATTCAGCAAATGACGGATGAAGAAGGACTGAATAAACAGCTGAACGAAGAAAAAATCCGCCTGTACTCAGGCTTTGATCCGACAGCAGACAGCTTGCATATCGGGCACCTGCTGCCCATTTTAACACTCCGCCGTTTTCAGCTTGCGGGGCACCATCCGATTGCGCTTGTGGGCGGCGCGACGGGTTTAATAGGCGATCCGAGCGGAAAAAAAGCTGAGCGTACGTTAAACACGGCTGATATCGTTGTCGAATGGTCGCAAAAAATCAAAAATCAGCTTTCAAGATTTCTTGATTTTGAATCAGCAGAAAACTCGGCTGTTATGGCAAACAACTACGACTGGATCGGAAACCTGAATGTGATCGACTTCCTTCGTGACGTCGGCAAAAACTTCGGCATCAATTACATGCTGGCAAAAGATACAGTCAGCTCCAGAATCGAATCCGGCATCTCTTACACAGAATTCAGTTACATGATTCTTCAATCTTATGATTTCTTAAACCTGTACAGAGAGAAAAACTGTAAGCTGCAAATCGGCGGAAGCGATCAATGGGGCAACATTACAGCTGGCCTTGAGCTGATCAGAAAATCTGAAGAAGAAGGAGCAAAAGCATTCGGTCTTACCATTCCGCTTGTAACGAAAGCGGACGGCACAAAATTCGGAAAAACCGAAGGCGGCGCAATTTGGCTTGATAAAGAAAAAACGTCACCATATGAGTTCTATCAATTCTGGATCAATACAGACGACCGTGATGTAGTGAAATATTTAAAATACTTCACGTTCCTTTCAAAGGAAGAAATCGAAGAATATGCTGAAAAAACTGAAACAGCACCTGAAAAGCGTGAAGCGCAAAAACGCCTGGCAGAAGAAGTGACAGCGCTCGTTCACGGACGCGAGGCACTGGAGCAAGCGATTAATATTTCCCAAGCATTGTTCAGCGGCAATATTAAAGAGCTTTCTGCCCAAGACGTAAAAATCGGTTTTAAAGATGTGCCTTCTCTAGAAAAAGACAGCGCTGAAGAACTGTCACTCGTAGATGTGCTGGTTGAATCGAAACTGTCACCGTCTAAACGCCAAGCCCGTGAAGATATTAAAAACGGGGCTGTTTACATTAACGGTGAACGCCAGACAGAAATTGACTATATCTTATCTGCTGAAGACCGCATTGAAGATCAATTTACTGTTCTGCGCCGCGGGAAGAAAAAATACTTCCTTGTCACATATAAATAAGAAAAAAACATCCTTTGCTTAATTGGCAAAGGATGTTTTTGGTTTAGCGCATAGGAATTTGAGGGAAAGAGTATATTAGATAGGGCAAACACGACCATTCACCACCTTTTCAATAGGAGGGAGAGCTCACCGTGAATCTCATGTGTACGATCGCCAAAGAAAGATTGCAGCGGGATTATTGGGAGCAGCAGGCCAGAGAAAGTGTTGTCCAGCAGGAAACGGTAGAAGAATCAGACGAAAAAAAACCCCCGACCGCATAGCGGCAGGGGGTTTTTTAAACGATTAACGAGAGTAGAACTCAACGATAAGCGCTTCGTTAATTTCCGGAGCAAGTTCAGAACGCTCTGGAAGACGAGTGAATGTACCTTCAAGCTTTTCAGCGTCGAAAGTAAGGTATTCAGGAACGAAGTTGTTTACTTCAACAGATTCTTTGATGATAGAAAGGTTTCTTGATTTTTCGCGAACACCGATTGTTTGACCAGCTTTTACTTGGTAAGACGGGATGTCAACGCGGCTTCCGTCTACAGTAATGTGGCCATGGTTAACCAATTGGCGAGCTTGACGGCGAGTACGCGCTAAACCTAGCTTGTACACAACGTTATCAAGACGAGAATCTAAAAGAATCATGAAGTTTTCGCCGTGTTTACCAGTCATTTTTGCAGCTTTGTCAAACAATGTACGGAATTGACGTTCGTTTACACCGTACATGTGACGAAGCTTTTGCTTTTCTTGCAATTGCAAACCGTATTCTGATAATTTTTTACGTTGTCCTGGGCCGTGTGGACCTGGAGCGTAAGGGCGTTTTTCTAATTCTTTTCCTGTTCCGCTAAGAGAGATTCCTAGACGGCGGGACAGTTTCCAAGATGGACCTGTATAGCGAGCCATAATGTGACTCCTCCTTTGGTTTTATTTTTGTGGAAAATAAAAACCGTCTGTTCTATTCGACCATGTACATTTTGTTTTCATGTATCCTCGCTCCAGCAGCAGAGAGTTACACGATACACCTTACTGATAAGGAACAAAATGAAAACATAGAAGCTGAACAAAAAGGCTGCAATATTTCACACAAAGGTCATTATATAATTTATTTGTTTTGAAGTCAACCATTCATCCATTATCGCTTTGCTGTTTATGATATAATAAACAAAAATTAGTGGTAAACTTTTTAGGTGATAAAACATGATAGAACAAACAAAAGATCAATTACCCGCCTTTCGTTATCATATGCTCGATTTTTTATTAACCAAATCTGTAAAGGTCTCATTCACCGACTCTCTTATATGGCTGACATCGGCTATTCAAACATATTTTCCATCACTTTGCGTATCCCTTATACCGTCTCCATCTGATCGCATGGCACAAATGACAGAAGATGAAGTGCATTTTTCTGCATCGAAAATAAATGCCTCATTTTATGTTATCGAGGATCATGTCTCCGGCAGGAGCTTTCATTTAACATGCAGGCAGGGCGGAGTGTTTCCGGAAGAGCTTCCGGATTTGATTTCTTCTTTTTTAAATCAGTCAATGAAACAGGAAAGACTTTATATCAAAACAATCTATCAAAAAAAGATATACAAGATGACAGAACTGTTCCATTCGCTGCTCGATCAGACGGAAGTGTTGAAGAAGCTTCTTGAAAGCTTACACACCACGTTTCCCCTGTTTCAATTTTCTCTGTTTATTTCTCATGATCAGGACCAATGTATAGGTGTTCCTGCAAAGGAACTGTATATGGAAGGGGAAGATGCCGATTCCTTTGCGCTTAAAGTCTATCTATCCGGGAACATTTTGCGGAAAAATGAAACGGTCGCTTACATCCCAATTAAAGGGCAGCAGGGAACGTACGGCGTTCTGATGGCAGGTGGGGCGGGAGACAGTCCTCTTACCGACGTGTACCTTGATGAAATGTCACTGATAGCAAATGCGGCGGGAAAGGCGTTTGAAAATGCCCAGCTCTATGAACAATCCAAAACAAGTATTGCAAACTTGGAATTAATTAATGAAACATCGCGCCGTCTCAACCAGCGGCTGACGCTGACGGATACGATGAACGATCTTGCTGTGAGAATGGCTGAATCATTTCATGCTGAAGAAGTGGGTTTTTTCCATATTGACCATTTTGAACATCAGACACTGCTTCCCGGGAGCACAGCATTTTTTAAAGAAACGAAGTCGTCTGATATATATAATGAAATAAAAGAAAAACTGTACGAAGGAGAGAATGGCGTTTTTATCGGAAATGGACAGTCTGTGTTTGGAAAAGCCGGATACGGTTCACTTATGGCTGTTCCGATGATGGAGAATGCCCAGCTCCTGGGATTTGCCGTTTTGCTGAAAAAGGAAATGTACGCTTTTACATTTGAAATGTACAAGCTGTTCCAAGCGCTGATTCATCACGCAACACTGGCTGTGACCAATTCGATGCTTCGCGACCGCCTTGAGCATCTTGTGAAAACGGATCAGCTGACAGAGCTGTATTCAAGAGTTTATTTAGATGAAAAAATCCAATACAGCATGAAAATTCATCAAAAAGGCGTTTTTATTCTTGTTGATATTGATAATTTTAAAAATGTAAATGATACGTACGGACATCAGACAGGGGACGAGATTTTAATACAGGTCGCTTCCGTTATCAAAAGCAATATCCGAAAGCATGATGTCGGCGCCCGCTGGGGTGGCGAGGAGCTGGCGGTTTACCTTCCGAATGTGACGGTTGCTGTCGGGAAACGGATTACCGAAAGGCTTGTTTGTGCTGTGAGAAAAAGCACGAAGCCTGAGGTGACGATTTCATGCGGAATCTCCTGCTGGGACTCAGAATCGAAAAAATCCTTGAAGGAGCTTGTTCACGAGGCCGACGAAGCGCTTTACACCGCGAAACGCAGCGGGAAAAACCGTTTGATGATTCACGAGTCGATAAAATGAAAAAAGCCCAAAACGCTACATGTTTTGGGCTTTTGTTGTATGCTCTACACTAAAGCTTTTTCAAGGATTTCTGCAAATTGTGTAAGATACTTTTCATCGATCTCATCAAATCGGTTTTTGACAGGGCTGTCAATGTCCAAAACGCCGACTAGGTTTCCGTCTACATGAATCGGAAGCACAATTTCTGATTGAGATGCTGCATCACAGGCGATATGTCCCGGAAATGCGTTTACATCCGCAACTCTCTCTACTTTTCCGTTTGCATATGCTGTTCCGCAAACGCCTTTGCCGAAAGGAATACGAACACATGCCGGCAGACCTTGAAACGGTCCTAACACAAGCTGTCCTTCCCCTTCTTTAGCAAAATAGAAACCGGCCCAGTTGACCTCAGGCAATGAATGATAAAGCAGTGCTGACGCATTTGCGTAGTTTGCAATTTGATCTGTTTCGTCTTCTGTTATGGCTTCGAGCTGTTTGAGCAGAAGCTGATAGTCTTTTTCTTTATCTCCAGATTGTTGTTCGACATGAAACATGGAAAACCCTCACTTTTTCTATAATATAAAACAAAATCCCGGCTTTTCTGCCGGCATTTGTCGATAAGTTCTTACAGGAACAGCCGGTCTCCGCCTTGAATTTGTAACAAGAGGAAGGAGTGAGCCGGTATGAAAGTAAGCACCAAAGACAAAATTATTGAATCTGCTGTCATGCTCTTTAACCAAAAAGGATTTTCTGGCACATCTGTCCGTGAAATTGCAAAGTCAGCTGATGTAAATGTTGCGCACATCTCCTACTATTTTAAAGGCAAAGGAGGTTTGATGGAACACTTAGTTTCAGAGTTTTACGAAGGCTACAATAAAACACTTGAAACAGCGGCAGGCAACATCTCTTTTCAAAGCACGCAGGAACAGCTTCTCCAATTGGTTTTCGATATTTTATCCTATCAGCATAACAATCGTCAATTAACTCGGTTTGTCTACCGGGAAGTCACCATTGATTCGACTTTAATAAGAGAAATAATGTCGACGTACCTGATGAAGGAAAAGTATATCTTCCAGCTGATTATTGAGGAAGGAGAAAAACAGCGAGAACATTTAACGCTGCCGCTGCCTCATTTTATTCTTCAATTAAAATCTCTCTTGATGATGCCCTATCTCCAGCCTCAATATATTTCAGAAGTGCTCTATATGCAGCCGCACGAGCCGTACTTTTATAAAATGTATTTTGAAGAAATCAAGATTTGGATCAGAAGCGTATTCCGGACAGGAGACATGCGGTCACAAATTAGCGCAGTTCAGTAAATTTCTCATACGCGTATCCGACATCACCCGCTTGATGGGCATCAGACCCGAATACAAGCGGGATGTTTTTTTGCTTCGCCGCCTCAATCATCCAATCCTCCAGATAAATATTCCCCGCGTATGTTTTTCTCAGACCTGATGTATTAAAGTCGAGCTCCATTCCGTTTTCCTTAACAGCGTTCAGGCACTCAGAAGCAAGTCTGCGAATATGATCGGACATTTTATAAGGAAACAGCCTGATGAATTTTTTAACGAGTGTGATGTGACCGACTCTTTTTGGCTTATAGGCGCCGAGAGATGCTACAATAGAAGAATAAATGCTGCGGTAATACAGTTCATATACAGCTTCGATGCTTCCGCACTCTGAGATCAGCTTTTTAAATGTATGCTCATCATAGTCGAGGCACAGATAGGACGAGCCCGTGCGCAAAAAATGAACGGATAAGATGCTGTCATCTAAAAATGGGCCGTATGTATTCAGAAACGATTTGATTTCATCTTCGTATTCAGCAATATAATCGACCTCAAGCCCGGTCCGTATGTCAAGCTGTCCGCGATATTCTTTTTTTAATCCGGAAATTTTATTAATGTAGCGTTCCAAAGAGGCTTGCGCCATCGCGCTGTCTTTTTGCGGTGTCGGATCGGTAAAAGAGGGAGGCAAAGGAGCGTGCTCTGTAAACGTAATTGATTGAAAGCCTTTTTTTATCGCTTCCTCCGCATATTGTCTGAGTGTGTCTGCTGTTCCGTGAGGGCAAAATGGTGTGTGAATATGTCCGTCTCGCTTTAGCATTGGTGTCACCTCGTGAAAAAATAGTCAAATCCTGCCGATTTTGCACAAAAAGTTTTTGATTTCTGCTCAAAAAATGTTGGTTACATGGTATCATAATAACAATGAAAACGACAGTTTTTCTCAATACATATCCTGAAATCTTTCTGAATAAATAAAACACCCTGACAGATTAAGGTTAACAGCAAGGGGGCTCATTATGGAGTTTGTCATTGGATTATTAATTGTACTGCTCGCGCTGTTTGCGGCGGGCTACTTTTTCAGGAAAAAAATCTACACGGAAATTGATCGTTTGGAATCTTGGAAGATTGAAATTCTCAATCGATCGATAGTGGAAGAAATGTCCAAAATTAAACATCTGAAAATGACGGGGCAGACAGAAGAGTTCTTTGAAAAATGGCGTGAAGAATGGGATGAGATTGTCACTGCCCATATGCCGAAAGTTGAAGAGCTCCTTTATGATGCCGAAGAATGCGCGGACAAATACCGGTTTAAAAAAGCCAATCAAGTGCTCGTTCATATCGACGATCTCCTGACAGCGGCGGAATCGAACATTGAAAAGATACTCCGGGAAATCAGCAATCTCGTCACGAGTGAAGAAAAGAGCCGCGAAGAGATTGAACAGGTAAGAGAACGCTACTCAAAGTCCCGAAAAAACCTGCTGGCATACAGCCACCTTTACGGAGAGCTTTATGACAGCCTTGAAGCAGATCTTGACGAGATTTGGAGCGGGATCAAACAGTTTGAAGAAGAGACAGAGGGCGGGAACTATATTACTGCAAGAAAAGTTCTCCTTGAGCAGGACCGCAATCTAGAACGGCTTCAGTCGTACATAGATGATGTGCCGAAACTGTTAGCCGACTGCAAGCAGACGCTGCCGGGCCAGATTGCAAAGCTCAAAGACGGATATCGCGAAATGAAAGAGAAAGGGTATAAGCTTGAACATATCCAGATTGATAAGGAACTGGAAAACCTGTCAAATCAGCTGAAACGGGCAGAACATGTTTTGATGACTGAGCTGGATATTGATGAAGCATCTGCCATACTGCAGCTCATAGACGAAAATATTCAATCTGTTTACCAGCAGCTCGAGGGTGAAGTTGAAGCAGGCCAATCTGTGTTAAGCAAAATGCCTGAGCTGATCATTGCTTACGATAAGCTGAAAGAAGAGAAGGAGCAGACAAAGGCGGAAACTGAACTGGTGAAGGAAAGCTACAGACTGACAGCTGGTGAGCTAGGCAAACAGCAGGCCTTTGAAAAGCGCATTGATGAAGTCGGCAAGCTGCTTGCGTCAGTAAAAGATAAGCTGGATGCAGAGCATGTCGCCTACTCTCTTTTAGTTGAAGAGGTCGCATCAATTGAGAAGCAGATTGAAGAAGTGAAAAAAGACCATACGGATTACCGTGAAAAGCTGCAGGCTCTTAGAAAAGAAGAACTGCAGGCGAGAGAGACACTTGGCAATCTGAAAAAAACAATTTCTGAAACAGCAAGACTGCTGAAGACAAGCAACATCCCGGGCATCCCGAGTCATATTCAAGAGATGCTGGAAAACGCACATCATCACATTCAAGAAACGGTCAATCAATTAAACGAAATTCCTTTAAATATGGAAGAAGCCGGAGCCCATCTAAAACAAGCGGAAGATATCGTGAACAGGGCAAGCCGGGAATCAGAGGAACTGGTAGAGCAGGTTATGCTGATTGAAAAAATCATTCAGTTTGGAAACCGCTTCAGAAGCCAGAACCATATTTTATCTGAACAGCTGAAAGAAGCGGAAAGACGGTTTTACGCTTATGATTATGAAGAATCCTATGAAATTGCGGCTGCAGCTGTAGAGAAAGCTGCGCCAGGTGCTGTGAAAAAAATAAAAGCTGATTTATCCGCTTAAATTCAGATCGTAAAAAAGAGCCCGCAGTTTATGAGCGGGCTCTTTTTTATTAAAAAAACGCCTGCGCAGTAACGCAGGCGACCATAACATTAACTTATTTCTTTAAGCTGTTGTTTGGATGTACCGATGAAAAAGGTAAGAATATAGCCGATAATGGCGGCGATGATTCCAGGAATCACCCAGCCGATGCCAAGGCTGTATAGCGGCAGATTGTCATTTAAAAACGTATTTAGAGCTCCGAGCGAAAAGCCTGCTGCTTTTATTCCGTCTAAAATACTGAATAATCCTGTACCGATTAAGCATGCAATGTAAACTTCACGTCTTTCTTTAAAGAGCTTATCAATAAATGAAAGAACGATAATGACAATGGCAAGCGGATAAATAGCTGATAAAATAGGAACTGAAAAAGCGATAATTTGAGCAAGCCCAAAATTAGAAATCATCAGGCTGAATAAAGTGACAATGGTAACGACAACTTTATATGATAACGCAGGGATAAGCTTTGAAAAATATGTGCCGCAAGAAGTGACAAGCCCAACGCTTGTGGTTAAACACGCGACTGTGATAGCTGATCCAAGTACGATATTTCCTAATGAACCGAATAAATAATGGGACGATGCTGATAAAATTTTAGCTCCTTCACCAACAGGCCCGATTGCGTTTGTGCTTGTTGCACCTAGGTAGGCAAGAGAAACATAAATGAATGTCAGTCCTAATGCAGCAATTATTCCGGCTTTAATACAAGCTGCCGCAAGAGCTTTTGATTGTGTAACGCCTCTGCTTTTCACAGCATTTACAACGACAACACCAAATACGATTGAAGCAAGCGCGTCCATTGTTTTGTAGCCTTCCAAAAATCCTTTAAATACCGGTGTTCCTTTATATGCTTCCGTTACTGCACCTAAACCGCCCATTGGCGTGATAATCGCTTTGAGAACAATCACTAAAATAATTGTGAATTTAATTGGAGTGAGAATTTTTCCGATTCGATCCACGACTTTGGTTGGGTTTAGCGCTAAATAGTAAGTAATGCCGAAAAAAATGAGTGTAAAAATTAATAAAGACAGTCTTTCAGGAACGCCAGCCAGAAACGGAACTGCACCAATTTCATAAGAAACGGTTCCTGTTCTCGGGATGGCGAATAATGGTCCGATTGATAAATAAAGCACAACAGTAAATACTGTACCGAATGCAGGGTGAGCTTTATCAGCAAGTCCTTTAGCATCCTTGCCGGTTAATGCGATAGCGATAATTCCGAGAAGAGGCAGACCTACCCCGGTCAGTAAAAATCCGCCGATGGCTTTCCAGACATTGTGTCCGGCTGCTTGTCCAAGTTCCGGCGGATAAATCATATTTCCTGCTCCAAAGAATAGCGCAAATAGCATGAAACCAATAATAATGGTATCTTTGACAGGCAGTGAGTGTTTCATGAAAATCCTCCTAATAATTATGTTAAAATATTCTGTCAATTAATTGTCAGATAATATGACGAAACGAACAAATCTTATTATATGGTAAAAAATTTAGAAGTCAATACTAGCTTTTTGTAATTTTCTATTAAATTTTGTTATGGTAACATAAATATCATACCTTGTACCGCTTTCATAAAGGAGTAAAAAAAGATGATATATTTAGATAATAGTTCAACGACCAAACCGTATAATGAAGTCTTGAACGTTTATGAACAGACTAGCAGCCGATATTTTGGCAATCCTTCATCTTTGCACCGATATGGAGCCGAAACGGAACAGCTGCTTCAGGCAGCCAAAAATCAAATAAAAAGAGCCTTGGGCCTAAAGAATTATGATATTGTATTTACGTCAGGTGCTACAGAAGCTAATAATGTGGCTTTAAAAGGAGCCGCTTTGTCAAAGATAAAAACAGGCAAACATATCATTGCCACTTCTATCGAACATCCGTCCGTTACTGAATCTTTGGAGCAGCTGACAGAGCTATTCGGGTTTGAAGTAACTTATCTTTCAGTAAATGAAGAGGGAGTTGTGTCCATTAAGGAACTGAAAGATGCGATTCGGCCGGATACCGTGCTTGTCAGCATGATGCATGTGAACAATGAAGTTGGCTCCGTGCAGCCGATTGAAGAGGCCGGAGAAGTGCTGAAGCAGTATCCGAACATTCTGTTTCACGTCGATTATGTGCAAGGCATCTTTAAAGTTCCCTTGGCGATCGAGAATGCGGGCATTGATCTTTGTTCCATATCCGGCCATAAATTCCACGGACTGAAGGGGACAGGTGCACTTTTAGTAAAGGAAGGAACGCGTCTTATCCCGCTGATAACAGGCGGCTCTCAGCAAAAAGGCATACGTGCAGGAACCGAGCATACAGCAGGTGCGGTTTCACTGGCAAAAGCCATCAATCTTGCGGCTGATGATTATCATCATCACCTTGAAAGAATGGCGGCCGCAAAGGAATTGTTTATGAAAAGGCTGAGTGATTCAGACGGTGTTGTCTTAAATACGCCTCACTTCAATAGCGCTCCGCATATCATTAATTTTTCTGTGCCGGGCATAAAAGCGGAGGTGCTTTTGCACATGCTGGAGGAAAAGGATATATTCGTTTCAACGACATCAGCCTGCTCGGCAAAGGAACATAAACCGAGCAAAGTCCTGTTACAGATGGGCAAGGGAGAGCAGATCGCCGGAAGCAGCATCAGAATCAGCTTAAACTACAGCCAGACAAGCGATGTGACAGAGCCATTTATGAACGCGCTTGTGCCTGGCATCAAAAAACTAAAAAAAATGATGAGGTAGAACATGAATTACGATCATATATTAATTCGTTTTGGGGAGATATCAACCAAAGGAAAAAACAGAAAAAGCTTTATTGAACGTTTAAAGCAAAACGTCAGGCTTGTCCTGAAAGACTATCCGACATTAAAATACTTTTCTAATCGGGATCGTATGACGATTACATTAAATGGAGTGGACCCTGAGGCTCTTTTTCCTCACTTGAAACAGGTGTTTGGCATTCAAAGCTTCAGTCTGGCCATTAAGTGTGAGAGCCGCCTTGATGATATTAAGACAACTGCCCTGCAGGCGATCAAGGACCAATACCAGCCTGGTGATACGTTTAAAGTCGCGACAAAGAGAGCGTATAAACAGTTTGAATTAGATACGAATGAAATGAACGCTGAAATCGGCGGCCATATTTTGCGAAATACAGAAGGGCTGACAGTTGATGTCCGCAATCCAGACATTCCGCTCAGAATTGAAATCAGGGAGGAAGCAACCTTTTTGACGATTCGCAATGAAAAAGGCGCCGGCGGTCTTCCGGTCGGTTCAGCGGGGAAAGCGATGCTGATGCTTTCCGGCGGTTTTGACAGCCCGGTAGCCGGTTTTTACGCAATGAAAAGAGGGCTCTCAGTAGAAGCTGTCCATTTCTTCAGCCCGCCATACACAAGCGAACGTGCGAAACAAAAAGTGATGGACTTAGCGAAGTGTCTGTCTCGCTTCGGAGGAAGCATGACGCTTCATATCGTCCCGTTTACAAAGACGCAAGAGCTGATCCAAAAACAAATTCCTGAAAACTATACGATGACGGCAACCCGCCGCTTAATGCTTCAAATTGCCGACAGAATCAGAGAAAAAAGAAACGGGCTCGCCATTATTACGGGGGAAAGCCTCGGACAGGTAGCAAGCCAGACGCTTGAAAGCATGTACGCGATTAATGCGGTTACGTCTACACCGATTCTGCGTCCGTTAATCGCCATGGATAAAACAGAAATCATCGAAATATCACGGGAAATCGGCACATACGAAACAAGCATCCAGCCATTTGAAGATTGCTGCACGATCTTTACGCCGCCAAGTCCGAAAACACGCCCGAAAAAAGAAAAAATCGAACACTTTGAGAGCTTTGTGGATTTTGAACCGCTGATTCAAGAGGCGGTTGATCACATTGAAACAATGACATTATATAGCGAACAAGAAGCAAACGACAAATTCGCAGAACTCTTTTAACTAAGAGCCGGCTCCTGTATACAATTACCAAAGATTTTCTGTATGAAGCCATGTGTTTTAACACATTCTATACTCACAAGGAGGTGAGACACATGGCTAACAATAACTCAGGTAACAGCAACAACCTTTTAGTACCAGGAGCTGCTCAAGCTATCGACCAAATGAAATTGGAAATCGCTTCTGAATTCGGTGTAAACCTTGGAGCAGAAACAACTTCTCGCGCTAACGGTTCTGTTGGAGGAGAGATCACAAAACGTCTTGTATCTTTTGCTCAACAAAACATGGGCGGAGGACAATTCTAATTTACAATTTCACATAATGGCTTAGGAGTGGGGTTTTTCCCCACTCTTTTTCGTTTTTTTATAAAAAAGGACCAGCGGCCTATAAAAACCGATGTTTATGGAGCTTGTTTTTAGGCATATCCTTACGGAAACGGCATGTATTTATGTATAATGGGTGGAGAAAGTGAGGAGTTGTTCGTGTTGAAACGAGAAGATTTAATTGCCCCAATGGAATACAATTTAGTTAATGAAATCGAAAAGTTCAGTGCAACTGGACAAAAAACCGCCCTATTATGGGAGGATGAATCGGGCAAACAAAAATCATGGTCGTATGAAAAGCTTATGGAAGAAACAAATAAAATCGGTGCGGCTCTGGCTGATCTTGGATTTAAAAAGGGAGATAAACTGATTGTAATGGTGCCGCGTGTGCTCGAAGCCTATGCCGTTTATCTGGCTATCCTGAAATCGGGAATGGTTGTTATTCCTTGTTCTGAAATGCTTCGTGCGAAAGATCTTGAATACCGGATTGAACATGCCGAAGTGAAAGGCGCTATTGTTTATTCTGCATTTATTGGCGCTTTCCGTGATGTCAGTACTGCAGACCGCCTGATTAAACTTTCTATTGGCGAAAATGATGCCGGATGGAAAAATCTATTAACGATTGATGCGGATGGAAGCCGTTTTCAAACTGCTGATACAACAAGAGAAGACATGGCGTTCTTGTCTTATACTTCCGGAACAACGGGACAGCCGAAAGGTGTTGTACATACACATGGATGGGCATTTGCTCATTTAAAAACATCAGCCGGCGCTTGGCTTGATATTTCTGAACAGGATACCGTATGGGCGACTGCTGCGCCAGGCTGGCAAAAATGGGTGTGGAGTCCGCTATTGGCGGTACTCGGAAGCGGAGCAACAGGTTTTGTGTATCAAGGCAGATTCAAAGCTGAAAAATATTTAGAGCTTTTAAACCGCTACAAAATCAATGTCTTCTGCTGTACGCCGACGGAATACCGTTTAATGGCTAAGGTAGAAGGCTTAGATAGCTACGATCTTTCAGCCCTGCACAGCGCTGTTTCAGCCGGTGAGCCGCTCAACCGCGAAGTGATTGACGTGTTCCAAAAGCATTTCGGTGTCAAGGTCAGAGACGGATACGGCCAAACAGAGAGCACGCTTTTAGTCGGTGTCTTAAAGGATATGGATATTAAACCGGGAAGCATGGGAAAACCGACACCGGGAAATCAGGTGGAAATCATCAATGAAGACGGTGAAATCTGCAAAACTGGTGAGGTTGGCGATATCGCTGTTCACCTCAGCACCCCGGCGCTCTTTAAAGAATATTTTAAAGATCCGGACAGAATGAAAACACAAATTCGCGGCGATTATTTCCTGACAGGAGACAGAGCAAGAAAAGATGAGGATGGTTACTTCTGGTTTGAAAGCCGGAATGACGATATCATTATCAGCTCCGGCTACACGATCGGGCCATTCGAAGTGGAAGATGCGCTCGTGAAGCACCCTGAAGTCAAAGAATGTGCTGTCGTCGCAAGCCCTGATGAAATAAGAGGCTCCATCGTTAAAGCATACGTTGTCCTGCAAGATCACGAAAAACGCAGTGATGAGCTTGTCAAAGTTCTGCAAAATCATGTGAAGACCATTACCGCTCCATACAAATATCCAAGAGAGATTGAATTTGTCGAAAGCCTGCCGAAAACGGCTTCTGCAAAAATCAGACGAGTGGAATTAAGAAAACGTGAAGAACAGCTTAAAGCCAATAAAAAGGCGTAAAGAAAGAGAGTGAACGTGAATGAAGGCGATATGGCACGGCGGTTTCATTTATACGATGCTCGAAGAAGGCCACCAAACAGAGGCTGTTTATGTTGAGGATGGTGTCATAAAAGGCACCGGCAGCTATGAGAGTCTGAAGAAGAAATACAGTTCACCGGAAACAAAAGACATCAGCTTGAACGGAGCAGTCATGTTTCCCGGGTTTGTGGACAGCCATTTACATTTGATCGGGCACGGAGAAAAACAGCTCCAGCTTGATCTGTCTTCGTTTACATCTCAAGAAGCTGTGCTGCAGGCTGCGAAGGCAAGAGAAGAGAGCCTGTCTGAAGACGATTGGCTCATTGGAGAGGGCTGGAATGAAAATCAATTCGAGAAGCCGGCTTATTTGACGAAGCATGACCTTGATCCTTTATTCCCGGACAGGCCCGTCCTGCTCAAGAGGGTATGCAGGCATGCAATAGCGGTCAATTCTGCGGCGCTGCAAGCCGCAGGAATTTCAAAAGCCACTCCTGATCCCGATGGCGGAGTGATTGGCAGAGATGCAGACGGCGAGCCGACGGGGCTTCTGTTTGATAAGGCGCAGGATCTGGTCCTGCAAGCCGTTCCGCCTGTATCTCAGCACTATGTTGATCAGGCGCTTACAGCGGCCATTCAGGATTGCTGGACAAAAGGCCTGACAGGCGGCCATTCGGAAGATTTGTCTTATTACGGCGATGTGTCCGTTCCGATGAAAGCTTATGAGACAGCTGCGGCAAGCGGAAAGTATCCGTTTCGCTGTCATTTGCTCGTTCATCATGAAGCGGTTGATCGGTGGGAGCAAATGAAGAAGCCGTCTGGCCCGTACGTTGAATTCGGTGCGATGAAACTATTTTCTGATGGAGCGCTTGGCGGGAGAACAGCTTTGTTAAAAGAACCGTATCATGACGATCCTTCCACAAACGGTGTTCAAGTCCATGATGATGAAACACTCAGCCGCCTCGTTCAAAAAGCGAGAGAGAAAGGAATGGAGGTTGCCGTCCATGCCATTGGCGACCTTGCCTTTGAAAAAGTGCTGCAGGCTGTCGAGCAGCATCCGCCAAAAAGCGGCCGGCATGATCGCCTGATCCATGCTCAGGTGCTGAATGATGAACTGATTGAAAAAGCAGCACGCATGCCGATTGCTCTTGATCTTCAGCCTCATTTTGTCGCCAGTGATTTTCCGTGGGTGATTGACCGTCTTGGAGAAGACCGTATGAAAACAGCATTTGCTTGGAAAACACTGATCTCTAAAGGCATTTTATGTGCAGGGGGTTCTGATGCTCCGATTGAGCCTGTTGAGCCGCTTCTCGGCATTCAGTCTGCGGTGCTCCGGACAAGCAGCCGCGAACAGAACGGTCCGAGCTATAACGAAAGCGAGTGTTTAACAGTATATGAAGCTATCAGGCTTTATACAGCAGGAAGTGCTGAGATCATTTACAAAGAGCAGACACGGGGGAAAATAGCCGAAGGGTATGACGCGGATTTTACCGTTCTCAGTGAAGATCCGTTTACAATTGACCCGAAACAGCTTCATCTTTTAAAGATAGAAAAAACCGTTATCAACGGTCAGATTGTATATGAGAATCAACAGTAAAAAGGACAGGCGGATAGCCTGTCCTTTTCTTTTTCTATAAAAATGTCCGTTTTACTTTCTCCCAAAATGAATTGTCCTTTAGTTTCACTGTTTTTATTTTTTTATCAGACAGCTTGATTTCAATCGTTTTCACGTTTCTTGTGCTGAGTGCTTCATTGTCCAAACCGATAATCGGGTGTTCATTTCCGGCTTGCACCACACGAAGCGTCAGCTTTCGTTCAGAGCTGAGGACAAACGGAGAGCCTAGAGTGCGGTAGGTATTATTGTTAAGCGAAGCAAGCTCCGTCACCTGCATGCAGGGAAGCAGCGGATCAACGACAGCTCCGGCCACAGACTTATTATAAGCCGTGCTGCCTGTAGGCGTGGAAATAATCATCCCGTCTCCTCTGAACGTTTCGAAGTGCAGATCGTCAATCAGCACATCCATCACAAAGGTTTTAATTATGCTCGAACGAATGGAAACTTCGTTTAAACAATGAAAAGGACTGGTCTGATCCACTGTCACTTCAATCAGCGGATATTTTCTGACCTCAATTTGTTCAAACGTCATCGCATCCACCATTTTTTCATGCTCATCACTATTAAAATCACAGTATAAATGAGCTTTCCCCTTTTTGGTGATGCCGACGTATAAGCAGTCATCACGGAAATTCGTCTTTCTGACCGCCTGCAAAAATGTACCGTCTCCGCCTACACTGGCAATAATATTGGCGTCAGAAGGCTGATTGACAACAGTAAATCCGTTCTCTTCAGCCAATTGTGTTAAGGAGCTGACTTGTTTGTTTGTTTCCTGGTCCTGTTTGTGAAAAAAATAAACATTACGGCGATGATCGGTCATATCCCATTTCCCCTTTGCTGTCATATTTAAGTTTTTCTGCCATCCAGTATTTGTGATAAAATACCTTTGGTCATAAGTGTACCACGTTTGCCGGCAGCCCGTTAAGCCGGAGCTTTCTCATCAATGAAACATTTTTTCATTTGAATCGTATAATGAGAGAGTTTGGGAAAAAGGAGGAGAAAAAATGAATGCAAAAAGATGGATCGCATTAGTGATCGCCCTTGGAATTTTTGGCGTGTCCATCATCGTCAGTATCTCAATGAGTTTCTTTGAAAGTGTCAAGGGTGCTCAAACAGACCTTACGTCACTGACAGATGAATCCCAGGAAGTGACGCTTGAAAACGGAAGCCTTTCCAGCAAAATCGCCGTTTTGGAGGTCAGCGGCACCATTCAGGATAATGGTGATTCAAGCAGTCTGCTCGGTTCAGACGGGTATAACCACCGAACATTCTTAAAAAACCTTGAGCAGGCAAAAGAGGATGATGCGGTAAAAGGGATCGTACTCAAGGTAAACTCTCCGGGAGGCGGAGTGTATGAAAGCGCCGAAATACATAAAAAACTGGAAGAGGTAAAAAAAGAAACAAAAAAACCAATCTATGTGTCAATGGGATCGATGGCAGCTTCCGGAGGTTATTATATCTCAACAGCTGCCGATAAAATTTTTGCGACACCGGAAACCCTGACAGGATCTCTTGGGGTTATCATGGAGAGCGTGAATTACTCAAAGCTGGCTGATAAGCTCGGCATCTCTTTTGAGACCATTAAAAGCGGGGCTCACAAGGACATTATGTCTCCTTCCCGTGAGATGACAAAAGAAGAAAAAAATATCATGCAATCTATGGTTGATAACTCCTATGAAGGCTTTGTCGATGTCATTTCAGAAGGCCGCGGCATATCGAAAGCGGAAGTAAAGAAAATCGCGGACGGACGCGTGTATGACGGGCGGCAGGCGAAAAAACTGAATCTTGTGGATGAACTAGGATTTTATGATGATACAATTGCGGCCATGAAAAAGGATCATAAAAACTTGAAAAACGCTTCTGTCGTCTCTTACGAGGAAAGCTTCGGATTAGGCTCTCTGTTTACCATGGGAGCGAACAAAATGTTTAAAAGTGAAATTGATTTTCTGAATATGAGAGAAGTTCTTTCACAATCCGGTTCGCCGAGAATGATGTATCTCTATGCGAAGTAGGAGGGATCAATAATGGATGCGACATATGAAGAGTTAGAGCGCAGCGACATCGCAGGCCCGGATCAAGCGGAACAGCTCACACACGCATATGCGGGCTTTTGGGTCCGTTTTTGGGCTTTCCTGCTTGATTGGCTCGTTGTGTGGGGGTTAAACCATTTAATCGTTTCTCCCATCTTTACTTTACTGGATCTGCCGAAAACATCCGGCATGTTTACCATCTCAGCGTACAGCATCACAACGCTTTTCGTTTATCTGGCATATTTTGCGCTGATGACCAAATACTTCAGGCAAACGCTCGGGAAAATGGTGTTCGGCCTCAAAGTAATTTCTGTCAAGCAGGGCCATAAGCTGACATGGAGCACTGTGATTTTCCGTGAAGTGGTCGGGCGGTATATTGATAAGATTTGGATTTTATATATCGTCGTCGCTTTTTCTCCTAAAAAACAGGGGATTCACGATTACATTGCTGATACAACTGTGGTGCACGAAAAATTATATCGTAAATAACAGCTAAACCCGGACCCCGTCCGGGTTTATTTTTTGCTGAATGGGCGATAATGCTTCCTAGAGGAAGTGAAGAATATGGTATATGTGCTGTCAGCCATTCTTATTCTTATAGGTATCGTGCTGCTTCTCAGAATGAAAATTCATGTTGCCGCGGAGTATCTTCATGCTGAGGATAATGACAAAATAACTTTGAAAATTACAACGCTGTTTGGCCTGGTTCGGATTAAAAAAACAATTCCGGCGATTAAGGTGAACAAAGATGACGGAACAGTCGATATCAGACAGAACACAAAATCGAAAGTGAAAAAAAGCAGCAGCAAGAAAAAAATTACGTTTGATGATGTGCAGCAAAGCATCAATAAAATTGAAATGCTTCTGCATCATGTCACTAAGTTAAGGAAAATCAGCGCCTCTTTTATGGCGCATTTGCATATCACAAAACTCGAATGGATCACAGTTGTCGGGGTTCATGACGCAGCGGTGACAGGTGTGTTAACGGGTGCCGTATGGGGAGTCAAAGGCGGTATCGCAGCTATGCTTCATGACCATTTAGACTTTGTGAACAAGCCTGTTTATGAAGTGATTCCATCGTTTCAAGTCCCTGTTTCCAAGACCCATTTTCAGTGTATATTCTTTTTTCGCTTTGGACATGCTATGCTTGCAGCTTTCAAATTCGTCAAATACGGACGGGAGCTTTCTGTATTAAAGAAAAATCCGTCGGCTCGAATGACTTCAAAGAATGATTCATCAGTTTAAGGAGGAAGCGTATATGGCAGACCATCCCATCCAAGGTTTAATGAAAACCGCAATGGAAAACTTGAAGGAAATGATTGATGTTAACACAATCATCGGGGATCCGGTTGAAACACCGGATGGAAGCGTGATTTTAACCGTTTCTAAAGTCGGATTCGGATTCGCCGCAGGCGGCAGCGAGTTTGGCGGCAAGCCGGCTGAGAAAAAATCGGAAGACGATGAAACAAGAGAACAAAAACTGCCCTTCGGAGGCGGAAGCGGAGGCGGCGTGTCCATTACGCCGATCGCGTTTTTAATTGTCGGTTCGACTGGCATCAGAATGCTTCATTTAGATGAAAATACTCATTTGATTGAGAAAATTCTAGACGCAGCCCCTCAAACACTGGAACGCATACAGCAAATGTTTAAGAAAAATAACAAGAATCAAAACCAAGGCCAAAATCAAAACCAAATGAACAATATGAATTATTAAAGAAGGGTTAACTGCGGCGGCCGCAGTTAACTTTTTTTTGGCATAAACTTTGCAGTTTGCAAGAAACTTTACTATGATAGAGACATACATACGAAAGGGAGGAATTATAATGGCTGAAATTACATTCAAAGGCGGTCCGGTTACGCTTGTCGGACAAGAAGTGAAAGTAGGGGATCAAGCTCCTGATTTCACAGTGCTGACAAACAGCCTTGAAGAAAAATCGTTAGCTGACATGAAAGGAAAAGTAACGATTATTTCTGTTATCCCTTCAATTGACACAGGCGTTTGCGATGCACAAACCCGCCGCTTCAATGAAGAGGCTGCAAAGCTTGGAGATGTCAACATTTACACAATCAGTGCGGACCTTCCATTTGCACAGGCGCGCTGGTGCGGAGCAAACGGAATTGACAAAGTAGAAACTCTGTCAGACCACAAAGACATGTCATTTGGCGAAGCGTTCGGTGTATACATAAAAGAACTTCGTCTGCTTGCGCGTTCCGTATTTGTACTTGATGAGAACGGAAAAGTCGTTTACGCTGAATATGTAAGCGAAGCAACGAACCACCCGAATTATGAAGAGCCGATTGAGGCTGCCAAGGCATTATTGAAGTAAGCAGGTGAAAAAAGCTCCAGGCTGCCGCCGGAGCTTTTTTCATGGCAAGGAGGAACACATTATGCAAAACGATCATGTAGGTGCGGTATACGGGCTGCTGGATGATGCCGCGATCATCATAAAAAATGAATTGCAGATTTCATATATAGAAGCGCTTGCCGAAGCGGGAGAAATGTATTTTCTTGAAAAAACGGATCAGCTGAAGCTGCCGAAGGAGAAGGCTGAAAAGCTTCAAGTACTGCTTGAAAAAGCCGAATTTGACACATATGAGCACGAGTGGGTGCGCAAAGCATTCCAGCTTGCCGTCCTAAAGGGATTAAAGGATATATCCCATCCAAACAGACAAATGACGCCGGACACAATCGGGCTTTTTATCAGTTATCTGGTAAATAAATTTATGGCAGGAAAAAAGGAGTTAACGCTTCTTGATCCGGCTGTCGGAACGGGAAATCTTCTGTTCACCGTGTTAAACCAGCTGTCTGAAAATACGGCGAAAAGCTATGGCATAGAGATAGATGACGTGCTCTTGAAAATCGCCTATGATCAGGCGAACCTTCTGAAAAAAGAGATGGAACTGTTCCACCAGGACAGCCTCGAGCCGCTGTTTATCGATCCGGTTGACACAGTGATATGCGATCTGCCGGTTGGCTATTATCCGAATGACGAAGGGGCAAAAGCCTTTGAACTGAAAGCGGATGAAGGCCATTCCTTCGCCCATCATTTGTTTATTGAGCAAAGCGTCAAGCATACGAAACCGGGCGGCTACCTGTTCTTTATGATCCCTAATCATTTGTTTGAAAGCTCTCAAAGCGACAAGCTGAAGCAGTTTTTCAAGGACAAGGTTCATATCAATGCACTATTGCAGCTGCCGAAATCAATTTTTAAAGACGAAGCCCATGCCAAAAGTATCCTTGTGCTTCAGAAAACAGATGAAGAGACGAAAGCGCCGAACCAAATTCTGCTTGCGAATCTGCCGTCTTTCTCCAACCAGAAGGCGATGCTCGACATGATGGCGCAAATAGATGCGTGGTTTACTAAGGAAAAATAGAAGTGAAAAAACAGTTTGAGCGTCCGTCATATGAGGAAGCTTAAGCTGTTTTTTTTTGTATGGATATCTGGGGCCGATAAACGAATTGAATAGGGTTTCAAAACACAAAATACGAAAGGAGAAACTGCCGAATGTAAGCGTTAATCAATGTTAAGCGCATAGGTAATGTGTCTGAAAATAACGACTTCTTATTGTAAGCGTTATCAATACACAAGTTGACTTGAAAAGCCGACATGACAATGTTTAAATGGAAAAGTCAGATATTTTTCGGGAGAAAATGATGATTCACCCGGGAAAAAAGTACGAAAAACGAAGATGTTGATACAGAGTAAAAAGGAGCGTCAATCATGTCCAAAATTATTGCAATTAACGCAGGAAGCTCGTCTTTGAAATTTCAGCTTTTCGAAATGCCTTCAGAAACCGTTTTAACGAAGGGCTTAGTTGAACGAATCGGTATCGCCGACAGTGTGTTCACGATTTCTGTAAACGGCGAAAAAAATACAGAAGTAACTGATATACCTGATCATGCGGTAGCGGTTAAAATGCTGCTTAATAAGCTGACAGAATTCGGCATTATCAAAGATTTAAATGAAATTGACGGAATTGGACACCGCGTGGTACACGGCGGAGAAAAATTCAGCGATTCCGTTTTATTAACGGACGAAACAATTCAGGAGATCGAAGACATTTCTGAATTGGCGCCGCTGCACAACCCGGCAAATATCGTCGGAATTAAAGCCTTCAAAGAAGTGCTTCCAAATGTTCCTGCGGTTGCTGTTTTTGATACGGCATTCCACCAAACAATGCCTGAACAGTCTTACCTGTACAGCCTGCCATACGAATACTATGAAAAATTCGGTATCCGTAAATACGGCTTCCACGGCACTTCTCATAAATATGTGACTGAGCGTGCGGCAGAGCTTCTCGGCCGTCCGTTAAAAGATTTACGCCTGATTTCCTGCCACCTTGGCAACGGCGCAAGTATTGCAGCTGTTGAAGGCGGAAAATCAATTGATACATCTATGGGCTTCACGCCGCTTGCCGGTGTTGCAATGGGTACACGCTCTGGAAACATCGACCCTGCCCTTATCCCATACATTATGGAGAAAACAGGCCAGACAGCTGACGAAGTACTGAATACATTAAACAAAAAAAGCGGACTGCTTGGCATCTCCGGTTTCTCAAGCGATCTTCGTGACATCGTTGAAGCAACGAAACAAGGAAATGAGCGCGCGGAAACTGCGCTTGAAGTCTTCGCGAGCCGCATCCACAAATACATCGGTTCTTACGCTGCCAGAATGAGCGGTGTTGATGCGATTATCTTTACTGCCGGTATCGGTGAAAACAGCGTAGAAGTCAGAGAACGCGTTCTTCGCGGTCTGGAATTTATGGGTGTATACTGGGATCCTGCGCTTAATAACGTACGCGGTGAGGAAGCGTTCATCAGCTACCCTCATTCTCCAGTAAAAGTTATGATCATTCCGACTGATGAGGAAGTTATGATTGCACGAGACGTTGTTCGTTTAGCTAAATAATGCAAAAAGCACATTCACTTGAATGTGCTTTTTTGTTGAAGCATGATAAAGGTAGACAAAAAACAAAGAGGTGAGCTAATGAGCGTTCAAGAGCATAAACAAGAAGCACCCGATATTGTCCGGTGCAAAGTGATTACTGTCAGTGATACGAGAACGGAAGAAACGGATAAAAGCGGCAGGCTGATGATCTCATTTTTAGAAGAAGCCGGCCATCAGATCGCTGCATATGAAATTGTGAAAGACGAAAAGGATGCCCTGCAGCGGTCTGTCTTAGCGGGATGCATGGATGATCAGACGGACGCGGTCCTCTTAAACGGCGGGACGGGTATTGCAAAGAGGGACGTCACCATTGAAGCCATTTCGCCGTTGTTTTCTAAAGAGCTGCCCGGCTTTGGAGAAATATTCAGGATGCTCAGTTATACAGAAGACATCGGCTCCAGTGCGATCATGTCGAGAGCCACAGCCGGCGTTATCCAACATACAGCCGTTTTTTCAACGCCAGGCTCCAGCGGTGCGGTAAAGCTGGCGATGAATAAGCTGATTATTCCGGAGATCGCCCATGTGGTCAAAGAAATCAGAAAAGACAAGTAAATGAATAAATACTACGAAACTTCACCTGGAAAAATGGGTGAAGTTTTTTTAATAAAAGGCTTGAAAAAAAGGAACTTACTTGTTAAAGTGTATACATACAAAATGTATTTTTATTAAATATAATTTATTTTTATACAAAAGAAACAGGGTTGAGAGGAGATTTTTATCATGGCAGAACAGAAAAAAGTCGTATTAGCATACTCAGGGGGTCTCGATACTTCCGTCGCGATAAAATGGCTTCAAGAGCAAGGGTATAATGTCATCGCCTGCTGTCTGGATGTCGGCGAAGGCAAGGACCTGGCGTTTGTTCAGCAAAAAGCGCTTGAAGTCGGCGCAACAAATTCTTACGTGATCGATGCAAAAGAAGAATTCGCCCAGGATTACGCGCTGTTATCTTTGCAGGCTCACACGATGTATGAAGGGAAATATCCGCTCGTGTCCGCATTGTCTCGGCCGCTTATTGCAAAAAAATTAGTCGAGATCGCAGAAAAAGAAGAGGCGCAGGCAATTGCGCACGGATGCACAGGGAAAGGAAATGACCAGGTGCGTTTTGAGGTATCAATTAAATCATTAAATCCTGACCTTGAAGTCATCGCTCCGGTTCGGGAATGGCAATGGTCTCGTGAAGAAGAAATTGAATATGCGGCAAGCCGCGGCATTCCGATTCCGATTAATCTTGACAGCCCATATTCCATTGATCAAAACCTTTGGGGACGCGCAAATGAGTGCGGCATTTTAGAAGATCCGTGGGCTGCTCCGCCAGAAGGAGCATACGACCTTACAGCGCCGCTGGAAAAAACACCGGATACACCGGAAGTGATAGAAATCGCATTTGAACAAGGCGTGCCTGTATCCATCGACGGCGTCTCTTACTCACTTTCTGAATTAATTTTAAAACTGAACGAAATTGCAGGCGCGCATGGTGTCGGACGTATCGACCACGTAGAAAACCGCCTTGTCGGCATTAAATCCCGTGAAGTATACGAATGCCCGGGTGCGATGACCCTTATCAAAGCACACAAAGAACTGGAAGATTTGACATTAGTGAAAGAGGTCGCGCACTTTAAACCGGCCATCGAACAAAAACTGTCAGAAATCATTTACAACGGCTTATGGTTCTCGCCTTTAAAAGACGCGCTGCACGCTTTCTTAAAAGAAACGCAAAAACACGTTACAGGCATCGTTCGCGTGAAGCTGTTTAAAGGCCATGCGATTGTAGAGGGACGTAAATCAGAATACTCTCTATATGATGAAAAGCTTGCAACATATACAAAAGACGATGCGTTTGACCACCATGCGGCAATCGGATTTATCGAGCTTTGGGGACTTCCGACAAAAGTGAACAGCATCGTGAAAAAGAAGGAGCAGATTAAAGCATGAAGAAGCTTTGGGGAGGCCGATTCCAAAAAACACCGGAAAAATGGGTCGACGAATTCGGCGCGTCCATATCATTTGACCAACATTTAGTGACCGAAGACATTACAGGGTCTCTCGCACATGCTGCCATGCTGAAAAAATGCGGTATCCTGACAGAAGAAGAAGAGCTGAAAATCCGTGAGGGACTGAATGCCCTTTTGCAAAAAGCAGAAGACGGGACATTAGAGTTCTCAGTTGATTATGAAGATATTCATTTGAACATTGAGAAAATGCTCATTGACGAAATCGGCCCTCTCGGCGGCAAGCTGCATACCGGAAGAAGCCGGAATGACCAGGTGGCAACTGACATGCATTTGTACCTGAAAAACCATGTCGCTCACATTATCGAGCTGCTAGAGGCATTCCAAGGCGCGCTCATTGATAAGGCAGAAGCAAATGTTGAAACCATTCTGCCGGGCTACACTCATCTTCAGCGCGCCCAGCCGATTTCATTCGCTCACCATCTGCTTGCGTATTTCTGGATGCTGGAGCGCGACAAGGAACGTTTTCAGGATTCAATGAAACGGATCAACAAATCTCCGCTCGGCTGCGGAGCGCTCGCGGGTACCACCTTCCCGATCGATCGTGAGTATTCAGCAGAGCTGCTCGGCTTTGATTCCATTTATGAAAACAGCCTCGACGGCGTCAGCGACAGAGATTTCATTTTGGAATTTTTAAGCAACAGCAGCATGCTGATGATGCACCTTTCCCGTTTCTCTGAAGAAATCATTCTGTGGTGCTCGCAGGAGTTTAAATTCATTGAGCTAGACGATACGTATGCAACGGGAAGCAGCATGATGCCGCAGAAGAAAAACCCGGATATGGCAGAGCTGATCCGCGGCAAAACAGGGCGCGTGTACGGTGACATGATGGGGCTTTTTACGATCATGAAAGGCCTTCCGCTCGCTTATAACAAAGACCTGCAGGAAGACAAAGAAGGCATGTTTGACACGGTGAAAACGGTCGAAGGCAGCCTGCAAATCTTCAAAGGCATGATTCAAACAATGACTGTTAACAAAGACGTCATGAAGCAAGCGACAAAACAAGACTTTTCAAATGCGACGGAACTGGCTGATTATTTAGCGAAGAAAGGAATGCCATTCAGAGAAGCGCACGAAGTGGTCGGAAAGCTTGTGTACACATGCATCGAAAAAGGAATCTATTTAAGCGACATGCCGTTTGACGATTTTCAGAAGGCGAGCGATCTCTTCGAAGAGGATATTTACACTGTTTTGGATCCTTATCATGCGGTCGAAAAAAGAATGAGCGCAGGAGGCACGGGCTTCAAACAGGTAGAGGAGGCGCTCGTAAAGGCGAAAGCTTGCGTGGCTGCCGGAGTTTGTTAAAATTTCCTTCATAAAATCCCGTCATTATAGCCAACCTACCTCTATAATGATGGGAGGCAGAAGGATGAAAAAAGAACCGGAACGCTATATTTATGATGAACAAGAAAGCCAGGAGACAACAAGGCTCATTTCCGAAGCATATCAAAGCGGTTATGTGGATATCCCGGATCAAGAGCCTTCATCTTCTGCGGAATAAGCTGTCTATTATAGGCAGCTTTTTTTGTATGGCAAAGTGTAAAAAGTGATATTGACGGCCTTTTATAGTAAAGTAGAAGAAGAAACACTTTATTGAAAAGCGGCGACGTTGCTTTGGGAGGTATTCATGTGCGACATGCTTTAATTACTGCCGGTTCGAAGGGATTAGGCCGCAAAGTGACTGAAACATTGCTTGCAAAGGGGTATTCAGTAACAGTGAATTACAGGCAGGATAAAGAGGCAGTAAACCGCCTGAAGGAAGCCTGTCCTGATTACCTTGACCGGCTGCAATTTGTAAAAGGTGATGTCACCAAAAAAGAAGATTTGCTGCGCATCGCAGACGCTGCCTTGGACCGCTTCGGGAGAATCGACTTTTTGATTAACAACGCGGGGCCATACATATTTGAACGAAAAAAGTTAGCTGATTATACCGATGACGAATGGTACGGTATGCTGGAAGGGAATTTAAGCGCCGTCTTTCACTTATTCAAAGCAGTTATTCCGGTCATGAGAAAACAGCGATTCGGGCGTATCATCACGTACGGATTTCAAGGCGCGGCACACGCACCCGGCTGGCTTCACCGCTCCGCTTTCGGCGCCGCAAAAGTGGGATTGGCTTCTTTAACAAAAACAATTGCGATAGAAGAAGCTGAATCGGGCATAACCGCTAATATGGTTTGCCCGGGCGACATTGTCGGCGACATGAAGGAAGCGTCAATTGAGGAAGCCAGACAGCGTATCGGCAAAGAAAAAACGCCGATAGGAAGATCCGGCACCGGTGAAGATATCGCCAGAATCATTGCTTTTTTGTGCGAAGAGAACTCAGACCTGGTGACAGGAACTGTAATTGAAGCAACCGGGGGCCTCAATGTGATTAACAAGAATCAATCCACATAAGTTTTTCAGCATCTTAAAAAGGGAAAATGAAAACATCAAAAACAAAGTGACGAGGTGAAGGAAATGAAAGTAACGTATCACGGACATTCTGTAGTTGCAGTAGAAACGAATGACCACCATATTTTATTTGACCCGTTTTTGACAGGAAATTCGTTAACCGACTTGAAGCCGGAGGATGCAAAAGCGGACGCTATCTTATTGACTCACGGCCACAATGATCACGTGGGCGACACTGAGCAAATCGCAAAGCAAAATAACGCGCTGGTTGTGGCACCGAATGAGCTGGCTGTATATTTGGGATGGAAAGGGTTAAATGTTCACCCTATGCACATCGGCGGCTCCCATCAGTTTGATTTTGGGAAAGTGAAGCTTACACAGGCCTTTCATGGATCTGCCATCACTGACGAAGAAAATAAAACGATCACCTACACAGGCATGCCATCCGGTATTCTGCTGACTGTCGAAGGCAAAACGATCTTCCACGCCGGCGATACGGCTCTTTTCTCTGACATGAAGCTGATCGGGGAGCTGAACCATATTGATCTTGCCTTCCTGCCGATCGGCGACAACTTTACGATGGGGCCTGAAGACGCCAAACTAGCTGCAGAATGGCTGCGGGCAAAACAAGTTGTACCGGTTCATTACAATACATTCCCGGTCATCGAGCAAGACCCGGAAGCATTTGCAGACAGCCTGCCGGGCGGAGTCGGAAAAGTCATGGCCGTCGGTGAAACGATTGAGCTTTAAACGCTGAAAGCATCTCCTGAAAATCAGGAGATGCTTTTTATTTTTCGTGCGGAATGACCGTTGCCATTTCTGCCATTTACAATTCAGCACTGACCGCAGCTTTCAGCTCTTGGCTGCGCTGATGGAAGCAGTTGTTAATTCGATCAATTAAGTCCTTTGTCGCGCTGTCAAAATGTTTTTCTTTTCTGTTTGTCAAAAGCCCTATAGGCGGTGATATGTCTAGATTGATAATAGGGATGACTTTTGTGCCTTTCAGCGGTTTAGAATGTGCCGTACTGGTGAAGATTGAAATACCAATGTTTTCTCGCACGTAATATTCATGTGCCATGCTGCTTGTGAGCTCCATTTTCTTGTAATGATTACTAAATGCCTTATGCAAGTGCTGTTCAATTTGAATACGAATGGGGCAATTGGCAGGCGTAAATATAAAACATTCGCCTTCTAAATCAGATAAATGAACAGCTTTTTTCTCAGCGAGCCGATGACGATCAGATACAATTAAATTTAAAGTGTCATAAAAGAACGGGTGGTAATAATTTTCAAGAATCAGTTCCGGTTCGCCGCAGACTGCAAAATCAATCGTGCCGTCTAAGAGCTTTTGGCTGCAGGTATTGGCGTCATCTACGTTTACATTAACCGTTATCTTTGGATAATCATTTAAGAAATCCCTCAGAATATCAGGAAATATGAAGCTTGCAGTCGGCTCTGAAATACCTACATTGATAATGCCGGCATCCCCTTCCTTTAAGTCGGAAAGAGTGTGCGTAAGCGCCTCGTATTGATTTAAAAGATCCCCTGTTTTTTCGAAAAAGAGTCTTCCGGCTTTTGTCAGCTGCAGGTGTTTTCCACGTTCAAACAACTGCACGCCTAAATCCTGCTCTAATTGCTTCATGCGCATCGATATTGTCGGCTGTGAATAGTTTAATATTTCCGCAGCCTTATAGAAGCTTCCGAATGTAACAATCGTATGAAACGTTTTAATTGAGCGAAACTCCAATGTGCTTCCCCCCTGTTTTTTCATCATTACATTTTCTGAACTCAAGGATTATTTTTTTTGATTAGTCAAACATGAAAGTATGCTTTATAGTATAAACAATAAAAGCTTAGTAAACAAATAGGAATTATATATTTTGTGGAGGAGAGTGCTCAAAATGAGTGAGGATATTTTTCGATTGGCAACTGTTGAAGATGCACCGGAGTTTTTAAAACTGGTTAACAGCGCCTTTCAACCAATTCGGCAGCTGGATATTGATTGGCCTTCCACAAGAGCTGACATACATATGGTGTCAGAAAATATCAAAAATCATTCAGCAGTTGTGCTGGAGCGGGACGGGAAGCTCATCTCAACGATTACCATCCGGTTTCCATGGGAGAATGAAGCGCCCCCTTCAAAATATCCATTTGTATGGTGGTTTGCAACGCTGCCGGAATATAAAGGGAAAGGCGTCGGCAGTAAGCTGCTGACGTATGTTGAGGAAAAAGTGCTGCGGGATATGCTGAAGGCCCCGGCGCTGACGCTCGGCACCTCGGCGCGCAAGCATCCTTGGCTCGTCGATATGTACAGAAGGAGAGGGTATGAAGTGTATTTTGAGCAGGAGAAAGATGGGGATATAGGTGTCATGATGCATAAGGTTCTGATTCCGGAACGATTTGAGCCGTCGCTTTTAGGCACCCCCAGCTGGGCATAATGAGAGGCAGCCTATGAATAAGCGAATGAGAATAGCTTTTCTGCTGTCGGTGTTTGGATTACTGGCTGGATGCGGACAGGAAACAAACGGGAAAACGGATAGTCAGGCTCAAACGATTATTGTCGGCACTGGAACAGATTTTCCGAATATTGCATTTTTAAATGAAAAAGGCGATTTGACCGGGTACGACATTGAAGTGATGAAAGCCATCGATAAACAATTGCCTCAATATACCTTCGAATTTAAGACGATGGATTTCTCAAATCTTCTGACGAGTCTCGGAAATAAAAAAATTGATGTGATCGCCCACAATATGGCCAAAAACAAAGAGCGCGAAAAACGTTTTTTGTATCATAAAGTGCCGTATAACTATTCGCCGATGTATATCACCGTGAGGGAGGATAATAACAAGATTCATACATTAAAAGATTTACAGGGAAAAACAGTCATTGTCGGTGCCACATCAAATGCAGCGGATTATATCACGTCGTACAACAAAGCTCACGGCAATCCGATTCATCTGAAATACGCCGGGCAGGGAAGCAATGACACGGCCAATCAAATTGAAACCGGCCGTGCCGACGCAACCATATCCACACCGTTTGCGGTCAACTTTCAAAATAAAACGCACGCTTTCCGTCAAAAGACAGTCGGTGAGGTGTTATTGGATACTGAGGTATATTTCATGTTCAATAAAGGCAGCCAAACCTTAGCTGATGATACGGATCAAGCCATTAAAAAGCTGGAGAAAGACGGAACGTTAAAAAGGCTGAGTCAAAAATGGCTCGGCGCAGATTACTCAAAATCAAGTTTTAAAAATAAATGAAGCTGAAAATGAGGCGATAAGATGAGGACAAAAGCAGCTGTCATGACAATATTGTTTGCCGTTACAACAGTCCTTTCGGCTTGCGGCGGCAGCCAAACAACGGGGGCTGGAGAAAAGAAGGTGCAGACGATTACGGTCGGAACTGGGACCCAATTTCCGAATATTTGCTTTATTAATGATGATGGCGATTTGACCGGTTATGATGTCGAGCTGGTCAAAGAGATTGATAAGCGTCTGCCGAATTATAAATTCACTTTCAAAACGATGGAATTTTCCAACCTGCTCGTCAGTCTCGGCCAGCATAAAGTCGATATCGTGGCACATCAAATGGAGAAAAGCGAAGAGCGTGAAAAAAAGTTTCTCTTTAACGAGGTCGCCTACAATCATTTTCCTTTAAAAATAACCGTCCTTCAAGATAACGATACCATCCACGGGATTGAAGATTTAAAAGGGAAACGGGTCATTACAAGCGCAACCTCAAACGGCGCCCTTGTGTTGAAAAAATGGAATGAGAAACATGGCGACCCATTCGAGATTGCCTATGCGGGCCAAGGTTCAAACGATGCCGCGAACCAGCTGCAGTCAGGCCGTGCCGACGCAACAATCTCAACGCCTTTTGCAGTGGATTTTCAAAACAAAACGAGCGCGATAAAAGAAAAAACGGTCGGTGATGCGCTTTCCAATGCCAAAGTGTATTTTATGTTTAACAAAAATGAACAAACATTACGTAAAAACATTGACAAAGCATTACAGGAAATCATTGATGACGGAACACTGAAAGAGCTCAGTTTAAAATGGCTTGGCGACGACTATTCCAAGGAACAGTATTGAGTATAAAGAGAGGGAGCCGTGATGGAAAAAGCGTTTGATATCAGCATGATTGCAGATTTTGTACCGACCTTAATCGGCTATCTGCCGGTTACATTATACATTTTAACGCTGTCATTGCTATTCGGGTTTGTATTGGGGCTCTTTTTAGCGCTGCCCCGCATCTATAACTTTCCTATTGTAAATCAATTTGCAAGAGTGTATATCTCGTTTTTCAGAGGTACACCCGTTATGGTGCAGCTTTTTATCGTGTTTTATGGCATACCGGCGCTGACGGGGGTGATTGGGATTGATACATCAAAAATGGATCCGTTTTATGCCGCTGTTGCAACATACGCGTTAAGCAATGCCGCAGCAGCAGCTGAAATCATTCGAGCGGGGGCGGGCAGTGTTGATAAAGGCCAAACGGAAGCGGCCTACAGCATTGGTCTCAGCGGAAGACAGGCTTTCAGGCGCATCGTTCTGCCCCAGGCCTTTGTGCAGGCTTTTCCGAATATGGGAAACATGGTGATCAGTTCTTTAAAAGATACGTCTCTTGCTTTTTCAATAGGTGTGATGGATATGTCGGGAAGGGGCCAAACACTGATTACCTCAAGCAATCATTCTCTTGAAGTGTACATTGCGCTATCCGTTGTTTATTATGCCGTAGCAGTTTTATTCGAAAGGTTCTTTACATTGGCCGAAAAACGAATCAAGAAGGATCAAAAACGGCTTGTTACCGTTTTTGACATGAACATACATTGAAATATGTACGGGGACTAGGAGGGGAGACGATTGCAATTTGACTTTCCATTTATTGCTTCCGCCATGAAAGAAATGATAAAAACCATTCCGCTGACATTGATGATGGCTGTTTTGCCGATCATTCTCGGATTTCTTGCGGCACTTGGAAATATAATGGTCAGAATTTTTAGAATTAAGGGCTTGGCAGCTTGTTCAAGGCTTTATGTGTCATTTTTTCGGAGTACACCTGCCATCCTCCATATTATGCTGATTTATTTAGGCGTGCCGCCGATTGTGGATCGTGTCAGCAGCTTTTTTCATCTCGGCTGGTCCGCCAATGAGATTCCGGTCGCCGTGTTTGTGGTTATGGCTTTGTCTTTAACTGCTGGTGCTTATTTAACAGAAATTATCCGGTCGGGCATCTTGGCAATGGATACCGGACAGGTCGAAGCGGCCTATTCCATCGGCCTGACGCACGCTCAAACCTTTCGTCGAGTGATATTGCCGCAGGCGCTGATGGTATCAATCCCTAACTTCACAAATTTAGGCATCGGGTTTTTGCATACGACCTCTATTGCAGCTATAGTGGCTGTTCCTGAAATAACAGGGACAGCGACTATCGTTGCTTCTGATAATTATGCGTTTTTGGAAGCCTTTATCGGAGCGGCGATTATCTATTGGGTGCTGACTCTTATGATGGAAACCGTAAATGGAATATTTGAGAGGAAGGCATCCAGATTTCAAGGAGGCACTTTATGATTGAGATTAAAAATATTCATAAGCGTTTTGGCATGCACCAGGTATTAAAAGGAATAAATCTGACTGTGCACAAAGGAGAAGTTGTGACAATTATCGGTCCAAGCGGGTCGGGGAAAACCACCTTTTTACGCTGCCTTAATTTATTAGAAAGGCCGGACGAAGGGATCATCTCTTTACATGACAAAGTGATTAATTGCAGTTTTCCGACAAAAAAAGACACTCGCTGGCTCAGAAAACAGACAGCAATGGTATTTCAGCAATATCATTTGTTTACTCACAAAACGGTGATTGAAAATGTCATGGAGGGCTTGACGGTCGCCCGAAAAATGAGAAAACAAGACGCGTATGCCATAGCAGAGAACGAGCTGATAAAGGTTGGGCTTCAAGACAAATTGAACGCTTATCCGAGTCAATTATCGGGAGGGCAAAAACAAAGGGTTGGAATAGCGAGGGCGCTTGCCATTAATCCTGATGTGCTGCTGTTCGATGAGCCGACAGCTGCGCTTGACCCAGAGCTGGTCGGCGAAGTTCTTGAGGTCATGCTCGATATTGTGAGGACCGGAGCCACTATGATCATTGTTACACATGAAATGGAGTTTGCGAAAAGGGTTTCAGATCAAGTTGTTTTTATGGATGAGGGCGTCATTGTTGAACAAGGAACTCCGGATGAAGTTTTCCGCCATACGAAAAAAGAAAGAACAAAGCGGTTTCTCCGCCGTGTTTCGCCGGAGTATTTATATGAAATAAAAGAACACATAAAGGAGCCGGTAATATGATCCGCTTAAGTATATTAGACCAAAGTCTGGCAGGTGAAGGAGAAACCGCAGCCGATACATTACAGCATACGGTGAAGTTGGCGCAGATGGCTGAAGAGTATGGATATTACCGTTTTTGGGTCGCTGAACATCACAACAATAGTGATATTGCCGGCTCCGCTCCTGAGGTTCTTTTAGGGTATCTTGCCGCAAGCACAAAGACCATTCGTTTAGCATCCGGCGGGGTGATGCTGCAGCATTATAGCCCATACAAAGTGGCGGAGCAGTTTCATCTATTGTCTGCATTAGCTCCCGGACGCATTGACCTTGGAGTAGGCAAAGCGCCCGGCGGCTTTCAGCTGTCGACAGACGCTCTGCAATATGAATATGTAAAACCGGCGCGCAAGTTTGAAGAAAAGCTGGAGGATCTCACTCATTTCATTCGGGATGATTTTCCAGATGCCCACTGTTTTGCGCAACTGCGGCCGGCACCGCAGGCTGAACACAGGCCGGGACTTTTTCTGTTGGGGGGAAGCACAGAGAGCGCAATTTCAGCTGCAAAACTGGGAATATCTTTTGTCTTTGCTTACTTTATTAACGGTGAAGAGAAAGTGCTAAAAGAAGCCCGCCGAGCCTTTGACACGCATCTGCCAGCAGGCTCTGAAGCGGAATTTCACCTTGCTCCCGCTGTTTTTGCGGCGCGTACAAAGGAAGAGGCACAAAAACATATTGAGTCGCGTGAATCGATAAAAGTGATTTTGCAAGACGGGAGGAGAGTGAATGTCGGTACCCGCGAACAAGCCAAAACCTATCTTGAGAACGTCAGCCAGCCCTATGACATCATCGTCCAAAAAACCGGGGTGATTGCCGGAACGAAGGAAGAAGTGGCGGACGAATTAAAACGTTTATCAGACACATACAGAATTAACGATTTTGTCATTTTTTCACCGATCAAAAATGCAGACGAAAAACGGCTGTCTTATCAGCTGCTGAGTGATGCAGTTCTAGCCGCAAAACAATAAGGGGGATAAAACATGAGCGATTTTGTCAACGTTGTGGTTTGGAGTAAGAAAGGCTGTGCATATTGCGAAGAAGTCAAAAATTACTTACATGAAAAAGCAATAGCATTTCAAAATATCGATGTTTCGGAGAAGGAAGAGCTGAGAGACATTTTACAGGTGAAATACGGAGTACGCCACGTTCCTGTGGTAGAAGTTGGCAGCGGTAATCGTTATGAAGGGATTACTGAAATTGGTATTAAAAATCTTGAGCTTGCACTTGCCAATTACGCTCAGATAAAGGAGGAAAAAAGGTGACGCGAAGAAATGATATTCAGTTTGGAGCCATTATTCATGGGGTTGGGGGAACAACTGACGGCTGGCGTCACCCTGAAGTCGATCCTTCCGCAAGTACAAACGTGGAATTTTACAAGCAAAAGGCTCAAACAGCTGAAAAAGGCTTGTTCAGTTTCATTTTCATTGCAGACGGCTTATTTATTTCTGAAAAATCAATTCCCCATTTTTTAAATCGATTTGAACCTATCACCATATTATCGGCGCTTGCGTCCGTCACAAAAAACATTGGTTTAGTAGGTACGTTCTCTACTTCTTTTACTGAGCCATTTACGATTTCAAGGCAGTTAATGTCGCTGGACCACATCAGCGGGGGGAGGGCTGGCTGGAATCTGGTTACTTCTCCGCAGGAAGGAGCTGCACGCAATCATAGCAGAAGCAGACTGCCAGAACATACCGAGCGTTACGTTATTGCTCAAGAGCATTTGGATGTTGTGCGTGGTTTGTGGAATTCCTGGGAGAAGGACGCATTTATACACAATAAAGAAACAGGGCAGTTTTTTGATCCGGCAAAGCTTCATCGTCTGAATCACAAAGGAGAGTATTTTCAAGTAGAGGGGCCTTTAAATATCGGGCGCTCAAATCAGGGAGAGCCTGTCGTGTTTCAAGCGGGTTCTTCAGAAACAGGCCGTCAATTTGCGGCCAAAAATGCAGATGCGATTTTTACCCATTCCAATTCATTAGGCGAGACAATAGCATTTTATGCGGATATTAAAAAGCGGGCTGCCGCTCAAGGGCGCGACCCTTCCAGCGTGCTGATTTTTCCGGGAATCAGCCCGATTGTGGCAGATACGGAAGAAGAAGCAGAGAAGAAATACCGGGAATTTGCAGAATTGATTCCGATTGAGAATGCAGTTACTTATTTGGGGAGATTTTTTGATGATTACGATCTGAGTGTGTTCCCGCTTGATGAACCGTTTCCCGATATTGGCGAAGTTGGAAAGAACGCTTTTCAAAGCACAACAGATCGAATTAAGAGAGAAGCGAAAGCCAGAAATCTGACACTACGGGAAGTGGCGCGGGAAATGGCTTTTCCAAGGACTCCATTCATCGGTACACCAGAGCAGGTCGCCTCCTTGCTTGAGACTTGGTTCAAAGCCGAAGCTGCTGACGGTTTTATCATCGGGTCGGATATCCCGGGAACACTTGATGCCTTTGTAGAAAAAGTGATTCCGATTCTTCAAGAAAGAGGGCTGTACCGCAGAGAATATAACGGCGGGACATTGCGGGAAAATCTTGGGCTTGATACTTCGGTTCATCATCCTTTTGTACATTCATCAAATCATTAATAGGAGAAGCAGGAGGAGGATGACTTTTTTGGCAATCATTGCAGGTACGGTTGTGAAAGGAAAACAGTTGGGCAGAAAATTAGGATTTCCCACAGCGAATATAGAAACCGAAATAAACGGGCTTCCTAACGGCGTTTACGGGGTTCTGACGGCGATCAATCAGCAATTTTATTTAGGGGTTATGAATATCGGAGTGAAACCAACGATTGGTCCTAATCTGAAAAAAACCATTGAGATTTTTTTGATTCACTTTGATAGGGAGATCTACGGAGAACATATGGAATGCAGCATTCTCTTTAAAATAAGAGATGAAAGAAGGTTTTATTCTTTGGAGTCACTAAAAGAGCAAATCAAAAAGGATATTTCATACGCTTCCAAACGCTTTGAACGTATGGGAATTGCATCTCAAAATAAAGAAAGCCTGCTCTCGCACCCTGAGTTAAATCTTCCGGATCTCAGCTTTTACAAGAAGTGTAACAGTTTATACGGCATCAACCGCGGTGTCTACAATGTGATTGACAATTGGTTTTTTGATTATGGTATTACACAAGTTGCATATCGGCGAATATATATTCTATCTTTTTTAAGCTTTTTGCAGGCAGAGAATGAGAACCCTCCCGGTAAGTGTGTAAAATTTGGGCCGGGCGGTCTTGCATTTCAATTGAGCCGTTTTATTACTGCTTATATTGAAGAGACTGGAGATCTTGTGATGTTAAAGGCAGATAGGTAAAGAGCTGAAAGGAGGAGAAAACATGTCTTTAGATTATTGGAGAAATATAGAAGGGACATACCCATATCAGACAGCAAAAACAATTGAAGATGAGTATGGAAAAGATGATAGCGAGCATAATCCATTGAATCTCTTATCGCTTGAAAAAGAGCTCATCACAATACGCCGGCATCTGCACCAATACCCCGAGCTGTCAAAAGAAGAATTTGAAACAACCGATTTTATTGCAAAATGCCTTGGAGAAAAGGGCATACCAATTCGTCCTACATCATTAAAAACAGGTGTATTCGCAGATATAGCAGGGGAGTCAGAAGGTCCGGCCATTGCTTTGAGGGCTGATATTGACGCGCTGCCAATCGAAGAAAAAACAGGGTTGCCCTATGCATCTAAAAAGAAAGGAATCATGCATGCGTGCGGCCATGATTTTCACACGGCAGCGCTTCTTGGTGCGGCCTTTTTGCTAAAGGAAAATCAAGATAGCCTGAAAGGAAAGGTTCGTTTGTTATTCCAGCCGGCTGAGGAATCAGGCGCAGGCGCTGCAAAAGTGATAGCGGATGGCCAATTGGATGGCATTGAAGCCGTTATCGGTCTTCACAACAAACCCGATATACCGGTTGGCGCTGTAGGGTTAAAAACAGGCCCTCTTATGGCTGCTGTTGACCGATTTAAAGTAACGATACAAGGAAAAGGCGCTCATGCAGCATTGCCGCATAATGGTTTTGATCCTATTGTCGGCGCCTCTCAGCTTATCGTCGCCCTGCAAACGATTGTAAGCAGAAATGTAAATCCGCTAAAAAGCGCGATTGTAACTGTAGCGAAAATCGAAGGCGGCAGCACATGGAACGTCATCCCCGATACAGCGGTGATCGAAGGCACTGTTCGAACATTTGATTCAGAGGTTCGGGAACAAGTGAAGCAGCGTTTTCTGTCTGTTGCAGAGCAGATTTCTTCTGCTTTTTCTTTGAAGGCGAATGTGAAGTGGATTTCCGGACCCCCGCCGCTTTGTAATGATACAGCAATAACTGAAATTGTAAGAGCTGCTGCTCATAAAGCACAGCTTCAGGTCATTTCACCCGACCCATCCACTGCCGGGGAGGATTTTGCTTACTATTTGGAGCATATTCCCGGATCCTTTGCTTTTTTTGGAACAGGCGGTGATCATGATTGGCATCACCCGGCATTTACAATTGATGAAACTGCCATTATAAAAGCCTCTTATTTTTTATATGAAAGCGCTAAGAGATTATTAAGTTAATGAACGCAGGAATGAAGAGTCAGAGATGGTTTGCTTTGAGAAAATATTCGATTGATACAGACGAGGTGTGCTGATGAAGAAATTAATTGTTTTTGCATTTATAGGCTTGTTATCGCAGTTAATAGACGGTTCGTTAGGTATGGCTTATGGTGTTACCTCAACTTCGCTGTTATTAGCTTTCAGCATAACGCCTGCTGTTGCTTCGGCTTCTGTCCATTTAGCGGAAGTCGTCACGACTGCCGCATCAGGAGTGTCACATATTAAATTTGGAAATGTTGACAAACAAACTGTTTATCAGCTTGTCATTCCCGGTTCAATAGGTGCTTTTTTAGGCGCTGCATTTCTCAGCCATTTACCCGGAGATGTGGCGAAACCCTATATTTCTTTGTTTCTGCTCCTGCTGGGCGGATATGTATTGATAAGATTTTTATTTCAATACAAGCCTGCACTTGAGAAAAAACATGTGCCGTTAAGCAGAAAACAATCCATTCCCTTAGGAGTGATCGCCGGTTTTGCAGATGCCACAGGAGGAGGTGGCTGGGGCCCCGTCACCACTCCGATTTTATTATCCCGAAAAGGCCTGAGTCCGAGGAAAGTAGTAGGAACTGTAGATACTAGTGAGTTTGCCATCGCAGTATCTGCAACTGTCGGTTTTCTTGTTTCATTGGGATGGGAGGATGTCAATTGGTTATGGGTGTGTTCGTTAATGGCTGGCGGAATTATCGCGGCCCCTATCGCAGCATGGCTCGTACAGAAATTTCACCCGCAATTGATGGGTGTGCTGGTAGGAGGATTTATTATATTAGTAAATGCGAGAACATTGATAAATGAATGGATTGAAAACACAGCTGTTTATCCATTTATCTATACGGCGATAGGAGCAATATGGCTGTTTGCTGTTTTATTTATTTTATCTAAAATAGGGAATAAAAAGATTGTAAAAGCAGCAGTTGACATCAATATAAAAGAAAAATAAAGACATTGACTTTTTATAGATGTGAAAGGAAACACGAGGGCCAGGCGCTTGCGGGAAGTCTGAATGATGGATTCGTCCTTCAGCACCCAACAGCACACTGCGCTGTAAGAAGCCGACCAGGCTTCCTTTTTATTTTCCTGCCTCATTGCGAATCAATCATCCGAGCCCTTATAATAAAAGCAGAAGACTGTCCCTTAGAGGTGAAAGGTTTGGCAACTAAGCATGAACAAATTTTAACGTATATTGATTCGCTGCCTGTCGGTGAAAAAATTTCTGTGCGGAGAATCGCAAAGGAAATGAAAGTAAGTGAAGGAACGGCGTACAGAGCCATCAAGGAAGCAGAGAATAAAGGCTTTGTCAGTACGATTGAACGTGTCGGAACAATCAGAATTGAACAAAAGAAAAAAGAAAATATCGAAAAGCTTACATATGCAGAGGTTGTAAACGTCATAGACGGACAAGTGCTCGGAGGCCGGGCCGGACTCCATAAGACATTAAATAAATTTGTCATAGGCGCAATGGAGCTGGACGCGATGATGCGGTACACGGCAGCCGGGAATCTTTTGATTGTCGGAAATCGAATCAATGCACATAGACAGGCGCTTGAGGCAGGCGCCGCTGTACTTGTAACGGGCGGATTTAACACAGATGACAGCATCGTGCAGCTGGCAGACGAGCTTGAGCTGCCGATTTTATCCACGAGCTATGACACCTTTACAGTTGCCGCTATGATTAACCGGGCGATTTATGACCAGCTGATCAAAAAAGAAATCGTTCTGGTGGAGGACATTTTAACGCCCGCTGACCGTACGATATATCTTTCACCCAAGGATAAACTTGAAAAATGGTACGAGAAAAATTTTGAAACGGGCCATGGGCGTTTCCCGGTTGTCGACGAACAAATGAAAATCCACGGGATCTTGACTTCGAAAGATATCGCAGGTCACGACCGGAATGCACCCATTGAAAAAGTCATGACAAAAAATCCGGTTACGGTTATTGGGAAAACGTCTGTCGCCTCAGCGGCGCAAATGATGGTGTGGGAAGGGATCGAAGTGCTTCCCGTCACTGACGGACACCAAAAGCTGATTGGCATGATCAGCCGCCAAGACGTGCTGAAAGCTCTTCAAATGATTCAAAAGCAGCCTCAAGTCGGGGAAAAGCTTGATGATATCGTCTCAAGAGGATTTAAAGATGAGGATGATGATAAACAGGATCAGACGGTTTATCAGTATGAAGTAACACCGCAAATGACAAATCAGCTGGGGACAATTTCTTATGGCGTGTTTACGACCATTTTGACGCAAGCGGCCAATCGGTTTTTGCGCTCGAAAAAACGCGGCGAACTAGTGATAGAAAGCATCACCATTTTCTTTTTGAAGCCTGTGCAGATGGAGTCGGTCATCGAAGTCAAGCCGCGCATTTTAGAGGCTGGAAGAAAGTTCGGAAAAATGGAAGTTGAAGTGCACAGCCAAGGCCATATCGTGTCTAAAGCAATGCTGATGGTTCAGCTGATGGAAAGAAGCTAAGGGACGTCTCAGGCGCCCCTTACGCGTGATCTCTTTCAGCTTCTTTGGCGTGAAGGGGATTGTAATGGCTGTAGGCTTTATAACCTGCCCATGCGCTTCCGGCTCCGATGACGATAAAGATGCCGCCGATTACTAACGTTAATACTGAATGGAATAATATCATTTGATTGAGTCCGTAAAACAGCACCAGCGATCCTAATGCCATGCTAGATTTTGCTGAAAAGATTTCTTTTTCCAAAGATTGCTTTGCCCGTACGCCTTTTACTTTATAGTACACATAAAAGCAGGCTGAAAGCCCAATCAAAAAAACAAGAACCAGCATAAATGAAATCCTCCATCGTAAAAGTTTACAAACCCATTTTATACAAAAACGGGCTTGGTTTTGACGTTATTTTTCTTTTCCGTCGGCAGAGAATGTGATTTAATGAAAAAAAACAATAAAGGAGTATCAAATGAAAACAGAATTGATCAGAACCATATCATTATATGACACGATTATCTTACATAGACATGTGCGCCCTGACCCGGATGCCTACGGATCTCAGTGCGGACTTACGGAAATCCTGCGTGAAACGTATCCTGAAAAAAATATTTTTGCGGTCGGCACACCGGAACCGTCCCTTTCTTTCTTATATACCCTCGATGAGGTGGACGATGAAACATATAAAGGCGCCCTTGTGATCGTCTGCGATACGGCAAATCAGGAAAGAATCGACGATCAGCGTTATTTATCAGGCGCCAAACTAATGAAAATCGACCACCATCCGAACGAAGATCCTTACGGCGATCTTCTGTGGGTCGATACGAATGCCAGCTCAGTAAGTGAAATGATTTATGAGCTGTATTTAGAAGGAAAAGAGCACGGCTGGAAGCTGAATACAAAAGCTGCAGAGCTGATCTATGCCGGCATTGTCAGTGATACCGGACGCTTCTTATTTCCCAATACAACGGAAAAAACATTAAAATATGCAGGTGAGCTCATTAAGTATCCGTTCTCTTCTTCAGAGCTGTTTAATCAATTGTATGAAACAAAACTGAATGTGGTGAAGCTTAACGGCTATATCTTTCAAAATGTGTCTTTGTCTGAAAATGGCGCTGCTTCTGTTTTCATCAAAAAGGATACTCTTGAAAGGTTCGGCACAACGGCTTCTGAAGCGTCGCAGCTTGTCGGGACGCTTGGAAATATCTCAGGTATTCGCGCATGGGTGTTTTTCATAGAAGAAGACGATCAAATCAGAGTCAGATTCCGTTCAAAGGGGCCTGTTATTAACGGACTCGCCCGGAAATATAACGGCGGAGGGCATCCTCTGGCTTCAGGCGCCTCCATTTACAGCTGGGATAAAGCGGAACAGATTTTAGCTGATCTGGAGACGTTATGTAAAGAACACAAGTAGAGGGGAGACCCTCTCTCTTAGTGTTCATCTGTGACGGGGATGAACCAGCAGCCGAACTCAGTAAGGTCCTCGTAGACTTGGAGATTGTGAGATTGAAGTTCTTTTTTGATGAGGGAAGCGAGTGAGTTTGTTTCGGCATAGGCAGAAAAACCTTGTCTGAGTCGGGCTGCTTGATCTTTTGCTAACTGACGGTCACTGTAAACCTCCATTTCCCTTCCTCCTCCTTTCGCTATTAAGCCTCATTTATAGTTTATAAAAAAGAATGGGAAAAAGCGACAGGAGTTTGAAAAATTTAAAAAAATTCCATATTTACGTCGCGAATGATATTTCGATTTCTACCGAAAGCCTTGTGTAAATAATTAATTCCTTGACGGCTGCCTCATATTTTTTTTCATTGATCGTATAGACTTTATTTTCAATTGTCCGTTTTAAAAGCTCCTTTGTTTTATAGACGCTTTCTATATCCTTTGTAATGACCTCTGAAATATCATCCTTTACATGCTCCTCGAATTTTGTTTTATCAGGCTGCGAAATTTTATATTTTTCTCCATTCAGCAATTTGACATCGACGCTTTGAATAAGCAGTTTTCTTTTATTGTCTTCATTTAGTTTGTGGAGGTCTTCCTGATAGATGGAAATTTGGTCGTTCAAGTCTTTGACGTGCTCTTTTTGTTTTTCGATGAGGGAAACCTGCTCCTCCTGGAATGTTCCGTATGTAAACAGGAAAAAAAACCAGCTGATCACGGCTCCGCACATCATACCTGCAAAAAAACGCTGCCATCCCGGTTTCTTGTAATGCTGCGGCACTCTCATGAAGAAATATGCTCCTGCGTCAGCCATGAAATGATAAGCCAGCCGCTTTGCGCCCCGCCCATGGCCGAGATAATGAGAAGAATCTGCTTGAATAAATCTCTCGTATTGCCTTCAAGAATACCCCGTTCAAAGCTGTATACCGCATCGAATGTACCGCCGATAGCGGCGACCAGCGCCCATATTTTTAATCTGTTCGCAAGCTTTGTAATGACCGTAAGCGGGGCTTCGCCTGCCAAATATGCTCCAAGGCCTCCGATGAGTGCGCCTCCGATCAGCACCCCTAATGCAATAAAATAACTGTTGATAAAATTTACCATGAAACCAGCTTCCTGATCCATCTTGATCACCTCACCTTTTATATCATATTGAGCATTCGGGACAAGTATGATGACGACTCGAAAAAGAACATTTGTTTCTTTTGAAAACCCGACTTATAATGAAGAAAGAAATGGATCGTAATGGAGAAAGAGGTGATAGCATGTCTTTTGTTCACCTGCAAGTGCATAGCGGGTACAGCCTGCTAAACAGCGCCGCGGCTGTGGAAGAGCTCGTCAATGAAGCTGACAGGCTCGGATATGCGTCTTTGGCGCTGACAGATGATCATGTCATGTACGGAGCTATTCAATTTTATAAAGCATGCAAGGCGAGGGGGATCAACCCGATTATCGGCTTGACGGCCTCTGTTTTCACAGATGATGACGAGCTCGAAGCCTACCCGCTCGTCCTGCTGGCAAAATCAAATACAGGCTATCAAAACCTGCTGAAAATCAGCAGCGTCCTGCAATCGAAATCAAAAAACGGCCTGAAGCCAAAATGGCTTAACAGCTATCGCGAAGGCATTATTGCGATCACTCCCGGCGAGAAGGGCTATATTGAAATGCTGCTTGAAGGAGGGCTGTTTGACCAGGCCGCTCAAGCCGCACTTTATTTTCAGTCTATATTCGGAAAAGGCGCTTTTTATTTATCCTTTCAGCCGTTTAAAGAAAATAAATTCTTATCTGAGCAAATCCTCCGGCTGTCTGAAGAAACGGGAATTCCGGTCACGGCGACAGGCGATGTTCATTATATAAGGAAAGAAGATCAGGCTGCCTATCGCTGTTTGAAAGCGATAAAGTCAGGTGAAAAACTCACTGAGGCATCAAACGAAGAGATGCCGGATCTCGACTTGAAATCCATTGATGAAATGCGTGTTATATACCAAGAGCATCCTGAGGCATTGCAAGCATCTGTTGAGATTGCAGAACAATGCCGGGTTGACGTCAGTCTGGGACAGACCCGCCTGCCATCATTTCCGACTCCAGACGGTACATCCGCGGATGATTATTTGACGGATGTTTGTATGACAGGGCTTCGCAGCCGCTTCGATACACCAGATGAACAGTATATTCGACGTCTTCAATATGAACTTGATGTCATCAAGCGGATGAAGTTCAGCGATTATTTTCTGATCGTATGGGATTTTATGAAGCACGCCCATGAAAAAGGGATTGTGACAGGACCGGGAAGGGGTTCTGCGGCGGGATCGCTCGTAGCTTATGTCCTCTATATCACGGACGTTGATCCGATCAAGCATCACCTGCTGTTTGAGAGGTTTTTAAACCCGGAACGAATCAGTATGCCGGATATTGATATCGACTTTCCGGATACGAGAAGGGACGAGGTCATTCAATACGTTCAGCAGAAATACGGCGCAATGCACGTCGCCCAGATTATTACCTTCGGGACGCTGGCGGCAAAAGCGGCGCTTCGGGACGTCGGAAGGGTATTCGGTGTAAGCCCGAAGGAAGCGGATCAGCTTGCGAAGCTCATTCCTTCAAGGCCTGGCGTAACCTTGGATGATGCGAGAAAGCAATCGCCGGAGCTGAATAAGCGACTCAGTGAGTCAAGTCTGCTTCAGCAAGTGTTTACGATTGCCAGAAAAATAGAAGGTCTTCCGAGACATACGTCAACCCACGCGGCCGGCGTTGTCTTAAGTGAGGAACCGTTAACTGATGTTGTCCCGCTTCAGGAAGGACATGAAGGGATCTATTTAACGCAATACGCGATGGATCACCTCGAAGATCTGGGCCTTTTGAAAATGGATTTCTTGGGCTTGCGCAACCTGACACTCATCGAGTCCATCACTTCAATGATTGAAAAAGAAAAAAATATTAAAATAGATCTTTCGAGTATTTCCTATCAAGACGAAAAAACATTCTCCCTGCTGTCAAAAGGGGATACGACAGGGATTTTCCAGCTTGAATCCTCAGGAATGAGAAGCGTTTTGAAAAGGCTTAAGCCTTCAGGATTAGAAGATATTGTCGCGGTAAACGCACTGTACCGGCCCGGCCCGATGGAAAATATTCCGTTATTTATCGACCGTAAACACGGGCGCGTGCCGGTTCATTATCCTCACGAAGATTTAAGAGGGATATTGGAAGATACGTATGGCGTCATCGTTTATCAGGAGCAAATTATGGTGATTGCATCGCGTATGGCAGGATTTTCTTTAGGCGAGGCGGACCTGCTCAGACGTGCAGTCAGCAAAAAAAAGAAAGACATTCTTGACCGAGAGCGAAGCCATTTTGTTGAAGGGTGCTTAAAAAAGGAGTATTCTGTAGACACTGCAAATGAAGTCTACGATTTAATCGTCAAATTCGCAAACTATGGCTTCAACAGAAGCCATGCGGTGGCATACAGCATGATCGGCTGCCAGCTTGCGTATTTGAAGGCTCATTATCCTTTATATTTTATGTGCGGACTGCTTACAAGCGTCATTGGCAATGAGGATAAAATAGCTCAATATCTTTACGAAGCGAAGGGGAGCGGGATTCGTATCCTTCCTCCGTCAGTGAACAAAAGCAGCTATCCGTTTACAGTTGAAGACGGAGCTGTCAGGTACAGCCTCCGTGCGATAAAAAGTGTAGGCGTCTCAGCAGTCAAAGATATATATAAAGCAAGAAAAGAGAAACCATTTGAAGATTTTTTCGATTTCTGCTTTCGCGTGCCGTCAAAAAGCGTAAATCGCAAAACGCTTGAAGCACTCATATTTTCTGGCGCAATGGACGAATTCGATCAAAACCGGGCTACGCTGCTCGCATCGATTGACGTTGCGTTAGAGCATGCCGAGCTATTCGCCGCGGACGATGACCAAATGGGATTGTTTTTAGAAGAATCGTTCTCCATTAAACCGAAGTACGTGGAAACCGAGGAGCTTCCGCTTGTGGATATTCTTGCATTTGAAAAAGAAACGCTCGGTATTTATTTTTCAAATCATCCGCTCTCTGCCTTTCGAAACCAGCTGACAGCGCGAGGAGCGGTACCCATTCAGCAGGCTCAGCAGGCTGTTAAAAAGCAGGTTTCACTCGGTGTCCTGCTGTCGAAAATCAAAACGATTCGGACAAAAACAGGTCAAAACATGGCGTTTTTAACGTTAAGTGATGAGACCGGCGAAATGGAAGCCGTTGTGTTCCCTGAACAATTCAGACAGCTTTCCCCGGTTTTAAGAGAGGGCGCTCTATTGTTCACAGCAGGGAAATGTGAAATCAGGCAGGAAAAAGTCCAGTTTATTATGTCCAGAGCGGAATTGCTGGAAAATATGAATGCTGAAAAAGCGCCATCGGTTTATATGAAGATAGAAAGCAGTCAGCACAGTCAGGAGATCCTGACAAAGATCAAGCGCATTTTGCTGGAGCATAAGGGGGAAACCGGCGTTTATCTCTATTATGAAAGGCAAAAACAGACGATAAAGCTTCCTGAGGCGTTCCATATCGATGCGGATCACCAGGTGTTATACCGCTTAAAAGAGCTGTTAGGTCAAAAAAACGTCGTTTTAAAACAGTGGTAACCATTCGCTTTTTGTTATACAATTGGAGCAATTATGTTACTCTGTTTAAATATTCTGATAGATCAACTCCGCAGAATGCAGCAATCAATGCAGCAGCATACGAATCAAAAAATTCCATTAAGGAGTGTTTAGGAGAATGTCATTAAGAGAAGAAGCATTACATCTGCATAAAGTGAACCAGGGGAAGCTCGAATCCAAATCTAAAGTAGAGGTTAAAAATGCGAAAGATTTAAGCCTTGCTTATTCCCCGGGTGTAGCAGAACCATGTAAGGATATTCATGAAGACATTAACAAAGTATATGATTATACAATGAAGGGGAACATGGTAGCAGTTGTGACAGACGGTACAGCTGTGCTCGGCCTTGGAAATATCGGCCCTGAAGCAGCACTTCCTGTTATGGAAGGTAAAGCCGTTCTTTTCAAAAGCTTTGCCGGCGTAGACGCGTTCCCAATTGCTTTGGGCACAAATGATGTTGATAAAATCATTGAAACCGTTAAATTGCTTGAACCGACATTTGGCGGTGTCAATCTTGAAGATATCGCGGCGCCAAACTGCTTCATCATTGAAGAGCGTCTGAAAAAAGAAACGAACATCCCGGTTTTCCATGACGATCAGCACGGCACAGCGATTGTCACAGTAGCTGGCCTTGTAAACGCGCTGAAATTGTCTGGAAAATCCATGTCTTCCATTAAAGTTGTGGCTAACGGCGCCGGTGCTGCAGGTATTGCGATCATTAAGCTTCTTTACCATTTCGGCGTGCGCGACATCGTGATGTGCGATTCAAAAGGAGCCATTTATGAAGGGCGTCCGAACGGTATGAACGATGTTAAAAACGAAGTGGCGAAATTCACAAACCAAGACCGTAAAGACGGCTCTTTGGAAGATGTGATCGCTGGTGCTGACGTATTTATCGGTGTGTCTGTCGAAGGTGCGCTAACAAAAGAAATGGTACAAAGCATGGCGAAAGATCCGATCATTTTCGCAATGGCAAACCCGAATCCGGAAATTATGCCGGAAGATGCGCGTGAAGCTGGAGCGAGCGTTATCGGAACAGGCCGTTCAGATTTCCCGAACCAAGTAAACAATGTGCTTGCCTTCCCGGGAATTTTCCGCGGAGCGCTTGACGTGCGCGCCACTCACATTAACGAAGAAATGAAGATTGCAGCGGTTGAAGCCATTGCTTCACTAGTATCAGACGATGAGCTTAGCCCAGAGTACGTCATCCCTGCACCGTTTGATAAACGTGTTGCGCCTGCTGTGGCTAAGGCTGTGGCGAAAGCGGCGATGGAAACAGGTGTGGCAAGAATTACTGTAGATCCTGAAGAAGTTGCAGAAAAAACCAGAAAACTTACGATTATTGGCGAATAATTTTAATTCATTCCAAAAATGGCAGCGCGTTGGCGGAGACCGGCGCGCTGTTCTCAAGTTAAACTTGCGGCTGAAATTTTTTTGGGGTCAGGACTTAAAAAAATTTCAGCCGAGTTTAACATGATTTTTGAATACGTTACCAACCTTACTGGTTCAACGATTTATTAGGTTTATCAAGAGTCTGTCCGCACGCGTCTGCGGATAAAAAGTTGTCGAATTGAGGATGACAGCGTTTGACAAAAAAAGTACAATAGTTTCGGTAAAGTTATTAGCAAGTCTATCTGTCTGGATGGCATGCGGTGAAGAGAACCCTTCACAAAAGGGAGGTAATCATTTGTTAAAGGATATATTCACTAAAAAGAAAAAGTATGCTTCCGTACCGTCAGATCAAGCGAAGCACGATGTTCCGGAAGGCATTATGACAAAATGTCCTAAGTGTAAAAAAATCATGCTCACTAAAGAGTTGGATAAAAATATGCGGGTATGCATGAACTGCGATTATCATTTCCCAATGAATGCAAAACAGCGTATCGAAAGCTTGATGGATGAACAGTCCTTTGAGGAATTCAATCAGGGGATGTTATCGGAAAACCCGCTCGGTTTCCCGGGTTATCTGGAAAAGCTTGAAAAAGATCGCGAGAAAACATCCTTAAACGAGGCTGTTGTCACAGGCAAGGGCACCATCGGGGGATTTCCTGCTGTTGTCGCGATAATGGATTCTTCATTCCGTATGGGCAGCATGGGCTCTGTCGTCGGTGAAAAAATCACGCTTGCGATTGAAAAAGCAAAAGCGGATAAAGTTCCGTTTATTATTTTTACTGCTTCCGGCGGTGCAAGGATGCAGGAAGGCATATTAAGCCTTATGCAAATGGCAAAGACAAGCTCTGCCTTAAAATTATTCAGTGAGGAACAGGGTCTCATTATCTCAGTCATGACGCATCCCACTACCGGCGGGGTATCGGCAAGCTTTGCTTCTCTTGGCGATTATAATTTCGCGGAGCCCGGCGCGCTGATCGGTTTTGCCGGAAGAAGGATTATCGAACAGACAATAGGCGAAAAACTGCCGGAGGACTTCCAAACGGCGGAATTCTTATTAAAACATGGACAGCTTGATGCGGTTATTCACCGCGACGACATGAAAAAAACGTTAGAGAATCTGCTGGATATGCATCAAACAGGAGGTGACATTGAGTGGCTGCAAGATTAGAATTTGAAAAACCGGTGATTGAACTGCAAACCAAAATCGCCGAATTGAAAAAATTCACCCAGGATTCGGAAATGGATCTGAGTGCAGAAATCGAACGGCTTGAAGACCGTCTAGCTAAGCTTCAGGATGATATTTATAAAAATCTGAAGCCTTGGGACCGTGTTCAAATCGCACGTCTGCCGGACCGTCCGACAACACTTGATTATATTCATTACCTGTTTACAGACTTTTTTGAATGTCACGGAGACAGAGCGTACGGAGACGATGAAGCCATTGTCGGCGGTATTGCCAAGTTCCACGGCCTGCCTGTGACAGTTATCGGACATCAGCGCGGAAAAGACACGAAGGAAAACCTGGTCCGCAACTTTGGAATGCCTCATCCTGAGGGCTATCGTAAAGCGCTTCGTCTGATGAAACAGGCTGATAAATTTAACAGACCGATTATCTGTTTTATTGACACGAAGGGGGCATACCCTGGACGAGCAGCTGAAGAAAGAGGACAAAGCGAAGCAATCGCCAAAAACCTGTTTGAAATGGCCGGCCTAAGAGTGCCTGTTGTTTGTATCGTCATCGGCGAAGGCGGAAGCGGCGGAGCTCTAGGTTTAGGTGTGGGCAACCACTTGCATATGCTGGAAAACTCTACTTATTCTGTTATTTCTCCGGAAGGTGCTGCGGCACTCTTATGGAAGGACTCCAGTCTTGCCAAAAAAGCGGCGGAAACAATGAAAATCACTGCGCCTGACTTAAAAGAATTAGGTATTATAGATCATATGATAAAAGAAGTAAAAGGCGGAGCGCACCACGATATTAAGCTGCAGGCAAGCTACATGGATGAAACCCTTAAACAATCGTTAAAGACTTTGCTGAAGCTGAATGAAGAAGAATTAATTCAGCAGCGCTATGAAAAATACAAAGCAATTGGGAAAGTATCGATTGAAGATCAATATATCGGGGTAAACTAAATAAACGTGAAGCCTTTGGCTCACGTTTATTTTTTGTGACATTCCTTAAATTTTATTTAAAAACAATTTATTTAATTGTATAATAGGTAAGGTTTCATAGGGAGGATGGAGATCCCTTTTCATTGTTTTTAGGGCAATGATCATGTTATGTTTTAATCATATATGTTTGCTGAGGTGAATGGAGAATGAAACGTATAGGGGTATTGACGAGCGGCGGGGATTCCCCGGGAATGAATGCAGCAGTTCGCGCAGTTGTCAGAAAAGCGATTTATCATGACGTTGAAGTTTACGGCATTTATAACGGATACTCAGGGTTGATCAGCGGAAAGATTGAAAAGCTAGAGCTCGGTTCTGTAGGTGATATTATTCATCGCGGAGGAACAAAGCTTTATACAGCAAGATGTCCTGAATTCAAAACGGTTGAAGGCCGTGAAAAAGGGATCGAAAACTTGAAGAAGCTGGGTATCGAAGGGCTTGTCGTTATCGGCGGAGACGGCTCATACATGGGTGCGAAGAAATTAACGGAGCACGGGTTTCCATGTGTAGGTGTACCGGGTACAATTGATAATGACATTCCGGGTACTGATTTTACAATCGGTTTCGACACAGCTTTAAATACAGTAATTGACGCAATTGATAAGATTCGCGATACAGCGACTTCTCATGAACGTACATATGTGATCGAAGTGATGGGCCGCCACGCCGGCGATATTGCATTATGGGCCGGACTTGCAGGCGGTGCGGAATCAATCTTGATCCCTGAGGCTGATTACGACATGCACGAAATCATTGCCCGGCTAAAACGCGGTCATGAGCGCGGGAAGAAACACAGTATTATTATCGTTGCCGAAGGGGTAGGCAGCGGTGTTGAATTCGGGAAACGCATTGAAGAAGAAACAAATCTTGAAACTAGGGTATCTGTATTAGGCCATATCCAGCGCGGCGGTTCCCCAAGTGCTGCTGACCGTGTTCTGGCAAGCCGACTTGGCGCGTATGCGGTTGAACTGCTGCTTGAAGGAAAAGGCGGACGCTGTGTAGGTATACAAAACAATAAGCTTGTAGACCATGATATTATAGAAATACTGGATCAAAAACACACAGTTGAGCAAAACATGTATCAGCTTTCAAAAGAACTGTCTATTTAAGAATGCAGCAGAAGGCTGAAGATTTCAGAAGGAAGTGAACGAATTGAGAAAAACAAAAATTGTTTGTACCATCGGTCCGGCAAGTGAAAGTATTGAAATGCTTACGAAATTAATGGAGTCAGGAATGAATGTGGCTCGTTTGAATTTTTCTCACGGAGATTTTGAGGAGCACGGAGCACGTATTAAAAATATCCGCGAAGCGAGCAAAAAGCTCGGCAAAAACGTCGGAATCCTGCTTGATACAAAAGGCCCTGAAATCCGTACACATACAATGGAAAACGGTGCTATTGAGCTTGAAACAGGCAAAGAGCTTATCGTTTCAATGGACGAGGTAGTTGGAACAACTGATAAGATTTCAGTAACGTATGAAGGTTTAGTAGAGGACGTTGAAAAAGGCTCAACGATTCTTTTAGATGACGGGCTTATCGGTCTTGAGGTACTTGAAGTGAATGCCGCTAAACGCGAAATCAAAACAAAAGTACTAAACAACGGAACACTGAAAAACAAAAAAGGCGTTAACGTGCCGGGTGTCAGCGTCAACCTTCCTGGTATTACTGAGAAGGACGCGAGAGATATCGTTTTCGGTATTGAGCAAGGGGTAGATTTCATCGCTGCGTCTTTTGTACGCCGTTCTACTGACGTGCTTGAAATCCGTGAACTTCTTGAGGAGCATAATGCTCAGGATATTCAAATTATCCCTAAAATTGAAAACCAAGAAGGCGTAGACAACATTGATTCTATTCTCGAAGTGTCTGACGGCTTAATGGTTGCGCGCGGAGACTTAGGTGTGGAAATCCCGGCTGAAGAAGTGCCGCTCGTGCAAAAAGACCTGATTAAAAAATGCAACGCACTGGGCAAACCGGTTATTACAGCGACACAAATGCTTGACAGCATGCAGCGCAACCCGCGTCCGACTCGTGCGGAAGCGAGTGACGTCGCAAACGCAATTTTCGACGGCACAGATGCGATCATGCTTTCTGGTGAAACAGCTGCCGGAAACTATCCGGTTGAAGCGGTTCAAACGATGCACAACATCGCATCCCGTTCTGAAGAGGCGCTGAATTACAAAGAGATTCTTTCAAAGCGCAGAGACCAAGTAGGCATGACGATTACTGATGCAATCGGCCAATCTGTTGCACATACAGCCATTAACTTGAATGCTACTGCGATTGTAACGCCGACTGAAAGCGGCCATACAGCGCGTATGATTGCAAAATACCGCCCGCAGGCACCGATTGTCGCTGTGACTGTAAATGATTCTGTTTCCAGAAAACTCGCTCTTGTATCCGGCGTTTTCGCAGAAAGCGGTCAAAATGCAAGCTCAACTGATGAGATGCTGGAAGACGCTGTGCAAAAATCATTACACAGCGGAATTGTAAAAAATGGTGACCTGATCGTCATTACAGCAGGTACTGTCGGTGAGTCAGGAACAACGAACTTGATGAAAGTTTATACTGTCGGTGATATCATCGCTAAAGGCCAAGGTATCGGCCGCAAATCAGCTTACGGTCCGGTTGTCATTGCGCAAAACGCAAAAGAAGCCGAACAAAAAATGACTGACGGCGCTGTTTTGGTGACAACTAGCACTGACCGTGATATGATCGCGTCTCTTGAAAAAGCGTCTGCCCTTATTACAGAAGAAGGCGGCTTGACAAGCCATGCTGCAGTAGTCGGATTAAGCCTCGGCATTCCGGTTATTGTTGGTTTGGAAAATGCGACATCCATTTTGACAGAAGGCCAGGATATTACGGTTGACGCTTCTAGAGGGGCAGTCTACCAAGGACGTGCAAGTGTACTTTAATCACATCTGAAAATGGGAAGGGAGCGTATTCCCTTCCTTTTCTCTATTTGGCACTATTTTTGAACGAAGGCGTTTTACACATGTGGGGGGCTGGAGATGAGGTTTTTATTTTTGCTTTTTATTGTGTTTCCGGCAATTGAAATCGGCATATTTCTATTTTCGGGCAAGCTGATCGGTATTCTTCCGACGGTTCTTTTGATGATTCTGACCGGGATCATTGGGGCAGCAGCTGCCAAAAAACAAGGAACTGAAGTTTACTTCAAGGTTCAGCGTGACCTTCAATACGGCAAGATGCCTGGTGAAGCGATTGCTGACGGCCTGTGCATCTTTATTGGCGGCCTTTTGCTGATGCTTCCAGGCTTTTTATCAGATCTGGCCGGCGCATGCCTGCTTATCCCGTTCACCCGCAGCTGGTGTAAGCCGATCCTGTTCAAATGGCTGAGAGGCATGTCGAAGAACAAGCGGATCATTATAAAATAAAAACGGCAGCCTGCATCATGGGCTGCTGTTTTATTTTTGCTGGACAGTGATGTAGGACCATATTTCCTTTAAGGCACCAGTTGTGATAAAAGCCTGGATGACGACGAGAACGGCAGGACCGGCAATCAGTCCTAAAAATCCGAACAATTTAAAGCCGGCAAAGAGGGCAATGAGTGTTGCCAGCGGATCGATTCCGATTGATTTACTTAATATTTTCGGCTCTGTCAGCTGCCGCTGAACGAGTACGACAAGGTACAGCACACCAATTCCAATTGCTTGAGGAAGCTGGCCTGTAATCGATAAATACAAAATCCACGGCACGAAGACGGATCCTGCTCCTAAATAAGGGAGAAGGTCGACTAGCCCGATTAAAAAAGCAATCGTTGCTGCATGCTCAACCTTTAAGAGAGAAAGACCGATGAATACAATGACCATCGTAAGGAATACAAGAACAGCCTGCGCTTTAATGAAACCGGTCATTGCTTTTTTCAGCTCGCTGCTGATCGCCTTTCCGTTTGCTGTTATTCGATCCGGCAGTACTGAAACGAGCATCGCTTTCAGCTTGTGCCAGTCCTTTGTCATGAAAAATGTAGCAAGAAGTGAAAATATCAAAACAGCCGCGGTATTCGGAAGCAGCGCGAAAAACTTCGGGATCATTTCAAGAATGTGAGACAGCAGCAGTCCTGCGTTTTTGGCAGCGGAATCTCCAAGTGTCTGAATGTGAGTGACGATGGAAGCCTGCTGGTTGGTCTCCAATTCATGAAATAAAACGGTCAGTTCGTGATAGAGCGGCTGGATATGAGTGGTAAACAGTTTTTCACAATAAGAGATAAATGTGCTGATATGCGGGGGAAGGGTTTTTGCAAGATATGCAGTCCCTGTTACGATTTCTGCTACCACAATGGTCAGCACACCGAACGCCGCGAGCAGAAAAAAGGCAAGCACGCCGATGACATTTAAAGTTCGCGGGAATCCCGTCACTTTGTCCAAGTAGTCTACAACAGGGTGAATCGCTGTTGAAAGAATAAGGGCAATGAGGAACGGATATGTTAACGGAAACGAATAATAAACAGCGGCTGCTGATCCGGCGGTAAGCGACACGACAAAGAGGGTTCGGAAAAAAATAGTGATATAGGATTGATTCACAAAAACGATCCTCCTCTCGTCAGCATGTCCTATTGTTATGTTTATTCACGGTACGGCTGTATATGAATACATTCATCTTAAAGGAGGGATAACGCGTGTTTACACAAGCGAATTTATTTTTAATATTACTCTTGGCTATTGCACTTATCGCAAAAAATCAATCGCTGCTTTTTGCTGTATCCGTCCTTTTGATCATTAAAATCGTGGGACTTGACCAAAAATTTTTTCCGACTATCCAGTCAAAAGGCATCAACTGGGGCGTGACCGTCATCACAATTGCTGTTCTTGTTCCAATCGCCACAGGCGAGATTGGATTTAAACAGCTTGGTGAGGCAATGCGTTCTTCTTACGCATGGATTGCATTGGGGGCGGGAATTGCCGTTGCGCTGATTGCCAAAAATGGCCTGACCCTGCTGGAAAACGATCCTCACATCACCACTGCTCTTGTCATCGGTACCATTCTCGCAGTCGCGCTTTTCGGCGGAGTCGCAGTGGGTCCGCTGATCGGAGCGGGGATTGCTTATATCGCGATGCAGCTCGTAAAACTGTTCACTTCATAAAAAAAGCGGCTTGCTGCCGCTTTTTTTTAATGCCAAAAACCCGCAAATAAAGGCGTTTTTTCGGGAAAATCATAGAATGAAAAAAAAAATTATAGGTAAACATTTAACAAATGTCTGATTATTGTTTATAATAGGAATAGGCACAAACTTAAAAAAGCTTATAAGAATTTGTTATGTTCTTTCATAAGCAAAGGGTTTCAGCACCAGCAGGCAGTAAAATGTAAGCATTTTCTTTTGGGGGGAGAAATACTTACAACGTGCTTTTTAAGTTAGCCTCATGTTTTTACAACACTCTTAAAGGGGAAATTTATTGAAAAGGAGATGTTATATATGACAGCGACACGCGGTCTTGAAGGGGTGGTAGCAACAACATCATCTGTTAGTTCGATTATTGATGATACCCTTACATATGTGGGGTATGATATCGATGATTTGACAGAGAATGCGAGCTTTGAAGAAATCATTTACTTGCTTTGGCACTTAAGGCTGCCAAACAAAAAAGAGCTTGATGAGTTAAAACAGCAGTTAGCAAAAGAAGCTGCCGTTCCGCAAGAAATTATTGAGCACTTCAAATCTTATTCCCTCGAAAATGTTCATCCCATGGCTGCTCTTCGGACAGCGATTTCTTTACTAGGCCTGCTTGACAGCGAGGCTGATACCATGAACCCGGAAGCCAACTACAGAAAGGCGATCCGCCTTCAGGCAAAGGTGCCTGGTCTGGTTGCAGCGTTTTCCAGAATCCGCAAGGGTCTTGAACCCGTTGAGCCAAGAGAAGACTACGGCATTGCCGAGAATTTTCTCTACACATTAAATGGAGAAGAGCCTTCACCGATTGAGGTTGAAGCCTTCAACAAAGCACTGATTTTACATGCCGATCACGAGCTGAACGCGTCAACGTTTACAGCGAGGGTCTGTGTCGCAACACTTTCGGATATCTACTCAGGAATTACTGCAGCGATCGGCGCACTGAAGGGCCCGCTTCACGGCGGTGCAAACGAAGGCGTCATGAAAATGCTGACAGAGATCGGCGAAGTGGAGAATGTCGAGCCTTTCGTTCGTGCCAAGATGGAAAAGAAAGAAAAAATAATGGGATTCGGCCATCGCGTTTATAAGCATGGCGATCCGCGCGCCAAACATTTAAAAGAAATGAGCAAACGTCTGACCAACCTGACCGGCGAAAGCAAATGGTATGACATGTCGATTCGCATCGAAGAAATCGTGACATCAGAAAAAAAGCTTCCGCCTAACGTTGATTTCTATTCCGCTTCTGTTTATCACAGCCTCGGAATAGACCATGACCTGTTCACACCGATTTTTGCTGTAAGCAGAATGTCAGGCTGGCTCGCTCATATCCTTGAGCAGTATGACAATAACCGCCTGATCCGCCCGCGTGCAGATTACACAGGCCCTGACAAACAAACTTTTGTTCCGATTGAAGAAAGAGCCTAAAGAACCATGGGAGGCTGGCTTATGTTAATGAAGTTAGCCTCTTGTTCAGAACATCAAAGATGGTTTACACTTTAGAATGTTAAGAAAAATCATTTTGTTTTCTATATAAGAAAAATAAAATGTTTTCTAAATATGAATTACATACTGGGAGGTTTTTATTGTGGCACAAGGTGAAAAAATTACAGTCTCTAATGGAGTATTAAACGTACCAAACAACCCGATTATCCCGTTTATTGAAGGAGACGGAACCGGTCCTGATATTTGGAATGCCGCTTCAAAAGTTTTGGAAGCCGCAGTAGAAAAAGCATATAAAGGTGAAAAGAAAATTACGTGGAAAGAAGTTTATGCCGGAGAAAAGGCTTATAATAAAACAGGTGAGTGGCTTCCTGCTGAAACATTAGATGTTATCCGCGAATATTTCATCGCGATTAAAGGCCCGTTAACGACACCTGTCGGCGGCGGTATCCGTTCTTTGAACGTAGCGCTCAGACAAGAGCTTGACCTATTCGTTTGCTTGAGACCGGTAAGATATTTTACTGGAGTGCCGTCACCGGTAAAACGTCCTGAGGATACTGACATGGTCATCTTCCGTGAAAATACAGAAGATATTTACGCAGGCATCGAGTACGCAAAAGGCTCTGAAGAAGTGCAAAAGCTCATCAGCTTCCTGCAAAATGAATTGAATGTTAACAAAATCCGTTTCCCTGAAACATCAGGTATCGGCATTAAGCCTGTTTCTGAAGAAGGAACAAGCCGTCTGGTCAGAGCGGCAATTGAATATGCGATTGAGCACGGCCGCAAGTCTGTAACGCTTGTACACAAAGGAAACATCATGAAGTTCACGGAAGGCGCCTTCAAAAACTGGGGCTATGAGCTTGCAGAGAGAGAATACGGCGAAAAAGTTTTCACATGGGCTGAATATGACCGCATTGCTGAAAAAGACGGAAAAGACGCCGCTAATAAAGCGCAAAGCGAAGCAGAAGCAGCAGGCAAAATCATTATCAAAGACAGCATTGCTGATATTTTCCTTCAGCAGATTCTGACACGTCCAAGCGAATTTGATGTTGTTGCAACAATGAACCTTAACGGAGACTATATTTCTGACGCTCTTGCGGCGCAAGTAGGCGGAATCGGTATTGCTCCTGGGGCAAACATCAACTACGAAACAGGACATGCGATTTTCGAGGCGACACACGGAACGGCTCCTAAATACGCCGGACTTGATAAAGTAAACCCATCTTCAGTTATTCTTTCAGGTGTGCTGCTGCTTGAGCATTTAGGATGGAATGAAGCGGCTGATTTAATCATTAAATCTATGGAAAAAACAATCGCTTCTAAAGTCGTAACTTACGATTTTGCCAGATTAATGGACGGCGCGACTGAAGTTAAATGTTCAGAGTTCGGAGAAGAACTGATTAAAAACATGGACTAAGCAAGGAAACAGCCTAAAATTAGCCATAAAGGAGAAGAGAGACATGGGAAATACTCGTAAAAAAGTTTCTGTTATCGGAGCAGGTTTTACCGGAGCGACAACAGCTTTCTTAACCGCTCAAAAAGAGCTGGCGGACGTTGTTCTCGTTGATATCCCTCAATTGGAGAACCCGACGAAAGGAAAAGCCCTTGATATGCTGGAAGCCAGCCCGGTTCAAGGCTTTGACGCGAAAATTACGGGTACATCTAATTATGAGGATACGGCTGGTTCTGACATTGTTGTCATTACAGCCGGTATTGCAAGAAAACCTGGTATGAGCAGGGATGATCTAGTCTCTACAAACGAAAAAATTATGAGAAGCGTCACACGAGAAATCGTGAAATATTCTCCTGACTCTATCATTGTGGTTTTGACAAACCCTGTTGATGCAATGACATACGCAGTATACAAAGAGTCTGGCTTCCCGAAAGAGCGCGTGATCGGCCAATCAGGTGTGCTTGATACGGCAAGATTCAGAACGTTTGTGGCGGAGGAATTAAACTTGTCAGTGAAAGATGTGACTGGTTTTGTTCTCGGCGGACACGGTGACGATATGGTGCCGCTTGTACGTTATTCTTATGCTGGCGGTATCCCGCTTGAAACCCTCATTCCAAAAGACCGGATTGACGCAATTGTGGAGCGCACAAGAAAAGGCGGCGGCGAGATCGTGAATCTCTTAGGAAACGGAAGCGCGTATTATGCGCCTGCGGCTTCACTGACAGAAATGATCGAAGCAATCTTAAAAGATCAGCGCCGCGTCCTTCCTACAATTGCTTATCTTGAAGGAGAATACGGCTATGAAGGCATCTACCTTGGTGTTCCTACAATTGTCGGCGGAAACGGGCTTGAACAAATCATTGAGCTTGAATTGACAGAATACGAGAAAGAACAGCTGAATAAATCAGTTGAATCTGTCAAAAATGTGATGAAAGTATTATCCTAAAATAAAAAGAGAAAGGCTGGTTTAATCGAAGCCTTTCTCTTTTTATTACAAAATGAAAGCGCTTCCTCCTATTTCTCAGCTGCCTCTTGTTAAAATGATGTAAAAGGCGAATTGTCGGAATGTCCGGCTTTCGTTAAAATAAAATCATGAAACATGGTAAGATGACATAAAATAGAGAAATAGGATGTCGGGGAATTAAGATACTGGAGGCACAGCATGAACAAGAAAATTTTAGTTGTGGATGATGAAGAATCTATCGTTACACTTTTGCAGTACAATTTGGAGCGATCAGGCTATGAGGTTATTACTGCTTCGGATGGAGAAGAAGCACTCAAAAGGGCGGAAACAGAAAATCCTGATTTAATTGTGCTTGATGTGATGCTTCCAAAGCTGGATGGAATTGAAGTATGCAAGCAGCTGAGACAGCAAAAACTCATGTTTCCTATTTTAATGCTGACAGCGAAGGATGAAGAATTTGACAAAGTATTAGGGCTTGAGCTTGGTGCTGATGATTATATGACCAAGCCGTTCAGCCCTCGAGAAGTCAATGCAAGAGTAAAAGCTATTTTAAGGCGTTCTGAAATGGCTGCGCCCTCTAGTGATATGAAAAACGAGGAAACAGAAGGACAAATTGTTATCGGCGATTTGAAGATTCTGCCCGATCATTATGAAGCTTATTTTAAAGAAAATCAGCTTGAGCTGACACCGAAAGAATTTGAGCTGCTATTGTATTTAGGCAGACATAAAGGAAGAGTGCTGACGAGAGATTTGCTTTTAAGTGCTGTCTGGAATTACGATTTTGCCGGAGATACGAGAATTGTTGATGTGCATATCAGCCATCTTCGAGACAAAATTGAAACGAATACAAAAAAACCGATCTATATTAAAACCATTAGGGGATTGGGGTATAAATTGGAGGAGCCAAAAATGAATGATTAAATATCGTGTGCGCCTTTTTTCTGTGCTCGTTGTCTGTATGATTGTGGTGTTTAGTGTACTCGGGCTGTTTTTACAGCAGCTCTTTGAATCTTCTGATCAAAAAAAATCGGAGGAACACATTGAAAAGGAAGCCAAATACATGGCTTCGCTGCTTGATGCCGGCAACCTGAATGACCAGGCAAATGAGAAAGTCATTAAAGATGCAGGCAGTGCGCTTGATGTAGAAGCGTCCGTGATCGATACAGAAGGAAAGGTGCTGTACGGGTCTGACGGCAGCGCGGAGGATTCTTCACAGATTCAGGCGCTTGTCTCCGGTCATGAGGGAGTTCTCGCGAAAGAGGAGAACATGCTTTATTATGGGCTTTCGCTTAGGAGCAAAGGCGAAAAAACGGGGTATGTGCTGCTTACTTCCCGTGAAGAAAGCTCGGGTCTGAATGGCGAGATGTGGGGCATGCTGACAGCCAGTCTTTGTACCGCTTTTATTATTATTGTTTTCTTTTATTCTAATATGACCTCTCGCTACAAAAGATCTATTGAAGCAGCCACAAACATGGCAACAGAGCTGTCCAAGGGGAATTACGATGCCCGTACATACGGCGGTTATATCAGGCGTTCTGACAAGCTTGGCCGGGCCATGAACAGCCTTGCCGTTGATCTGATGGAAATGACGAGGACGCAGGAAATGCAGCGCGACCGCCTGCTGACTGTCATTGAAAACATCGGCTCCGGGCTGATTATGATTGATGGAAGAGGTTTTATCAATCTCGTCAACAGGTCTTACGCGAAGCAGTTTCATGTCAATCCGAATCAGATGCTGCGCCGTCTTTACCATGATGCATTTGAACATGAAGAAGTGATCCAGCTTGTCGAAGAGATTTTTATGACTGAGACGAAGAAATGCAAGCTATTAAGGCTTCCGATCAAAATTGAAAGGCGTTATTTTGAAGTGGACGGCGTTCCTATTATGGGGCCGGATGATGAATGGAAAGGGATCGTGCTCGTTTTTCATGACATGACGGAAACGAAAAAATTAGAGCAGATGAGAAAAGATTTTGTGGCCAATGTTTCCCACGAGCTGAAAACGCCGATTACATCGATCAAAGGGTTTACGGAAACGCTATTAGACGGGGCAATGGAGGACAAAGAGGCGCTTTCAGAATTTCTCTCGATTATTTTAAAGGAAAGCAAAAGGCTTCAGTCATTGGTGCAGGATTTGCTTGATCTTTCTAAGATTGAGCAGCAAAACTTTACGCTCAGCATCGAAACGTTCGATGCAGCGAAAATGCTGGCTGATATTGAAACGCTACTTAAGCATAAAGCGACGGAGAGAGGTATCTCTTTACAGCTGAACGTTCCGAAAGACCCTCTCTATGTAGCGGGCGACCCGTACCGGCTGAAACAGGTGTTTTTAAATCTCGTAAACAATGCATTAACCTATACACCGGAGAAGGGTTCGGTAGCTATCAATGTCAAACCGGGAGAAACAGAAATTCAAATCGAAGTTTCCGATACCGGGATTGGCATCCAGAAAGAAGAAATTCCCCGCATCTTTGAACGGTTTTACCGCGTTGATAAAGACAGAAGCAGAAACTCAGGCGGGACCGGTCTCGGTCTTGCGATTGTAAAGCATTTAATAGAGGCTCATGAAGGCAAGATCGATGTGACAAGCGAGCCGGGCAGAGGCACTGTGTTTACAGTGACGCTGAAGCGGACTGCTGAAAAGCCTGTTTAATGTTTACAAAGCTTTAACAATATCTTCATGCACTGTTAAACCTATGCTGGTAGGATGTAGTAGAACCCCTTCATCCAAGGAGCCAATTTTGACGGCGGGAACCTTTTTGTGTTCCCGTCCTTTTTTGTGTGTTCTCATCGGTTCGCGTATTTTCCTTTCAAATTGAACTTTGTTAAAATAAGAGAAGCTAAAGACTATTATTATGAGATGAATGGAAGCTGCTGCTTCTTAGGAGGATATTGAATGACGGAACGAAAAAAATTAGTGCTTGTAGACGGAAACAGTCTGGCTTACCGGGCGTTTTTCGCATTGCCGCTGTTAAGCAATGATAAAGGAATTCATACAAATGCGGTTTACGGTTTTGCGATGATTTTGATGAAAATGCTTGAGGATGAAAAGCCGACGCATATGCTGGTTGCGTTTGATGCCGGGAAAACGACGTTTCGTCACGGCACATTTAAAGAGTATAAAGGCGGAAGACAGAAAACCCCGCCTGAGCTTTCAGAACAAATGCCGTTTATCCGCGAGCTGCTAGATGCCTATCAAATCAGCCGCTACGAACTGGAACAATACGAAGCTGACGACATTATCGGCACACTCGCCAAATCGGCTGAAAAAGACGGCTTTGAGGTAAAGGTTTTCTCGGGCGATAAGGATTTAACACAGCTGGCAACAGACCAGACGACGGTTGCCATTACGAGAAAAGGAATTACCGATGTTGAGTTTTACACACCAGAGCACGTCCAGGAGAAATACGGACTCACGCCTGACCAAATTATTGATATGAAGGGTTTAATGGGGGATTCTTCTGACAACATCCCGGGTGTGCCTGGTGTCGGGGAAAAAACCGCGATTAAGCTGTTAAAGCAATTCCATTCTGTTGAAAAGCTGCTCGAATCAATTGATGAGGTAAGCGGAAAAAAACTCAAGGAAAAGCTGGAAGAATTTAAGGATCAGGCCTTGATGAGCAAGGAATTGGCGACGATTATGACCGATGCGCCGATTGAGGTGTCCGTTTCGGGTCTGGAATATCAAGGCTTTAATCGTGAACAGGTCATTGCCATCTTTAAGGACCTTGGGTTCAATACGCTTCTTGAACGGCTCGGGGAGGACGGTGTAGAGGCGGAGCAGGATCAGTCGTTAGAAGAAATTGATGTCAAAACAGTCACCGACGTGACTAGCGATATATTGATTTCTCCATCTGCATTTGTCGTTGAACAGATTGGCGATAATTATCATGAAGTGCCGATTCTCGGTTTTTCGATAGTGAACGAAACGGGAGCCTACTTTATTCCAAAAGACGCTGCTGTCGAGTCTGATGTGTTTAAAGAATGGGTGGAAAATGACGATCAGAAAAAATGGGTCTTTGACAGCAAGCGGGCTGTCGTGGCTTTGCGCTGGCAGGGCATTGAGCTGAAAGGTGCGGAGTTTGATACGCTTCTTGCCGCTTATATCATTAATCCGGGTAATTCGTATGACGACGTTGCTAGTGTGGCTAAGGATTACGGCTTGCACATCGTTTCAAGCGATGAATCAGTTTACGGCAAGGGAGCAAAACGCGCAGTGCCGGCAGAGGGCGAACTGTCTGAGCATCTCGTCAGAAAGGCTTTAGCCATTCAAAGCCTCCGGGAAAAGCTTGTTCAGGAGCTGGAGAACAACGATCAGCTTGAATTGTTTGAGGAGCTGGAAATGCCGCTGTCGCTTATTCTCGGAGAAATGGAATCAACAGGCGTTAAGGTTGATGTTGACCGCTTAAAACGAATGGGAGAAGAACTGAGCGCCAAGCTGAAGGAATATGAAGAAAAAATTCATGATATTGCAGGAGAGCCGTTTAATATCAATTCTCCTAAACAGCTCGGCGTCATCCTGTTTGAAAAGATCGGCCTGCCAGTTGTGAAGAAAACGAAAACAGGCTATTCAACGTCTGCTGATGTGCTTGAAAAGCTGGCTGACAAACATGATATTGTTGACTATATTTTGCAGTACAGACAAATCGGCAAGCTGCAATCGACATACATCGAAGGGCTTTTAAAGGTGACAAGAAAAGATACACACAAGGTGCATACACGCTTTAACCAAGCCTTAACGCAAACAGGGCGCCTCAGTTCGACCGATCCGAACCTGCAAAACATACCGATCAGGCTTGAGGAAGGGCGCAAGATCCGCCAGGCCTTTGTTCCGTCTGAAAAAGACTGGCTCATTTTTGCGGCTGATTACTCGCAAATCGAGCTGCGGGTGCTTGCCCACATTTCAAAGGATGAAAATTTGATCGAAGCCTTTACAAACGACATGGATATTCATACAAAAACAGCAATGGATGTGTTCCATGTCGCTGAGGATGAAGTGACATCGGCGATGAGACGCCAGGCGAAAGCGGTCAACTTCGGGATTGTATACGGCATCAGTGATTACGGTCTATCACAGAATCTCGGCATTACGCGGAAAGAAGCTGGGGCATTCATCGACCGATATTTGGAAAGCTTCCAGGGCGTCAGAGCGTATATGGAGGACTCGGTGCAGGACGCGAAGCAAAAAGGCTACGTAACCACGCTGCTGCATCGCCGCCGATACATCCCTGAACTGACGAGCCGAAACTTTAATATCCGCAGCTTTGCGGAGCGGACGGCAATGAATACGCCGATTCAAGGAAGTGCCGCGGATATTATTAAAAAAGCCATGATTGATATGGCAGCCAAGCTGAAAGAAAAGCAGTTGAAGACAAGATTGCTGCTTCAAGTGCACGATGAATTGATTTTTGAAGCGCCGAAGGAAGAAATTGAAATACTTGAAAAGCTTGTTCCAGAAGTGATGGAGCATGCGCTTGCATTAGATGTGCCGTTAAAGGTGGACTTTGCTTCAGGCCCATCCTGGTACGATGCGAAATAAACAGAGATAAAGGAAGTGATGGATGTGCCGGAATTACCAGAGGTTGAAACCGTCCGGCGCACTCTGACCGGGCTTGTAAGAGGAAAAACAATCAAATCGGTGGAGATCAGATGGCCGAATATCATCAAACGGCCTGCCGAACCGGAGGAATTTGCGCGAAACTTAGCAGGAGAAACCATCCAGTCCATCGGAAGACGGGGAAAGTTTTTGCTGTTTTACTTAGATCATTATGTCATGGTCTCCCACCTTCGTATGGAAGGAAAGTACGGACTTCACCAAGAGGAGGAGCCGGACGATAAACACGTGCATGTCATATTTACGATGACGGACGGAACCCAGCTGCGTTACAGGGACGTTCGGAAATTCGGAACCATGCATTTATTTAAACCGGGAGAGGAAGCAGGGGAGCTGCCGCTTTCTCAGCTCGGACCCGAACCGGATGCAGAAGAATTTACGAGTGCGTATTTGAAAGCACGGCTGGCGAAAACAAACCGAGCTGTCAAAACCGCTCTTCTGGATCAGAAAACGGTCGTCGGACTCGGGAACATTTATGTGGACGAGGCTCTGTTCAGAGCGGGCGTCCATCCCGAGACAAAAGCAAACCAGCTATCAGATAAAAAAATCAAAAAACTTCATGCTGAAATTAAAAATACCCTTCAGGAAGCGATTGATGCCGGTGGAAGCACTGTCCGGTCGTATATCAATTCCCAAGGAGAAATCGGAATGTTTCAGTTGCAGCATTTTGTGTACGGGAAAAAAGATGAGCCCTGCAAAAATTGCGGCACCATGATTACCAAAATTGTCGTCGGAGGCAGAGGCACACATTTTTGCGCCAAGTGCCAGAAAAAATAGAGGAATGCTTCATCGTCCAAGCTGTCGGTGCATATATCAGTAACTCTGTAATAGAGGAAGTGCCGTTTTTCGGAAACACGGATTTTTCACTTTTCCATATACATGATTGTGATGAATCTCCGGGCATTAAACATCTGATACAAGAGCACCAACAGAAAGGAAGAAACGGATATGCAAATGGTTTCTATACTGCTGCTGGCGTTAGCTGTCAGCTTGGACAGTTTTTCAGTCGGATTTACGTATGGATTGCGAAAAATGAAGATACCGCTAAAAGCCATTATTGTCATTGCCTTCTGTTCCGGCACTGTTATGTTTATATCCATGCTGATCGGAAGCTTTCTCACCAAGTTTTTCCCCGTATATGTGACTGAGAAGCTCGGCGGGTTAATATTGGTTGGAATCGGCGTGTGGGTTTTATATCAATTTTTCAGGCCGGCAAAAGACAAAGACTACTTATTGCATGAAAAAACGCTGCTTAATTTAGAGGTTCGGTCATTGGGCATTGTGATCCATATTTTGAGAAAACCGATGAGTGCGGATATCGACAAATCTGGTGTGATTAATGGAATTGAAGCGGTGTTATTGGGATTCGCCCTGTCGATTGATGCCTTCGGGGCAGGTATGGGAGCTGCCATTCTCGGTTTTTCTCCCATTGCAATGAGCATAACCGTCGCGATTATGAGTTCGCTGTTTGTGTCAGTCGGCATCAATGCCGGCCATATTCTGTCTAAATGGAGATGGATCGATAAAATGGCGTTTTTGCCGGGGCTTCTGCTGATCACGATCGGGCTCTGGAAATTGTAAAAAGGAGTGGATCTCTTGACCTTAGTCATTGGTTTAACGGGAGGAATAGCAAGCGGCAAAAGCACGGTTGCCAATATGCTGATAGATAAAGGAATCACTGTCATAGATGCGGATATCATTGCAAAACAAGCGGTAGAAAAAGGGATGCCGGCCTACCGGCAGATCATTGACGAATTTGGTGAAGACATTCTGCTCGAAAATGGTGATATAGACAGAAGAAAGCTTGGGGCGCTGGTCTTTACAAATGAACAGAAGCGTCTTGCTTTGAATTCAATTGTTCATCCTGCGGTCAGAGAGGAAATGCTCAAGCGGCGTGATGAGTCCATTGCAAATCAGGAGACATTTGTAGTATTAGATATCCCGCTTTTGTTCGAAAGCAAATTGGAGTCTTTAGTGGATAAAATTATTGTGGTCAGTGTGACAAAAGAGCTTCAGCTTGAACGCCTGACCAAGCGCAACCAATTAACGGAGGAAGAAGCGCTTAGCCGGATCCGCTCCCAAATTCCATTAGAGGAAAAAGTGTCAAGAGCGGATAACGTAATAGACAATAGCGGCACACTCGAAGAGACAAAACAGCAGCTTGAGGAAATTCTCAGCTGCTGGGCATAACAAAACACCGTTCATTATGAACGGTGTTTTTGTGATTGAAAATCAAAATTGTCCGGATCAGGACCGACGCGCAGATTTTCATTCAACGCATCAATTCGGTTCATGTCATCCTGTGATAATTCAAAATCAAATATGTTCGCGTTCGCTTTAATTCGATGTTCCTTTGTTGATTTAGGAATGGTGATGACGCCGTGCTGTAAATCCCAGCGTAAAATGATTTGCGCGACGGATTTGTTATATGATGTTGCAATGTCTGTCAGTTCGGGATGATCAAGCAATTGTCCCTGCATTAAAGGAGACCATGCTTCCATTTGAATGCCTTGCTTCTTGCAATAAGCCATCAGCTCTTTTTGCGTGAGGCGCGGGTGGAATTCCACTTGGTTGATCATAGGCTTCATTTCAGCACCCTTTAGCAGATCCTCCAGGTGGTGGATTTGGAAATTGCTCACACCGATCGCTTTGACACGGCCTTCTTTATACAATGTTTCAAGTGCTCTCCAAGCTTCTTTATATTTGCCTTCCACAGGCCAGTGAATGAGGTATAGATCTAAATATTCCAAACCGAGTTTTGACAGGCTTGTTTCAAATGCCGCCAATGTTTCCTCATACCCTAAATCCGCATTCCACACTTTTGATGTGACAAATAGATCCTCTCTGGAGATGCCGGCTTCTTCAATTCCGTGCCGCAAGCCTTCCCCGACTCCCGCTTCATTTCCGTAGATAGCGGCAGTATCAATACTGCGGTAACCGTGAACAATGGCGGTTTTCACCGCATTGACGAGTTCCGATCCTTCTTCCACTTGGAATACACCGAGGCCGAACCACGGCATTTTCACCCCGTTATGAAATGTTGCTGCTGCTTGTAAATGTGTTGTCATGTTTGTTTCCTCCTTATTAAAATGTTAGGCTGCCTGCCGATCCTGTTTTTCCAGAAGGCGGCTCCAGCCTGTTAAGATGACGGCTCCTGCTACCATTAAAGCTCCAATCCACGCGGTATGAATCAGTCCGATGGAATCGGTAATCACGCCTCCCAAAAAAGATCCTAGGGCAATTCCTGCGTTAAATGCTGCAATATTAATCGCGGATGCTACATCTACTGCGCTCGGTACAAAACGTTCAGCCAGCATGACGACATATACTTGCAGGCCGGGCACATTCATAAAGGCCAGCAAGCCCATAAAGAGAATCGTAATGAGGCCAGCAATTTTATAAGGAGCCGTAAATGTTAACGTAAACAGGACGAGCGCCTGTACGATAAACATATAAAACAGCGCGGCGATCGGATTTCGATTGGACAGTTTCCCGCCAATCATATTGCCGATGGCAATGGCAATTCCGTAAACGAGCAGGATAATGGCTACAGTGCCGGCCTTAAAGCCCGTCACTTGCTGAAGCAGGGGAGACAGGTAAGTGAACACAACAAATGTTCCTCCGTATCCTAAAGCTGTTATGACAAATAAAAGCAGTAAACGGCCGTTTGTCACAAGCTTCAATTGATCCCGCATCGTTGTTTTCGTCCCTTTTCGTAAATTGGAAGGGACAAGAATGCCATTTGCAATGACAGCGATAATGCCGACGGCGATAATAACCATAAAGGCAAACCGCCAGCCGAGCTGCTGGCCGATAAACGTGCCGAAAGGAACTCCGGTTACTGTTGCGACGGTGAGTCCTGTAAACATAATGGAAATCGCACTCGCCCTTTTATTTTCAGGGACAAGATCAGCTGCGATCGTCGAGCCGATCGACATAAACACACCGTGTGAAAAAGCGGATATCACACGTGCTGCTAAAAGAATCCCGATGCTTGAGGCCGACGCGGCCATCGTATTCCCGGCGATAAAAATGATCATGATCCAAAGCAATAGCGTCTTTCGTGACATGCTTGAGGTCAATGACGTTAAAATAGGCGCGCCGAACGTAACACCCAGTGCGTATAGCGAAACGGTCAATCCCGCTGTTGTTACAGGAATGTGTAAATCATCAGATATTAACGGCAAAAGGCCGACGCTGATAAATTCGGTTGTCCCTATCGCGAATGCACTAATGGCGAGAGCCAGAAGTGCAGGAATGCTGCTTTTATTGGCTGAAGTCATTCAAGTTCCTCCTTTTCTGTTATGTGTTGTATGATTGAAATTCTGCCGAACAAGCTATATAAATAAAAGAGCAGATTCAATTCAGCCGGCAAATGTGATTATGAAAGATATCATCAAAAAAGAAAAGTACGTACTTTTAAGTGCTATAGTCACTTTTTGGTGCCTGTAAGGAGAGTGAACCGCATGGAGAAGAAAAAATATAACATTTCAGTTGAAGCGACTCTTGAAGTAATAGGCGGGAAATGGAAATGCGTGATTTTATGCCACCTGACACACGGAAAAAAACGAACAAGTGAGTTAAAGCGTTTAATGCCGAATATCACTCAAAAAATGCTGACCCAGCAGCTGCGTGAGCTGGAAGCTGACGGTGTCATTAACCGTATCGTGTACAATCAGGTTCCTCCTAAAGTGGAATACGAACTGAGTGAATACGGCCGCAGCTTAGAAGGCATTTTAGATATGCTCTGCGATTGGGGAGCGAATCATATCAACAAGGTATACGGCAATACTTTCTCTGTATTAGAAGAAAGTGTGCTCAATGATAAATTGAAACAGGAATCATAAGAAAATAAAGCAGGCAGTGCGCAGCGCTGGCTGCTTTTTTGATTCTTTATCCTCATATTGTGTGCAAGAAAACGTATGATACATCATAAATTAGCGTTATAATCGTTGATTTTTATCAATATGTACTGGCGAATTCTTTTTAATGTGTTATACTAATTTCAGATGACAACAATTTAGAATGACATAATTGATGAGGGGTGACCAACGTGAAGGTAAAAGTAGCGATAAACGGGTTTGGAAGAATCGGAAGAATGGTCTTTAGAAAAGCAATGTTAGACGATCAAATTCAAGTAGTGGCTATTAACGCCAGCTATTCGGCTGAAACGCTGGCTCATTTAATAAAGTATGACACAAATCACGGACGGTACGACAAAGAGGTTGAGGCTGGAGAAGACAGTCTGATTGTGAATGGAAAAAAAGTACTCTTGTTAAACAGCCGTGATCCGCAACAGCTGCCTTGGCGGGAATATGATATTGACATTGTCGTTGAAGCAACAGGGAAGTTTAATTCAAAAGAAAAAGCGATGGGACATATTGAAGCGGGCGCGAAAAAAGTCATTCTGACCGCTCCGGGGAAAAATGAAGACGTTACCATTGTGATGGGTGTTAATGAAGACCAATTTGATGCTGAACGCCACGTGATTATCTCAAATGCGTCATGCACGACAAATTGCCTTGCACCGGTTGTGAAAGTGCTTGATGATGAATTTGGCATTGAGAGCGGTCTAATGACGACAGTGCACGCTTATACGAACGATCAAAAAAACATTGATAATCCGCACAAAGATTTGCGCCGCGCCCGGGCATGCGGTGAATCCATCATTCCGACGACAACAGGAGCGGCAAAGGCGCTTTCGCTTGTTCTTCCTCACCTGAAAGGAAAACTTCACGGTCTCGCTTTGCGTGTGCCTGTACCGAACGTCTCATTAGTTGATCTTGTTGTCGACTTGAAAACGGATGTAACGGCAGAAGAGGTAAACGAAGCATTCAAACAGGCTGCCAAAACGTCAATGTACGGAGTGCTTGATTATTCGGATGAACCGCTCGTGTCGACAGATTATAATACGAATCCGCATTCGGCGGTTATTGACGGGCTTACGACAATGGTGATGGAAGACAGGAAAGTAAAGGTTCTCGCATGGTATGACAATGAATGGGGCTACTCATGCAGAGTAGTTGATCTCATCCGCCATGTGGCGGCACGAATGAAACATCCATCTGCTGTATAGAATAAGGTCATGGACACAATTTAAGAAAAAACCCTTAACAGCATATTTCTGAAAAAACGCTTCTTGCAAATTAGACTTAAACACAGTATACTATTTTTCGTGAACTTCTTGCTTGAGACTGTTTCGGGATTACTTAAAGGGTTAGGACCTCTCCGGACTAACTTTCCCCCGTGGTAAATAGCCGACCCAGTTGTTGGAACTTCACTTTTTAATTCTTGTTAAGGGGGGTCCATGACTATGGAAACAATGGGGCGTCACGTTATCTCCGAGCTATGGGGATGCGATTTTGATAAGCTGAATGACATGGATTTTATTGAAAAAACGTTTGTAAATGCTGCTTTAAAATCAGGAGCTGAGGTGCGCGAGGTTGCATTTCACAAATTTGCACCGCAGGGCGTAAGCGGAGTCGTTATTATTTCTGAATCACATTTAACGATTCACAGTTTTCCTGAGCACGGATATGCAAGCATTGATGTTTATACTTGTGGAGACTTAGATCCTAATGTCGCTGCTGACTACATTGCAGAGGCATTACATGCTGATACAAGAGAAAACATTGAAATACCAAGAGGAATGGGGCCTGTGCAGATTAAACAGGCGCAAGCGAAAGTCCTATAAAGTAAACACGAACACAAAGGGAGCTGGAGCTAGAAAGCCGTTACGCGCTTTTTAGCTTATGCTCCTTTTATTTTTATGAACAAACAGGGGCGGCTAGCTTTTTCTTTTTCCGTTTTTTTTGTAAAATAAGAAAGAGATATGTCATAAACCGCCTGATGCTGTTAGATACAGCCTAAACAACGGCTCTCCCGACAGATGCCTGTCACATCACTTTATAGCCGGAGGCTGCCGAATATACATTGCAGGGAACGAAATAGTTGGGAGCTGATTTTATTGAAATGTCCTTCATGCCAGCATAACGGAACGCGAGTCCTCGATTCACGGCCTGTGGATGACGGAAAATCCATTCGCAGAAGACGGGAATGCGAAGCCTGCCATTACCGCTTTACCACCTTTGAGAAAGTGGAGGAAACCCCGCTCATCGTTGTAAAAAAAGAAGGCGTGCGAGAGGAATTCAGCAGGGAAAAAATGCTGCGCGGCCTTATTAAAGCGTGTGAAAAAAGGCCTGTTTCACTCAAAACGCTGGAAGATATGTGTTTTGACATTGAAAAAGAACTGCGCAATCAAGGCTGTTCCGAAGTGAAAAGCGAGTTCGTCGGAGAAATGGTCATGGACCGCCTGGCTAAGGTTGATGAAGTCGCATACGTGCGGTTCGCGTCCGTCTATAGGCAGTTTAAAGATATTAATGTCTTTATCGATGAATTAAAAGATTTAATAAAGAAAGAGCGTTAAAGAGCTAAAAGGATTCTTCTAGCTCTTTTCTCATGTGCAAAATTGGCATTTGATAGATATTCGAAACGGTGTAAAATGAGAGGTAGAAACATAATCGGAAGGTTTGAGAATGTATGGCTGACTATTGGAAAGATGTACTGCCTGTAGACCCTTATGTGGTGAAGAGCAAATCAATGCTGCAGGATATTGACAGACAAATTGTTACACAACTGTACCAGCCCTTAATCGGCCCTGTTGCATTCTCTCTTTATATGACATTGTGGGGAGAACTTGAACAAAACCGTCTGTGGGGCGGAGAATCCACACATAGACAGCTGATGGGAATGACCCAGTCCAATTTGAAAACGATCCATCAGGAACAGGGAAAGCTCGAGGGCATCGGATTGCTAAAAGTATATATGAAAGAATCCGAACGGCAGGAGCGCCTCTTTATATATGAACTGCTGCCGCCGCTGCGGCCGAATGAATTTTTCGAAGACGGCATGCTGAACGTTTTTCTGTATAACAGGGTCGGAAAAACAAAATATCAGCAGTTAAAACAATTTTTTACGCATCCGGCGATTTCAGAAGACGCCAAAGAAATTACAAGGCCGTTTAATCATGCGTTTGAATCACTGCAGCCGAGTGAATGGAAGCTCACATCCGAAATGGAGGAAACGGTGAGACTTGCGACGGGAAGGGAGTATACAACTGTCGGACAGGCTCCGTCCTATACCGTTACAGAGGATGTGTTCGATTTTGATTTGTTTTTAGCGGGGCTTTCGGAGACGATGATTCCAAGAAAAGCAATGACACAGCAGGTGCGGGAAACGATTAAAAAGCTTTCTTATTTGTACGGCATTGATCCTTTGCAGATGCAAAATGTCGTCATGAGCGCGATCGATGAGCATGAAGTGATTACCACCGAAGCTTTAAGAAAAGCAGCAAGCGACTGGTACCAAATTGAGAGGAACGGACAGCTGCCAGACTTAGTGGAGAAAACACAGCCGGTACATCTGCGCGAAGGCGGAAAACCGGCAGAAGAGGATTCGCTGGATAGTGAGCTGATCGCATTGCTGGAGGTCATCTCACCGAAAAAGCTTCTTCAGGATATCGCGGACGGAACCGAACCGTCAAAAGCAGATCTAAAAATTATAGAAGAAATTATGTTTGAACAGAAGCTGGAGCCAGGCGTCACAAATGTATTGATTTATTACGTCATGCTGAAAACCGACATGAAGCTGTCGAAAAATTATATACAAAAAATTGCCTCCCATTGGGCGCGCAAAAAAGTCAAAACGGTCAGAGAAGCGATGAAGCTTGCCATAGAAGAAAACCGCCAGTATCTCGAATGGGCTGAAGGGAAAACGAGCCAATCTTCTAAACGAAATCAAAAAGTGATTCGCGAGGAAAAACTTCCTGACTGGATGAAAGAAAAGAAAACGGCTTCCGATTCTGAAACCGGACAGCACATGCTGCATGAACAGGACTTGGAAGAACAGAAGAAAAAGATGATGGAAGAAATGAAAAAACTGAAAAAATACTCTGCCTATTAAGAGCAGAGATGCGGGGTGAAGTAATACATGGAACCAATCAGCCGTTCCCTGCAGGGCGTAACCGGCAGACCGGATTTCCAAAAGCGTCTTGAACAAATGAAAGAAAAAGTGATGAAGGATCAAGACGTTCAGGCATTTTTAAAGGAAAATGAAGACGTCATCGATCAAAAAATGATTGAAAGAAGCTTAAATAAGCTTTATGAATATATTGGACAGAGCAAGCACTGCTCTTATTGTTCAGAAGACGAAAACAGCAATAATCTGTTGGAGGGCTACCATCCGAAGCTTGTGATGACCGGCCGCTCTATTGATATCGAGTATTACGAATGCCCGGTCAAACGAAAGCTCGATCAGCAGAAAAAACAGAAGTCTCTCATGAAAAGCATGTATATTCAGCAGGACCTTCTCGGAGCGACCTTCCAGCAGGTCGATATTAATGATCCGAGCAGACTTGCAATGTTCCAGCATGTCACGGATTTTCTGAAAAGCTATAATGAGACGGGAAAAGGGAAAGGATTATATTTGTACGGCAAGTTCGGTGTAGGAAAAACCTTTATGCTCGCCGCTATTGCCAATGAGCTGGCGGAAAAAGAGTATTCCTCCATGATCGTCTATGTGCCCGAATTTGTCAGAGAGCTGAAAAATTCGCTTCAAGATCATTCGTTGGAAGAAAAGCTGAACATGGTAAAAACCACGCCTGTATTGATGCTCGACGACATCGGAGCAGAATCGATGACGAGCTGGGTCAGGGATGAAGTTATCGGAACAGTGCTTCAGCACAGAATGTCCCAGCAGCTACCGACTTTCTTCTCTTCTAATTTCTCGCCTGATGAGCTGAAGCATCATTTTACGTATTCGCAAAGGGGAGAAAAGGAAGAAGTGAAAGCGGCAAGATTAATGGAGCGGATTTTATATCTGGCTGCTCCTATCCGTCTTGACGGAGAAAACCGCCGCCATTAATAACCGCTGCGGTTCAAAGGGGAAGGAACTGAGGGTATGAAACTTAAAACGGCTGTTAAATGGCTGGCAGTGCTTGCGGGAGCAGGCTTGATTTTTTGGGCAAATAAAAAGTATTTAAATCTATCTCCGAAAGAAATCCGGATATGGGTTTTATCATTCGGCATCTTTGCGCCGCTTATCTTTATCGGGATATCGATCGTCAGGCCGCTTGTATTATTTCCGGTATCAGTTATTTCTATTGCGGGCGGTCTGGCCTTTGGCCCGATTCTCGGCACGCTTTACACACTATTCGGGTCGATGTGCGCTTCGGCTGTCTCATTTTTTGCAGCCGGTCTGTTGGCGGCAAAAACCAACAGCCGTCACGAAAGGCTGGAAAACATCCAGAAACAGATGGAGGAAAACGGTTTTTTCTATATCTTTCTTCTGCGGATCCTTCCGATTAATTTTGACTTTGTCAGCTATGCGGCAGGACTTTCTAATGTCAAGCCGCTCCCATATTTTGCGGCGACGGCTGCGGGAATCATCCCTGGGACCGTTGCACTGAACGTGCTGGGAGCAAGCTTTTTCACGGGCAATTTGCCCGCCTTCTTTCTCGTCCTCGGATTCTATCTCATTTTTATGGCGATGCCATTTATCTTCAGAAGGAAAATGCAAAGCCTGTTTCAAGAATCAAATTAAGATTTGCCGGTGACCTTTACGTCTATTTTAAAAACATCCCCCATATACTTGTAACAGATGCCGTAAGGGGGGACAAACATGCTTGAAATAATCTTTGAAGATGACCATGATACAGCCGCTTTTTTACATCTCATTCAGCATTCGGACGATCGGAAAAACATCATTGTCCGTGAAGGCATACGAAAAATCGGGATTGAAAAAGCTGAGCCGGCTTTCTCTATTCAGGGTTTTATGGAGCCGATTCTGGTCAAGTTTTTTTTAGATTGCAAAGAAGACGAGCATATGCTGTCGTTGATTGAAGAGACGTATTGTTTCACGGACCAGGATGAGCAGCAGCAAATCCTTCAGCTCGCACACAGTATTATAGAAGGAGAAGCTGATGTTCTTCCGTTTGAACCGATGAAGCCGCCGCGTAAGCAGTGTATTTTAGATGAGCTCCAAACGATTTGTTTAGAGGAAGGGGTATTTTCAATTCGTTCCTTTCAAACCTTTCGCCTCGGAAAGTACTACGAACAGCTTAGAGAAACTGTGGAAGCGGCAATAGACGAATATAAGATGGAGCAGGAGTACCAAAACTTTATTCAGACACTCAGAGATTATGTAATGGCTAAACCGCCGCGAATCAAAAAGGTGCACATTGTCCATGATGGTTCATTTACACTGTGGGAGATGCGCTATGTGCCGGAACGGGAAAAAATGAAATACATAGACAGGCGATTTGTCCGGGATCATCCCATGTACATTGACTCCCATTTGCTTGCGCCGCTGATCTCCATCGCGCCTGATGAGGTGATTCTCTATACAGACCAGCCCGAGCATATGATGGTAAGGACGATTCAAAACGTATTTCAAGAGCGTGTGCAAATGCTTCCGCTTCAGGCGTTTTCAAACGCTGAAACACCGGTCAAGCACTCAGAGGGATAAGTGCCGGCAGCCTGTAAACATAAGGCTGCCGCTTGAAAAAAAGGAAATACAATCGTGTTGATTTTTTGGAACGAACAATTTATAATACATAGGAGATTAAGATTGACACACGTACTGATAAGGACATGAAGGAATGATACCGGCTTAAAGAGAGGGAAGTCACGGCTGCAAGCTTCCCAGCTAAGGACCATTCGCTTTACCGCCTTTGAACCTCAGCTGTGAACCCCTTTATAAGGAACAGTAATAGCTGACGGGAACTCCCGTTACAGAGTTTAGAGCCGCAGGTGCCGGTGTATTGGCTTGCGGAAAAAAGGGTGGAACCACGATTCCGTTTATTCAACCTCGTCCCTTTCATAGGGGGCGGGGTTTTTATATGCAAAAAAAGGAGTGACAATGATGTCAGATATGGTAAAAATCACATTTCCTGATGGAGCAGTCAAGGAGTTTGCGAAAGGAACAACAACAGAAGATATCGCGGCATCCATCAGTCCGGGATTAAAAAAGAAATCATTAGCCGGAAAACTGAACGGAAAAGAAATCGATTTGAAAACGCCGATCAACGAAGACGGCACTGTGGAAATCATTACTGAAGGATCAGAAGAGGGTCTTGAGATTATGCGCCACAGTACGGCTCACTTGCTGGCACAAGCGATTAAACGCATTTACAAAGACGTGAAATTCGGTGTCGGTCCTGTTATCGAAAACGGTTTTTACTATGATGTAGAAATGGAAGAAGCGATTACGCCGGAGGATCTGCCGAAAATCGAGAAAGAAATGAAAAAAATCGTCAATGCGAACCTTCCGATCGTTCGAAAAGAAGTCAGCCGTGAAGAAGCGAAAGCCCGCTTTGCGGAAATCGGCGATGACCTGAAGCTTGAACTGCTGGATGCGATTCCTGAGGGAGAAACCGTATCGATTTACGAGCAGGGCGAATTCTTTGACCTGTGCCGCGGCGTACACGTTCCATCAACAGGAAAAATTAAAGAGTTTAAGCTGTTAAGCCTTGCAGGTGCATATTGGCGCGGTGACAGCAATAATCAAATGCTTCAGCGTGTATACGGAACAGCTTTCTTCAAAAAAGCTGATCTTGACGAGCATCTTCGCATGCTTGAAGAAGCAAAAGAGCGTGACCACAGAAAACTTGGCAAAGAATTAAAGCTGTTTGCGAATTCTCAAAAAGTCGGACAAGGTCTGCCGCTTTGGCTGCCAAAAGGCGCGACAATCCGCCGCACAATCGAACGCTACATCGTCGATAAAGAAATCAGCCTCGGCTATGAACACGTCTATACACCAGTGCTTGGAAGCAAAGAGCTGTATGAAACATCAGGACACTGGGATCATTATCAAGAAGGCATGTTCCCTCCGATGGAAATGGATAATGAAACACTTGTGCTCCGTCCGATGAACTGCCCGCACCATATGATGATTTATAAAAACGATATTCACAGCTACCGTGAGCTTCCGATTCGTATCGCTGAACTCGGCACAATGCACCGCTACGAAATGTCAGGTGCGCTGTCAGGTCTTCAGCGGGTGCGCGGCATGACACTGAATGATGCCCACATCTTTGTCCGCCCGGATCAGATTAAGGATGAGTTTATCCGGACAGTTCGTTTGATTCAGGACGTATATGAAGATTTCGGCTTGCACGATTACACATTCCGTCTGTCTTATCGTGATCCGGAAGACACAGAGAAATACTTTGATGACGATGAAATGTGGAACAAAGCGCAATCTATGCTGAAAGCGGCAATGGACGAAATTGGCCATGACTATTACGAAGCAGAAGGCGAAGCTGCATTCTACGGCCCTAAACTTGATGTTCAGGTGAAAACAGCGATCGGCAAGGAAGAAACATTGTCTACTGTTCAGCTGGACTTCTTGCTGCCTGAACGCTTCGATCTGACATATATCGGTGAAGACGGCAAGCAGCATCGTCCGGTTGTTATTCACAGAGGTGTGGTATCAACAATGGAACGCTTTGTTGCATTCCTAATCGAAGAGCATAAAGGCGCACTTCCAACATGGCTTGCACCGGTTCAGTTCCAAGTCATCCCGGTTTCTCCGGCTGTGCATTTGGATTATGCGAAGCAAGTACAAGAGCGCCTCCAGCGTGAAGGCCTGCGTGTAGAAGTCGACAGCCGTGATGAAAAAATCGGCTACAAAATCCGCGAAGCGCAAATGCAAAAAATTCCGTACATGCTTGTGGTCGGTGACCAAGAAGCAGAAAACGGTGCGGTAAACGTCCGTAAATACGGAGAGCAGAAGTCTGAAACCATTTCACTTGATGATTTTGTGAAAAAGGCTGTAGCTGAAGCGAAGAAATAATACAAAAAAGCATGATCTCATGAAAGAGATCATGCTTTTTTATTTATGTTCTAAAATAGGAAACAAATCATGAAGGCTGCTGATGATGTGATCCGGCGTCACTTCTGTTTCATTTTTCTTATCCGCCCGGTTGATCCATACGGTTTTGATACCGGCTCTGGAAGCGCCTAAAATGTCTGTATTCAGGTTATCGCCGACCATGATGGCATCCTCTTTCTGGATCTTCATCAGCTGCAGGCAATGCTCGAAAATAGAAGCATCAGGTTTCCCTTTGCCAAAAGCGCCTGAGATGACAATTTCATTGAAATAAGGGGCGAGCTCAGGCACGCCGGCGAGCTTCTCCTTTTGCAGACTCGGATCGCCGTTAGTCAAAAGCAGCAACTCATACTTTCCTTTTAATTGATCAAGCACATCAAATGTTTCATCGTAAACAAACGGGCGTTTTCGGCGTTCCGCTGCAAAAAACTCTCCCAAATATTCACCATATGCCGGATCGTCGACACCAAGCGCTTTCAGGCCGTTTGTCCATGCGTTTCGTCTGTACTCCGGCACAATCTTATTCAGCTTCTGAAATCCTTCACTGATCGGCTCGGAGAAATTCGACCACAGCCCTTCAAATGGGTTAATGCCGATCATCACCGTATAAGGGTATGTCTCGTAAGACATGTACAATTCTCTCGCCGCTTCCCGAACAGCTGCTTCGAATTCCTCAGGGTCAAGACCATATTTTTTCTCGGCCTGTAAACATGTTTCTGCAAATGTTGTTCTGACGCTTTTCTCATCCCAAAGTAGTGTATCGTCTAAATCAAAAAATACGGCTTTCATGATCTTCTCCTCTGCTTCAGATTCAATTCTTTCTGCCAAAAGGCTCATGTTTATTCTACAATAGATAAAAGCCTTGTGAAATATGTTTTCAGACGATTTTAAAAAAACAGTCAGCCATGAAACGATTTGCCGAAAAAATGATAAAATGAAATGGGAAAGAACAGGTGACACAGATGATTCAATTAATGATCATGATGCTGGAAAGAGTAGGGATTATTGTTATATTGGGATTTATTCTGGCCCACACTAAACTTTTCAGACAGGCACTTCAAAATCCGGAGGGCTACAAAGGAAAAGCCGTATTGATTTCTATTTTTTCTCTTTTCAGCATCATCAGCAATTATACCGGCATCGAAATTCAAAAACATATGATTGTGAATAATGATTGGGTGTTTACAATAGATCCGTCGGGCTCTATTGCAAATACCCGTATTTTGGGCGTTGAAATAGGCGGGCTTTTGGGCGGGCCGTTTGTTGGAGCGGGAATCGGTTTATTAGCAGGCCTTCATCGTTTTTCGCTCGGCGGCAGCACGGCTTTAAGCTGTGCGGTCTCATCCGTTTTAGCAGGGTTTCTTGCGGGATGGATCGGCAGGTATTTTACGAAGCGCTATCGAATGCCGACACCGCGTATCGCAGCCCTCGTCGGGATCGGTATGGAGACCTTGCAAATGGTCATTATTTTGCTGATGGCAAAGCCGTTCAATGACGCTTGGGAGCTTGTCAGCATGATCGGGATTCCGATGATCCTCATTAACGGAACAGGCAGCTTTATTTTCCTGTCGATTATTCAAGCCATTATTCGCAAGGAAGAACAGGCAAGGGCGCTTGAAACGCACAGGGTGCTGACCATTGCCGATCAGACGCTTCCTTTTTTCCGTCAAGGGTTAAATGAAAGTTCTTGTAAAAGTGTAGCGGCCATCATCCATAAGATGACCGGAACGGATGCGGTATCTCTGACGGACAATGAGAAAATACTTGCGCATGTCGGCGCGGGAATGGACCATCATATCCCATCTAAAAGCCTGATCACAGGCCTGTCTAAAAAGGTAATTAAATCAGGGCGTATCATGAAGGCTACTTCACAGGAAGAGATTGAATGCACCCATTCGGAATGCCCTTTGCATGCGGCGATTGTACTGCCTTTGACATCAAACGGCAACACAATCGGAACGTTAAAAATGTATTTTAAAAGCCCGGCAGGCCTCAGTCAGGTAGAGGAGGAGCTTGCCGAGGGGCTGGCTATGCTGTTTTCGACACAGCTTGAGCTCGGTGAAGCCGAGCTGCAAAGCAAGCTTCTGAAGGATGCGGAAATCAAAGCGCTTCAAGCACAGGTTAACCCGCATTTTTTATTTAATGCCATCAATACGATTTCTGCTTTATGCCGGACAGATGTTGAAAAAACCCGTAAGCTTTTGCTGCAGCTTAGCGTGTACTTTCGTTCTAATCTCCAGGGAGCAAGACAGCTGCTGATCCCGCTTTCAAAGGAGCTGAACCATCTTCAAGCCTATCTGTCATTAGAACAGGCGCGTTTTCCCGGGAAATATAAGATTGAGCTTGATATTGACAGCAGACTGGAACAAATTGAGATTCCTCCGTTTGTCTTGCAGGTGCTTGTTGAAAACGCATTACGGCACGCATTTCCAAAAAAACAAGACATGTGCAAGGTAACGGTTTGTGTCTTATCTGACGAGTCATCCGTCTATATGAAGGTCACGGACAATGGGCGCGGAATTCCGCCGGACGTCTTGCCGGAATTGGGGAATAAACCGCTGCCTTCTAAGGAAGGAACAGGGACTGCGCTTTATAATCTGAATCAGCGGCTGATCGGTTTATTCGGCCAGCAGGCTGCATTACATATCAAGAGTGAGGTACATAAAGGGACAGAGGTTTCCTTTCAAGTACCTATGCAACAAATGAAAGAGGGAGAAGAACATGCTCAGGGTGTTAATAGTTGATGATGAGATTCTGGCAAGAGATGAACTGGCTTATTTACTCAAAAGGACAAATGAGGAATTGGAAATCAATGAAGCGGAAAATATTGAATCAGCGTTTGACCAAATGATGGATCAAAAGCCTGATTTGCTGTTTTTAGACGTTGACTTATCCGGAGAGAATGGTTTTGATATCGCAAAACGATTGAAGAATATGAAGAACCCCCCGGCTATTGTGTTTGCGACGGCCTATGACCAGTATGCACTTAAAGCTTTTGAAGTGGACGCTCTTGATTACTTAACCAAACCTTTCGATGAAGAAAGGGTTAGGCAAACAATGAAAAAGTATAAAAAGGTAAAGCGGGAGATTGATGAACCAGAACAGATCAGCCATGCCAGCCAGCATAAATTAGCCTTATCTGTCGGTGAATCGATTGTGATTGTGGATACGAAGGATATAATCTTTGTGGGAACCGGAGACGGCCATGTCCATGTAAAAACCTTTGATGCATCTTATTCAGTCAATGATACGCTCGTTGTCATTGAAAAAAAGCTGCCGGAAACTGATTTTCTCCGCGTCCATCGAAGCTTTGTCGTTAATACTGAGTACATCAAAGAGATACAGCCATGGTTTAATTCCACCTATAATCTGATCATGAAAGACGGATCGAAAATACCGGTCAGCCGGACATATGCCAAGGAATTAAAAAAGCTGCTCCATATTTGACAGGGCGGCTTTTTGTATTTCATCCTTTTTATGCTGCAACTCATCTTTAATATTCGGCAAGTTATCATGTAAGCGCTTAATAGAGAGGGATTCTTATTTATAATGAGGGTACAAAAGAGAAAGAGGTGAAGAAAATGAGTGCTAAAAAAGTGTACGGATTTTTAACACAAGCATTTATTTTTGCCGTCATTATGCTGGTTTCCAATATGATTGCCGCTTTTGTCCCAATTCCTATACCGGCGTCGGTTGTAGGTTTGGTCTTATTATTTCTCCTATTATGTTTGAAAGTGATTAAACTGGAACAAGTAGAAACGCTCGGAGCGTCTTTAACCTCATTGATCGGATTTTTATTTGTTCCATCAGGTATATCTGTTATGAATTCTCTTGGTGTGATGCAGCAATACGGCCTGCAAATCGTCCTTGTCATTCTTCTCACAACGATTATTTTATTGGGGGCAACAGGATTGTTTTCTCAGCTTATTCTTACACTGAGCGGAAAACGCAAGACTGCTGATGACATAAAAGCAAAAACAGTACAGCCCCCGCAGAAGAAAAACGAACTTGTTCATCATTAAGAGAAGCAGGAGGTTCATGAAATGGAAAGCACAATGAGTCCATATTTCGGAATTGTCGTATCACTGGCCGCTTTCGGCATCGGCACCTTTTTATTTAAAAAAACAAAAGGGTTCTTCCTTTTCACTCCATTGTTTGTTGCGATGGTGCTAGGGATTGCATTTTTGAAAATCGGCGGTTTCTCTTACGCTGACTATAATAACGGGGGAGAAATCATTAAGTTTTTCTTGGAACCCGCGACGATTGCCTTTGCCATTCCATTGTACAAACAAAGAGATAAACTGAAAAAATACTGGTGGCAAATTATGTCCTCCATTATCGTAGGCTCTATCTGCTCTGTCACGATTGTCTATTTGCTTGCAAAAGGGATTCACCTTGATGCGTCAGTGATGAAAAGTATGCTTCCGCAGGCGGCAACAACAGCGATTGCGCTTCCTTTATCAAAAGATATTGGTGGCATCAGCGATATCACAGCTTTTGCTGTTATCTTTAACGCCGTCATTGTGTATGCGCTCGGCGCTTTGTTCTTAAAAGTGTTTAAAGTGAATAATCCCATTTCGAAAGGGTTGGCTCTCGGAACGTCCGGACACGCACTCGGTGTAGCTGTCGGGATCGAGATGGGTGAAGTCGAAGCCGCGATGGCAAGTATTGCTGTTGTCGTTGTCGGGGTCGTAACGGTTCTGGTCATTCCTGTGTTCGTGCAGCTGATCGGAGGTTAAGCCAAGGTTGAACCCTTGGCTTTTTCTATTTTATGGTGCGTCTTCCGGATCGATATATCCCTGTTTAATGCCCCATTCCACTTGATCGTCATGCCACTTTTTTCGTTCTTTATAACCATAGCCGTCGTCATCAGGAAGCTCTGAAGCCGGCTGTTGAATGGCATCATCTGTCTGGCTCGGGGAAGATGGCGCATTTTGGCTGTTAGATGAGGAAGCCTCATTCTGCTGACGCTGTGCCTGCGCTTGCCGTTCTTTTTTGGCATCCGCTTCCTGCTGTTTTTGGATTGCTGCCTGACGCTGCATTTCTGATCTTTTCCAGGCGGCAGGAAAAAATGCTTTATCTTCATGCCAGCCGATTCGAAACATACTATAAAAGAAAGCAGTCAATTGAGTGCAGATACGCTTTATCAAATACTAATATAACATGCACGATACCCGATTCGTTAAGACAAACCAGTACCAGCCTGCTGGTGAAGGTCGGGAAAAAGAAAAAAAGTGATGAATGCATCGGCAGCTGAAATCGCAAAGATGAATGAAAATTCGAGAACCGTTATGTTTCCAGTGATCGGCATGGAGCGCCGCTGGCTCAGCCGATGCTGTTTAACAAAATCCTGCATGATGGGCTGGAGGGTTCAGAACCTTGCATTCTGGATAAGAATAAAAGATTTTCTTTTTCTCTCTTGCACTCATAAATAACCCATGTTACAATGAGAAAGTTGTTCCGGATAAGTCATCCTTGACTAAACATCCGGCATTGTGTAGAATAGTTATTGAATTGAATATAAATCACAAGCAGAAGCACCCGCTTCTCACCTGATTGACACATTCATGTAGTTGGCAGGTTGACCGTACATTTTTATTGATACAGATGTTCGTAGTGTGGGTGTTTTATAATGCCCGCACTTTTTGTTTGCCTGCAGAATGCAGTCAAAAGAGTTGTGAATCAATTCGAAGAAACTATGGAGGTGGCTCATTATTAGCAAAGATCAATTGGTTAATGAGGGTATCCGTGCACGTGAGGTCCGCTTAATCGGACAAAATGGCGACCAGCTTGGAATCAAGTCCCGTCAGGAAGCACTTGAAATAGCCGGCCGCGCAAATCTTGACCTTGTGTTAGTTGCAGCAAATGCAAAACCGCCTGTCTGCCGCATCATGGACTACGGAAAGTTCAGATTCGAGCAGCAGAAAAAGGACAAAGAAGCACGCAAAAATCAAAAAATCATTAACTTAAAAGAAGTTAGATTAAGCCCGACAATCGATGAGCACGACTTTAACACGAAGTTGCGCAATGCGATTAAATTCCTTGAAAAAGGCGATAAAGTGAAAGCTTCTATCCGCTTTAAAGGACGCGCAATCACTCATAAAGAAATCGGCCAGCGTGTACTAGACCGTTTTTCTGAAGCATGTGCTGAGGTTGCGACAGTCGAAACAAAACCAAAAATGGACGGCCGCAGCATGTTCTTAATGCTCGCGCCGAAAAACGAAAAGCAATAAGGAGGAAATCCCATGCCAAAAATGAAAACTCACCGCGGATCTGCTAAACGTTTTAAAAAGACAGGTTCTGGGAAGTTAAAACGTTCTCATGCATACACAAGTCACTTATTCGCCAACAAATCTCAAAAGCAAAAGCGTAAGCTTCGCAAGAGTGCTGTTGTAAGCGCAGGAGACTTCAAACGTATCAAACAAATGCTTGCTAACATCAAGTAATCGGACAAGGAACAATTAGGAGGGAAATATAATGCCAAGAGTAAAAGGCGGAACTGTTACACGTAAGCGTCGTAAAAAGGTTCTTAAATTAGCAAAAGGTTATTTCGGTTCAAAACATACATTATACAAAGTAGCTAACCAGCAGGTCATGAAATCTGGAAACTATGCTTTCCGTGACCGTCGTCAGAAAAAACGTGATTTCCGTAAGCTTTGGATCACTCGTATCAACGCAGCTGCTCGCATGAACGGTCTTTCTTACAGCCGTTTAATGCACGGTCTTAAGCTTTCTGGTATCGAAGTAAACCGTAAAATGCTTGCTGATCTTGCTGTAAATGATCTTACTGCATTCAATCAGCTTGCTGATGCTGCTAAAGCTCAATTAAACAAATAATGATATAGAGCCGCTCTTAGAGAGCGGCTTTTTTATATAAAGGATGAGGGAACATGATAATTGCTGTATATCTAGTTCTGATCAATCTGTGCGGTTTTTGGGTGATGGGCGCAGATAAACGAAGAGCGCAGCACCACAAATGGAGAATTTCTGAAGATCGGCTGTGGCTGATTGCCATTGTGTTTGGAGCGCTTGGTGTCTGGCTCGGCATGCAGACCTTCAGACATAAAACGAAGCACACATCATTTCAATACGGTGTGCCGTTTCTTTTGGTAATTGAAGCGGTGTTGATCGGTATCTATTACAGTCCGTTTGATTTATAAAAAAGCAGAAAAGCGTTTAGCGCTCTTCTGCTTTTTTTGCAAGTTTTATGGGCTGATCCCAGTCAATTTTACAATCCGGATATCGTTCCAGTACTTTTTCTTCAATGTTCTTAAAATCTTTTGCAGAAAAGTTTTTCAGCTTTTCAGGAGACTCTGTCCATACGAAGATGGTGTGGATGAACAGCGGATGATCCTTGGAAGGAATATGCTTTTCTCCTTCAAAAAGCACGCCTTTATACGTCAATTGAAAGTTCTTTCGGGTATTGTTCTGTTCATCGATAATATAAAAAAGTTCTTTTGATTGGGCCAGCTTCAGTCTTCTCTTTGGATTGGCGACATATTTGACCAAGGCATAAATACAGTAAGCAAATAAAGCAAGCAATAGTATCCGGAGAACCATGATAAACATTGTGTGAAGGCACCTCCCTCATTGTGATGATCTGATGTAATACGAAGTGCATAGAAAAAGGTTTCACTTTTTCTAAAAGAAGTTTGTTAAAAAAGATATACCCGCTTTTTAAGTGAAATAGTCGTATGGTTACCGTCAGGTTTTGTATAATAATAATGCAGGACATATGAGGGAGGTTTTTGGAATCATGGCTAAATTGGATGAAACATTAACCATGCTGAAGGAATTAACTGATGCAAAAGGTATTCCGGGAAATGAAAGAGAAGTAAGGCAAGTGATGAAATCATACATAGAACCATTTGCTGATGAAGTGACAACTGACCGGCTTGGCAGTTTAATTGCGAAAAAAACAGGCGCGGAAAACGGTCCGAAAATTATGATTGCCGGGCATTTGGATGAAGTCGGTTTTATGGTGACACAAATAACCGATAAAGGCTTTATCCGTTTTCAAACTGTCGGCGGTTGGTGGTCTCAAGTCATGCTGGCTCAGCGTGTCACCATCGTGACGAAAAAGGGAGAGGTCACAGGTGTTATCGGATCTAAGCCTCCGCACATTTTATCTGCTGAGGCGAGAAAAAAACCGGTAGACATCAAAGAGATGTTCGTTGATATCGGGGCTTCAAGCCGTGAGGAAGCATTGGAATGGGGCGTACTCCCAGGCGATATGATCGTTCCGCATTTTGAATTCACGGTAATGAACAATGAAAAATTTCTTTTAGCAAAGGCGTGGGACAACCGTATCGGCTGTGCGATCGCCATTGATGTTTTGAGAAATTTAAAAAACACAGATCATCCAAATGTTGTGTATGGCGTTGGAACTGTACAGGAAGAAGTTGGCCTAAGAGGAGCGAAGACCTCTGCGCACACGATACAGCCTGATATTGCTTTTGGTGTTGATGTAGGGATAGCCGGAGATACACCAGGCATTTCTGAGAAGGAAGCGCAAAGCAAAATGGGAGAAGGGCCGCAGATTATTCTGTACGATGCATCTATGGTCTCCCACAAAGGACTTCGTGACTTAGTTGTCAATACAGCAGAAGAAGCAGGCATTCCATATCAATTTGATGCGATCGCCGGCGGAGGAACTGATTCCGGGTCTATTCATTTGACGGCAAACGGTGTTCCGGCGCTGTCCATTACCATTGCAACACGATACATTCATACGCACGCTGCCATGCTGCATCGTGACGATTATGAAAACGCGGTAAAATTAATCACCGAAGTCATTAAGAAGTTAGACCGGCAAACGGTTGACGATATTACGTACCAATAAAGATACGGAAGAATCCGCCTTGTGAGGCGGATTCTATTTTTTTGTCTGTACAAATTTTGGCGGAGTGACTACAATAAAGGAGATACCGAAAAATTCCTGAATCTGATCACGTACGAGATGCAGCTCATTTGTAAGGAAAGGAGGATTCAATTTCACGTTTTGTAAGCGCTTTCTAAAATAAGGGAGGTTTGAAAAAATTGAAAAAGAAAAAAGCATGGAAACGGTTCTTTCACTTTTCGAGTGCTGCTCTGACAGCGGGTTTGTTATTGACTTCCGCTTCTCCGGCATCCGCTGCATTTTGGGGAGCGTCTAATGAACTGCTTCATGATCCAACGATGATCAAAGAGGGAAGCTCGTGGTACGCGTTTGGAACAGGCCTTACGGAAGAAAGGGGGCTGCGGGTTCTCAAATCGTCGGATGCTAAAAATTGGACCGTGCAAAAATCGATTTTCAGCACACCTTTATCATGGTGGTCCACTTATGTGCCGAATTACGGCCAAAACCAGTGGGCACCGGACATTCAATATTATAACGGAAAGTACTGGCTGTATTATTCAGTTTCTTCTTTCGGAAAAAATGTCTCTGCCATAGGCCTTGCTTCTTCAACAAGCATCAGCTCGGGAAGCTGGAAAGACGAAGGCCTGGTAATCCGGTCGACAAGCTCCAATAATTATAACGCCATCGATCCGGAACTCACCTTTGACAAGGATGGCAACCCGTGGCTTGCGTTCGGCTCATTTTGGAGCGGAATCAAGCTGACCAAGCTGGATAAGAACACGATGAAGCCTACCGGATCGCTTTATTCCATTGCGTCGAGACCGAGTAATAGCGGAGCGCTGGAGGCTCCTACCCTCACGTACCAAAATGGTTACTACTATTTAATGGTTTCATTTGATAAATGCTGTGACGGGGTAAATAGTACGTACAAAATTGCTTATGGGAGATCTAAAAGCATAACAGGGCCTTATCTTGATAAAAGCGGAAAAAGCATGCTGGAAGGAGGGGGCACCATCTTAGATTCAGGCAATGATCAATGGAAAGGGCCTGGAGGTCAGGATATTGTAAATGGAAACATACTTGTGCGCCATGCCTATGACGCGAAAGATAACGGCATTCCCAAGCTACTAATCAATGATTTGAATTGGAGTTCGGGCTGGCCGTCCTATTAAACTGATAAGCCGGGTGAACACCTGGCTTTTTTTAAAAGAAAAGATTGACAGTATCCTACTGAATTACTATAATGAAGTTGTTCGTACAAATTAATAATAATTCACTATTTTTTGTTTATTAGTACGTATCTATCAATCTAGAATTGGAAGCGTTTTATTTTATAAGAAAGGGGCAGTTAACATGCTACAGACAAGAGATTATGAATTCTGGTTTGTAACAGGAAGCCAACACCTATACGGAGAAGAAACGCTGCAGCTGGTAGACCAGCATGCAAAAAGCATTTGTGAGGGGCTTAGCGGCATTTCTTCCAGATATAAAATGAAGCATAAACCTGTTGTAACTTCATCGGAAACCATCAGACAGCTGTTAAGAGAAGCGGAGTACAGTGAGACATGCGCCGGTATTATTACATGGATGCACACATTTTCTCCTGCAAAAATGTGGATAGAAGGCCTTTCCTCTTATCAAAAACCGCTTATGCATCTGCATACTCAATATAATCGCGATATTCCATGGGGTACGATTGACATGGATTTTATGAACAGCAACCAATCCGCACATGGCGACCGTGAGTACGGGTACATCAATTCTCGTATGGGGCTGAGCCGTAAAGTTGTCGCGGGCTATTGGGATGATGAAGAGGTAAAGAAAGAAATTTCTCAGTGGATGAATACGGCGGCTGCGCTAAATGAAAGCAGACATATCAAGGTTGCCAGATTCGGAGATAACATGCGCCATGTTGCAGTAACGGACGGAGACAAGGTGGGAGCGCATATTCAATTCGGCTGGCAGGTTGACGGCTATGGCATCGGGGATCTTGTCGAAGTGATGAATGGAATTACTGACGATGAGGTCGAAACACTTTATGCAGCGTATGACAAGCTTTATGTCATCAGCGAGGAAACGAAACAAGACGAAGCAAAGATAGCGTCCATTAAAGAACAGGCGAAAATTGAACTTGGCCTAACCGCGTTTCTTGAACAAGGCGGATACACGGCTTTTACGACTTCATTTGAAGTACTGCACGGAATGAAACAGCTGCCTGGGCTGGCCGTTCAGAGGCTGATGGAAAAAGGCTACGGGTTCGCTGGAGAAGGTGATTGGAAGACGGCTGCTCTCGTCCGGATGATGAAGATCATGGCTGAAGGTAAAAGAACATCCTTCATGGAAGACTATACGTACCATTTTGAACCTGGAAATGAAATGATTCTTGGCTCACACATGCTTGAGGTGTGCCCGACAGTTGCTTTGGATCAGCCGAAAATTGAAGTTCATCCGCTGTCTATCGGAGGCAAGGATGACCCGGCGCGGTTTGTATTCAATGGCATCAGCGGATCAGCCATTCAAGCGAGTCTGGTTGATATCGGAGGGCGTTTCCGTCTCGTGCTCAATGAGGTAAACGGACAGGAAATTGAGAAAGATATGCCGAATCTGCCTGTCGCCCGCGTTCTCTGGAAGCCTGAGCCTTCATTAAAAACAGCGGCGGAGGCATGGATTTTAGCCGGCGGCGCACACCATACCTGCTTGTCTTACGAATTGACAGCGGAGCAATTGATGGATTGGGCGGAAATGGCGGGGGTTGAAAGTATCTTGATTTCTCGCGATACATCGATTCACAAGCTGAAACATGAATTGAAATGGAACGAGGCGCTTTACAGGCTTCAAAAGTAGAGAGGAGGATGTCACTTGGCTTACACAATAGGTGTTGATTTCGGAACATTATCAGGAAGAGCGGTGCTCGTTCACGTCAAAACTGGAGAAGAGCTGGCGGCGGCTGTCAAAGAATATCCACACGCCGTCATTGATACCGTCCTTCCCAAAACGGGTCAAAAGCTGCCGCGGGACTGGGCGCTTCAGCATCCGGCAGATTATCTGGAAGTCTTGGAAACAACGATTCCGTCATTACTTGAACAGACTGGTGTTGATCCAAAAGAGATCATCGGGATCGGAATTGATTTTACGGCATGTACGATCTTGCCTGTCGACAGTGAAGGACAGCCATTATGTATGCTGCCGGAATTTGAAGAGGAGCCGCACAGCTATGTGAAGCTTTGGAAGCATCACGCCGCCCAAAAGCATGCTGATCGGCTCAATCAAATCGCCGAAGAAGAAGGGGAAGCTTTTTTACAGCGCTACGGAGGAAAGATTTCATCAGAATGGATGATTCCGAAGGTGATGCAAATTGCCGAAGAAGCGCCGCACATTTATGAAGCAGCAGATCGGATAATCGAAGCAGCTGACTGGATCGTGTATCAGCTGTGCGGCTCGCTGAAGCGAAGCAACTGCACAGCCGGTTATAAAGCGATCTGGAGTGAAAAAGCGGGATATCCTTCAGAGAATTTCTTTGAAAAACTTCACCCTGTAATGAAAACGATTACAAAAGACAAGTTAGCGGGATCGATTCACTCAGTAGGGGAAAAAGCAGGCGGGCTGACGGAAAAAATGGCACAGCTGACGGGTCTCCTTCCGGGAACAGCGGTGGCTGTTGCGAATGTTGACGCTCATGTTTCTGTTCCGGCTGTCGGTATCACAGAACCAGGAAAAATGCTGATGATTATGGGAACCTCAACATGCCATGTTCTCTTAGGAGACGAGGTAAACATTGTGCCCGGCATGTGCGGGGTTGTGGACAACGGCATTCTTCCGGGATTTGCGGGGTATGAAGCCGGACAGTCCTGTGTGGGCGATCATTTTGAATGGTTCGTGAAAACGTGTGTCCCGCAAGCCTATAAAGACGAAGCGGAGAAAAAAAATGTCAGCATTCACGAGCTGCTGAGCGAGAAGGCAAACATGCAAGCGCCGGGGGAGAGCGGCCTGCTTGCCCTGGATTGGTGGAATGGAAACCGTTCAACCCTTGTTGATGCTGATCTAACGGGGATGCTGCTTGGCATGACGCTGCTGACGAAACCCGAAGAGCTTTACCGTGCGTTAGTTGAAGCAACAGCATACGGCACAAGGATGATTATTGAAACATTTAGAGAAAGCGGAGTGCCAATTGAAGAGCTTTACGCAGCTGGCGGTATTGCTGAGAAAAACCCGTTTGTCATGCAGATTTATGCGGATGTCACAAACATGGATATTAAAATCTCAGGTTCACCGCAAGCCCCTGCTTTAGGATCTGCCATTTTCGGCGCGCTTGCGGCCGGTAAAGAAAACGGCGGCTATGATGACGTCACAGAGGCAGCGGCGCACATGGGGAAACTGAAAGATATATCCTATACGCCAAATGCTGAGCATGCCGCCGTATATGAAAAGCTATACGCTGAATATAAAGAGCTGGTTCAATATTTCGGAAGAAAGAATCATGTCATGAAGCGTCTGAAAACGATAAAAAATCTTCAATTTTCATCTGCCGCACAAAAGAATTCATAAAGGGTGATGAGCATGCTTGAAACGTTAAAAAAAGAGGTGCTGGCTGCCAACCTGAAGCTTCAAGAGCATCAGCTGGTGACCTTTACATGGGGAAATGTGAGCGGTATTGACCGTGAAAAAGAGTTAATCGTCATTAAACCGAGCGGAGTCGAATACAGCGAGCTGACAGCCGATGACTTGGTTGTTTTGAATTTGGAAGGTGAGGTCGTAGAAGGCTCGCTCAAACCTTCTTCTGATACACCCACTCATGTTTATTTGTATAACGCGTTTCCAAATATCGGCGGGATTGTCCATACCCATTCTCAATGGGCGACAAGCTGGGCGCAAGCCGGAAGGGACATACCCCCTTTAGGCACGACACATGCCGATTATTTCGACAGTGCGATTCCGTGTACACGTGAAATGTACGATGAAGAAATCATTCATGACTACGAACTGAATACAGGCAAAGTGATCGCGGAGACCTTTCAGCATCATAAATACGAGCAGGTGCCGGGCGTGCTCGTTAATAACCACGGCCCGTTCTGCTGGGGCACAGATGCCTTAAACGCCATTCATAACGCGGTGGTGTTAGAAACGGTTGCGGAAATGGCGTATCACTCTATGATGCTGAACAAGAATGTCAACCCGATCAATACTGTTCTCCACGAAAAGCACTTTTATCGAAAACACGGAGCAAATGCGTATTATGGCCAGTCATAATCCCGCAGTATCACCGGCCGGTTTTCTGATTGACTTGGACGGTACCGTATTCAGAGGAAACGAACTGATCGATGGAGCAAGAGAAGCCATCAGTACACTTCGAAATATGGGAAAGAAAATCGTCTTTTTGAGCAACCGGGGAAATATCTCCCGTGCCATGTGCAGAAAAAAACTGCTTGGTACCGGAATAGATGCAGATGTAAACGAAATTGTCCTGTCATCAAGTGTGACAGCAGCCTTTTTAAAAAGGAACTATCGTTTTTCAAAGGTATGGGTGCTTGGAGAACAGGGCTTGATTGACGAACTGAGGCTGGCAGGCGTCCAGACAGCAGATGAACCGAAGGAGGCGGATTGGCTTGTCATCTCGCTTCATGAAACACTCACCTACGAAGACTTGAATCAAGCCTTTAAAGCGGCCGCCGCAGGCGCTCGTATAATTGCCACGAACAAAGACCGCTATTTCCCAAATGAGTACGGCAATGCCATCGACGTCGCCGGAATGATTGGGGCGATAGAAGCTTCTGCTCAGGCGAAGACGGAGCTTGTCATCGGAAAGCCATCGTGGCTGATGGCGGAGGCTGCCTGTACTGCGCTGGGGCTTTCTGCACATGAATGTATGATTATAGGGGACAGCATTGAATCTGATATCGCAATGGGAAAGCTGTATGGCATGAAGAGCGCTTTAGTGCTGACTGGTTCAGCGAAACCGGGTGAACAGCGTTTGTATACGCCGGATTATGTACTGGAGTCCATTAAGGATGTAACCAAACTGGCTGAGGAGGGGATTCTGCTATGAATCATATCGCAGCTGACGTTCAGCGTGCTTTTGAACACGCGGGGGAGATGACATTTCCTGTAGAAGTAGAAGAAATTGTTCTTGAAAAACAAGCAGCCGATCGGTTGTTGGATTATGTAAAAAGAAAGAATGATCAGCGTATCGTCCTTGTCTGTGATCGGAATACGCACCGTATAGCGGGGATCGAGTTAGAAGACCGCTTGATAAAGGAAGGGCTTCAGGCGGAGTGTCTGATCATTCCGGAAAATGAAGCGGGAGATGTGGCGGCAGATGAACGGTCACTCATTCATGTGCTGGTCCATACGAAAAAATCAACAGATATCATGATCGCAGTCGGTTCGGGGACTATCCATGATATCGTGCGTTTTGCCGCCTTCCAGAGGGGGCTGCCGTTTATTTCTTATCCGACCGCCCCATCCGTTGACGGATTTACATCAGCCGGTGCGCCCATTATTTTATACGGTACGAAAACCACCATCCAAACGAAGGCCCCGTCCGCGCTGTTCGCTGATCTTGACATCTTAAAATCGGCGCCGCAGCCTATGGTGGCGGCTGGATTTGGGGATATGCTAGGCAAAATGACGTCTCTGGCTGATTGGAACATTTCTCATCAGCTCGCTGGTGAGCCATATTCATCAACAGGCGCAAAGCTCGTACAAGAAGCACTTGATGCCTGTATCGAAAACGCTGAAGACATTGCGATGAAAACGGAAACCGGCATCCGGGTCCTGATGGAGTCCTTGATTGTATCAGGACTTGTCATGCTGGCTTTGGATCATTCCCGTCCTGCTTCAGGAGGGGAGCATCATATTTCCCATTGGATTGAGATGGAATTAATGGAGAAAAAACGGCCTCAGATTCTCCATGGGGCAAAAGTGGGCTGTGCGGCCGTTTTATTGACTGACACGTACAGAAAGCTGATCCAAGCCGAAGAGCTGAACGAATTTTCTCCGCGTCAGCGGGAAGTCATTCAATCGGCTTATGAAACGCTGCCGGAAGGAAAAAAGCTGGCCGGCTGGCTGAAATCTGCCGGAGGCCCTGCGTATTTTGACGAAATCGGTGTCGGGCAGGATTCCGTCAAAAATGCCTTCAGACACGCACACACCTTAAGAGACCGCTGCACCGGATTAAGACTCATCAATGAAAACAAAACGCTTGTCAATCATGGTCTTTATGAATAGCCCGCACCTCGAATGGAAGGGGTAACATAGATGAAAAAGATGACTGTCTGTTTTCTTGCGCTCATGATGGTTTTGACATTATTTATCGCTGGGTGTTCAGCGGAACGGTCATCCGGTAAAGCGGGTGAAACGGAGCTGACTTTTTGGACATTTAACGGACTTCATGAGCAGTTTTATGTGGAAATGGTGAAAGAGTGGAACAAGAAATATCCTGACCGTCAAATTAAACTGAATACGGTCGTCTATCCGTATGGCCAAATGCACGATAATCTGTCGATTTCCTTAATCGCCGGGGAAGGCGTGCCTGACATTGCAGATGTAGAATTGGCGCGGTTTTCAAACTTTCTGAAGGGCACCGATGTGCCGCTTGCCGATTTGTCCCCGCTTATTGAAAAGGACCGGGATAAATTCGTAGAGGCGCGTCTTACGCTTTACAGCAAAAATGGCAAGCTATACGGGCTGGATACTCATGTAGGAACGACAGTTATGTTCTATAACATGGATATTATGAAAAAAGCCGGCATCAACCCGGATGATATTAAAACATGGGATGATTACCGCAAAGCCGGACAGAAAGTGCGCAAAGCGACCGGAAAGCCAATGGGAACGGTGGAAACAAATGATTCAGCAACATTTTTATCAATGATTTCACAGCAAAACTCAGGGTATTTTGATAAAAATGGAAAGTTGATTCTGAATAATGACACCAACGTAAAAACGCTTCAGTATTTAAAAGACCTGATTAATGATAAAACAATGATCGCTGCACCAGGCGGCGGGCATCACAGTGAAGAATATTACGGTTTTATGAACCAAGGCGGAGCGGCTTCTGTTCTGATGCCGATTTGGTATATGGGAAGATTCATAGATTATATGCCTGATCTGAAAGGGAAGATTGCCATTCGGCCGCTTCCGGCATGGAAAGAAGGAGGCGACCGTTCAGCAGGTTTGGGAGGCACAGCCACCGTTGTGCCAAAGCAGGCCAAACATGTCGAATTAGCGAAAGAGTTTCTCGCCTTTGCGAAGGGTTCTGAAGAAGGAAACAAAAAGCTGTGGAGTGTGCTCGGGTTCGATCCGCTTCGCTGGGATGTCTGGAGCTCCAAGGAATTGAAAGAGAAAAACAAATACACGGATTACTTCCAAAACGGAACAGGTATTTTTTCAATGCTGCTCGATATCAAGGATGAAATCAATCCGATTTATTTACATGAGGATTTTGCCAAGGCTTCAGACCTTGTTAACAGAAGCGTCTTATTCGACGCGCTCAAATCTCAGCAAAAGACGCCAAAACAAGCCTTGGACAGAGCGGCAGGTGAACTGAAACAGAAATAGAATCCCATTCAAAAAGTGAAAGCGGGGAGGTTCTCATGAAACCTGTGAAAACGGGAACGGCTCATCCCGTTCCTTCGGCTGCGAAAGAATCAGGCTGGCGAGGTATTTTTTATTCGAAAAAAGCGGCGCCTTATCTGTTTACAGCGCCATTTGTTTTATCCTTTCTTGTTTTTTTTCTATACCCCATCATTAGTGTCTTCATCATGAGCTTTCAAAGAATATTGCCTGGAGAAGTGACGTTTGTCGGGTTATCCAATTACACCGCTCTTAACAACCCGACGTTTTATACCGCCCTTTTTAATACGCTGGAATATACGTTTTGGACGCTGATTGTGCTGATTCCAGTTCCATTGCTGTTAGCCATATTCTTGAATTCGAAACTGGTCAAATTCAGAAACATTTTCAAATCAGCGTTATTTATACCTGCACTGACTTCTACCATTGTGGCTGGTATCATTTTCAGGCTGATCTTTGGAGAGATGGAAACATCTTTAGCCAATTCGATTTTATTGAAACTCGGCTTTTCACCGCAGAACTGGATGAACAATGAACATACCGGCATGTTTTTGATGGTGCTGCTTGCTTCGTGGAGATGGATGGGAATCAACATCCTTTACTTTTTGGCCGGACTGCAAAATGTGCCGAAAGAGCTGTACGAAGCCGCTGATATTGACGGAGCAAATACGATGAAAAAATTTATGCACATTACGCTGCCGTTTCTGAAGCCTGTATCCGTCTATGTTTTAACCATCAGCATCATTGGCGGTTTTAGGATGTTTGAGGAAAGCTACGTCCTTTGGCAAAATAATTCCCCGGGTAATATCGGCCTGACGCTTGTCGGATATTTGTATCAGCAGGGCCTTGCTTACAATGAAATGGGATACGGGGCGGCCATCGGCATTGTCCTTTTGATTGTCATACTTGTTGTCAGCCTGATTTCATTAAAACTGTCAGGCTCGTTTAAGGGGGAGGGGTAAATGTTGCAGCACAGTCCTCAGTTTCGGGTGTACAGAATCGCGCTTACTCTATTTTTTATCATGCTGAGCCTGTTGTATATTTTCCCGATTTTCTGTCTGCTTTTAGGATCATTAAAGCCGTCATCTGAGCTTTTGCGGGTGGGACTGAATGTGGACATCGATCCAAAAGTGATGAGCCTTGATAACTATACATTTTTGTTTAACGGCGGCAGCATTTATTTTAAATGGTTTTTTAACAGCCTTGTGCTCGGTCTATTAACGACAGTGCTTACTCTGTTTTTCTCGTCGATGATCGGATACGGGCTAGCGGTGTATGAATTTAAAGGCAGAAATATCATTTTTGTTCTTGTGCTGATTATTATGATGGTTCCACTGGAAGTGATGATGCTCCCGTTGTTTAAGCTTACAGTCGGACTGCATTTGATCGATTCGTATACGGGTGTCATTTTGCCGTTTATCGTTTCGCCGGTAGCTGTTTTCTTTTTCCGGCAATATGCACTCGGCCTTCCGAAAGACCTGCTGGATTCAGCAAGGATGGACGGATGTACGGAATTCGGCATTTTTTTCAGGATTATGGCGCCTCTGATGAAACCGGCATTCGGAGCGATGATTATTCTCCAGTCTTTAAACAGCTGGAACAACTTCTTATGGCCCTTGATTGTGCTTCGGTCGAAAGAAATGTTTACGCTTCCAATCGGGCTGTCCAGCTTGCTTAGCCCTTACGGAAACAACTATGACATGCTCATATCCGGCTCAGTATTTGCCATTTTGCCGGTGATTATCATTTTCTTGTTTTTCCAAAAATACTTTATCTCCGGCCTGACAGTAGGCGGAGTCAAAGGATAATGAAGGAGGAAACGTGTAATGAAAAAAGCGAGAGTGATTGTGGACAAAGAATATAAAATTGGTGAAGTCGACAAACGGATTTACGGGTCGTTCATCGAGCACATGGGGCGTGCTGTATACGAAGGCATATATGAACCTGATCATCCTCAGGCTGATGAAAACGGGTTTCGTAAGGATGTTCAGGCGTTAATCAAGGAATTGCAGGTTCCGATCATCCGCTATCCGGGCGGAAACTTTTTATCAGGGTATAATTGGGAGGACGGCGTCGGGCCTGTCGAGAACCGCCCGAGACGCCTTGACTTGGCATGGCAAACGACAGAAACCAATGAAGTGGGAACGAATGAATTTTTAACTTGGGCAAAAAAGGTGAACACAGAAGTCAATATGGCTGTTAACCTGGGCACGAGAGGGATAGATGCTGCCCGCAATCTCGTAGAATACTGCAATCATCCGAAAGGCTCTTACTGGAGTGATTTGAGAAGATCGCATGGCTATGAGCAGCCGTACGGCATTAAGACATGGTGCCTGGGTAACGAAATGGATGGCCCGTGGCAGATCGGCCACAAAACAGCTGATGAATACGGACGGCTTGCCGCGGAGACGGCAAAGGTCATGAAATGGGTTGACCCATCAATTGAACTTGTTGCCTGCGGCAGCTCAAACAGCGGCATGCCGACCTTTATCGATTGGGAAGCAAAGGTACTGGAGCATACGTACGAGCATGTCGACTATATTTCTCTCCATACGTATTACGGAAACCGGGATAACAATCTGCCAAACTACTTGGCCCGTTCCATGGATCTCGATCATTTTATTAAATCTGTTGCTGCAACCTGTGACTATGTAAAAGCAAAAACACGCAGCAAGAAAACAATCAATCTCTCTCTGGACGAATGGAATGTATGGTATCACTCAAATGAAGCTGATAAAAAAGTAGAACCGTGGATTACTGCGCGGCCTATTTTAGAAGATATTTATAACTTTGAAGATGCCTTATTGGTAGGCTCTCTGCTCATTACGATGCTGCAGCACGCAGACCGTGTGAAAATCGCGTGTCTTGCACAGCTTGTAAATGTCATCGCGCCGATCATGACGGAAAAAGGCGGAGAAGCATGGAGACAGCCGATTTTCTATCCGTACATGCATGCTTCTGTCTACGGCCGAGGAGAGTCGCTGAAACCGCTTATTTCTTCACCGAAGTATGACTGCTCTGATTTTACTGATGTGCCGTATGTTGACGCCGCTGTCGTATATTCTGAAGAGGAAGAAACACTGACGATTTTTGCGGTGAACAAAGCTGAAGATCAAATGGAAACTGAAATTTCCCTCAGAGGCTTTGAATCGTACCAAATCGCAGAGCACATCGTACTTGAGCACCAGGACATCAAAGCGACAAACCTGCATAACAGAAAAAATGTCACCCCACATTCCAACGGAACGTCTTCCGTCAGCGAAAACGGTCTAACTGCGCATTTCACGCCGCTTTCATGGAATGTGATCCGCCTGCAAAAACAATCATAATAGCAACATGAGCCGGAGACCTGTCTCCGGTTTTTTATTTTTTCTTAGTAAATATGATTCAGTACCTTGTAATGCTCAGTAGTGGATGTTACCATGTGATGGACGGTGGAATATATAAACAAAATTTATGGGCCGCAGGGAGGATTTGATCATGAATGCTCAATTTAAAAAGGGAGCATTAGAGTTATGTGTGCTTGTATGTATTGCTGAAAAAGACCAATACGGATATGAGCTGTCTCAAAACATTTCCCGGTATATGGCTATTGCTGAAGGCACCTTATATCCTCTTCTCAGAAGACTGACGAAAGAGGAGTATTTAGAAACATATATGGCTCCGTCTTCTGAAGGGCCAGCCAGAAAATATTACACGTTGTCAAAGCTTGGTGTCATGCGAATGAAATTGCTGCTGGCAGAATGGGATCAGTTCACAGCATCCGTCAACCAAATCATTGATGCGGCAAGGGGAGGAGAACGATGAATCAAGAACAGTTTTTACAGGAGTTAAGTAAAGCGTTAAAGCCGCTTTCTGAAGAAGAGCGGAATGAGATCTTATTTGATTTTGAGGAACATATTACCGAAGGGATGAAAGAAGGCAGGCCGGAAGCGAACATTATCAGGGAACTCGGCTCCCCAAAACAAATTGCAAAGGAATTGGTGCCAGATGTGACGGAAACTGCTCCAGCAGTGCAGCGCCCTAAGAAGAACCTCTTCCAGATGGCATGTTCAGCAGCAGCGATAAGCATCTTGAATTTGATTTTTGTGCTGGGACCAGCTATTGGCATTTTTGGAGTGTACGTAGGTTTCTGCGGGGCAGCGCTTGCACTCTCTGTATCACCAATTATGTTTGTCGGCATGGTGATGTTTCAAATGAATACGCACATGATGCTGGAGTTCTTTTTATCACTCATGTTTGGCAGTCTGGGACTGCTATCTTGTATAGGGCTGTGGCATATAGGAAAGCTGCTGTATAGCGTGAGTTTACGATATGTCAGATATAATTTAAAGCTGGTGGCGGGGGCGCAGACATGAAAAAAATCATAATAGGATTGATCGCAGTATTTGCAGTCGGGGTAATCGGAGCTGTCATCTCTGCAGCTGCCTCGGATTTTACAAAAGAAGAGGTGAAAGCTGCCGAAACTTATGATCCTGCAGATATTAAAAAAATTGAGGTAGCAACGAGCTCGATGAATGCAGAGGTCAAAAGCGGGCAAACGGATGATATTCAGGTAGCTGCTGAAGGACAAGTCAGTGATAAAAGCAAAAAGCTGTTCGATGTGACCCAAGATGGCAAATCATTAACAATCAATCAAATAGCACGCGAGAATATCATCTCTTTTATATCGTGGGGCAGCGAAAAGGATATGAAAATCACAATCACGATTCCGAAAAAGAAGTATGATGAGATAACCGTAACGACAACCTCTGGCGATATTCTGATAGAAAATGTGCAAACGGATCAATCAGCTGCTGACTCTACATCAGGAAATATTGAGCTGAAGCATACACGCATCGAAAACGAGCTGACGCTAAAAACAACGAGCGGAGATGTTCAAGCTGATCAAAATTCATTCGGCCAAGGTGAGGTAAAGACAACAAGCGGATCAATAAAAAGCAGCCACACAACAGCTGAAAAGGTGAACTATAAGACAACTTCCGGGGATATTGATCTTCTTCAGGATCATCAGAACGAAGAGGTCGACATCGTCACTACGAGCGGAAGTGTGTCAGTAGGGTATCAGAAAGAACCTGCATCTTTGGCAGTGGATTTTCAGGCTGACTCAGGTGATGCTGCGGTCAATCTCGACCACATCCTGTATAAAGAAAAGACAGAGCACCGTGTTGTAGGTTATGTAGGTGATAGCCCCTCTAACCGTTTAAAAGTTCGTACAACCTCTGGAGACATTGAACTAAACTAACTGCCTCAAGCCGGCCCATTCCAGCCGGCTTTTTTGAATAGGAAAAAATGACCGCTTTTTGCTTTGAAATTATGATATATTTATGAAAAACAGCAAAGGGGTTGGGGAGAAATGAATGCGGTTACAATTGTGATAGCGTCAATGTGTATATTGGCTATCGCCTATCGTTTATACGGAACATTTATGATGGTGAAGGTTCTCAAAGTGACTGATGAAAAGCCAACGCCTGCACATGCGCTTGAGGATGGAAAAGACTATGTGCCTACGAATAAATGGGTCTCATTCGGTCATCATTTCGCGGCCATTGCGGCGGCCGGGCCGCTGGTCGGACCGATTCTCGCGGCGCAGTTCGGTTATTTGCCGGGATTATTATGGCTGTTAATCGGGGCGGTGATAGGGGGAGCCGTCCATGATATTGTTGTGCTGTTCGCGTCAATGCGTCAAAACGGAAAGTCGCTGTCGGAAGTGGCGAAGGATGAGCTTGGTCCTGTTGCCGGCTTTTGTACGGGACTGTCCATGCTATTTATTATTACCATAACGATGGCGGGACTGTCGATGGTTGTGCTGCACGCGCTTGAACGGAATCCGTGGGGGACATTTGCTGTAGGGATTACGATTCCGATAGCGATGGGCGTCGGCTTGTTTTATAAGAAAACAGGGAATTTAAAGCTGGCGTCTTCTATCGGTTTTCTATTTTTAATGGCCGGAGTGTTTATTGGCCCTTGGGTGCAGACTACCGCATTTGGTGATCTGTTAACCCTTGATACGAAAACGCTTGCAATCGCGTTGCCGATTTACGCTTTTTTTGCAGCGGCACTGCCGGTCTGGCTGCTGCTCGCACCGCGCGATTATTTAAGCAGTTTTATGAAAATCGGTGTGTTTGTCGCTTTAATTGCGGGTGTGTTTGTTGTGAATCCGTCCATTCCATTTCCGGCTTTTACGGAGTTTGTAAAAGGCGGCGGGCCTGTGCTTGCGGGTCCTGTCTGGCCATTCATCTCGATCACGATAGCCTGCGGCGCGATCTCGGGGTTCCATGCCTTTGTCGGTTCCGGCACCACGCCGAAAATGCTTAATAAATGGAGTGATATGAAGCCGGTTGCTTTCGGTGCAATGCTTGTTGAGTGCCTTGTCGGCATTATGGCGCTGATTGCGGCGACTGCTTTGCAGCCTGCAGATTACTTTGCGATCAACAGCACGCCTGAGGTTTTCCGTACGCTCGGCATGGATGTTGTGCATTTGCCTGAACTGAGCAGGGAAATCGGTTTGGACTTAGAAGGCAGAACAGGGGGAGCCGTCACGCTTGCGGTAGGAATGACTTATATTTTTACCGGAATTCCGTTTTTCAGCCATCTGGCCTCATACTTTTTCCAATTTGTCATTATGTTTGAAGCGGTGTTTATTTTAACGGCGATCGACGCCGGCACGCGTGTGGCACGCTATTTGATTCAGGACTTCTTCGGAGAGGCGTATAAGCCGCTGAAGAAAACGGACTGGATTCCCGGATCTGTATTTGCCAGTGCGCTTGCCTGCTTTATGTGGGGCTATTTGCTTTACTCAGGTGATATCGGATCCATTTGGGCGCTGTTTGGTGTTTCTAATCAGCTGATGGCTTCAGTGGGTCTGATTATCGGAGCAACCATTGTGCTGAAAATCGCCGACAAACGCCGTTACATCCTCACCTGCCTCATTCCGCTCGCCTATTTATATGTGACTGTGAACTACGCAGGCTATTGGATGGTGCGCTATGTGTATCTCAATCCAGACGCGGCGGGTTACAGTGTCCTGAATGGCGTTTTGTCTATCATCATGCTGCTGTTAGGCTTCATCATTATCGTGGCGGCAGTGAAAAAATGGGCGCAGATGTGGAGAGATCCCAGCTTAAGAATGGAAGCCTCTATACCGGGATAAAAGGAAAAATGGAAACCTTAAGGAGGAAAAGAAATGAATTTATCAATGAAGTATATCATCCTGTATGTATCGGACAGCCAGCGCTCGATTCATTTTTATCAGCATATTTTGGGGCTGCCGATCCGCGCGGAACACGGCACATATGTAGAGTTTGATACCGGCTCCACCATTTTGGCGCTCAATACACGAGAAAGTGTCAAGGAAATGACGCCGTTAGATATACCGGAAACACCCGTTTCTTCACAAACATTTGAAATCGGGTTTGTCACTGAAAGTGTAGAAGCGGTCATCAAAAAAGTAAGAGAACACGGCGTAACCATTATCGCGGAGCCTAAAGTGAAGCCATGGGGACAGACGGTCGCTTATATCGCCGATCCTGATGGACATTATATTGAAATTTGCAGTCCGATGGAATAAAGCACAAAGCCCAAAACAGAAATTGTTTTGGGCTTTCTTATGATGTTAGCGATCCGGCGGCTTCTAATAGCAAATCAGCAAGGTGAACAGCTCGGACCCTGTCGTTTAATCCCTCTCGTTCAATGCCGAGCTTCATCTGCAAAAGACATCCTGGATTGGCGGTTACAATGACCGCTGCTTCAGTTGCTTTGACAGCAGCCATTTTACTGTCCAGTATTTTCATTGACATGTCTGCTTCAACAATATTGTAAATTCCCGCTGATCCGCAGCAGCTGTCCGCTTTATCCATTTCTCTGAATTCAGCTCCCTTGATGCTTTGAAGAAGCTTTCTGGGCTCCGAAGATGTATGCATTACATTTCTCAAGTGGCATGAATCTTGATAGGTAATCAGCTTAGGTGTTTCAAGCTGCAAGTCTTTTTGGTGAAAATCAAGCTCAATCAAAACCGATGAAAAATCTTTTAGCTTCTGCACAAATGAAACAGCCCGCTCCGACCACTCGGGATCATCCTTCAGCAAATGGCCGTATTCAGTGAGAAAGGCTCCGCATCCGCCCGCGTTTGTAATGACAGTATCTACGTCTAGCGCTTCAAACGCGGCGATGTTTTGTTTCGCAAGCTCTTTTCCCGCATTTTTTTCGCCGCTGTGTCCATGCAGTGCGCCGCAGCATGCCTGCTCAGGCGGGATGACAATTTCACAGCCTGCCAGCTGCAGCAGTTTCAGCGTGGCATTGTTTGTCGGCAAAAACATCGTATCCATTAAGCAGCCTGAAAAAAAGGCAACCCTTTTTTTAGCTGGGCCGACCGCCGGCAGTAAACGTGGCCGATGCTTCATTTCTTCACGTTTAGGCACATTTGGAAGAACGGCTTCCATCGTGCGCAAATGCTCAGGCAGAATGCGGAGCATGCCGGTTTTTCGCACAGCCGTCTGCAGCCCTGACCGCTGGTACAACCCAATGAGACTCACAGCCGAACGCATGCGGTTTTGATGCGGAAAGAGCTCCTGAAAAGCCGCTTTTCTCATAACACGCGCGCTGAGCGAGTGCTTTTTATTTTGGTGGATAATATCTCTTGCTTCCTCCAGCAGCTGTCCGTATTTAACGCCTGATGGGCATACCGGTTCACACGCGCGGCAGCCGAGGCAAAGAGACAGTGAACGTGCGACATCTTCATCCGGTTCAATCACACCGTCGGCGACTGCTTTCATTAAGGCGATTCGCCCGCGCGGCGAGTGAGATTCCTGAAAACCGGATTCGATATAGGTCGGGCAAGAAGGCAGACAGAAACCGCAGCGCATACAATTCAAAAGTTCGCTTTCATCCATACGCTTTTTAAACTCATGTTGGATCTGTTTCATTTCTTTTTCTGTTGTCATCTTTCCGTCACCACACGTTTTCTGGCATCTTTCGCAAACACTTTGCCCGGGTTTAAGATATTTTTTGGATCAAATGCCGCTTTCATTGCTTTCATCGCGGCGATGCCTTCTTTTTTCAGCTTCATTTCCAAGTAAGGCGCTTTCATGGCCCCGACTCCGTGCTCCCCGGTAATCGTGCCGCCAAGCTCAATCGCTTTTTCAAAAATCTCGGCAAAAGCCTGCTCGACTCGCTCCATTTCATCCTTATTTCTTATGTCTGTCGTGCATGTCGGATGAAGATTTCCATCCCCGGCATGGCCAAAGGTGCAGATCGAAATATCGTATTTCACGGCAATGTCATTAATGGCTTTTACCATATTTGCGATTTCTGACCGCGGTACAGTCGCATCCTCCAAAATGGTGGTCGGCTTTAAGCGGGCAAGTGCAGAAAGCGCTGAACGCCGTGCTTCAGTGAGGGCGAATGCTTCCTCATCTGTTTGCGCAGTTTGAACGGAGACGGCAGCGCCTTTTTTGCAAATTGCCTCAATTTTTTCCATGTCACGAGCCACGGTCTCAGCTGTCCCGTCCTGTTCGATCAAAAGAACCGCTTTCGCATTTGTCGGAAGGCCGATCTTGGCATAATCCTCAATCACCAAAAGGGTAGGTTGATCGAGAAATTCAAGCGTAGCCGGTATAATTTTTTCGGCAATAATGGCTGACACTGTTTGAGCAGCGGCATCAATATTTTCATAAAGGGCGAGCAGCGTCTTCTTTGTTTCTGGCTTCGGCACGAGTTTGAGAATCGCTTCTGTCACAATGCCGAGTGTCCCTTCTGAGCCGACAAAAAGGCGCGTGAGATCATACCCGGCTACATCCTTTGCAAGTTTTCCCCCAGTGCGGATCATATCTCCGTTTGCCAAAACAACCTCCAGCCCGATGACGTAGTCACGGGTGACGCCGTATTTTAAGCCGCGGAGACCGCCGGAATTTTCGTTGATGTTTCCTCCGATGGTTGATATTTTCATAGAACTCGGATCAGGCGGATAGAACAACCCCTTGCTTTCAACCGCACGGATTATATCCAAGGTAATAACGCCAGGCTGGACTGTGGCCGTCAAATTTTCTTCATCAATTTCAAGGATCTGATTCATATGCTTAAAGAGAAGAACAAGCCCGCCTTCAGTAGGACACGTGCCCCCGCACAGGTTTGTCCCAGATCCTCTCGGAACAATCGGTACACGGTGCTCACTGCAAATGTTTAAAATACGTGATACTTCATGTGTATCTCTCGGCGCAATCACTGCATCCGGCATAGACTGAAATTGCGGTGTCGCGTCATATGAATACACGAGACGGCCGGCTTTCGAGTCATCATAGTTTTCCGGTCCGACGATTTGGATCAGCTGTTCTTTTACGTCTTTGGTGATCATGTTCACCCATCCCCCTGTCAAAAAACGCTTTCAATCTATTGTAAAAGAAAAAAAGAGAAGCTTTCTATGGAGAAACATACAAAATATGAAACTGAAACTCTCTCTATTTTGTATCTTGATCTAAAAAGTAAAGTGCGACATACATCGTGACGATGTCCTCTGTACGCTGAAAACTTAAACCTGTCAGCTGTTCAGCCTTTGACAGGCGATAGCGGAGCGTATTGATATGAATATGCATCTCTTCAGCCGTTTTTTTCAGGGACAAATCGTAATGGAAGAGAGTTCGTATCGTATTCATAAGCTCTTCGTTTCGGAGCGCTTCCTGAAACACTCTTTGCGGAAATTCATGTCGTGTCCCCGGGCTGATCTCAGTCAGGCACATGTCAAGCTTCAGGTCTTCCTCGCATACGGCGGTTTTGCGTTTGAGGCTGACGGCCAGCGCTTTTTCTGCCTGTTCGTATGACTGCGGCAGGCCGGAGCTTGCGACAGCCCTTCCGGCGCCGGCAGCTGCGCGGCTGTTTCCGAGGCGTTCAGCCAATGAACAAATAAGCTGAATTTGCCGCAAAAGCTGCTCCTTTTGTTCATGTTTCGGCACTTCGTGATTAATCAGAATACGTTCATTTCCCCATCTGATGAATAAATCGGATGGAAACACTGATTTCCAGGCGCGTGTCATTTGATCAATATCGCCCGGTGACCATTCGTGCCCTTGAATGAGGATCATCTGGCGGAGGGAGGTAAGGTCAACGCCAAGAAGCTGCGCTTTTTCGAGAAAGCCCGGAGACCATTCTTTTAATTGCAGCCAGTCGATCATAAAGGATTCCAGCATTCTCTCGCGCCACTGGGTCTGCTCCAAATGCCACGATTCTTTAATAAACAGCTCTGTCATTTTCCTGAGCAGCTCCCCGTACGGCTGAATCTCAGCAGGTTCTCCCGTCAGTCCGAACACGGCGATGACATCACGCTCAGAAAATACGGGGAGGTTTAACCCCGCCTTTACCCCTTCGAGTCTCTTTTCATCTTCTTTTGTAATGATCACATTTCGTTTCTCTTTCGCGCAGATGAGCGCTCCTTCATGAAATAGCCCGACTCGCTCATCATTTGTGCTTGCGATAATGAGGCCGTCTGTGCTGACAATAATGACTTCACGTTCGTACATTTTTTTCACTTCGGCAATGATTTTTTTTGCTAACAGCGGTTGTAAAAACATGGCGGCGATCCCCCTCATGTTTTTATTATATAAGAAAAAAACCGGGCGCTGTCACCCGGTTTTGATGTGCTATTGGGCAGGTTTTAATCCGCCTTCAAGCGTCTTTAACATTTCTTGTTTCTCACTCTCAGATGCGTGCTGCCAAATGACTTCAAACAAAACGCCGAGTCCCGGAAGCATTTTTTCTTCACCGCTTTGAATCGCGTCCACAATTGTGTGCTCAAGCTGCTCCTGATCATTGCCGGTTACATTGGCAATGACGGCATGACGTAAATTAAGATCCATATGAAGCGCTCCTTTTTTTCTAAAATGTAATACGTATATTCTAACCCTGCACCCGGTTTATTATGTGCTGTTCTTGCGATATAATAACATCATGTTAAAAAAAGGAGAGCCACACAGACAGTGAAACAAATAGAATCGGCAAAAAACCAAAAAGTGAAGGATTGGAAAAAACTTCACACAAAAAAAGAACGAACAAAAACGAATACCTATTTGATTGAAGGAGAACATCTTGTTGAAGAAGCCTTGAAGAGCCCGGGCGCGGTGAAAGAAATTCTTGTCAAGGATGAAGCGGACATCCCGCCGAATCTTGATATGGGCATCCAGTGCTACGTGCTGAGCGAAGACGCGTTTTCAGCTGTTACAGAAACGGAAACACCGCAGCGGATCGCCGCTGTTTGTCATATGCCGGAAGAACATCTCGCGCCGCCTAAACGTGTGCTGCTGATTGACGCTGTTCAAGATCCGGGGAATCTCGGCACGATGATTCGCACGGCGGACGCAGCCGGTTTGGATGCGGTTGTGCTCGGTGACGGCACGGCGGACGCGTTTAACGGAAAAACGCTGCGATCCGCGCAAGGCTCCCATTTTCACATTCCTGTTGTGAGAAGAAATTTACAATCATACGTGGATGAATTAAAAGCAGAGGGCGTAAAAGTGTACGGCACAGCACTGCAAAACGGGGTGCCTTACCAGGACATTTCACCATCCGGTTCATTTGCTTTAATCGTCGGCAATGAAGGCGCAGGAGTGGATGCCGGATTGCTGGAAAAAACAGATTTAAACCTGTACGTCCCGCTGTACGGGCAGGCTGAATCACTGAACGTTGCAATTGCGGCGGCTATCCTGGTGTACCACTTGCGAGGATAGTGTTGCGCCGAGCGGAGTATTTCACTATAATAGAACATAATATTTGAAAAACCGTGACAGAGGATCTCGATTTCTCATCAACTGCCTTCCAGGGAGAAAATGCCGCAGACTGAGAGCATTTTTAAAGCAGCCGGAAATTGGTTTCACCTCTCGAGTTGTCACCGGGACCGCGCACCTTGCGCGTAAAGGTGAACCGGAATCTGATTCCGTTATGTCAATGAAGCTGACGACAGCATCAGTCTGTCTGAAATAAGGGTGGTACCGCGGCCACAACTCGTCCCTTGTCCTATAAGGGGCGGGTTTTTTTGTTTTCCAAAGACATATAACGGTTTGTTTACATAAAAGGAGGATGCAAAATGGAAGAAAAGCTAAAACAGCTGGAACAAGAAGCTTTAGATCAAGTAGAAGCGGCAAGCTCATTGAAGGTTGTCAATGATATTCGGGTTCAATATCTCGGAAAAAAAGGGCCGATCACAGAAGTGCTGCGCGGAATGGGCAAGCTTTCTGCGGAGGAGCGTCCGAAAATGGGCGCTCTTGCCAATGAGGTAAGAGAACGAATCGCCAATGCGATTGCAGCTAAAAATGAAAAGCTTGAGGAAGAAGAAATGAAACAGAAGCTTGCGGGACAGACAATTGACGTCACGCTCCCGGGTAATCCTGTCGCAATCGGAGGACGCCATCCGCTCACTGTTGTCATTGAAGAAATTGAAGATCTATTTATCGGCATGGGTTATACCGTTGAAGAAGGCCCTGAGGTCGAGACGGACTACTACAACTTCGAAGCGCTCAATCTGCCGAAAGAACACCCTGCCCGCGATATGCAGGACAGCTTTTACATCACAGAGGAAATGCTGATGAGAACGCAAACCTCTCCTGTTCAGACGCGGACGATGGAAAAGCACAAAGGCAAAGGGCCTGTTAAAATCATTTGTCCCGGAAAAGTATACCGCCGCGATAATGATGACGCGACGCACTCTCACCAATTTATGCAGATTGAAGGGCTTGTTGTTGATAAAAACATCAGCATGAGTGATTTAAAAGGAACCCTTGAACTCGTTGCGAAAAAAATGTTCGGGCAAGACCGTGAAATCAGACTTCGCCCAAGCTTCTTCCCGTTTACCGAGCCTTCAGTAGAAGTAGACGTAACGTGCTTTAAGTGCGGAGGAAACGGCTGCTCTGTATGTAAAGGAACAGGCTGGATTGAAATCCTCGGCGCCGGCATGGTTCACCCGAATGTGCTGGAAATGGCCGGCTTTGATCCGAACGAATATCAGGGCTTTGCGTTCGGAATGGGCGTTGAGCGCATCGCGATGCTGAAATACGGCATCGATGATATCCGCCACTTCTATACAAACGATGTCAGATTTATTTCGCAGTTTAAACAGGCGTAAGAGGAGGATGCTAGAATGTTTGTTTCTTATAAATGGTTAGAGGATTATGTTGATTTAAAAGGCATGGATCCGGCTGTTCTTGCTGAGAAAATAACAAGAGCCGGTATTGAAGTTGAAGGAATTGAGTATAAAGGAGAAGGCATTAAAGGCGTTGTCATCGGCCATGTGCTGGAGCGCGAACAGCATCCAAACGCCGATAAGCTGAATAAGTGCCTTGTAGATATCGGAGCTGAGGCACCCGTCCAAATCATTTGCGGCGCGCCAAACGTGGATAAAGGGCAAAAAGTTGCAGTCGCTACAGTCGGAGCGGTGCTGCCGGGCAATTTCAAAATCAAAAAAGCCAAGCTTCGCGGTGAAGAATCAAACGGCATGATTTGTTCTTTACAAGAGCTCGGTATTGAGAGCAAGCTTGTGGCGAAGGAATATGCGGAAGGCATTTTCGTTTTCCCAAATGATGTTGAAGCAGGAAGTGATGCGTTAGCTGCTTTACAGCTTGACGATGCTGTCTTAGAGCTCGGTTTAACACCGAACCGTGCCGATGCGATGAATATGCTTGGTGTTGCTTATGAGGTTGCAGCGATTTTAGACACAGAGGTAAAGCTTCCGCAAACGGATTACCCAGTCGCTTCAGAACAAGCGTCAGACTACATTTCTGTCAAAGTTGAAGACCAGGAAGCAAATCCGCTGTATGCAGCCAAAATCATTAAAAACGTAAAAATTGCTCCGTCACCGCTTTGGATGCAGACGAAACTGATGAATGCAGGCATTCGCCCGCACAACAACGTCGTGGATATCACAAACTTTGTTTTATTAGAGTACGGACAGCCGCTTCACGCGTTTGATTATGACAGATTCGGCTCTAAGGAAGTTGTAGTCAGAAAAGCTGTTGAAAATGAAACAATCTTAACACTCGACGATCAGGAACGAAAACTGTCTGCCGATCATCTTGTCATTACAAACGGGTCGAAAGCACAAGCCGTTGCTGGTGTTATGGGAGGAGCAGAATCAGAAGTTCGGGAAGACACAGCAACGATTTTGCTTGAAGCTGCGTTCTTCAACGGGCAGACGGTTCGCAAGGCTTCAAAAGATCTTGGTTTGAGAAGTGAATCGAGTGCAAGATTCGAAAAAGGCATTGATCCTGCGCGTGTGCGCCTTGCGGCAGAACGTGCGGCACAGATGATCCACCTGTATGCCGGCGGTGAAGTGCTTGCTGGAACTGTTGAAGAAGACCATCTCACAATCGAAGCGAACAACGTTCATGTATCGGCTGAAAAGGTGAACAGCGTTCTCGGCATGACGATCAGCAAAGAAGAACTGATCAGCATTTATCAGCGTCTTGGCTTTGCTGTCGGAGAAGCAAATGACTTGCTCGTTGTGACTGTTCCGTCACGCCGCGGTGACATTCGAATCGAAGAGGATTTGATTGAAGAAGCAGCAAGATTGTATGGCTACGACAACATTCCGTCCACACTTCCTGAAACAGCGGGAACAACAGGCGGATTGACGCCTTACCAGGCAAAACGCCGTAAAGTCAGACGTTTCCTTGAAGGAGCCGGCTTATCACAAGCGATTACCTACTCATTAACAAACGAGAAAAAAGCGGCGGCATTTGCGATTGAAAAATCGTTTAACACTGTTCTTGCGCTTCCGATGAGTGAAGAAAGAAGCATTCTCAGACACAGCCTTGTTCCGAATCTGCTTGAATCCGTTTCTTACAACCTGGCAAGACAAACTGATTCGGTTGCATTGTACGAAGTCGGTTCCGTTTTCCTGACGAAGGAAGAGGATACAAAACCTGTTGAAACGGAGCGCGTGGCAGGTGCGGTAACCGGTTTATGGCGCAAGCATTTATGGCAGGGCGAGAAAAAACCGGTCGATTTCTTTGTCGCAAAAGGAATTGTTGAAGGGCTGTTAGATAAACTGAACGTCCTGGACAGCATTGAATTTGTGCAATCAGAAAGAAAACAGCTGCACCCGGGCAGAACTGCGAACATTCTTTTAAACGGCTCTCTTATCGGCTTTATTGGCCAAGTCCACCCTTCACTGGAAAAAGAACTGGATATTAAAGAAACGTACGTGTTCGAACTTGATCTTCACACGCTGCTCACAGCAGACACGGCGCCGCTCGTGTACACGGCGATTCCGAAATATCCGTCTGTGACACGTGATATCGCGCTTGTGACAGATCAATCAGTGACAAGCGGCCAGCTCGAGAGCGTCATCAAAGAGGCGGGCGGCAAACTGCTGAAAGAAGTAACCGTCTTTGACGTCTACGAAGGAGAGCATATGGAGGAAGGCAAAAAGTCAGTCGCTTTCTCACTCCAATATGTAAACCCGGAGCAAACGCTGACTGAAGAAGAAGTGGCAAAAGCGCACGACAAAGTGCTGAAAGCGTTAGAAAACACTTATCAGGCCGTATTGAGAGGCTAAGAAAAAAGCTTGCAGATATTCTCTGCAAGCTTTTTTCTATGAACGTTTTTTATCCGCCAGGCGCTGCGCTTTCTGCGTATTGGCAAAATGGAGTTTTGTAAAGGTTCGGAGAGCGGATGCCCCTTTTTTGATGATCAGTTTGGCGGCCGCTTCATCTACATGAGGGCCGGCCCCTTTCGGCAGTGTCATTCCTGCCTCGCGCGAAAGCTTATCCATTTCCATTAAAAAGGAATATCTTGCAATAATCGATGCAGCAGCTACTGACAGGTGAATGCCTTCGGCTTTTGTGCTGAAATAGGTGCGCTCCTGTACAATGTCTCTTCCCTTTAAATGGTTGTAGTAGACGCCGGGCTCGGCGAATTGGTCGATCAGAATCGCCTCAGGCTTTACTCCGTCCATTTTTCGCAAAAGGTGGGTTATGGCCTGATTATGCAAGAGAGCTTTCATTTTTCCCTGACTCATGCCTCGTTCCTGCATGCTGTTGTACTTTTCGTTTTTTAAAACGAGCAGGCTGTACGGAATGGTTTTGATCAGGCTTCGGGCGATCTCAATGATTTGCGGATCCTTTAAGTGCTTAGAATCCTTCACACCGAGTTCCTTCATTAAAGGAAGCTTTGTTTTGTCAACGTATGCGCAGACAACCGTCATTGGGCCAAAGTAATCTCCGGTTCCGACTTCGTCAGAGCCGATGACAGACATCCCTGCGATATCTGTTGGAGGGGCGTAGCGTGAATCAGCCGGCTTTTTTGCCGTTTTTTTCTTTTCCTGCGGCTCAGCAGTTCCCCAGCGGGCAGATTCTGCCTCTGCGTTTTTGCCCTGAAACAATACCTTCCCTGACTTATAAGCTGTAATGGTACAGCCTGCCGGTTTTGCCTGGAAAATGGCACCCTGCGGCACAGATGCAGTAAGTGAACTGTTATACGCTGTTTTCATTTGGTCAATAGCAGACATTGGTACTTTTATCACAGAATGGGACACGTAATAATCTCCTTTTTTTACACGATTCGCTGTATCTACCAGTGTATCATAACAGCGGGAGGCTCGTCTTTCCATTCATTTAATAAACGTGTTATGATAGGAACTAGGATTCTCACGGAATGGAGGAGAAACGTTGTCTGACGGCAAAAAAACGAAAACAACCGTTGACATTTACGGCCAGCACTTCACGATTATCGGTGAAGAAAGCAGAGCCCATATGAGATATGTGGCCGGAATTGTTGATGATAAAATGAGAGAAATCAATCAAAAAAATCCATATCTTGATATAAATAAACTTGCAGTGCTGACAGCGGTAAATGTGGTGCACGACTATGTGAAATTAAAAGAGCAATATGAAAAACTGGAGCGTCAGCTTAAAGAAAAGGATTGAACAACTATGCTAGATATCATCATCTTAATCTTGCTCCTGATGGGGACTTTACTGGGATTAAAACGCGGTTTTATCCTCCAGTTTATCCGCTTGACGAGCTTTATTCTTTCGATCGCGTTTGCGTCTTTATTCTATAAAAATGTCGCACCGCATTTGAAGTGGATTCCTGCGCCCGATTTTTCAGCGGGACAGCCGGCGTTTTCTTTTTTCTCGGGAAATCTGGAAGCAGCCTACTATAATGCGATTGCGTTTGTCGTTCTATTTATTATCGCTAAAATCTTACTGAGAATCATCGGCTCATTCCTAAGTATTGTAGCGGGCATTCCTGTGATTAAACAAATCAACCAAATGCTCGGCGCCGTTCTCGGTTTTCTGGAAGTCTATTTATTTACATTTGTGCTGCTGTATGTTGCTTCCGTACTTCCGATAGACGGCTTACAGCAAATGATGGGGCAATCGTCTCTCGCAAATGTCATGATCAACCATACACCGTATTTATCAGGGCTTTTACAGGAGCTTTGGACGCAATACGGAGGATAAAAAAACTTCTCTTGTCCGGAGAAGTTTTTTTCAAGTATGATGGAAACATATGTGAACGTCTGGGGGTTATTCTATGCATAAAAAAGATATTATCCGGCTGCTGGAAACCATTGCAGTCTACATGGAACTGAAAGGGGACAACCCGTTTAAAGTTTCCGCATTCCGAAAAGCAGCGGCAGCCCTGGAACAGGACGACCGCAGTTTATCAGAAATGGACGACATGATGTCACTGTCCGGTATCGGAAAAGGCACGTACAGCGTCATAAAAGAATATATAGATGAAGGAAAGTCAAGTACGCTTGAATCACTGCAGCAGGAGGTGCCGGAAGGGCTGGTGCCTTTATTGAAGCTCCCGGGGCTCGGCGGCAAAAAAATCGCAAAGCTGTATAAAGAGCTTGGCGTACATGATGTAGAATCATTGAAGGAAGCCTGCGAACAGCAGAAAGTCCAAGGGCTTGCGGGATTCGGCAAGAAATCAGAAGAAAAAATATTACAGGCGCTCGGAGAAGCCGGAAAACAGCCTGAACGTTTTCCGATCGGCTATGCGCTCCGGGTCGCGCGGGAAATTGAAGAGCATCTTTCTCAATTGACAGACATCATCAAATATTCCCGTGCCGGAAGTCTCCGCAGAGCACGCGAAACCGTCAAAGATCTGGATTATATTATTGCGACGGATCATCCCGCTGAAGTAAGAGAGCAGCTGCTTGCGCTGCCAAACATCAAAAGCGTCATTGCCAGCGGGGACACGAAGGTATCGGTCATTCTTTCCTTTGAATATGAAACAAGTGTCGATTTCCGTCTCGTGACGGAAGAACAATTCCCGACAACTCTTCATCATTTTACGGGATCGAAGGACCACAATATCAAAATGCGGCAAATTGCAAAAGAACGCGGTGAACGGATCAGTGAGTACGGCGTCGAGACGGTTGAAACAGGAGAAATCAAAACCTTCCCGAGCGAACGGGAATTTTACGCACACTTCGGCTTGCCGCTGATCCCGCCGGAACTCCGTGAAAGCGGGCAAGAGGTGGAAACCTACAACGACAGCATTGAACTCATAGAGCACGATCAAATCAAGGGTGATCTTCACATGCACTCCACATGGAGCGATGGCGCCTTTTCTATCAGGGAAATGGCTGAAGCATGCATGGAAAAAGGCTATCAGTACATGGCCATCACTGATCACTCGCAATATTTAAAGGTCGCCAACGGGCTGACTGCTGAAAGGCTCAAGCAGCAGGCGAAAGAAATTGACGCGCTGAATGCTGAGTTTGAGAACTTCCGTATTTTTAAAGGCGTTGAGATGGATATTCTTCCTGACGGCACACTTGATTATGATGACGATGTGCTGGCGGAAATGGATCTGGTCATTGCATCCATCCATTCAAGCTTTAATCAGCCGGAGCACGTCATTATGAAGCGGCTTGAGACGGCACTGACCAACAAGCATGTTGACATTATCGCCCATCCGACCGGACGCCTCATCGGCAGACGTGCCGGTTACGAAATCGATATCGACAATTTGATTGAGCTCGCGAAGAAAACAAATACGGCGCTTGAACTCAACTCTAACCCTGCGCGTCTCGACCTGCGGACAGAGCATTTAATCAAAGCAAATGAACAAGGGGTTACATTGGTCATTAATACCGATGCCCATAACATCGAGATGTTAAACGATATGAAAACCGGCGTCACTGCCGCGCGCAAAGGCTGGACGGAAACGAAAAACGTCCTGAATGCCCGGTCGCTTGAAGACGTACAGGCATTCCTGAAGCGCAACGATTAAGTAAGGAGGCTCACACAACCGTGCAGCAAAAAGTATTATCATCTCTTGAATTCCATAAAGTGAAAGAACAGGTAATCGAGCACGCCGCTTCATCGCTCGGAAAAGAAATGCTTCTCCAGCTAAAGCCTTCTGCTTCGATTGACGAAATCAAAAAACAGCTGGATGAGGTAGATGAAGCCTCTGCGATCATCCGGCTGCGAGGCCAGGCACCGTTTGGCGGCCTTACCGATATCAGAGGGGCATTAAGACGGGCGGAAATCGGCAGCGTTCTCAGTCCCTCGGAATTCACTGAAATATCAGGACTGCTTTACGCAGTCAAACAAATGAAACACTTTCTCGGACAAATGGCTGAAGACGGAGTCGATATTCCGCTGATGCAGCAATATACTGAACAGCTCATGACACTGCCCGATTTAGAACGAGAAATTAATTCCTGCATAGATGATCACGGCGAAGTGCTTGATCACGCGTCAGAAACGTTAAGAGGAATCCGCACGCAGCTCAGAACGCTCGAATCGAGAATCAGAGACCGGTTAGAGTCGATTCTGCGTTCCTCCTCCGCTTCGAAAATGCTGTCTGATACGATTGTTACAATCCGAAATGACCGCTTTGTTATCCCGGTCAAACAAGAGTACAGATCAAGCTACGGAGGCATTGTGCATGACACCTCTTCTTCTGGCGCGACTCTGTTCATTGAACCGCAGGCGATTGTAGATATGAACAACTCGCTTCAGCAGGCGAAAGTGAAAGAAAAGCAAGAAATTGAACGGATTTTACGCGTGCTGACAGAGCATACGGCGGAGCACACAGAGGAGCTTTTTCAAGATTTGCAAGTCCTGCAGACGCTTGACTTCATTTTTGCAAAAGCGAAATACGCAAAAGCGGTCAAAGCTACAAAACCGACCATGAATGACAGCGGATTTGTCCGTCTGAAAAAAGCGCGCCATCCATTGCTTCCGTCTGATCAGGTGGTCGCCAATGACATCGAGCTGGGCGGCGATTTTTCAACGATCGTGATTACAGGACCGAATACCGGGGGGAAAACAGTTACATTAAAAACACTGGGGCTGTTGACCTTAATGGCGCAATCGGGTCTTCATATTCCGGCAGATGAAGGATCGGAAGCCGCTGTATTTGAGCATGTGTTCGCTGATATCGGCGATGAACAGTCGATCGAGCAAAGCTTAAGTACATTTTCTTCCCATATGGTGAACATTGTCGGCATTTTAAAACAAGTCAACGAAAACAGCCTTGTGCTCTTTGATGAACTGGGAGCGGGTACAGACCCGCAAGAAGGCGCGGCACTCGCCATGAGCATCTTGGATGAAGTCCACCGCACCAATGCCAGAGTATTAGCGACGACGCATTATCCGGAGTTAAAGGCGTATGGCTATAACAGAGAAGGCGTCATGAACGCCAGTGTCGAATTTGACATTGAGACACTTTCACCAACCTATAAGCTCTTAATTGGTGTACCGGGACGAAGCAACGCCTTTGAAATTTCTAAACGGCTCGGGCTTCCGGACCATATTATCGGGCAGGCGAAATCAGAAATGACGGCCGAGCATAATGAGGTCGATACGATGATTGCGTCTCTTGAACGAAGCAAAAAACGGGCGGAAGAAGAGCTTTCTGAAACAGAGGCGTTCAGAAAAGAAGCCGAAAAGCTGCATAAAGAGCTGCAGCAGCAAATCATTGAACTCAACAGCAAAAAAGACAAATTGATGGAAGAGGCCGAACAGCAGGCGGCTGAAAAAGTTAAAGCGGCCACAAAAGAAGCTGAAGACATCATTCACGAATTACGCTCGATTAAAGAAGAACACAAATCCTTCAAGGATCACGAGCTGATTAACGCGAAGAAACGGTTAGAAGGCGCGATGCCGACCTTTGAAAAGTCCAAAAAACCGGAAAAACCGAAAACGCAAAAACGCGTCTTGAAGCCGGGGGATGAAGTAAAAGTCCTTACTTTCGGGCAGAAAGGAACATTGCTTGAAAAAACCGGCGGCAATGAATGGAATGTTCAAATCGGCATTTTAAAAATGAAAGTGAAAGAAAAAGACTTGGAATTTATCAAATCGGCTCCGGAACCAAAAAAAGAAAAACTCATTACGGCGGTTAAGGGCAAAGATTACCACGTATCGCTTGAACTTGATCTTCGCGGCGAGCGCTATGAAAATGCCCTCAGCCGTGTTGAAAAATACTTGGATGACGCGGTGTTAGCGGGATATCCAAGGGTATCCATTATCCACGGCAAAGGTACCGGCGCTTTAAGAAAAGGCGTGCAGGATCTCCTGAAAAATCATCGCAGCGTTAAAAACTCCCGTTTCGGTGAAGCTGCTGAGGGAGGATCAGGCGTTACAATTGTTGAATTAAAATAAAAGGGAGTATGGCCATGAGTGATTTTTGGGAAAACGAGCTTGTGGAAATCGCGGCGTATTACAGTGTCGCGGTTCTCTGCCTCGTCCTCTTTTTGACTGTGTTTGAGCTGGTGACAGCTTATAAAAACTGGGAAGAGATTCAAAATGGAAATCTCGCTGTGGCAATGGCTACAGGCGGGAAAATTTTAGGAATAGCAAATGTGTTCCAGCACTCCATCTCTCAGCACAATTCTCTGCTGCAAATGATCGGCTGGGGTGTGTACGGGTTTGTTATGCTTTTGATCAGCTACTTCATTTTTGAGTTTTTGACACCGCGGTTTAAAATTGATCAAGAAATTGAAAATGATAACCGGGCTGTCGGCTTTATTTCATTTGTCATTTCTGTCGGGCTCTCATTTGTTGTGGCAGCCGGAATATAAGGGGACGGAGAATAGATGGAAAAGCTTGCAAAAATACTGCTCGCCACGGCGGGAATCTTTTTGTTGATTGGTCTTATATATCTGTTCGTATGATGAGAAAAAGAAAGATTTTCCTTTCTTTTTCTTTTTTTTGCCGTCCATCTGCTATAATAATAGGGTGAACTCTAAAATCGAAAGGGGAGGTTTTATGCAGTCTCAAAAGCCGTGGCTTGCCGAGTATCCCGACGATATCCCGCATGAGCTTCCGTTGCCGAACCAAACCCTGCAATCCATCCTGACAGACTCCGCCGCACGATTCCCTGACAAAACAGCCGTATCTTTTTTCGGAAAAAAACTCACCTTTCATGACATTTTGACCGATGCTCTTAAACTCGCAGCTTTTCTGCAGGAAAATGGCCTGCAAAAAGGAGACAGAGTGGCTGTCATGCTGCCCAACTGTCCGCAATCCATCATTTCTTATTACGGGGTGCTGTTTGCCGGCGGTATCGTGGTGCAGACAAACCCGCTCTACACTGAGCATGAGCTCGAATATCAGCTGAGAGACGCAGAGGCCAGGGTGATCATCACCTTAGATTTGCTTTTCCCGAAGGCAATAAAAATGAAAACGTTATCAATCGTAGATCAGATAGTGGTGACGAGTATAAAAGACTATTTGCCGTTTCCAAAAAATATTCTCTATCCGCTTACGCAAAAACAAAAAGTGCACATTGACTATGATGAAAACGACAATATTCATACCTTTGCTTCGAGCATGAAGCGGGAAAAAACAGAGCTGATCACAATTCCGGACATTGACCCTGAACATGATATCGCCGTTCTGCAATACACCGGAGGTACGACAGGAGCGCCCAAAGGAGTCATGCTCACGCACAGAAATATTTTAGCCAATACCGAAATGTGTGCGGCTTGGATGTACAACGTAAAGGAAGGCGATGAAAAAGTGCTTGGCATTGTCCCATTTTTTCACGTCTATGGGCTGACAGCAGTGATGAATTATTCGATTAAACTAGGATTTGAAATGATCCTGCTTCCCAAGTTCGATCCACTGCACACGCTCAAACTCATCGATAAACAAAAACCGACACTGTTTCCCGGCGCGCCGACGATTTACATTGGCCTCTTGCATCATCCCCAATTACAGCAATACGATCTGTCATCCATCAAAAGCTGCCTCAGCGGCTCAGCCGCTCTCCCTGTCGAGGTGAAGCAGCAATTTGAAAAGGTGACTGGCGGAAAGCTTGTGGAGGGATATGGTTTATCCGAGGCATCTCCGGTGACACACGCTAATTTTATCTGGGGAAAAAACAAACCCGGCAGTATCGGCTGTCCCTGGCCTAATACAGACGCAGCCATTTACTCTGACGAGACTGGCCATTTTGCCGCCCCGTATGAGCATGGTGAGATCGTCGTAAAAGGCCCGCAGGTCATGAAGGGGTACTGGAACAAGCCGGAGGAAACGGCTGCTGTCTTAAAGGACGGATGGCTCTTCACCGGAGACATGGGCTATATGGATGAAGATGGATTTTTCTATATTGCCGACAGGAAGAAGGACATCATTATCGCAGGCGGCTATAATATTTACCCGCGTGAAGTTGAAGAAGCGCTGTACGAACATGAAGCGATTCAGGAAATTGTCGTTGCAGGCGTGCCTGATTCGTACAGAGGGGAAACGGTAAAAGCGTTTGTCGTGTTAAAGAAAGGCGCACAAGCCGACGCAGCAGAACTGGATGCTTTCGCCAGAGCCCGTCTCGCACCCTATAAAGTGCCGAAAGCCTATGAATTCAGAAAAGAGCTTCCGAAAACAGCGGTTGGGAAAATTTTAAGAAGGCGTTTACTTGAAGAAGAAACCGAAAATCATCATATCAAGTAACAAATTAGAGCAAGAAAAAGAGAACATTTATGAATAAACTTGACAAACCGGAAAATCCTTCTTATCATAAAATTATGAATGAATAGTCATTCATTTCTATAGGAAGGAACGATGAAAATTGAAGCAAAAACGGCCAAAGTATATGCAGATTATTGATGCAGCAGTTGAAGTAATTGCGGAAAACGGCTACCACCAGTCACAGGTATCTAAAATCGCCAAACAAGCCGGAGTAGCGGACGGCACCATCTATCTTTATTTTAAAAATAAAGAAGACATTTTAATTTCTCTGTTTAAAGAAAAAATGGGCCAATTCATTGAGCGGATGGAAGAGGACATAAAAGAAAAGGCAACAGCAAAAGAGAAATTGGCGCTCGTGATTTCAAAACATTTCTCACTTTTGGCGGGCGACCATAACCTTGCCATTGTCACTCAGCTTGAGCTCCGCCAATCCAATTTGGAGCTGCGGCAGAAAATTAATGAAATATTAAAAGGCTACTTAAATATTTTAGACGGCATTCTGACGGAAGGAATACAATCAGGCGAGTTAAAAGAAGGCCTCGATGTCCGCCTCGCCCGGCAAATGATTTTTGGAACGATTGACGAAACCGTGACGACCTGGGTGATGAATGATCAAAAGTACGATCTGGCTGCTTTGTCAGACAGTGTTTTAGAATTACTGGTATCCGGAATTCACAATAAGTAAAGGAGTTCTGTCCTATGAATGCAATATCACTCGCAGTTGATCAATTTGTTGCAGTTATGACGATTCACAATCCGCCGGCAAACGCGCTTTCCAGCCGGATATTAGAAGAGCTGTCCTCCTGTCTTGATCAGTGTGAGACAGATGCCGGCGTGCGGTGCATTGTTATACACGGGGAAGGAAGGTTCTTCTCCGCAGGCGCTGATATTAAAGAATTTACATCACTGAGAAACAGTGAGGATTCCTCAATGCTGGCTGAACGCGGCCAGCAGCTGATGGAGAGAATGGAGAGCTTTCCAAAACCGGTTATCGCAGCGATTCACGGAGCTGCCCTCGGCGGCGGGCTGGAGCTTGCAATGGCCTGCCATATCAGAATTGCGGCAGAAGATGCCAAGCTGGGGCTTCCTGAGCTTAACCTCGGCATTATTCCCGGTTTTGCAGGTACACAGCGGCTCCCGCGATACGTTGGTACAGCAAAAGCATTGGAGCTCATTGGATCAGGAGAACCGATATCGGGGAAAGAAGCGCTTGACCTCGGACTTGTGACAATCGGAGCAAAAGATGAAGCAGAAGTGCTTGAAAAAGCGAAAACGCTTGCTGGCAAATTTGCAGAAAAAAGTCCGCAAACGCTGGCGTCTCTGCTTGAGCTTCTCTATACAAACAAGGTGTATTCCTATGAAGGCAGCTTAAAGCTTGAAGCAAAGCGGTTTGGAGAAGCGTTTGAGTCGGAGGACGCCAAGGAAGGCATTCAGGCATTTCTCGAAAAAAGAAAGCCTCAGTTCAAAGGCGAATAAAAGGGGATATGATCATGAATCTATTTGTACTGATGAAACGGACGTTTGACACAGAAGAAAAAATCGTCATTGACGCAGGAAAGATTCAGGATGACGGGGCTGAATGGATTATCAATCCGTACGATGAGTACGCGATTGAAGAAGCCATTCAGCTGAAGGAAAAACACGGCGGCACCATCACCGTTGTTACTGTCGGCGGCGAAGAAGCGGAAAAGGAGCTGCGTACAGCGCTTGCCATGGGGTGTGACCAAGCCGTTTTAATCAACATAGAAGATGATCTCGAAGAACCCGACCAGTATTCCATTTCTCAAGTTTTATACCACTATATGAAGGAACAGGAGTTTGACCTTATTCTCGGCGGAAATGTCGCGATCGATGGAGGCTCAGGACAAGTGGCGCCTCGCCTGGCAGAGCTTTTGGACATTCCGTGCATCACGACGATCACCAAACTCGACATCAATGGAAGTGACGCAGAAGCGGAAAGGGACGTTGAAGGGGATGTTGAAAAAATCAAAACGACTCTTCCTTTGCTGGTCACAGCTCAGCAAGGCTTAAATGAACCGCGCTACCCATCGCTTCCGGGAATCATGAAAGCCAAGAAAAAACCGCTTGAAGAGCTTGAGCTGGATGATCTGGACTTGGATGAAGAAGATGCTGAACCAAAAATGAAAACAATTGAACGTTTTCTGCCGCCGAAAAAAGAAGCCGGGAAGCTTCTGCAGGGTGAGTCTGCCGAACAGGCAAAAGAGCTCGTATCATTGCTCCGCAGCGAGGCGAAAGTCATTTAGCGCTTGCACATTCAAAGAAACAGGGGGGATGTTAGGATGGGAAAAAAAGTGATCGTACTCGGAGAAATTCGTGACGGAGAACTGCGAAATGTCACCTTTGAAGCGATCTCCGCTGGAAGAACCATTTCAGGTGATGGAGAAGTGATCGGTGTTCTTATAGGAGAAAACGTATCACAGCATGCAGAGGAGCTTATCCACTACGGTGCAGACAAAGTTCTCACAGCTGAGGACCCAAAGCTCAAGGCATATACGGCAGACGGATACAGCCAAGTGATGCGAACCATTATTGAAAAGGAGAAACCTGATGCGGTCGTATGCGGACACACTGCAATGGGGAAGGATCTGTCACCGAAGCTTGCAGCCCGGCTCCAAACGGGATTGATTTCTGACGCTACAGATGTAAGCGTTACCGGAGAGAACGTTGTTTTCACAAGACCGATTTACTCAGGGAAGGCATTTGAACGTGTCATTTCAACGGATCCGATGACGCTTGTGACGATTCGTCCAAACAACATTCAAGCCTTAGAAAAAGACGCCAGCCGGGCAGGCAGCATTGAAAGCATCGAAGTTTCCCTTACGGATCTCCGTACCGTCATACAAGAGATCGTCAAAAAAACAGCGGACGGCGTTGATCTCTCTGAAGCGAAAATCATTGTTGCGGGCGGCCGCGGAGTAAAAAGCAAGGAAGGCTTTCAGCCGCTGCAGGAGCTTGCCGAGGTGCTGGGCGCAGCAGTCGGCGCTTCACGCGGGGCGTGTGACGCTGATTATTGTGACTATGCTCTTCAAATCGGACAGACCGGAAAAGTTGTCACTCCCGATTTGTATATCGCCTGCGGAATTTCCGGTGCCATTCAGCATTTGGCGGGTATGTCCAACAGCAAGGTAATTGTCGCCATCAATAAAGATCCTGAAGCCGATATTTTTAAAATAGCTGATTACGGTATTGTAGGAGATTTATTTGAAGTCGTCCCATTACTGACTGAAGAATTCAAACAGCTGAATATTCACTCATAAAGGGAAGCCCCGGACTGCAAAAGTTCGGGGTTTTTGAATACATACGTACAAATAATCAGTAATAAAAAAAGTCGTTGACATGTACGGACATATATAATAAGGTTACTTTAAAAGCGCTTACATTCATGCTGGCTCCTCAGACAAAACACAGATCCTATATTTGACTGTGGTGCTTTTCATATTTGTATGAAAGGAATGATCAAGCATGTCTGAACATACAGCAGTGATTCAAACGGATATTGTAAAAGGAACGATCAACAAAAATATATACGGTCATTTTGCTGAGCATTTAGGAAGAGGGATTTATGAAGGGATTTGGGTCGGAACGGAATCAAGCATTCCTCATATAAACGGTATAAGAAAAGATGTGTTAGAAGCGCTGAAACAGCTGCGTATTCCTGTCCTCCGGTGGCCGGGTGGCTGCTTTGCGGATGAATATCATTGGGCTAATGGTGTGGGTGACCGCAAGACGATGCTCAACACTCACTGGGGCGGCACAGTTGAATCGAATGAATTCGGGACACATGAATTTATGATGCTGTGCGAGCTGCTTGAGTGCGAACCTTACATTTGCGGCAATGTAGGAAGCGGCACAGTTCAGGAAATGGCGGAATGGATCGAATATATGACCTTTAAAGAAGGCACGCCCATGTCGGATTGGAGAAAACAAAACGGAAAAGAAGAGCCTTGGAAGCTGAAATATTTTGGAGTGGGCAATGAAAATTGGGGCTGCGGCGGCAACATGCACCCTGAGTACTATGCCGATCTATACCGCCGTTTTCAAACTTATGTCCGCAATTACAGCGGCAATGAAATTTATAAGATTGCCGGCGGTGCAAACGTCGATGATTTTCATTGGACGGACGTGCTCATGAAAAAAGCCGCTGGCCTGATGGATGGGCTAAGCCTTCATTACTACACGATTCCGGGAGATTTCTGGAAGGGCAAAGGATCGGCCACAGAATTTACAGAGGACGAATGGTTCATCACGATGAAAAAGGCCAAATACATTGATGAATTGATTGAAAAACACGGCACAATTATGGACCGGTATGATCCGGAACAGCGGGTCGGACTGATTATTGACGAATGGGGCACATGGTTTGACCCTGAGCCAGGAACGAACCCAGGCTTTTTATATCAGCAAAACACGATTCGTGACGCGCTGGTCGCAGCTTCTCACTTTCACATTTTCCATCAGCATTGCCGCCGGGTGCAAATGACCAACATCGCGCAGACGGTAAACGTTCTTCAAGCTATGATTCTGACTGAGGGAGAACGGATGCTATTAACGCCGACATACCATGTATTTGACATGTTTAAGGTACATCAGGATGCCTCTCTTTTAGATACTGAAACAACGTCCGCTGACTATGAATGGAAGGGAGAAACGCTGCCTCAAATCAGTGTGTCAGCATCAAGAAATGCTGAGGGCGATATAAACGTCAGCATCTGTAACATTGATCATCAAAATAAAGCAGAGGTGGAGATCGAGCTGAGAGGTCTTGACAAGGCTGTGGATCATTCCGGCGTTATCCTGACTGCTGAAAAGATGAACGCCCATAACACGTTTGATGATCCGGAGCACGTAAAACCTGAATCGTTCAGCCGTTATTCTGTAAATAAAAACAAATTGAAAGCAAAGCTGCCGCCAATGGCAGTTGTCTTACTCACATTACGGACTGATTCTTAACCAAAAAAAGGAGCGCCGATCCACTAGAGGACAGCGCTCTTTTTTGTTTTGAAACAGCTCCAAAAGGGCATGGTAAAGTATATGACGGTTATAGAAGGGATGTTGTCCTATGCTTCGTACAATTTTAATGATCATCGGCGCAATCGTGGTGATCGGAGCGATTATCAGATTCGTGTTTTAATGCCCCATTCTATGAGTAAACCGATTGTGATCAGGAAAAAATAATTTATAAGCATTTAAATAGCGTGAACGAATGGGAGATGCTATACTAAAAATCATCATTTCACAATTGGAGGAATTCAATAATGGCTATCGTAAAAGCAACTGATCAATCTTTCTCAGCTGAAACAAGCGAAGGCGTCGTACTTGCTGATTTCTGGGCTCCTTGGTGCGGACCTTGTAAAATGATTGCACCTGTTCTTGAAGAATTGGATCAAGAAATGGGCGACAAACTGAAAATCGTAAAAATCGATGTAGATGAGAACCAAGAAACAGCAGGCAAATACGGCGTTATGAGCATCCCGACACTTCTTGTCTTAAAAGATGGAGAAGTTGTTGAAACATCTGTAGGCTTCAAACCGAAAGAAGCGCTTCAAGAGCTTGTAAACAAACATCTTTAATTTTCGGCTGCTTACATGCCAGAGCGATTCCAATTGAGGGATCGCTTTTTTTATTCGCCAATCGTGAACCATGGAGAAAAACACCTGTTCGTGTTAAACTGGAAACAAAGGACTAACTATAAGGAAGGGTAACATATGAACAAACAACTGAAAGAAAAACTCGCCCTCCTTCCCGATCAGCCCGGGTGTTATTTAATGAAGGACCGTCAGCAGACAGTGATCTACGTAGGAAAAGCAAAAGTGCTGAAAAACAGAGTGCGCTCCTACTTTACCGGGTCCCATGACGCAAAAACACAGAGGCTTGTGACGGAAATCGAGGATTTTGAATATATCGTGACGTCCTCCAATCTTGAAGCGCTAATTTTAGAAATGAACTTGATCAAAAAGCATGATCCGAAATATAACGTCATGCTGAAAGACGATAAAACCTATCCTTTTATAAAACTCACTCATGAACGCCACCCAAGGCTGATTGTCACCCGCAATGTCAAAAAAGACAAAGGGCGCTATTTCGGACCGTATCCGAATGTGCAGGCCGCAAGGGAGACGAAAAAGCTGCTCGACCGTCTCTACCCTCTCAGAAAATGCTCAAAGCTCCCCGACAGAGTGTGTCTTTATTATCACCTCGGACAATGTCTTGCTCCTTGTGTAAAGGACATTTCTGAAGAGACAAACAGAGAGCTGGTTGAGAATATTACCCGTTTCTTAAAGGGCGGCTATAACGACGTTAAAAAAGAGCTAGAAGAGAAAATGCTTGAGGCGGCTGAAAACCTTGAATTTGAACGGGCGAAGGAGCTTCGTGACCAAATTGCCCATATCGAATCAACGATGGAAAAACAGAAAATGACGATGAACGACTTAGTCGACCGTGACGTATTCGCTTACGCTTATGATAAAGGCTGGATGTGCGTACAGGTCTTTTTCGTACGGCAAGGAAAGCTCATCGAACGTGACGTCAGTATGTTTCCGCTTTATCAGGAAGCAGATGAAGAGTTCCTTACCTTCATCGGTCAGTTTTATTCAAAAAACAACCATTTTCTGCCGAAGGAGATTTTAGTGCCGGACAGCGTCGATCAATCGATGATTGAGCAGCTGCTGGAAACAAACGTCCATCAGCCGAAAAAAGGGTCGAAGAAAGAATTGCTTATGCTGGCACATAAAAACGCAAAAATCGCGCTTAAAGAAAAATTCTCTTTAATCGAACGTGACGAGGAGCGTTCAATCGGTGCTGTGCAGAAACTTGGTGACGCCTTAAATATTTATACCCCGCACAGAATCGAAGCGTTCGATAACTCGAATATACAAGGGACAAACCCGGTTTCGGCGATGATTGTCTTCATCGACGGCAAACCATACAAAAAGGAATACCGCAAATACAAAATCAAAACTGTCACAGGGCCTGATGATTACGGCTCAATGAGAGAGGTTGTCAGACGAAGATATACGAGAGTGCTTCGTGAAAACCTGCCGCTCCCTGACCTGATCATTATAGACGGAGGGAAAGGCCAGATCAACGCGGCCCGTGACGTCATAGAAAACGAACTGGGCTTGGATATCCCGATTGCCGGCTTGGCGAAGGATGATAAACACAGAACCTCCAATTTATTAATCGGCGATCCGCTGGAGACGGTTTATCTTGAACGAAACAGCCAGGAATTTTACCTGCTTCAGCGAATTCAGGATGAGGTGCACCGGTTTGCGATCAGCTTCCACAGGCAAATCCGCGGGAAAAGCGCGTTCCAGTCTGTGCTAGACGATATACCCGGAATTGGAGAAAAAAGAAAGAAAATGCTGTTAAAGCATTTCGGTTCCGTCAAAAAAATGAAGGAAGCAAGCCTCGAGGACATCAAAAAAGCGGGTGTACCCGCAGCGGCGGCACAGCTGCTTTATGATAAATTGCAAAAATAATGTTGTCCTTTTGAAAAAATTCTGATAAAATGTGAACTAATTTCATAATTAGATCGTGTAATATGGTGAAGATAGAGGTGCGAACTTCAAGAGTAAGCCTTTGGAGAAAGATGGATTCTGAGAAAAAGGCTGAAAGGGGAGCGTCGCCGAAGTAAATAAAACCCCATCGGTATTATTTGCTGGCCGTGCATTGAATAAATGTAAGGCTGTCAAGAAATCATTTTCTTGGAGGGCTATCTCGTTGTTCATAATCATCGTGATGATTAATTGATAAGCAATGAGAGCAATTCCTCTCATTGCTTTTTTTATTGTGGACAAAGCGCTCTTTCTCCTCACCCGCACGAACCAAAATGTAAAGGGTGGTTATACATGGGTCTCATTGTACAAAAATTCGGAGGTACTTCCGTCGGCTCAGTCGAAAAAATTCAAAATGCAGCAAATCGCGTCATTGCGGAAAAACAGAAAGGCCATCAAGTCGTTGTTGTCGTATCAGCTATGGGGAAATCCACTGACGCATTGGTCAGCCTTGCAAAAGACATCACTGATCAGCCGAGCAAACGTGAAATGGATATGCTGCTGGCAACAGGCGAGCAGGTCACCATTTCCTTGCTTTCCATGGCGCTGCAGGAAAAAGGCTATGACGCCGTTTCCTATACAGGATGGCAGGCGGGGATCCGCACGGAGGCCGTCCATGGCAACGCCAGAATTACGGATATGAACACATCCGTGTTAGAAGGCCAGCTTCAGGAAGGAAAAGTCATTGTTGTGGCAGGGTTTCAAGGCATGACAGACGACAGTGAAATCACGACATTGGGCAGAGGCGGTTCAGACACAACAGCAGTGGCTTTGGCTGCCGCATTAAAAGCGGATAAATGTGATATTTATACGGACGTGCCCGGCGTGTTTACAACCGATCCGCGCTATGTGAAATCAGCGAGAAAGCTTGCCGGCATCTCTTACGATGAAATGCTGGAGCTTGCCAACTTAGGCGCGGGTGTTCTTCATCCGAGAGCGGTTGAATTCGCGAAAAATTACCAAGTGCCATTAGAAGTGCGTTCAAGTACAGAAACAGAAGCGGGAACATTAATTGAGGAGGAATCATCCATGGAGCAGAATCTTATCGTCAGAGGCATCGCGTTCGAAGATCAAATCACAAGGGTAACCATCTACGGGCTGACAAGCGGCCTGACCACTTTGTCTACTATTTTTACAACTCTTGCAAGAAGAAACATTAACGTGGATATCATTATCCAAACGCAGGCGGGAGACCATGAGACCGGAATTTCCTTCTCTGTTAAATCCGAAGACGCGGACCAGACTGTTGCCGTACTTGAAGAGTACAAAGATGCGCTGGAATTCGAAAAAATCGAGACAGAAAGCAAATTGGCCAAAGTATCCATTGTCGGATCAGGCATGGTATCAAACCCTGGTGTAGCGGCTGAAATGTTTGCTGTACTGGCGGAAAAAAACATATTAATCAAAATGGTCAGCACATCTGAAATCAAAGTTTCAACAGTAGTGAGCGAAAATGACATGGTAAAAGCGGTGGAAGCACTGCACGATGCATTCGAGCTCTCGAAACACCCTTCAGCTGTGTAATGACAACCAAAAAGGCGGGACTCATGCAGTCACCGCCTTTTTCATTACACCGGGTCTTTCATATCCCATTTGACAGTCAGTACCACTTTATCGGCTCTCTTTTTTACTTGTTCATATGATTCGGCAATCTGATCATTCATCAATTGAATTTGCTCGGCGATGAAGCCAGCTTCCAGCTGAAAGCACGGTTCTTTCTGATATTTAAGCCGATTGGAAATAACCTGCCCTTCGAGCTCGAATTCCAGTTCCTGTTTTTTTGCGCTAACGTTTGTGAGGGTTCCCCAGCCTGCTTCTTCAAAGAAAGCCGGAAATTCCTCCCATGATTCAAGAGGAAACTTACGGGCGAGATGTTTCCCTGCCCAATACATCATGGAAGAGTAATCTTGGCCAAGCATGTCTGGGAGAACAATCTCTCGTATCAGTTCATAGGCATAGGCGTTCATTTCAATTTCTTTTAAATTGTGTATAGATGCTTCATATTTAGACTTCATATCTGTCTCCCCTCTCTCCTTCGTATATTATAGCCCAAACAGGGGGGAGGATTACAGAATGATCCTGTATTTCTCATGAAAAATTAAGAAAGAATTATATATTGATAAAATAAAATTTTTGAATCAACTAATCAATTCGGAAAATTAGAATTTATGTACGCGTTTTCTTGACGCCCTTTTGTGGTAGGAGTAAAATGAAATTGTCAATAAATCTTAATAAAGTGCTTACAATTGAAAGAAGTGGGGGAAGAGATTTAGCACATTTCGCACTTATCAAACAGGGGGTAAAGTAATGTCTGGGAACAGAGAGTTTTATTTTCGAAGATTGCATTCCTTGCTTGGCGTCATACCGGTCGGCATCTTTTTGATTCAGCATTTAGTCGTCAACCAGTTTGCCGCAAGGGGCGCGGAAGCATTCAATAATGCTGCTCATTTTATGGATAGTCTGCCTTTCAGGTATGCTCTGGAAATCTTTATTATCTTCTTACCTTTAATTTATCATGCAGTTTATGGTGTGTACATAGCGTTTACTGCGAAAAATAACGCGGGACAATATAGCTATATGCGAAACTGGCTCTTCGTCCTGCAGCGTGTAACCGGTATCATCACTCTCATTTTTGTGAGCTGGCATGTGTGGGAAACCCGCATTGCTGCACAGATGGGCGCTGAGGTTAATTTCGACATGATGGCGAATATCTTGAGCTCGCCGGCTATGCTGGGCTTTTACATTGTAGGTGTTTTATCGACAATTTTCCACTTCTCGAACGGTTTATGGTCTTTTGCTGTCACGTGGGGCATCACTGTAACGCCACGTTCTCAAAGAATTTGGACGTACGTTACGCTGATTATCTTTGTTGCACTGTCATACGTAGGCTTAAAAGCGATTTTTGCATTTGTATAAGAGTACTAGATTACTAGAGGGAGAGGGGCTATCATGAGTCAAACAAGCATTATTGTAGTCGGCGGGGGTCTTGCCGGCCTCATGGCGACAATCAAAGCAGCGGAATCAGGAATGGCGGTTAAGCTGTTTTCCATCGTTCCTGTGAAACGTTCTCATTCGGTTTGTGCCCAAGGCGGCATCAACGGAGCAGTCAATACAAAAGGGGAAGGCGACTCTCCGTGGGAACATTTTGACGATACTGTATACGGGGGAGACTTTCTTGCCAATCAGCCGCCGGTTAAGGCGATGTGTGAAGCGGCGCCATCAATTATCCACTTATTAGACCGGATGGGCGTCATGTTTAACCGGACGCCTGAGGGGCTGCTTGATTTCCGCCGATTTGGGGGTACACAGCACCACAGAACAGCTTATGCAGGTGCGACGACTGGCCAGCAGCTGCTTTACGCTTTGGACGAGCAAGTGCGCAGATACGAGGTGGCCGGTCTGGTCACAAAATACGAAGGCTGGGAATTCCTTGGCGCTATATTAGATGATGACAGAACCTGCCGCGGAATTGTCGCGCAAAACCTGACAAACATGCAAATTGAATCCTTCCGTTCTGACGCTGTCATTATGGCGACAGGCGGACCGGGAATCATTTTCGGTAAATCCACAAACTCCATGATTAATACAGGGTCTGCTGCATCGATCGTTTATCAGCAGGGAGCGTATTATGCAAATGGAGAATTCATTCAAATCCACCCGACAGCTATACCGGGGGATGATAAATTAAGGCTGATGAGTGAATCGGCGCGCGGTGAAGGCGGACGTGTGTGGACATACAAAGACGGTAAGCCGTGGTATTTCCTTGAGGAAAAATATCCTGCATATGGAAACTTGGTGCCGCGTGATATTGCGACACGCGAAATATTTGATGTGTGTGTGAATCAGAAACTCGGCATCAATGGCGAGAACATGGTGTATCTCGATCTGTCTCATAAAGATCCAAAAGAGCTTGATATTAAGCTCGGCGGCATCATTGAGATTTATGAGAAATTCATGGGAGACGACCCGCGCAAACTCCCGATGAAAATCTTCCCTGCGGTTCATTATTCAATGGGCGGCTTATGGGTAGATTACGATCAAATGACAAATATCCCGGGACTGTTTGCCGCTGGAGAATGTGATTACTCCATGCACGGAGGCAACCGCTTGGGAGCAAACTCCCTGCTCTCCGCGATTTACGGAGGAATGGTAGCCGGACCGAATGCTGTGAAATATGTAAACGGCTTAGAATCTTCCGCAGAGGATCTGTCTTCATCGATATTCGATGCCCACGTGAAAAAAGAAGAAGAAAAATGGGCTGAGATTATGAATATGGACGGAAACGAAAATGCATACGTCCTCCATAGAGAGCTCGGGGAATGGATGACGGCGAATGTGACGGTTGTCCGCCATAACGACAAGCTGTTGAAAACAGATGACAAAATTCAGGAGTTAATGGAGCGGTATAAAAAGATTAACATCAATGACACGACAAAATGGAGCAACCAGGGAGCTATGTTTACACGCCAGCTTTCAAACATGCTTCAGCTTGCCAGGGTGATTACACTGGGTGCTTACAACCGTAATGAAAGCAGGGGCGCCCATTATAAACCGGATTTCCCTGAGCGTAATGATGATGAATGGCTCAAAACAACAATGGCTAAACATGTAAGCCCGTATGAAGCGCCTGAGTTTGAGTATCAGGATGTCGATGTATCACTGATAACGCCTCGGAAACGGGATTACTCGAAGAAGAAGGTGGCGAAATAATCATGAGTGAGAAAAAGACCATACGATTTATTATCACACGTCAAGATACACCCGACAGCACGCCTTACGATGAAGAATTTGAAATACCATACCGCCCGAACCTGAACGTCATTTCCGCTTTAATGGAAATCCGCCGGAATCCGGTTAACGTGAAGGGTGAAAAGACAACTCCTGTCACATGGGATATGAACTGTCTTGAAGAAGTATGCGGCGCATGTTCAATGGTTATAAACGGAAAGCCCCGCCAGTCTTGTACGGCGCTTGTTGACCAGCTTGAACAGCCGATCCGCTTAAAACCGATGAAAACATTCCCGGTCGTGCGTGATCTGCAGGTTGACCGCAGCAGAATGTTTAATTCTCTGAAAAAAGTAAAAGCGTGGATACCGATCGACGGCACGTACGATTTAGGACCGGGACCGAGAATGCCGGAAAAACGCCGCCAGTGGGCATATGAATTATCAAAATGCATGACGTGCGGTGTCTGCCTGGAAGCCTGCCCGAATGTAAACAGCAAATCGAAATTCATGGGGCCTGCTCCGATGTCTCAGGTCCGTCTGTTTAACGCCCATCCGACAGGAGCCATGAACAAATCCGACCGGCTGGAAGCGCTGATGGATGAAGGAGGCCTTGCAGATTGCGGCAACTCGCAAAACTGCGTTCAATCCTGTCCGAAAGGCATTCCGCTTACCACTTCTATCGCTGCCTTAAACAGGGATACAAACTTACAAGCATTCCGCAATTTCTTCGGAAGCGACAGAGTATAAGATGAAAAAACCTCTTCCGCATGGGAGAGGTTTTTTTAACAATAAGGAGATGAGTGAAATGAAGCTTCCTGCTTACATTGACATGCCGTTTCAAAAATGGAAAGAATCCTTTTCTTTTTTTAATGAAGTATCTGTACGATTTTCTGAGACAGATATGTTTGGGCATATGAATAATGTAATCCCTTTCATCTATTTTGAAGAAGCGAGGATATCTTATTTTAAAAATCTGAATATGATGAAACAACATAAGCAAACCATGACAGTCGTCGCCAGTCAGCAATGTGATTATCTGCGCCAAGTTATGCCTTATGAAGACTTGCGTATTTATGTGAAAACAAGCGCTGTCGGCAGTTCATCCCTCACCTTGCATTACCTCGGAGAAAACAGCGTAGGGGAGCCTTGCTTCACCGGAGCTGTTGTCATGGTTCAAGTGTCGAAGGAAAGCGGAAAGGCTGTCAGCTGGACGAATGAGGAGAAAGAAAAGCTTCTCCATACACCATAAACTAATTCTTCTGTAAACGTCACCTCCTGCGCCCTCCTGACATATGATATCTTGACTATATCAAAACCCATTCGTTTCAGATTCGCTCTCACCTTAGCAAGGAGGGTTACAATACTTGAAGGAGAAAGAATTTCAATCGAAGCCGCTGCTAACGAAAAGAGAAAGAGAAGTGTTCGAATTGCTCGTTCAAGATAAGACAACAAAGGAGATTGCAAGCGAGCTATTTATCAGTGAGAAAACCGTTCGAAACCATATTTCAAATGGTATGCATATCGGTCGCAAACTAAGAGCCTCTAAAGGGCTCTTTTTTTATATGATAAGTCGTTTTTTATTGAAGTACATATTGATGCGGGTCATCGCAAATGATTCAGGTACCTTGAAGGCATCGGCAATGACTTGAGCTGCGTCGTATTGATTACGGGGGATGTCCATTGCTCGGAGCATGAAAGTAGGTATACAAAAGTGATACGCAAAATAATTGGCCTGGTACTCTAAATATCGTTTCCATGAAGCGGGCATGATCTTATCATCGTTCATGTGTCTAAAATCGTGGCAAACTTCATGAGCAAAATCCAGCCACTGTTCCTGTCGTGCCTTTCGCGAATCTAAAGAAATTGTATACATGCCGTTGAATCGCAAAGCAAAACTCGTTTCTGGATTGTAAACTATTAAGATGTCCAAGGCCTGAGCAATCCTATCAAAATTAATCTCATGTGGCTTTGTAATATTGATGTCTCTGTATAACTGTTCAATCCAATCCTCTAAATGGCTGTTAGTATATCTCAAAGATGAAACCTCCCTTAAATAACCAAAGATGTGACTTTTATCATGGGCTTTATTGTATCTTATCACCTATTTCGCTGAAGATGAACAAACGTATGTTCTATTTTTGGCGAAAAGAAAAGCCCCCTTTAGGGGCTCAACTTAATTTGAGTCTTTTTTCTTAGCTTCTTCAAAACTCAAGATATTAAAATCAAGTCTTTTCTCGCTTCCTAAATCCTCATAAGTTTTTGCATCACTTGGAGGAGAAATGATCATTTTCAAGCTACTGATATCTTTTGAATTATCTTTAAGTATCCACCATGCCTGGCCTTCTTTTTTAACTTTCCCTAAGAAGTCTCCGCCTACTTCACCCATTAATCCCATTTCAGATTCCAGCTGTTCTCCTGTATTTGTAACAATAACAGCTTGGTTAGGGTCAAACGTTACGTCTTTAGAAGAAGTGTTTTCGGCCTTCATATCGACTACAATAGCCCGAACTTTATCTTGATCATTAAAATAAAGTGATTTTGCATCATCATCTGGTTGAATTTCGAGTACGTCGACACTATTAATGTATAACTTCATGCTGCCCATAGTAACAGGTTTTATAGGAGTGTCTTTGCCGTCAATTCCGACTTCGTCGTTATATCCAACGCCAATATCTTTAACGTGGCCCAATCCTTCAATATCACCTTCGCCAGTTTTTTCAAACTGTTCTTTTAGTGCAGCGTCTTGTTTAGCTTGCTCTTTTTCTTTATCAATTTTTTCAACGTAAACGGCTTTCACTTTAGGAAGGGCACTTCCATCAGCTCTTCCTTCATATGTACCATAAATTTTAACGGTATCTTTTAGTTTGAACTTATCTTCACTTTTATTGCTTACTGTGAAAACTTCAGATCCATCGCTATTTTTACTTACAGTAAACTCAACATTTTTAGAAACTGTTTCTCCATCATCATTGACTTTATCGGCATAAGTAACATCGCCTTCAATAACAACTTTTGTTCCTTTCTTAATGCCTGCGCTATTTACTTTTTCATAGGCGTATGATTTTGCATCTTTTTTAAACTGGTCCTCAGCACTAAGTGAACTTGTCTTGCTTGAAGAGGCTTTTTCATTACTGCTTGATGAATCAGAATTACATGCAGCTAAAGAAAAACTGAGAGTAAGAGCTCCAATACCTAATAACCATTTTTTCAATTGTAATTTCCCCTTTTATAATGAAGTGCTATCTCTCTTTTTGTATCGACTAGATAAAGGATTTTTTTACTTTTTTTCTCTGTCGTCTGATTAAAAAATACTGAATGTTTTACCTCAAAATTTGCGGTTGAATGCAGAAATAACCTCACGGATCACCTCAAAAATTGAGGTTGAAATGGTTTCAACTGAATGTTTTACCTCAAATTTTGAGGCGAAGTGTTCAGCATTAATTAAACTAAACTAAACAATAATAATAAATAAAGATAAAGAGATGTTATGTAATTATTTTTTGTTCCCGTTTTTAATATCTCCGGGTTGTCTACCTGATTTTAATTGCTCAGCAATAATTCTTTGAGCTGCCTCTAAAATTGAAGCTGTTATCTTTCCATCAGCAGCAGCTACCAGAGTATCAGGATCTTCAAGAATTCTTCTTGCTTCTTCGTTGAAGATTTTATCTTGAGTCTCCTGACTTTCTCCTCTCAAAAGAAAATCAATAGTGACGTTATAGTAGTCAGCAATTTTTATTAGAGTCTCATGATCTGGCTCTCTTTTTCCCTGTTCATATGAAGCGTAGGTTGTACGCGCAATACCTAATTTATCTGCTACTTCCTGTTGCTTCATCTTCTTTTCTTCTCTTAATTTCTTTATTTTGGTTGAAAAGTTCATATTTTATCGCCTCTCACATTTTGTGGCACTAAGAACATTATAACTACACAATAAGCGTAGTATATTAAATTACTCGAAAAGAGTATTTTTTTTAGGTATAGGGGTTTACAATACTCTAAATGCGTAGTATATTATATTCAACGACACGAAATGAGTAGTGGAGGTGAAAGGAATGACCACTAAATCAAAACAACGAGAATGGCTAAAGTGTCATCGTTTAAACAAAGGATTGACTCAAAAAGATGTTGCTGATAAAGCGAAAATCGCACGAACTACTTACGCTTCAATTGAACAAGGTGAGCGTAATGCGGGGGTTCAAACAGCCAAGGCTATAGCAAAAGTTCTTGATTTTAACTGGACTCTTTTTTTTGATGATTCGGTACGCGTTTTGAGTAATTCAAAAAAGCACACAGCATAGGAGTGAAAACATGAATCAAAAGAAGATAGATCAATTAAACGGTTTGTTGAATGGTATGTCTCAGTCTGAATGGAATCGGATCAAACAACATGTAGATATGTTGTTCAGTTCTAAAGTCGCCAAAGTGCAGTTTGACGACTCAGAACTATTAGAAATTAACTTAAAACGTGAATTTAGAATTTCTTAATATGAACCAATAAAAGGAGTTAGATTCAAATGAACAAAGCAAAAGTAATTGCTTCAGCCACGAACTGGACCATCAATGAAGCCGCCAACTTCATTGAAAAATCCAGTCCCGGCCAAGTTGAATTTTGTCTTATTTCTTGTTTGGAATTTCTAAGGATTCAAGGTCGATGTCGTATTCCTTCAGTTTCTTAGCAAGCTCAGAATGATAGCTTTTGACAGTTAGTAAGCTGATATCTTGAGCGAATTTTTGAAGAAATAAGTGAACATCTTTTTCATCTTTCATGAATTCCGGTAAGTCTTCCTTACCGTACATGCTGAGATTACCAGCGTGTTCTGTAAACCATTCAAGATAAGCATTGTCACTGATTTTCTTAAAATCCATATATTCTCCCCACCTTTCACGTAGAAGATTTTACCACAAGTGAAAGGTTGATAGATTACAAAGTAAGCAAAATTCTTGGTTAGTCCAACCGTCCAACACGAATACACTGACGTGAGGTGATCACATGGCGAAACAAACTAAGAAAAAAACAACAAACATCAAGATGGGCAAAGAATATTACGGAACGATGGACAGAGAAGAGTGTTTCCGTAAAGCTCTTGAGCCGTACTTCACTTCTAAAAAAGAATTAAGGCTTCACGCTTAATATTCTGCTTCACCTTTTTTTTGGTGGACAAGCAAGGAGGTAACAGCATGAAACAAATTGTTTTTATTGAAGGCAACCAAGCCGTGACAGACAGCCTGACAGTGGCTGAGGTATTCGGAAAACGTCACGACACAGTTCTGCGAGACATCGAAGTTCAAATTGAAAAAATTCAACAAGCCGGCGAAAAGGAATTCTCACTCCACAACTTTGCGGAGTCAACTTATGAGAATGGGCGCGGCCGAGAATATCGCAAATACAATTTAACAGAAGATGCATTCACATTGGTTGTCATGGCCTATGTAACGCCAGAAGCCATGAAAATGAAAATTAGATTTATCAACGAGTTCAAGAGAATGAAAGATTACATTCAACAATTAAATGAACCGTCCTACATGATCGAAGATCCAGTCAGCCGGGCAAAGCGATGGATCAGCGAAGAGGAAGAACGGCAGCGGCTTGAACAAACAGTGAAGATTCAGGAACCATTGGTCAACTTTGCACAGAGTTGCATGGCGGCTGAAAAATCATTGCTTGTGAGAGAACTGGCAAAGCTTGCTTCGAAAAACGGCATCATGATTGGTGAAAAGCGATTGTTCCAGAAGCTGCGCGAATGGAAGATGATCATGGCCAACAAGAATGAGCCATACCAGGAATACATCGAGCGAGGTTTCTTTGAGATCGCACAGGGGGTGCGCCAAGTAAACGGGACACCGAAGTCCTGGCTGACAATGCGCATCACTCCGAAGGGACAAGCCTTCATCATCAATAAGCTGAAAAAACAGCAAGCCAGCTAGTTCTTTCATTACTTAAATTTTACCAATTAAAACTAAATATATCAGGGGGCAAACATATGTCGAACAATCCATACAATATGGACAATTTACCAAGCATTCTCAGGCGGGAACGCAAAAGGGCAGGATTGTCGCAGTATCAAATTGGCAAGGTGATTGGGAATAGAGATCAATCATATGTCTCCAATGTCGAAAACGGTATTTTTCCTCTTACGCCTGATCTGTGTATCAAGTGGTTTGAAGCTTGCGGAGCCTATGAACATATTGATCTCGTACATTTCTTGTTTAAGCTTCATCCGACAGCAGCGGCGCCTATTGATCCGGCATTAAATGAGAGCGCAAGCAGCGCGGTTATCAATATGATTCATCAGCTCGAAGAAGCATTGCAAGCGACAAAACATCTGGCTCGTTGGCTGGCAAATGATCGACCAGGAAGGTCAGATGATATACCGATGGGAGACATCAAACAAATATTTGATTTGATCCCAGCAAATAAAACGTTGATTTATTCATTAGTGCGGAGTCACGGCTTAAACATGCAAGAGCTGGCCGATAGGTGGACACGTAAAGCATTAATGGATCAGGTTGCTATGTCAAAACAAGAGGAAAGGCAGGCGGTTTTAGTATGAAAACCAATCAGTTTTTGAAAACAGATATAGAGTCAGCTAAAAGAAAAATCGAATCTGCGGAAGAGCTTTCTATCATGCTTTCGGAGGCATTACGTGATGGTGATTATGAAGAGGCAATCAGCCTTGCTGGAAGCATCAAAGTTCTTACAGAGGATATCAGCCGACTGGCTAATAAAGGGCGGTTGTATGAAGCAGCTATGAAAATGCAACAGCGGGGCATCAATTTGGCAGTGATAAGTAGGTGTTTGGGATGAATCTAAGAAAATTTGAGCTAGCGGCGAGCTTCTTGCGACATGCCCAAAACGCGAAATATTCAGAGGAAGAGATTAAAGGTGCCGTGAGTATTCTTCATAAGGAATTTTACTCATTAGAGAATGCGATCGACAGTCTTGCAAAACTTGCTAAAGCAAACGAAGGAGCTGAGGAAAATGGAAGTCGAGAACCCAATGATTCTGAACAACTGGCATGACGGGCTGACTGAGCCGGAAACGCAAAAGGATTTTTTCGGGGATGAAGTAACACCAATTGATGATTATGTGATTGATTGCGGCACTTTGATTTTGAGAGAAAATCTTGATCGATACCTAAAACAGCAGCTAGGTTTCCAGTTTATAAATGGGCAATAAAAAAGTCCACTCGGCAAAGTGGACTCGGTAAGGCGTTTTGACTTGAATAGTTACTTAATTATACCAAAATGCCTCATTAAAATCAATGGAGGTTTTATACATGGCTAAAGCAATAAAAGTGGCATTCAGTGAACGTGCAGAGGATCAGCAACGTTTAAGACAGGTCGGCGGTTCAATTGTATTCGCCAAAAACGGAAAAGCTCAGTTTAGTTTTCCTTCAATGGATCATTACCGGGAATGGCAGCGGCTTGGAACGGAAGCATACAAAAGAAAGGTGGGGGTGGTCTGATGCAAGCAGAGGTTTTCGCTTCGACGGCGGAAATGAGTCGGGACGAATGGCTTCTTGAGCGACGGAAGGGCATCGGCGGTTCTGATGCTTCCGTAATTTTAGGAATAAACAAATGGCAAACACCGTTTGAATTGTGGTTGGACAAAACAGGTCAGGTGCCTGTGAGCGAATCAGGCAGTGAGGCTGCTTACTTCGGTTCACTTCTTGAAGATATTGTTGCAAAAGAGTTTGAGATACGCAGCGGTAAAAAAGTAAGGCGAAGAAAAGCAATGCTCAAGCATCCAGAACATGATTTTATATTAGCCAATGTTGACCGAATGATCGTTGGTGAAAAGGCCATATTGGAGTGCAAAACCACTTCAGCATACAACCTGAAAGAGTGGGAAGATGACGAGATTCCTGACAGCTATATTGTTCAGGTTCAACACTATCTAGGAGTGCTGGGGCCAGAATATAAAAAAGCATATTTTGCTGTACTGATCGGCGGCAATAAATTCGTTTGGAAAGAGATTGAGCGCGATGACGAGCTCATTGCAATGATCTTTCAGGCTGAGATTGAATTTTGGAATGAAAAGGTCTTGGGCGGAAAGGCTCCGGTTCTTGACGGTTCGAGTGCTGCAGAAGAATATCTCAAGCAACGTTATGCCGAGGCAGAAGGCGGCAAAGTCGTTGATCTCACATCTGATAATAAAACACGCATTCAGCAGTATTTGCATCTGAAAGAACAGATAAACGAACTTACATTGCAGGCAAAGGAATTAGAAAACCAGATCAAACACGAAATGAAAGAAGCAGAATACGGCTTCATCGGAAACTATCAAACTAGCTGGAAGTCAGTTTCAACGAACCGGATCGACAGCAAGAAACTAAAAGAGCAGTTTCCAGATGTATACGAGAAAGTCACAAAAGAAGTGCAATTCAGGCGCTTTGGAATTAAGGAGGTTAGCTGAATATGGCTACAAATCAAACGCTTAAAAACAGCATTCAGAAGAAACAAAACAGTGCCCCAGGACAACAGCAGGGAACAACGATGAAGGGCCTACTTTCTTCTCCGGCAGTCATGAATCGATTCGAAGAAGTTCTGGGAAAAAGAGCGTCTCAATTCACAGCGTCAATTTTGAGCCTGTACAACAGTGAAAATACGCTTCAAAAGGCAGAGCCTATGAGTGTAATTTCATCGGCTATGGTGGCGGCAACGCTTGATTTGCCAGTGGATAAGAACTTGGGTTATGCCTGGATCGTTCCGTATAAAGGCCGCGCGCAATTTCAGCTTGGTTACAAAGGATACATTCAGCTTGCTTTGCGGACTGGCCAATATAAATCTATCAATTGCATACCGGTTCATGAAGGAGAATTGCAAAAGTGGAATCCGTTGACCGAGGAAATTGAAATTGATTTTGAAAAGCGGGAATCGGAGTCGGTTATTGGTTACGCTGCTTATTTTGAACTTTTAAATGGATTCCGAAAAACTGTCTATTGGACAAAGGCGCAAGTTGAGAAACACAAAAAGAAATTTAGCAAGTCGGACTTCGGTTGGGGCAAGGACTGGGATGCGATGGCACTCAAAACCGTTCTAAAATCCATGCTCAGCAAGTGGGGGATTCTCTCCGTTGAAATGCAAAAGGCAGTCATTGAGGATAACGAGGAACGCGAGCGAATTGACATTACTGACGAAATGACTGAGCCAGAAATCATTGATGCGGAACCATCCGAGGAAAAACCAAGTGCGCAGGATGCTGATCCTTTTGACGGCAAGCCTGTAGACATCAGCGACGATGACCTCTCATTTGATTAAGGTTAGTATCCCCTTCTGTTACAAGTGGCTGGCAGAAGGGGCACCAAATCGCGCGCAGCTGTTCCGTGCTTATGTTGAAGGCTATCTAAAGACAAATGAACCTGGCTTACGTTTAGTCCGCATCAGCGGAATGACAGCACTGTGTGAAAGGAAGTAGGTGAGCCATGAACTACCTGAAAGAAATGAACGGCTTCATGAATTGGCTAGAAACGAATCCGTTGTCTGCTACAACTCAAGCATTATGGTTTCATCTTTTGCACATCAACAATAAAGCTGGGTGGCGGGAGTGGTTCACTACTTCCAATACCACTTTGCAAGCGAAGATTGAGATTTCCGAAAACACGTTGATCAAACACCGAAAAATGTTGATTGATCTTAAGAGAATTGAATATAAGCCGCAGGGTAGGAAGGCAGGGCAATACAGGCTGATCTCTTTTGAAACGCCTGTATCGGAGCAGGAACCATCTGAAAAGCCTGTTCCGGAACCTGCACCAGCACCAAAAGAAACGCAGGAGGTTGATCCCAAAATGAAAAACGCTTTTGAGCTATTTGAAAATAAGGTCGCTCGTTCTATCGGCTCCATTGAGGCACAAAGAATCGGCTACATGGTGGATGATTACGGCGAAGAGAAGGTCATGGAAGCAATGAAGCAGGCTTTCAGAAATAAAGGCAGCAACGTTGGCCTGAACTACATTGAGGCGATCCTGTCAAACCCGTTCAGCCAAAAGAGAAAGGAGAAACAACAGTATGGCTATAAACAAAGCAGTCAGCATAGACACAGCGTTCCAAGCAATGATGAAGGGTCTTCAAGCAAGATCGCGTTCCTGGGAAACAGAACAGGCCGCATCAGAAGAAAAGGTTGAGTATGAGTGTTCAGAGTGCAAGGATCGCGGCGTTGTGATTTATCGGGTTCACAAGGACACAAAATGGAATTTAGACAAACAGCTTGATCTATTAGTGCCTGAGAGCATGGTGCCGGAAGATGACTTTCTTTCTGGCAAGGTTTGCACGCCGGATAAGGCCAGGGAATGGAAAACGACGTATTCCAAGCAATGTGAGTGTGTGAAACGAAAGAAAATAGCGCGGCTCATGGCAGCCAGTGGCATTACTGAGGAATTTGAAAAGTTGCTGTTCGGCAATTTCAAATTAGATGGCAAGCCCCAAATGATCAAAGATGCCTATGAATGCGCGGTCGAATACTTCAAGGACTTTGAAAAGATCAAAGGAGAGCGTGCCAACAGTATTGCTCTGCTGGGACAGCCAGGCAGCGGAAAAACCCATCTGTTAACGGCTATCATGAACAACCTCATTAAGAAGAAATCAATTCACTGCATGTACTTCCCTTACGTTGAGGGCATGAGTGATCTGAAAAATGACTTTGACCAGCTGGAAACAAAGCTGAACGCCATGCGAAAAGCAGATGTGCTGTTCATTGATGACTTATTCAAGCCAGTGTATGCAAATACCAAAGATGGACGGGTGAAGAAACCTCGGGCCACTGAATGGCAAGTCGAACAGATTCAGTCAGTTGTGAATTATCGCTACCTGAATCATAAGCCTTTGTTGATCTCTTCTGAGCTCACAACGGACGAACTGCTAGACGTTGACGAGGCGTTGGGCTCTCGGATTCACCAGATGTGCAAATACTACACGGTGATCATTCAAGGAGACCGAATGGAATTAAATCATAGATTGGGTGATTGGGATTGAGTGAGAAAACGAACGTTATAGGATCCAAAGGAATGTATTTGTTCGGGCCTGCTGAACAAAAGAGCGGCAAGGACCTCACACCAGCTATTCGGGTGCTTGAGGAAAAGATCAGACAAATGGAGCTGATGCGCAGTGCTTAAAGCGGTGATCCTGCTGCCTGCCATAATAATCACGGCGCCAGCAAAAGAAAAGCAGATTCAGCAATGGGAAGAGAATGACGGGAGGTAAGGAGAATGAGACAGATTAAATTCAGAGCATGGCATAAGAAGTGGGACAGATTGATAAACGACATCTTTTTAGGAGATAGCGAAGTCAAATTCCCTATTGGAAACACTAGTGACATTTTAGACATAAACGAAGAATACTCAAACTTAATTTTTCAGCAATACACCGGATTTAAGGACAAGAACGATCGAGAAATTTATGAGGGAGATATTGTGAAAGTCACTAACGGCGCGGAAGAGTTAGGCGGAGTTGATACCGGTATAGGAAAAGTTGAATGGTTAACTAAATGGGGATTTTGGAACGTTTCAAAAATAGAAAATGGTCTGGGCGATTTGCTTTTTAACGGTTATGTGGAAGTCATTGGCAACATTTATGAAGATCCTCAGCTTTTGGAGGCGGCAGAATGAAAGTGTTAGAGAATCAGACACTTTATCAGTGTGAACATTGTGGAAAGCGGCTGATGACAAAACATGGGGCTAGGTTGCATGAAAGAGTATATTGCTCGGTTGTCAGAGAGGAAGAACAGAAAAAACGTCAGGACTCCTGTGAACATAAACACATGGAAATGAGTTACTGCACTATGCCGGGAGAAGATCATTTGATGATGCCCGACTATGAATATTGTGTAGATTGCGGCATGAACGAACTAGAGATTAGGAAACAAATTAAGGAGAAAGCAAATGCAGAAAAATAAATACGGCGCCAGAAAAACACAGGTGGACGGTATCACGTTCGATAGCCGGGCCGAAGCCAAATACTATGAGCAGCTGAAATGGCTCAAGGTAAGCAAGCAGATCAAAGATTTTAAGCTGCAGCCACGGTTCCTGCTGCAAGAAGCATTCAAAAAGAACGGCAAAACTTTTCGGAAGATTGAATATATTGCAGACTTTGAGGTTCATAACTTGGACGGCAGCATCGAGATCATTGACATCAAGGGTGTAGAAACAAAGGAATTTGCCATCAAACGCAAGCTGTATGAGCGGCTTTACGATAAACCACTCAAGGTGCTGGCTCTTGATAAGTCACTTGGCTTCATCGAGCTGGACGAGCTGAAAAAACTCAAAAGAAAGGCGGGAAAGTCCACTGTTAAACGTGGTAATCGCAGACGATCGGCCGTTGTGGGTGCAGGAAGAAGATAAGCTCATGGCCTGTATGACACGTTGCTCTCAGTTTAAGGCATGCGCCAGCCGAATGGGTTCTGATTGCAAGAAGCTCGGCGGCACGGAAATACCCAAAATCAATTCAGGAGGTAGATACCGTGGAACAGCAAAGCATCAATCCTTACCTGCCAGGACCGGTTGAAGAATGGAAGATGACGCCGGAACAGCTGGCTGAATACTTGAAAAAACATCCGATTGTTTACCGGGAGGAATTGAAACCATCGCCATCATTCACAATGGCCGGATGGAAACCGGATCACTATTAAACACAAAAAAGCACCGAAGCGCTTGGCCTCGATGCTCTGATATGAACTGGTACTTCTATCATAGCACATGCACAGGGGGCGCGCTAGGTGAACAAACCACAAGAAATTAATTTAAGCAAAGATATAACAATTGAACAGGCAATTAAGCCGGGCAAAATACAGATTCTTATTTTAGATGGGAACGAGGGCACTGCACATGTCCTTGATGCCCCAGAACACGGAGAAACAATCATTCAAACAATTAAGGGCGGTCTGGCTCGTTTAGATTATAGGATCGGCCACAAATTCTAATAGCAGGGGCTTTCCCCTGAGGGGGAGGAACGGACATGAAAGAGAGAATTGAACGTCTTAAAAAATTGACATACATTCCTCAGAAGGAAATTGCTTGGCTTATTGAGCAAGCTGAACTAGCTGTTAAGCAACGGGAAATCATTGAGGAAAACAAACGCCAGCAGGAAGTAACGGTTCATCAGTTCCGGCAGGCGCAGGAAGAGCTTCAGCGGCTACGGACGGAGAACGGTATTTTTAGAAAAGCTTTGCGTCAGTTCGTGGATATGAAATTAGTTAGAACGGCGCCTGAGTTAGTGATTCAAATGTATTCCCGGTATGCGCAGGAGCTTCTGGAAGGCAGAGGAATGGAGGGGGATGCGAAATGATTCCTTTACAAGTTGAGCTTCAGCGGGCAGTCAAAGCCACGAAAGACGAGGCGATGACAGTTGAGCAGGCGGCGGAACTTCTAAAAGTGCATCCAGATTACATACCGGTGCTCGTGGCAAAGTCAGATGACCTGAAAATGATCGGTGATGAAACAATCATTGCAAAACGTGATAAGACAAACGGTTGGCTCATTGGGGCGATGGTTGCGGTTTTATTCTTTGCAATTGCGGTTCTGCCGGGGATAGGGGGATGACAGCGTGAAAAGCATCGAGTTATTCGCAGGAATAGGGGGTATTTCACTGGCGGCAGAGTGGGCAGGCATTGCAACAGTCGCATTCTGTGAGCAAAATGCTTTCTGTCAGAGGGTTTTAAAGAAGAATTTTCCGGGTGTCCCTATCTTCGATGATGTTTGCACCTTAAACAGACAGCTTTTGGAGGAGAAAGGAGTGATCGAACCCGGTGGAACAGTTGGCATTATTTCTGGAGGATATCCCTGCCAAGGTGAAAGTGTTATCGGGCAGAGAAAAGGAGAGCAGGACGATAGATGGCTTTGGCCTGAAATGTTCCGGCTCACAAAAGAATTACGCCCCGATTGGGTTGTTGGAGAAAACGTTGCTGGACACATCACAATGGGCTTGGACACAGTCCTCTCCGACTTGGAAAGTGAAGACTACCAAGCAAGGGTATTCGTACTTCCGGCTGTCAGTGTCGGCGCGCCGCATCAAAGATACAGGACATTTGTTGTTGCCCACTCCGGCCGCGAGTCAAAATCACAAACCGATCAGACCTTTAGCTCCTTCGGAAGCGGACGGAACACACGGGGTGATCTTGCCAGGTGGCTTGGGCCATCAGTTTCCCCATCTTACTGGCAAATACATCAATCCCCACCTGTTGGAGTGGATGATGGGTTTCCCAATCGGGTGGACAGAAGTATAGCTTTAGGCAACGCAGTTGTGCTCAGCAGATTTACCCGATATTCAAAGCGATTATGGATCAGGAGGCGGCATCATGATCGAATACAGCTGCCCTGAATGTGGTCACAACGAATTAGATATAAAAATCCGCCCGGATGCACGCTGTCCGAAATGCGGCTGCAGCATGGGCGTTGAGGAGGAAATAGCGTGAAAATAGAGAGAGTCGTATTATCAGAAAAAAAGCCATGTGCAGTATGCAATAGTAAAACTTATTCGTATAAAATCTATGAACAATCCAACATAGCCATAAAAATACCAGTGTGCGATACAGAAAGTAGAAATTGTTTGCAGAAAGTAGACGTGAAAGATATGGCTGCATTCGCTTTAAAAGTGATCAAAAAAGATATTCAGGAGGATGCGCAATGAACACAGCATACAGAGTCTGGGACGGAAAGCAGATGTATTATGGGCATGAAGCGGCACTTAGTTTGCAAATAATGGGCAACGAGTGGATTTTATGGCGTGATTATAAGTATGGATTAGGCTTCAAGGATTGCATTACAGGAAGTCATGAAGATGCAGCGGTTCTCATGTGGGGAACGCAAATAAGAGAAACAACCGGGGAAATTAAGCTAGATGACACAATTTATGCGGGGCACATTGTCCGACAAGAGAATCTTGACCCTGACTTATGTGGGAATCCCACTCTTATTGGTGAAGTGAAAATGATTGAGGGTTCATGGTGCATCGTTAACGAGAAAAAAGAAGAGTGCCGCCCGTTGTTTTCTGAAATGGCGCTAAACTCAATAATCGGCGACGTTTTTGAAAATCCTGAGTTGTTGGAGGGCGCGGAGTGATGAAGATAAACAGAAAGCCGGCGCGTGTTTTTGATACAAGAAATAACGCCACGTTGTTCACGGGGACAGAACGGGAATGTATGGAGTTTTCATTAAAAAATTATCCTCATGAAGAATTTCCTCATGTTTTAGTCGGTGTAAATGATGAAGATGAAGAGGAGGATGAATACACAGAATGCCCAAAATGCGGGAATGATCAGCTTATTGAATATGGCGAAATGACGTTAGGGTTTGAGAAGTCTGTGAAAACAGGGAAATTCTTAAAGCGCGATAAAGAAGGATATCCGTCTTGGTGGGCGATGAAATGCCGTTGCGGATGGGTAAGCGAAACATTTACCGAATAAGGAGGGAGCGGAGTGACAAAAGAAGAATTGCACTGCTACTATTGCGAGGATTGTGAAGAATGGACATATATCGAAGTGCTTAAATACCCCAATGGTGTTCATTGTGCACACTGTGGAACGGAGGGTATTGCAATAAGCTCTGATGATTTCAAAAAATTGAAATGGGCATCAGAACAAAATTAAATAAGTCCAAGACGGAAAGCCTGCGGACACTGATCGCTGTACAGAGAAATCTGTGCTTTGATCGGTGTCCTTTTTTATTTCGCAACTATCTAGATGTCTATCGCGATTACTTTTGGTGAAAGGAGTGATGAACATGAAACAGTCCAAAAAGAAGCCATCACAGAAGCAACAGGAACGCTCAGATCGTTTCTGGCAATCAATGATGAACACCAACATGCAAACACTCAGACGCGGCAAAGGCGGCGCTTTTAAGCGTAAATAATAGGAGGATAAACATGCAGGATTTAATCATTGAATACAAAAGAGCGTTAAAAGAAGCAAGAAAGATGTACCTGGCATTCTCGGAAACACCTGAAATTGAAATGACAGCAGAACAAAAGAACGATAAGAAGATCATCGGCAGTATGATCAGCGATATTGAATTCACTCTCGAATGGCTACAGAACGGAAGACAACCAGGAGCACGCCGGGGAGCTGACAGAAGGGACGTTTATCAAAGAACGATTCTTGCTGATCCTCGTATCATTGATGCAATGCCAGAAGAATATGCGATCAATCAGGAGCCAGAAGGAGAGGTAAGCGACTGGGACAAAGAAAGAATTGCTGATGCCCTTTCTGTCCTTACTGAAAGAGAGAAGGACATTTTCATCATGCACACTGTGCAAAACATGTCCTTTGAAGAGATCGCCCAGCTGCTGGATATTAAAAAAGGAACAGTGCAGAAAAACATTGAGCGTTCCCGGTTGAAAATGAAAAATAGAGCAGAACACAGCCTATTCTGTTTAGGGTGAATAGGCTCTTTTTTTGTTATCGTTCTCTTTTAAATCATTGAAAATGAATCCTTTTGACCACGTTGAAAACAAGTGTGATATTCTCTTACAAAATCTTCTGGAAAAAGTTAAAAATTTACTAAAATTTCTATTAAATAAGCCTCAATTGATTGATATGACCGATCGATCTGTCCCATGGTCTAATTTTCTTTTCTGCCCATTTATATGATTTCTTACTTATCGGAAAATACTCATTTTTCATCATTATTCCAAACGAGAAACTTTATATACTGGGTTCATAGAAAGGAGGGGGCATAAAGCAGGAAACGAGAAATAAGATAAGTTGTCTGTTGTCGGCCTATTGATCTCACACTTATTAAAATCTTAAGGAGGAAATGAATTGAAGAAAAAAATAATTACATCCGTCACCGCTATGATGCTTGCTACTTCCAGTCTGCCTGCTTTTGCCCACGCTAAAGAAAAAGAGGCTGAACCCACTGTTACATCAGTACCAGCTGTTAACGAAACAATGAGCCTTAAACAGCTTAATGCTAAGGCCAGCACTGGCATCCCCGGTGTTAATTTCAACGTGAATCTTGACGTACTTGGCATAGCAAATTCAATCCGAGATGCTGTTGTGCAAAACGCAAATCGAAGCGGTTTTGTCAAAAACATGATGGAATCTACCTTTTACTCTGCGGGACAGCGCTATAATGTCATGGTATTTAATTTGGCCCAGGATTACGAAGATCACTTCAATGGAGTCAAATTCTATGGATCTGCCGTTCTTAACGGAGTGGTGTACGGCATCTGGGTGTTTGAAAGCGGAGAATTCACCAACAAAGGAGATGGCGGCTGGGATAACTGGGCGTTCAGAGGCTGGTTTGACAGAGATGACAAACATGTCACATTTCATAAACCGTAAAATGTCAAAAAGGTGTGCAATTGATAAAGTTGCACACCTTTTTGATGTTCTGTTGAAAGTAAATTAAAGACCGATCAGTCAAATAAAGTTCCTTATCAACAAGTAAGGTTTATTTTATGTTGATACGGATGCACCCTTGTTCAATGCTGCAGAACAATTTATTGAATGAAAAACGGAATATAACTTAAGCATCCTAAGGGGTGCTTTTTTTGTCTTACGACTGCCACCTATTTATGTAGGGTGCTTTCGTTCGACAAATTTTGCATTTTATTAAAGATAACATTTAGGTCCCGATATAAAAATTGGGAGTGATTAGAAATTGAGTAAAAAAAGAAAACGGAATTTAAATTTTAGTAAGAAGGTAAACAAAGAAAAATTAAAAGAGCTAGAAGAAGTAATTTATACAAACTCGGAAAAGGACTTACTAGCCCACTTTCTTGAAGAATTTCGGCATGGTGAAGAGATGAGTTATTACAAGGAACGGCAATCTCTTATTTATGAATTGGACATTGAATGTTTGGAGTTTGCTATTTCAAGGTTGTCTCATATAGAGAATATCAAAGATCATTCAAAATATGTTCCTGCTTTTATCCCTTTATTGGCAGCGTACCTCACAATGTTCTTTAATTTTAATGAGCAAAAATGGATGGGATTAGTTTTTGCTACTGTTACAATTATTTGTATTGTTTACATAGTTGCTGTCGATAGAAGAAATAGAAACATAGCCGTTTCAGTCTTAAAAACATTTGAATTAATCAAGGCAAGAAAAGAAAAAGATATGTCCGTAAAATAATCGGAATTCATTCGATAAATTCTGAGAATTATTCCATTGACACCCTCCTTGTCCAATAATAAGGTGGGGGAGGTGAAGAAATTGAAAACTTATGTATTAAGATTTGATATGCGTTCAGGCAAAGATGAATCTGTAACTATACAGTCCGAAAGCGAAAAAGCTATGTTGGAAGAAGTATTTGAAGATGGTAACACATTCACTTTTGTAATTGAAAACATAACAAAGGTGATCTTTTTAGATCATGTTGAAACTTTTACGTATTACGAGACAAAAGATCCGGATATTTTGAACTCATTCAAATAGTTTCGTAATAAAGCAAAGCATCCTTCGGGGTGCTTTTTTATGTTCTTTGTAAACCGGGTCCAGTGAATCTCAGATCAGACTATTGGCGGCTGACAGCCTCTGAGTTTGGGCTTGGTTTAGAGAGAATATGAAGGAGGAAGAGCATGGAGACAATTTATGCACATCCGTTTATGACAATGGGATTTATTTTTTGGACTGCGGTCTGTATTCACGCTTAAGTCAAAAAGGATTAATGAAGGTGAGAGCATAATGAGCAATGTGAGGAGAGTCTTTCCTGGTCCTACTAACGGACTGATTAATTGGATGGAGCAGAACTTTCATGAGATAGATGGCTATGTTGCTACTTTCAACATGAAGGATGGCACCACAATGACAATACATGACACGGAAACATATGTGCAGGCTGTTGGGCTTGCAGACATTGGGAAGGATACGATTCATCAGCTTGCACACGATGACGAATTCATCCCGAGAAAATAATCTCCAAAACAAACACAATCTAGAAGGGGGCGGCGGTGAATGTAGATGCCCGAAAAGCACATTCAGGCGTATAAGGATTACGTCAAAGGCATGAAATACAAGGACCTTGCCGAGAAATACGGGGTGTCAATGAACACCATAAAATCGTGGAAACAGCGGCACGGTTGGGAAAGAAAAAAGGGTGCACCCTCTGAAAAAAGTGTGCACACAAAAAAGGTGGGTGCGCCACCCGGTAATAAAAACGCAATAGGAAACAAAGGCGGTGCGGCTCCGGCGGGCAATCAAAACGCTGTGACTCACGGCTTTTTCTCTAAATTCCTGCCAGAAGAAACTCTTGAGATTATGGAAGAGATACAGGAGCGTTCGCCTGCTGATATGATATGGGATCAGATACAGATTCAATATGCAGCAATTATCCGGGCGCAGCCTATCATGTTCGTACAAGATAAAGATGATCTTGTAAAAGAACAGAAAAAAGCAAAATACGTTTACCAACCTCAAGAGGACGAAGATGGAAACGATTATTTTGAAAAATCCATTGCTGAGGAAGAGCTTGAAATACAGTTCGCTTGGGATCGTCACGCCACATTCCTGAACGCTCAATCTCGGGCAATGGGAGAGCTCAGGAGCTTGATAAAGCAGTTTGTTCAGCTTGCGCATGAAGAAGACGAACGGCGCCTTAAATTGGAACAAATGCGCTTGAATATCGAGAAAACAAGAGCAGTTGTTAAAAATGGTGGCGCTGATATAAAAGTTGAGATTGTGAATGATTTAGATGATTAATACTGTACGCGTCAGCTTAAAAGAGATTGTGGGCGGCGGTTATAAAACCTTCTGGAATTATCAAGGTCGGTATCGAGTGGTAAAGGGCGGCCGTGGTTCTAAAAAATCCACCACAACTGCACTAAACATTATTTACCGCATGATGCAATTTCCTCAAGCAAATACGCTTGTTGTGAGGAAGGTTTTCAAAGATCATAAAGATTCAACATATGCTCAGCTTAAATGGGCTATTAGACGCCTTAAAGTTGAACACCTATGGGAATGGACTAAAAGCCCATTGGAGATCAGATACAAGCCGACAGGACAGAAGATTTTGTTTCGTGGTTTAGACGATCCAATGAGTGTAACTTCAATCACAGTTGATGTAGGGTACCTCTGCTGGGCTTGGTTTGAGGAAGCATATCAGATATTAAACGAAGACGATTTTAACAAAGTTGATATGAGTATTCGGGGTGAATTGCCACCCGGATATTTTAAGCAAATAACGCTGTCATTTAACCCGTGGAATGAAAAACACTGGTTGAAGCGGCGTTTTTTTGATGTTCAAGACAACAATATTTTGGCTCTCACTACGAATTACAAATGCAATGAATTTCTAGGTGATGATGACAGGCAGCTATTTGACTGGATGAAAAAGAACAATCTCCGGCGTTACAAAATTGAAGGTTTGGGCGAATGGGGGATTGCAGAAGGTGCAATCTTTACGAACTGGCGTGAATTTGCTTTTGATCGTTTTGAGATAGCGAAGCGTGAAGGTATCAAATCGGCTTTCGGTTTGGACTTTGGGTTTACAACTGATCCATCTGCTCTGGCGTGTTCATTAGTGGATATTAAAAACCGAGAGCTTTATATATTTGATGAAATGTATAAGCCGGGGCTCTTAAATAACGAGATAGCAGAAACTATCACTGATATGGGTTACAGAAAAGAACTGATTATCGCTGATTCAGCTGAGCAAAAAAGTATTGCAGAGCTCCGTAAATACGGCTTAAAGAAGATCAAGCCGGCTGAGAAGGGGCCTGACAGCATTAAAGCAGGCATCCAGTTCCTGCAGCAGTTCACCATCTTTATTCATCCGAAATGTTCGAATGCTGCAATGGAATTTAGTAACTATGTGTGGGACAAAAACAAAGACGGCAAGCTTATCAATAAGCCTATAGATGAGTATAACCATTTCATTGATGCGCTTCGGTATAGCATGGAGCCAATCAAAAAGCGCGTGCGATTGTAGGAGATGAAACCATGAAAGAATTCATAAATCTTATTCAGCAGAATGGTATCAATGGAAATATCATTAAGCTGATGATTGAGGAGCATCGACCCATTAGGGACAAAATGATCAAGCTATATGCACGATACAAGGCTGATCCCTCTGGTGTTCCTATTCTTACAAGAAAGTTAATTGACTATGATGGTATCGGTAATGAAGCTGTGAAACGGATCGATGACAAAGTGAATAATAAGCTGAACAACTCATTCGATTCCGAAATCATAGATACAAAAACAGGGTACATGTTCGGTCATCCGATCACATATGAAACCGAAGATGAAGCACTCAAGAAAATGGTCAGTACATTCAATACAAGAAATAATATTGAGGACTCTGATTCAGAATTAGGGAAAACAGCCTCTATATGTGGATACGGTGCCCGGTTACTTTATGTCGATGAGGAAGGTAATGAGCGGCTGCGCAATGTTGATCCCTGGGAAGCTATTATTCTTGCTTCTGACGACATTACAGAGCCGACATTTGGTTTGCGTTATTATCAAGTGTTTGAGTGGTCCGGTGAAACGAAAGTAACATCATATCGGGCCGATTTCTATGATGCTACGTACATTTATTCTTTCAAGTCGTCAGATAAAGAGCTTTATCAATTGATCGAACGAAAACCGCACATGTTTGACGGCTGCCCTTTGTTTGGTGTGCCTAATAACAAAGAACTGAAAGGCGACACAGAAAAGGTTATTTCTCTAATTGATGCATATGATCGAACTCTTTCTGATGCTTCTAATGAGATTGAGCAGTTTCGTCTTGCTTATCTGATTGTAAAAGGGGCTTCACTGGATGAGGAAGATATGGAGAATCTGAAAAAAAGCGGTGTTTTTGAAGTATTTGACGAAAATGGCGATGTGAAATTTCTAACCAAGGAAATCAACGATACTATGATTGAAAATCATTTGAACCGGTTGGAAGAAAACATTCTCCGTTTCGCAAAGACGGTCAATTTCTCAGATGGCTCATTTGGTGGAACTATAACGGGTGTTGCTATGCGTTACAAACTTATGGCCTTAGAGCATAAAGCAATTACAATGGAACGCAAAATGACAGCAGCATTCCGGTATCAGTATAAAATTCTTTGCTCAGCATGGGACAAGAAGATCCTTGCAGACAAAAATGGGTATTTGAAACTTTGGTTTCAATTCAAAAGGAATTTACCTGTAAATATTCTTGAAGAGGCTCAAGCGTCTGCGCAACTCAAAGGACAAGTGAGTGAAGAAACACGACTGGCTCTACTATCCTTCGTTGATGATGTGCGTTTTGAGCTTGAAAGAATGGCAGCGGAACGAGATGCCTATGATCTTGAGGGAAACTATATTGAAGAACAGGAACAACACGAAGATTACGGATTACAAAAATAAAATATATAAAGTACAGCAACTCACTTCTTGAGGGGCTTTTTTCATGCCTTTTTTTCGCGTTGTAGGCGTTAAAGAGCAACCGAAATACTTTTGTACTTATTAGGGGCTAGGGCAACTGATAAGGGCAAGGAGGCTATACAGAATGAAACGATTAAATACACAGTCATTGAAGTTTTTTAGTAATGAAAGATTACCACTTCACTTAAAAAATATGCAGTTTTTCGCTGAAGGCGAAGAAGGTGGTTCTACTGCTGATCCAGCAGGTAATCAGGATTCCGGTAATGCAGGAAACAATCCGTCACCGACACCTCAGCTGGGCGGCGGCAGTGAAATAACATTAGATGCTGTACGTAATTTTGTTGAGAACAACGAACAGGGGAAAAAATGGCTTCAATCATTTTCAGACAGCCGGGTTACAGACGCTATTAAGACTTATGAATCAAAGACCTTGCCGAAGAAACTTGAAGAAGAGATCTCAAAAAGGTTTCCGCCTGAAACGGAAGAACAAAAACAATTACGTGAGCTGCAAGATAAATTTCAAAGCTTAGAGCAGGAGAAAGTGCGCGAAACTTTGAGGAATAAAGCTTTGTCAATTGCTACTGAAAAAGGATTGCCAGCCAACTTGGTGGACTTTTTTATCGGACAAGATGAAGCGGCAACTGAACAAAATCTTGGCGTGCTTTCAGAAGCATTCAAAACATTTCAGCAAAACATTGTAAATGAACAGTTCAAGCAAGGTGGATCAACACCACCACCATCAGGTGGCTCCCCAACACCATTAACTCATGAGGCAATTGAAAAGATGACACCTGATGAAATCAATAAAAACTGGGATCGAATTCAGGAGTTTTACAAAGGAAAATAGGAGGATGAAAAAACATGGCATTAAACAATTTTATTCCTACACTCTGGAGCGCAAGGCTACTTTATAACCTACAAAAGAACCTGGTTTATGGACAGCCGGGCGTAATCAATAGAGATTATGAAGGTGAAATCAAGAACCTTGGTGATTCAGTAACAATTAACAACATCGGTCGAGTAAGTGTAGGAGATTACACAAAAAATGCTGATATGGATAGTCCACAAACACTGGATGATCAATCACGCAAACTTGTCATTACCGAAATGAAATATTTCAACTTCCAGATTGATGATGTGGACAAGATCCAGCAAAACCCTAAATTAATGGATGAAGCTATGAAAGAGGCGGCATACGCGCTTAAAAATAAAGCAGATTCGTTTATTGCTTCTCAATACGTAAACGCAGCTCATACGATCGGTAGTGATACAAATGTTGTTACACCGACAAAGAATGATGCTTATGAGTATCTTGTTGATTTGTCAGTAAAACTGGATGAAGCGGATGTCCCGGAACAAGGGAGATGGGCGGTTGTTCCACCATGGTATGAAGGTTTAATGCTGAAAGATGATCGTTTTGTTAAAGCTGGCAACATGTCTTCCGAAGATCGTTTGATGAACGGCGTAGTAGGACAAGCTGCAGGATTCTTAATTCTAAAGTCAAATAATGCCCCTGTATCTATTCCGGAAGGCGGAACAGAAAATCATAAGATTATTGCTGGTCATAATATTGCATGGTCATATGCGGATCAAGCGGCTCAAGTTGAAGCTTACCGTCCTGAAAAACGTTTTGCTGATGCAGTTAAAGGACTTCATCTGTATGGTGCAAAGGTAACTAGACCGGAAGCGCTGGCCGTTCTGAGTGCAGCCCGTCCGAAATAAGGAGGGATTTTTTATGTGGATTCAAAATACTGAAACTGATGCTACTTGGTTTGTGGGTGAAGAGCGCGGCAATAAGCTTTTGAAGGAAGATAAATTTAAAAAAGTGCAGTCTCCCATTAAAAAAGCCGAGAAGAACAGTAAAAAACCTGTAAGCAAAGAAGCAGAAGCCGAAGAGTAGGAGGGTAAGCGGTGGATAAAGAACAAACTGAAAAAGAGCTTTTGAAGCCGTTGAACCGTAAAACCAAGGAATTCTTACGGAAACTCAAGCGGCTTTTTCAGCGTGCTTCAAAAGATGTACTGTCAAAGCTGACGGCACTATTCGTCAAGCTTGATCAAACCGAAGAACCGACACTTGCTGACGCTAATCGACACGGTGATCTAAACCGAATAAAGCGGGAAATCACATCGTTGATTAGTGATCTTTCAGTGAAAGTCAAAGCCATGATAATAGAATTTCTTGAAGAAACCTACGAATCATCTTATAGCTGGCTGATCCTTGGCGTTCTGGCTGCGTTAGGGATCAAACTTGCGCGGTCCAAAGCAACAATGAATCAGACGAATTTGCCTGCTGAATGGGCTCCCGGAGACGTTCAGCGGGCTATTAAAAGTAAACAAATGGACAAAGCCATAGAAACTGATCGCAAAAAGACAATACAGCAGATTAACAAGACAATAGAACGCGGTTTTATTGAGCGGAAACGCTTTGCTCAGGTTGCGAAGGAGCTGCAGACTGATGTCGGCCTGAGTTACAACCGATCAAAGCGCATTGCCAATACAGAAATGCATCGCACAAGGGAAAAAGCAACGCTTGACGCTGCTAAAAAAGCTCAGTCACGGGGCATCAACATGAAAAAAATCTGGCACAACGTGGGTGATGAAAGAGTCCGTGAGACAAAACATGCGGATCATGTTCATTTAGAAGGACAGGAACGCATGGTCAATCAGTTGTTTGATCTTGGCATCAATAAAAATGGTGTTCATGTAACAGCAGAAGCGCCGGGACAAAGCGGTGATCCATCAAATGATATTAACTGCCGATGTTTTGCGACATATGAACCGGTTCTTTGAAAGGAATGAGAGAAATGGACTTGGCAGAATTAAAAGTCAGGCTGGGAATCCCGGCTGATGACACATCGCAGGATGCCAAACTGCAAATTGATCTGGAAGATGGTATTTCATATGCGATGGCATACTGCAACAATCTCTTTGTTGGTCCAGATAATACTGTGTCTCTTCCTCCGGCCGTAAAAAAGGGGATCGCCCTATTAATTAAGATTGAGAGGGAAAGCCCATCAGGTGTCTTATCTGAATCAATAGGGGGCATGAGTAGATCCTATGCGGCTGATGAAGAAAGGCTCAATCCTGTTCATGAGTTATTCCGGCCCTACAGAAAAATACGTTTTAGGGCACTGAGGTGATCAAATGGCGCATAGAAACATTCGGGTACGAGATAGCAACCGTATTCCAGAAATCATAAGAAACCTCGGTTCAGTCGGTAAGGTGAAAGTTGGAATCCTGGACAGTGAGCGGCAAATGATCGCAGCTGTTCACGAATTCGGTTGCCGTATTGCTGTAACTGATCGCATGCGGAATTATCTTGCTGCAAAAGGGCTGTATCTCAAGAAAGAAACTCAATATATCAATATTCCAGAGCGTTCTTTCATCCGTGCTGGATGGGACGAGAACGAGGAAGAGATTGTTCAAAAGGTTGAAGATCTGGTCAATAGAGCGTTAGAGAATGGCGATTCAATGAATGACATCATGGAAACAGTCGGCCTGCTTGCGAAAGGGCGGCTTCAAGTGTATGCCAGAGACTTGCGGAACCCAGCCAACCATCCATTTACAACCGAGGAAAAAGGCTCTTCAAATCCATTGGTTGATACTGGGGAAATGATTGGCTCTATGAATTATGAGGTTGAAAGCTGATGGGGAATCATTTCATTTTTTCTGATCTGATTGAGCGGTACAGCGTTGATTTTACATTGCTTATTCCATCTGAAGAAGGCTCATACGATGATCTCGGCGAATGGGTGCCACCGAAACCGACAAAATCAGACGAAAGAGGGGCAATAGTTCCTTTACAGTCACAACTGATCTATCAATCTGGCGGCCGGCTTACATCTATGGACAGGCAGCTATTTATCAAGAATGAAATTCCTCTGAAAGCTCAGGTGATTTTTGATGGTGCCACCTTTGATGTTGAAGCGATGACGCCTTATGGGACGTATGCCGATTTCAACAGCTATATCTTAAAGGCGGTGATCAATTCAGATGGACTACAACAGCATAATACAAACAGTTCTGGGACTGATTAGAGAGAAAACAGGCTATGTCGTTATCGTCGCAAATGGTACAGGGAAACAACCTGTCTACCCTTTTTGCACGTATACCGTGACATCCCCGTATTTGCCCCAACATAGAGGCATTGAAGAACAGGGAGTGTTAACGGAAGACATCGAGCTTGTTTTCTCTTTTACATGGGTTTCAAACAGCCATATTGAGGCCATTTCCCTTGCTCAACAAACAGCGGCGTACTTCAAAACAGCTGAAGCACGTCAAAAACTTCATGATAATGGGCTGGTGTGGGTCAGGAACGACGGTTTCGGTAATCGAGATACATTTATCACAATCGACACAGAACGTCGTCACGGCTTCGATACGCGCTTTAGAACTCGTGTGTCTCATGGTGAAGCAAATGCAGAGGTTTTCGACTCTGTGCGAATTGAAAATACAGGAGGGTAAATCATATGCCACTTAGTGACGTTACAGTCAAAATTGACTTAGTGAAACCGTCCAGCCTTAAAGGATTGGGAACACCTCTGATTCTTGCGAAGGTAGACGGCCACAACACATATAAAGATTATGGCTCATTAGAAGCTATTAAGGCAGACTATGCGGAAACCACAGCAGCATATAAAAAGGCTGCGGCTATTTTTGCGCAGGGTGACAATGCACCTTCAAAGGTTGCCATCGGTACTTATGGAGGCAGCACAGAAACACCAGAAGAAGGAGCTACTACACAAGGAACATTCTCCATTCGGAATGCGTTTGACGAGTATTTCGATAATGACTGGCACTTCTTGATCCTTGCTGATGCGACAGCGGATGAAAGGCTGGAAGCTGCAAAAGCGATGGAAGAGAAGTCATATAAATTTGTAGTCTTACAGGTAACTGACCGTGAAGAAGTTGCTTCTTACAAAGGTAAGGACCGTACAATCGTTTTCTATCACCCGTTAAATGACGAGCATCCAGACGCTGGCCTTGTTGGTTCGGTTGCTTCTCATACAGTGGGTTCAGTAACTTGGAAGTTTAAAAATATCGTAGGTATCACGCCTCAAGATATTAAGGCAGACGAGCTGAAGAAACTGCACACAGAAGGGGCTATTGCTTATGTAACCAAAGCGGGCCACAACGAGACATCCGAGGGCATTACTGCATCTGGGGAATATATCGACGTGCTGCACGGCAAAGACTGGGTGAAATTGAATATTGAAACCTCTATTCAATCAGCATTCTCAAACAACGGTAAAATCCCGTTCTCGAATGCTGGTTTTTCATTGCTGAGTGTACAGGTCACAAACGTTCTGCAAACAGCCTTTGCAAATGGCATCGTTGCCGAAGATGCAGACGGGCAGCCAGTGTATTCAATCAGCACTAAAACCCGTGATCAAATCACAGATGAAAACAGAAAAAATCGTGTATACGACGGCTTGTCCTTTACTTTTGAACTGGCTGGCGCGGTTCATTCTGCTGAAATCACTGGTGAAATCTCAATTTAAGGAGGATCTAAACAATGGCAGCATATGTTTATGATGCAAATGAAGTAAACACGAACATTGACGGGAAAATCGTAACCGGTTATTCCGAGGGCACAATGGTTTCGTGTTCCAAAGATGAAGAAAAGTTCTCGACGAAAGTCAGCGCCAAGGGTGATGTCAGTGTTGCGACGAAAAACAACCCACTTGGAACCATCACACTGACGCTTTCCATGGGATCGCCATTTGTGCCGTACCTAAACAAACTGGCAAATACAGCCCAAACATTCCCTATCTGGGTTACTGGCGGACAGGAAAAAATCGGTGGAACAGAAGCGATGGTCAAAAAGCCTGCTGACGCTGAATTCAGTGACGAGATTGGAGATCGTGAGTTCGAGATTCAAGTCTTTGACTATACAGTATTGGAACAGTAATTAAGCTATGGCAAAAAAGAGAAAATCAAACGCAAAGAAGCAGTCCAATAGGGCTGCTTTTCAATATATGCAAACTAAACAAGCGGAGGGAAAACCTATGTCAAAATTCGGTAAACAAAAGAAAGTAACTATCAAAGGAACTGAGTACACTCTTCAACACCCAGGAACAAAAAGAATGGTGGAATTACAGGACGAAGCAATCAACCTGAATACAGGTAAACCGACTTCAGCAGCGTTATTTGACCTGTACATGAAAGAAGTTATTGTTGCTCCAAAAGTTAGCTGGAACTATTTTGATGAGCACCCAGGGTTCATGGAACTAATGAGAGAGGTTCAAACCTTTCTTAGCGACGAAACCGAAACCAAAGCAGTATTACAAAAAGAAGGCGAGTGACAACTGGCCTATGTATAGACTCGTGATGTCTGGGAAGTTCTCCTTCTCAGAGGTCGCGATGATGGATCTCGATACACTGATGGAAGCAAACGCAGCACTCGACATCCACATTGAGGAAGAAAACAAAAGGAACAAAAGGAAATGAGGGGGTATGAACGTTGTCAGACGCATTGAGAAGTACGCATATTGACGTTGAATTGAACGTTGATACCTCCCCTCTAGAAAGAGCAAATCAGCAAATAGATAGGCTCGTTGATAATGTTGACGATGCAAGCGGTCAGTTTTCGCAGATGCAGTCTCGTATGGCTGAAATTCATAGGGAACAGCGGAGATTCAGAGACATACACATGAGTATGATTCTGGACAACTCTTCGCTGCAACTTGCCAGCCAAACATTAGAACGCATGGGGCCACAAATTGACTTGGTCACATCACGTTTCGGTTTATTGAATAACCAGGTACAAGAGACAAGCCGGCTTATTCAGAATCTACCGTCTGAAGTGAATATCAATATTGATCAGACATCAATCATAAATACAAATGATCAGATTGATAGGCTCAGAGAGAATTTGAATAACGTTGATATGAGTCGCATTGGTACGCCTGCACCAAGCACAAACGTTACACCGAACACACAAAGTGTTCAAAATAACGTGGCAGCGGTAGCTGTCCCGGCCCCAGATTATAGGGGTGTGCGGCAGTATAGCCGTGAAATGGACTTTTTGCGCGGTTCAACTCATGGTTTGGAAGAAGACACAATCCGAATGATGAACGAGATGCGGCAGGCATGGAACAATGAACGATACAATATGTCAGGTTTCCGGAATGAAATGATCCGGGCTCAGTATGGTTTCTTTCAGTTAGGGAACCAGATGGACAGCTGGTCTGGCACCAATCAGCAGTTTATGGATGAAGTGTACAGGCTGGGGCGGGCTCACAAGCAAGTCACAGACAACATGATGAAAAACAACAAAATGATGCGCATGAGCATGTTGCAGACTGTCGGAACACTAATGGCCCGGTCTACTCAATCAGAGAAGATCGCGGCCAACTATGACCGAATGGGAAACCCGTTATATCAAGTCAATAAAGCGGGGCTTGCCGTATCAAATACGCTTGAGAACATGGCGAAGCAGGGTACTGCTGCGCATTTGGCTCTGAAAATGCTCGGGCCTACTGCCAACATGAAAGAGCTTAACGATATGACAATGATGATCACTCAGGGTTATATGCGTTTTCAAATGGTGGCACTGGGTGCAGCCTTTACAAACTTTTTCATGTTCCAAGGGCTTCATAAAGCGGCAACACAAACAGTTCCCGGCTATTCAAAAGCATGGGAAGAGATGTGCAGTACACTACTAAAAGCCATTCAGCCAGCAATCGAAGTGTTTGCGGCATTTGCGATGGCGATATACAAGGGCATTACGGCCGTTGCAAAACTGATCATTCAGTTTAATGAGGCACACCCTGTACTCTCCAAAATGATCCAAGGATTTATGCTTCTCATCCCTGTTTTAACCCTACTTTTATCGCCACTAGCGATAGGGGTAGGGTTAGTGAATGGTTTCCTTGGAGCTCTCAGCAGTTTGTGGATGTTCATTGGTCCAGTTGTAACCGGGCTGGCTGCTATGTCGGGCACGGTGTATGTCGTAGCTGGGGCCATCGTTCTCCTTGTAACCGGCATTTATTTGCTTTACAAGAATTTCGATAAGCTTCAGGAGAGATTCAAGCCAGCGACAGACGCGATGAAACGCTTTGCTGACATGGGGAAATCGGCGGTTGTCGGTGCTTTCCATACGATGATCAAAGAGGCTGAGGGTCTAAAGCCTGCCTTCATGAAAGGTTTTAAGGGCGCGCAAAAAGTGGCTATCACGGCTATTCATAAGATGCAATCCGAGTCCTTAAAACTGTGGGATCGTCTCGGTGAATCACACCCTCAATTAGTAGCTGGTATTGAGTCGGCTTACAAAACGGCTGTGAAAACCGTGTCAGGCTTCATTCATAATGCTGGAAAGACAATCTCGGATTTCTTCGGGAAAGGGCTGTCAGACGGGCTAAATGGAATCGTAACAGGTTTCATGGAGCAGCTGAAAGTCGGTTTATCCAGCTTTAAGGGAATGGTTTCATTGGTAGCACCGTTTGTCGCGGCGATCGGACTTGCATTCCTCGGAGTGTCAGGGCCAATCGGTGTGGCTGTCGGTGCTATTTTGAGTGTTGCCGGCGCCTTGTATCGCATGCAACAAACAAACCAAAATGTAAGCCAGGCCTTAAAGACAGCATGGACATCGGTACAATCTGTTCTAACGACTGTTTTTCAGGCATTGCAGCCAATCATCAACACGCTTCAACAGTCTTTCGGGCAATTGGTCACGCAATTGACGCCACAGTTTCAGCAGCTGGCCGGACAACTTCAGCAGGCTTTCGTTCAAATAGGCGGCACGCTTGTTTTGTTTGCTGCATCTATCTCACAAACGTTCCAGACAATCGGTCCGCAAATCATGCCACTGATCCAGCAATTGCTTTCAGCTTGGATGCAGTTGTCGGGTACTTTATGGACAAGTGTCTTGCAAATAGCAAGCAGCATTCTGCCGTTACTTGTCCAAGGATTCCAGACGATTTTCCCGGTTATTCTGAGCGTAATTAATGCGGTGTTACCAATCATTATTCAATTGATAGGCAGTTTCTCAGGAATCCTTGTTTCAATTGTGCAAAATGCCTTACCGATTTTGGTCCAGATGATTCAGCTTGCATTCCCGTTGATCCTGAGCATTGTACAACAAGCTCTTCCGATTGTTTTGCAATTGATTCAGCTATTAGGTTCATCCATCGGACAAATAGCGGTTCAAGTGCTGCCGTTAATTTTATCAGCGGTACAGCAAGTGTTCCCGATTATTAAACAGGTCATCATGGCTGTTCTTCCAATCGTGGCACAATTGCTTACTGTGGCGGCAACAATCATTTTACAGTTGGCACAAGCGGCACTTCCTATCTTGATTCAAGTTGTGCAGCAGGTATTCCCGCAGATCATGCAAATCATACAAGCGGCACTTCCGATTGTTGTTTCTCTTTTGCAATTTCTGGCGAATATCATCACAACTGTTGTCATTCCAGCGATCCGTTTCATCCTAAATATCGTGACTGCTGTGTTCCCGGTTGTGCTCTCAATAATACAAGTTGCACTAAAAAATATCATTGCGATCATACAGGGTGCAATCGGCATTATTATGGGAATAGTGAAGGTTTTCAAAGGCTTATTCACTGGGAATTTCCGCATGATGTGGGACGGTGTGAAGCAGATTTTCTCTAGTGCAGTCGGAATGGTGAAAAAGCTTGTAAGCAATATGGGCGCAGCAATCACTGACAAATGGCTTTATATAAAAAATAAAGTCGCGTTATTGGCCTTCGATCTGCGCAAGAAAGTCATGGATCGTTTCAACGACTTAGTTGAAGGGGCCAAGAAATTGCCGGGTAGAATCGGTGATGGAATTAAGAACATGGCTCATAAGGCTGTATCTGGTGTGACTAGCTTAGCGAACAAACTTGCTGGTGCACTCGGAAAAGGTGTAAATGGTGTAATCGGCGGAGTGAACTGGGTCCTTGATAAGATCGGTTTGAAAGATAAGCATATCCCTAAATGGGAAGTGCCTAAATATGCACACGGAACCGGAGGGCACCCGGGAGGCCCGGCAATACTGGGAGACGGTAAAGGGGCAAACGCTGGCCCTGAAATGTATCGTACTCCATCAGGTCATGTGGGACTTAGCCCTGCAAATGATACACTGATGAACCTTCCGAAAGGCACTGAGGTGTTATCTGCGAAACAGACAAGAGCTGCTTTAGCAGGAGTCCCGGCTTACGCAAAAGGTACAGAAGGAAATATCTTTACAAAAGCATGGAATGGTGTAAAATCCGTTGCCGGTAAAGTGAAAGATGTTGCTCTTGATGTTTTTGATTACATCGGGCACCCATCTAAGCTTTTAACAAAAGTATTAGAAAAAATGGGTGTCAAAGCTCCTTCTATGTCCGGATCTTTCGGTGATGTGGCGAAAGGGGCCTTTAAATTTGTCAAAGACAATGCGATTGGCTTTGTTAAAGGCAAAATGTCCAGTTACGCTGAAAGCTTTTCTGGCGGCGGCTCAAAAGCCGTCAAAAAGTGGGTAGCTCAAGCGCTATCAATCAAGGGCCTTGGCTCTGAGTATGCTGGCGCACTTGAAACCATTGCCATGAAAGAGTCAGGCGGGAATCCTAATGTCGTGAACAATTGGGATTCAAATGCGAAAGCTGGACACCCGTCACAAGGGCTTATGCAGTTTATCCCGAGTACATTCAATGCCAACAAGGAACCGGGTCACGGAAATATTAAAAATCCAGTTGACCAGATCCTTGCTGCTATCAATTATTTGAACAGCAGATACGGCGGCATCTTGAAACATCCTGGCCTTGTGTCTATGGCACATGGTGGCCCGTATAGAGGTTATGCGACAGGCGGAGTCATTAACAGCCCACAAGTCGCTGCGCTTGGTGAAAACGGCTTTAGAGAATATGTCATCACCACTGAGCCACGATACAGAAACCAATCACTCGGAATGTATGCTGCACTGGGTCGGGAGCTTGGCGCGGATACTGGGTACACACCAGAAAAGGCTGCTACAAGCTCGAATAGTTCATCTGTCAATATCACGTTTAACCCGTCGATCAATGTAAAAGTTGAGGGCGGCAGTGAAGGGGCAGAAACCAAGGTGAAAAAGGCTGTAACTGAAACATTTGACGAAGTTTTCGACATGCTGAAGTCGCTTTATCCACCAGAGGGGGCTTATTAATTGGCGAAGCTCGGAAAGATTAATCTTGTAAATGAAAAGGAATCTGACGGCGCGGATGTGGAGGTAACTTCATATCCCGTTGAAAAAGGGGTCCCGATTACGGACCATGTACAAAGAAAGCCAGAGACGACAACAGTCTCTGGCTATTTATTAGGCAAAACAGCAAATAGTGATTATGAATATCTGAAAAAGCAGGCTTATGCCGGCACTCTTTTGACTTATACCGGGCGTAAGGTCGCTAAAAATGTGATCATCACAAAGATAGATCGCGACACAGGCGATTACACAAACGGTTTTGCTATTTCAATTGAGTTGCAAGAAATCCGTATTGCAAAAAGCCCGTGGGTCAAAAAGAAAGTGAAAACAGCCGGAAAAAAGAAGAAAGCCAGCAAGAAGAAAACAAAAAAATCCAGCAAGCTATACCACAAGGTCAAGAAGGGTGACACTTATTGGGGCTGCGCTCGAAAATACGGCACCACAGTAAATGCTTTGCGTCGGCTGAATCCGTGGCCGGACCGAAGAATTCCGATAGGGGTCAAAATGAGGATCAGATGAAGGAGGGAAAGGCATGGCATCAAGAGATTACATTCCTTTTGACAAAGAGGACATACCACAGCAGTTTGAATTTGATTTAGCAGATGACACGTACATTTTGCGTATCAATTACAATCAAACAGACGATAGTTTTTCACTTGATTTATACGATCAAGATATGGAACCAATCGTGCTGGGCGAAAAGCTAATATTAAACGTTCCTTTGTGGGAAGACATCGTAAATGAAAATCTGCCAGCGCCTTCCCTTATCCCTATGGATGAATCGAATACAGAAACACGGGTTACATACGAGAATTTTATGCAAACCGTGTTTCTTTATATTGATGATGTCTCGGACGATGCGGAGGGAGAAGACGATGGCAACGAATAAAATGCTGTTTGGGCGCGTCGTTAAGGTCACGATAGATAACGGCAGTTCACAGACAACTTTCGACTATAAAGACTTAGAAATTCATTTTGAAGTACCGTTTGATGATGACTTCAAACCGAATGAAACAAAGGTTGAAATATACAACCTGAGCAAAGATTCAATAAACAAAATTAAAAAAGGCAGCACTATCACTGTTCAAGCTGGTTATAAAGATGATTACGGTATTTTAACTATCGGTAAAGTTACCAAGGTGCTGAATAATTGGGACGGTTTGAATAAGGTAACGGCCATCTATTCAAAAGATGGCGATGATTACACACATATGAAAGTTACCACTGAAAACGCTGATCCTGCTGAAAAATATTATGTGAAAAAGCGGTACAAGCTCGCAAAACCAGTGGTGACTGTAAAAAAAGACAAAAACGGCCGGACATATAAAACAGTCAGGAATTACGGCACCCGGACAGAGGTCAGATACCGTAAGAGATACATGAAAATCACGTTCAAGGCAGGCACAACCTCAAGGCAAATTGTTGATAAGCTTCTGCGTGTGCTTGGTATCAAAGTGAAAAATATCATTCTGCCAAAAAATAAAGTTTATAAAAAAGGCTATCGCGTCACTGGATTGATTGAAAACAATCTTGAAGAGGTCATTCATGATGCTGGGGCTGTCATGTACTATCGACGCGGCCGTCCTGTTATTCGGCCACTCAGCCAAGGGGATGACGAACGTTTCAAGCTCGAAGAGGCGACAGGTCTTGTAGAAACGCCAGAACAATTTGAGGAAGATGATCTCAAAGGGTATAAGGTGAAATGTCTTCTGCAGCATCGTATTGCAGTAGCCTCAATCATAGAGGTGAACAGTAAGACAGCAAAAGGAAAATATCGAGTGAAAGAGGGTACCCATTCTTTTGACGGTAAAGACTTTTTCACAGAATGTAAGGTGATTTAATGAGTAAAGCGACAAGATTTTTTGATGCATTTGAGAAACGGATAAAACAGTCAATCCATACAACGGCACCAGCGAAGGTTGTAAATTATAATGCTGAAAAACATACTGCTGATCTGAAATTGCTGTTTCAAACCAATGATGGTGAATATCTTCATGAATACCCTTTGATTGAGCATGCACCTGTCTTGAAACATGTTGAGGCTGATATAAAAGTGGGGGCCTGTGTATTTGTTTCGTTTGCTGAACGGTCACTTGATAACCTGGACGGCAACCAAACCTTTGATCCTGATTCCCGACGTACACACAGCATAAATGATCCGGTTGTCATAGGGGTGTGGGAAGGATGAAGACTCTCAAGCTTAAAAACGGGGATCTCTACTTCGAAAACGGAGAGCTGCAGATGGTTGAGGGTGACGCTGAGTTGGCTCAATCGGTAGAAATGATTCTTAAAACAAGTATGGGAGAATTTGATCTTGATGAACATGTCGGCCTTGATCGCAGCAACATTTTAAGAAAGCAGTTTGATCAAGAAGAGGCGCAATATGACATCATCAATGCGATTTCTCAAGAAGAGCGAATTGCCAGTGTTGAGTCAGTGAGCTTTTCGATTAATAAAGAATCACGCAATCTCTCAGTACATGTAAAAATGACAAAGGAAGATGAAGAAACAATTGAAATAGGGGGTGTTGATCTTGCTTGATGAAACGGGCTTTCAACGGCAAACCTATTCCGAGCTTGTAGATAGTATGGAGGACCGGGCGCGGGAACAATTCGGGGAGGATGTAAACACATCCAGTAAAACACCGTTAGGAATTATTATTCGTATTTTCGCTTGGTTTCTGGCCGGCCTATGGGACATTGCAGAAAGAGTTTATAACAGTGGCTTTGTTAGTAAGTCTGAGGGTGTGCAGCTTGATCGTCTTGGTAGTAACTCGGGAATCACCCGGGAGCCAGCTGCGGAGTCGGTTGTGACTCTATCCTTTACCGGAGAACCCGACATCGTAATTGAAGAACAAACTCAGTTTACTACGGAATCAGGCATCTATTTTGAATTGATTGAAGACGTTGTAATTGAGGCTAATGGGACAGGCTCAGGGACGGCTGTCTCGCTTTCTAAGGGCGTTATAAACAATGTTGCGGCAAATACCATTACCGTGCAAGCAGAGCCTTCTGAGGGCGTGTATTCAGTTACAAATCCGGAACCATCGGCAGGCGGTGCCGACGAGGAAACAGATTCGGAATTCCGAGCACGTATAAAGAAATCAGTTGAGGGCAGTTCAGCATCTACAAACGGAGGTATTATTTCGGCCTTGCTGAACGTTTCAGGCGTCAGATCAGCGAACATTGTTGCCAACAATACAATGCAGACCGATGCGGACGGCAACCCACCAAAAAGCATTCACGCTTATGTACTGGGCGGTACAAAAGATGATGTTGCGCAAGCACTGTTTGACAGTGTTGCTGCAGGAATTGAAACGGTCGGGGAGCAAGTTGTTACGATAACAGACGCCAGCGGGCTTGATCATGCCGTCAAATTTGATTTTGCAAGGGAAGTCAAAATATATCTGCAGCTGGATTTAAAAACAAATGCTTCTTTCCCTATTGATGGAGTTAGTCAGATCAAAAACAATCTCGTTTATAAAATCGGGGGAATTGATGCGAACGGCTCTTACTATACCGGCTCACAAATGGGCGATGATGTTATATTGTCGCAGTTATTCAACGCGGTATATCAAGTAGATGGTGTCTCCGATGTAACGATCAAGATAGGGAAAGATGCGACAAGCCTTTCACAGTCAAACATTGAGATTGAACCTAAAGAGGTTGCTCAGGTACATTTTGATGAAATAGTGGTGAATCTCATATGATTAAAGACTTAATAGGAAAGCTGACCGATGCCTTTTTGAAAGATGAAAAGAGCAATATCGGTAAGCTTTTTTTAATTGTCGATGAACAGCTGACAGCACTTAAAAGCGCACTGACTACAGCTGAGAACTGGCGGGATATTGACGCAGCAAAAGGAAAGGCTCTGGATCTACTTGGTGACAACGTGTCACAGGATCGAGGGCGTGCCACCGATGAAATTTATCGTGTGCTTATTCGTGGCAAGGTTGCCAGAAATGTTTCTGACGGCACCACAAACCGGATCATCGAAGCTTTAGCAAAAACACTGAACTGCAAGCCGAGTGAAATACACATTGTAAGCAGTAAGGAAAACAACGAAGATGAGCCCGCCTCTATTATCGTAAAAAAGGCACCTATTGAGGCTTTGAGTAAAGTCGGAATGAGCGCAACACAGTTTTCGAATATTGTTCAAAAAACAGTAGCTGCAGGGGTGCGGGTGGCATATGTGGATTTAAACGGCACCTTTCGTTTTTCGTCATCTGCTAACTCTATAGAAACGAGTCAATATGGATTTTCAACAGACGGGACAGACGGGGGAACACTCGGCGGAATCTTTCAGCCTGAAGATGATTACCCTTTACCGATTTAAGGAGTGATTTTTATGCCTTTTATAAAAGAATTGCCTGAATGGGGGAACGCCGGGCAGAGGCCCCCGCAGTCCTCCATTGATGAAGGATACAAACCGATGGATCATCCCCCTGCGGATTGGTTCAACTGGTATCAATATACGGCCTATCATGCACTAAAGGAATTGCAAGAGATCGGAGCAACGCAGGATGATGTTTCCACTGCTTTAAAAACAGCAAAAGCTTATACAGATGAATTTGCTGCGCGTAGGGATAACCCCAACCAAGTTACAAAGGGGCAAGTTGGTTTAGGGAACGTAGACAACGTGCAGCAAGCAACTAAAGCAGAATTCAACGCACACAATACAGATTCTATGCGGCATATTTCGTCCACAGAGCGTTCAAACTGGAATGCGAAGGAAACGACAACAGGAGCACAAAACAAGGCAGATACAGCCGAGAAAAACGCAAAAACGTATACTGATCAACACATTAATAATAAAAGTAACCCTCATGGGGTGACAAAAGATCAAGTCGGACTCGGTAATGTTTCCAATGACAAACAGGCAACCAAAACAGAGTTTGACAACCATGTTAAAGATACTACAGCCCATATATCTGCAACAGAGCGCACAAAATGGAATGGTGCTCAGCTTTTCAAAATTACAAACGATGTTGGCGGCGTGCTTGTGTCTATAGGAGATACAGACGACTTTTTAAGTAAAATTGTTAAAGCCGGCAAAACATTCGGCACTTTTTATTCTACCGGTAAGCCAACAAATGCACCTACAACATTATCAACGAGGGGATTTTTTCATTTTACCTCTGTAGATAGCGACGGTAATGGCACTTTTGGATATGTTATCGCGGTAGATTACCAGAACAATATGTATACAAATTATGTTGACGGAAATTTAGGTTGGCAGGGCTGGAAACGTCTTATCACTGAAGCAGATTTCAAAAAAATGACTTGGTATGACTTAACGCTAATCAATGGAAATAAGGCTGGTGGAAGAAAACCTCAGTATGCTGTATGGGGCAACGAAGTGTTTACTCGCGGTGAAGTAGTCTCGCCGGATTTCAACAGTGTTTTTGCTAGACTTCCAGCTGAAGCGCGCCCATTAACACAAAAGTCGATGGCTGCAACGCTCTTTGGAACCACAGGGACATCAAAATATATTGCTGAAACAACTGGCGAATTAAGATTGGTTGGAAAACACGCCAACATTGAGGAAAACATTTCTGGGGTTTCGATAGATAATAATTTCACTTTGTAAGGAGGGACGAATGTGCAAGTATTCTTGTATGATGAAAATTTTTATTTTCTAAGACCCAAAATTTTAGATGATCCGGCTAGCCCGATGCCACAGAACTCAACGACTGTAAAGCCTCCCGATGGCTTATGGAGGCCGCAGTTTGATATAGATAATAATGTTTGGAATGAATCTGCTGATCAAGAATATAAGGACAATCAAAAAAACAAGTATCAGGATGTAGTTGAGTCGAATCCCATTATGGAACAGTTATCAACACTTGGGCAGCAGTTGGCGGACGAAAAACTTGCAAGAAAACAAGCTGAGCAGGCTCAAAATGCTTTAGGTATGCAGCTTACCGCAGAAGTTCTGGCAAGGAAAGAAGCTGAGGCATTGAATCAATCTCTTGGTGAGCAAATGGCGGTTTTAAAATTAGACGTACTGAGTTTAAAGGGAGGAATGACAAGTGAATCTTAATTTTTGGGTATTTGCGTTGTTCTACAAATGGGCTACAACATCTATGGTAAAGCAGGCTATGGCATTTAACGATTGTTCCGTTGAGGACATGAAAGAGGGTGTTCAAGCAAAATACATTACACATGACCAATACCACGAGGTAACAGGTCAGACATATGAGGAAACGACAGAAGCCAGTCAATAAGGGCTTTTTTATTTTGCCTCTAAGGAGGTGATCAAAGAAATGGAGGAAACGACAGTGTTTATTAATTTTGAAACATTAGATTTAGCGAGGGTTTACCTGTTTGGAGGTGTGAAATATCTAGATTTACTACTAGTTCTCAGCATTATCGACGTTATAACAGGTGTAATCAAGGCATGGAAATTCAAAAAGCTCCGCAGCCGTAGCGCATGGTTCGGTTATGTGCGTAAGATGCTCAGTTTTCTAGTGGTCATTGTGGCAAATATAGTAGATACAATTCTTAACCTGAACGGTGTTCTCACATTTGGAACCGTTCTTTTTTATATCGCAAATGAAGGGCTGTCGATTACAGAGAACCTAGCACAGATCGGCGTTAAGATTCCGGCTACCATTACGGAGCGGCTGCATGTAATCGAAAACGACAACGAACAAACAAAAGAAAAAGACGAACAGGCTGCTGGATAATCCAGTGGCTCTTTTTATTTGAAAAACAGAATAGGAGAGATTTTCATGACAATTGCAGTGAAAAAGAACCTTGTATCAACATCAAAATACGGCTTGAAATGCCCTAATCCGATGATCGCGGAATACATCACTATTCATAACACGTACAATGATGCATCAGCTGCGAACGAAGTCAGCTACATGATTGGAAACACCAGTTCAACGAGCTTTCACTTTGCCGTTGATGACAAAGAGGTAAGGCAGGGCATCCCAACAGATCGCAATGCATGGCACACAGGAGACGGTACAAACGGCACTGGGAACCGTAAGTCTATCGGTGTTGAAATCTGCTACAGCAAGTCGGGAGGGGCTAAATACTACGCTGCTGAAAAGTTGGCTATCAAGTTTGTGGCGCAACTGCTTAAAGAACGCGGATGGGGCATTGATCGTGTGCGGAAGCACCAAGATTGGAGCGGAAAGTATTGCCCGCACCGTATTTTAGACGAGGGACGCTGGAATGAAGTTAAAGCGGCGATTGATGCTGAATTAAAAGCACTTGGCGGCAAATCATCCAGCAAGAAAACAACTTCATCCAAGGCAGTGAAGAAATCAAGCTCAAGCAAAAAGAAATCATCTTTTAATCTGCCTTCTGGCATTTTTAAAGTGAAAAGCCCGTTGATTCACAGCAGTGCAGTTGAGCAAATTCAAACAGCCCTGGCTGCGTTGCATTTCTATCCGGATAAGAAAGCCAAAAATTTCGGGATTGATAGCTACTATGGGCCGAAAACAGCTGATGCAGTAAGACGGTTCCAGCTGATGAATGGACTAAAAGCTGATGGAATTTATGGACCAGCTACGAAAGCGAAACTTGAAACGCTCTTGAAGTAAATAAATAGTCTCCTTGAGTATCTTTCTCGAGGAGATACTTTTGTTTATTTTGTTGCAGATAGTTCAAAATTATTCTAATATTTGAGTAAAAAGCATTATTTTTCTAGTAGGAATATAATGTTATCATTTACATGTAAATAAATTAAAAGAAAGGGATTGATTTCATGTTTAAGAAATTACTTTTAGCAACATCCGCATTAACTTTCTCTTTATCATTAGTTCTTCCGTTGGATGGACACGCCAAAGCTCAAGAGGTAACATTACAGACACAGCAAGAAGTCACTTATCAAACTCCTGCTAAACTATCCGAATTACCAACGAGTACAACTGAACAATCTGGTGAATTTCACACAAATGGTTTTAAAAAATGGATTGCTAAAGAAGCGATGAAAACAACAGCCTCCGCACTTCGTAATGGAGGGAGAATTGTTGGTAAGGTAGTCGATGAGTTAGGTGGATCAGCAGGAAAAACATTCGCAAAACATACTGATGATGTAGCAGATGCTTTGGACGAGTTAGTTAAACGAGGCGATGTTGTGGAGGATGCAATTATTGACACTGTGTCTTCGTATCTAATAGATGCAGGAGTAAAATCTTCTACAGCTAGAACTATTGCAAATGTATTTACTTTCTTAGCTTTTTAATTGAGGTGATTTGAATTGGTAACAGTAGAAGAAAGGCTTGACAACTTAGAGAAAAAAGTCGAGAAGCAGGCTTTTCAACTAAGGTTAGTTCAACAATTAGCAGCTGATTATGATCGGTTTGGCTTATTTGATCAAATTTTGGCCTATGATTTAAGTGAAAAACAGTATCAGGGATTAAGAGAGTTAACGAGCAATTACACTGATAAACTTAAAAATGGAGAAGAGGTCTCTCTTCATAACTTTACTGCAGAGTTTAAAAGAATTTTGCAAGACATTGAAAAAGAAGTGGATTTCGATAAGTTTATCTCTCTCTGGCTAAAGGGACCAGAAGAAGGTTTTGGCTTTTCTAAGCCTTTACATAACCATTTCTTTAATTAAAGATAAAGGACCAGCTTATTATGTGGCTGGTCCTTTTTTATTTTTACTCTACAGAAAAAAGTGAATCAAACTCAAGGAAATTTGTATCACCTTTTAAATCCTTCAAGGGATGCAGTGAGAAGGTTCCAGCTTATGCATGGCTTACTCCTGAAATTCTGAGCGGTCCGAAACAAAAGTGAAACAATAAGTTATTGAAATAAAAAAAGAGCCCTTTGCCACAAAGAGGAAGGGCAATGAGCTTATTTATTTCTGGTCTTTTCTTTATCCGTTCATTCCTCGTATAGTTTATTAATCAACTCGGTAAATGAATCACATATATGACTCAAAGCTCCATCAGGATCTTCATATGCAATCTCATGATCCCAGAATACCACGGAAGGGTTCTCTTTATTCTGACGATAATCGAAACAGATTTCGTTACCGAAAGGATCACAGGCGAAAGGAACTATTCCTGAAAGCATTCTTCCATCCTGGTAATCTTCAAAGATCTCTAAAATAAAACTTGAACTATCCTCAGTTAAACCATGTAATCGATTAAAAACCGCACCTTTTGTATTTTCAAAGTCAAATATCTTTTTACTTGGGCGTGCCCCATTGTTGTTTAATATAGTTGTAATGTAGTCGTTAGGGAACTTAACATCTAATGCCTTTTCGATTTTTTTAACAGTTGTTTCCCCAATAGGTTTTTCGGCAAATCTCCACTCTGTCATATTGTCCAACTCCTATCTGTTCTTACTTCCTCCACCCCAAAGGTGTCGGCCTCCTGTATGGCCTGTTTTCCGATGCACCTTTTGGTCAACTAATTGCATCCTCCCTGGTTCTTGGTGATGATGCCAAGTATAACCGTCCGGTGTTTCGCCTGCTTTAATCATCTCGATTTGAAGGTCATTGAATTGATTTCTAAGTAAAGGATCCGTTTCAATTTCTTCTTTTAATTTTAAGGTTGCATCTTTAAATTGTAAATAATCGCTTTCCTTATAAAGATTTGAGTCAATCTTCGTATCAAATTTCGCTTTGAAAATTGGGAAACCGTCTTTATCATATGGAACTCCAGTTTTAGGATGTTTTTCGTTTTTAAGATGACCCATTTTTAAGTTAACTGTTTTGAGATTTCCGTATTCATCTCTGTAAGTATAAGGTGCGGCTTTAGTAAACAAATCATCCTTTGATTGAACTAATCTCTTTAAAAGCGGTGTATTTTTAACGTTAATAGTATTCCCGGCGTCTTGTAGAATCCCTTCTAATGCAGGAGTATATCGATTAACATAAGGTTTGCCAGATGGATTGCCATTCTTAATCTTTTCACTAGCTGCTTTCCCAACTTTAGCAAGATCTTTCGAGCCTGTTGAGACAGAGGACTTTCCACCTTTCAATAACAGAAGACTTCCGCCTAAGTAAGTAACATAGTGCATCCGTGTGTATGCATCCCCATGAATCATTTTTTTATCCCAATCATCCTTCAATGTGTCAACCATACTTTGAAAGGCAGCTTGATAGTCATATTCCAGAACTGTATCCAGCACTTTTTGAGGATCCTTGTTTAAGGTGTCAATTGTCCAACCGATATTCCATCCCAGTTGAATGGCTCCTTCACCGGTATCTTTGGCAAGATCATATACACCAACAATCGCACCTTTGGCGCCGTCACCAATGATTTGCAACACTTCTTTTCCGTTATCCATGAAAGCTTTACGCTGTTCAAGAAATGAGACAAATTCAATCTGTTCAGGGGGTAGATTATCATATCCGACTTTCTTGGCAATTTCTAAGTATTCATCCGGATCCGTGACTCCGTCAGCTAGCTTCTTCTTTAAATCTTTGATTTCTCGTTCTTTCGCTTCATCTTTCTTGATCTTCAAATAAGCTTCAGTTTGTTTCTCGATATCGCCTTTTTTCTTATGTATATCACTTTCTCGATAAGCTTTGGCATTGTAATGGATGGGTGTAGCATGCTTGCCTTTGCCTGTGGATTCCTCAAGCTTTTGGAAGTCCTTCTTGATGAATTGCTCGTTTGGCTCTGACTGGGCATATTCAGTAACAAGTGCTTCGTCCACGTTGCCTAGTTTATCGACTGTTTTTTTGCGTTTGTCCTCGGCATCGGCGAGTTCGTCTTTGAAGTTTTCTGTCGAGAACAAATCAAGCGGAAGGACATCGTCAATATCATTTAAGATATCCTTCATGGCTTTCTTTTGTTCTGACATAATAGATTTTGATTTTGTGTAGGCGTTAGCCAGCTCATGTTCTAAAAAGGATTCTTCTATGTATGCATCGGCTAAGCTGGCGTCCTCTAAAGCGCCTGAAATGCTTGTCAAAAAAGCAATTTTCATATCAATTAGATCAATCCAATTGTCAGCAACTCCGGCATGATCTTGATAAAATGCTTTGATATTATCGGCGCCTTTGCCGGAAAACTCACTGTCATCTAAATCAGCTACAGCTTTGAAGGCTTTTTTTAGATTGACCATCTGACTTCTTAATTCTTTGTATTCTTTTGCACGTTTATCTGCTTCAGAAAGCAACGTCTTGGCTTCAAATACCTTCATGATCATATCCTTTCTTGTTAAGCTTCGTGTTTCAACGATTAACAAAATTTTACCATATTATGATATTGAGTAATACAAAAAACCTTCTATCTGGAAAATGAATCCCACACGAAACTAACCGAAGAAAATGTTTGCGGTTTTTTTGCGGTATAAACACTTTTTGGAAATGTTACAATATTACAAAAATAGACATAAGAGGGAGGGGTATGTATGGACCAAGTTTTACCGTCATCCCGAGTGGGAGTCAAGATCAATGAATGGTATAAAATGATTCGTCAATTCAGTGTTCCTGATGCAGAAATCTTAAAGGCGGAAGTGGAGCAAGAAATAGAGGAAATGGAAGAGGATCAGGATTTACTTGTTTATTATTCGTTGATGTGTTTCCGTCATCAATTGATGTTAGATTCATTGGAGCCAGAAGACAGATATCGGGATCGTCCCACAGTCGATGAACTACTTGAAAAAATAGAAAAACCGCAAAAAAGACTTACAGGCCTTTTAAAATATTACTCATTATTTTTCCGAGGGATGTATGAATTTGATCATAAAGAATACGTTGAAGCGATAAGTTATTATCGTAAAGCTGAGGAAGAATTGACTGCAGTTTCAGATGAAATGGAACAAGCTGAATTTCATTATAAAATAGCAGATGCCTACTATCAAATTGATCAGCATTTTGTTTCCCTGAATCATTTGAAAAAAGCTAAGCATTTGTTTGAAAAGAATCAATTATATAAGGTGAAAGTGATCGGATGCAATATGATGTTTGGAGCTAATATGTACGATATGTACCGGCTGAGAGAGGCGGAATCATATTACCGAGAAGCTTTAAGTGTCGCTGAGGGAATGAATGAGAAAAAGACAAAAAGGATCATTGGAGTGATCTTTCATAATTTAGGCTTAGTTTATTTAAGGACCCAAAACCTAAGTGCAGCTGAAGAGCATTTCAAAAAAGCAATAGACATGAAAGAACATCTTGATACGGTGTATGGAGTAAGATCATTATATATGATGGCAAATGTACTTTACCAAAGCAACAAACCTAAGGAAGCACGTTTCTTTTATGAAACAGCTATAAAACGGGCTGAAGATTCTAATGAAGAAGAATATATGGCGAAATTAAAGATCATTAATTCAATATATGAAGAATATAATGAAACAGAAGTAAATCGAAGCTTAGACTATTTGGAAAAGAAACGCCTGTGGTCTGATTTTGCAGAATTAGCAGAAAAATTGGGTGACTTTCATTATGAGCAAAGAAACTATGCAGAGGGAAGAAGCTTCTTAAAGAGAACTATACATGCACAAACACAAATACTTAAGGTTACGGAGGCTATATAATGAAAAAATTTTTAATCAGCTCCGCTTTAATCGGTATTCTTTTTGCAGGTTTATTAAATGTGGAAAATGTATATGCTGCTATGAATGATTCTGGAACTTTCCATGTAGCCGAAAAAGCTATTAATATCTAAGTAATATTATCCTGTTAAACCCCATCTTTTTAAGGTGGGGTTTTTACACAATCCATTTATTCTTTTTCTTATCCCATTTTAACAAACGCTGCCTCATAAGATTCTTAACGGCTTCCCGTATAGCTCGTTCATCTTTCCCAGTTTTTCTCTTCAATTGATCCAACGAAGGATTTTTTCCTAAATGGGTCATATTAAAAATAATCCGATATACTTTTTGTTCAAAATCATTCAATTCAATTGCCTCCTTGAGTAAATAATACCAGAACAAACATTCTCTTTTCAACTTGAAATAGAACTAATGTTCGTATAAAATAATGGTAGAGAAGGAGGAGGAAAGCATGGAATCGATTTTAAAACGTTCATTAACTGAGAAAACAGCATTAGATATGATTTATATGAGAAATGACGGTCTTATCACGAAGAGATCAATTATTGTTCGGCAAATTAATCAGAGTTACATACGCGCTTATTGTTTCACCAGCCGTCAAACAAAGACGTTTACTATCGAAAATATCCTTGCTGTTTCTCCTGCAGCATATAAAAGAGGGGTCAGGAATTATGCGTGAAATTACAGAAGGGCAATTTTAACCACTCTAATTTATTGAAAAATACATTAAAGATGAGGTCGAAAACTCTTTATAAACAATGATATTAGGTAGTGTGCAAAACGGAAACGTATATTAACAGTGATCAGACTCTTCATAGTGAAAATGAATATTGCTCTGATAAAGTAGAAGATAACATAGTGATAAAACGCCAAGGATTCCCCCTGGCGTCTAAACGGGAAAGCCTCTGATTTATTAAGTGGATATCGTTTGAATGTTATGCTCTTCAAAAATTCGTTTTGCTACAAAGATTGTATTCAGCACTCTTGGAAAGCCGGTATAAGGCGTACAGTGGATGATTGCTTCTACTATCTCACCTGGTGAAAGTCCAACATTGAGTGCCGCATTGATATGAACGTGTAGCTGCGGTTCACAGCCACCTTGTGTAGTGAGTGATGCGATTGTAACTAATTGTCGTTGCTTTAGATCAAGTCCTTCTCTCTGATATACATCTCCAAAAGCAAATTCCACTACGTATTTTCCGAGATCAGGAGCAATGTCTTTGAGTGAATCTATTACACGTTGTCCGCCCTCTCCATCAACTTCCATAAGTTTTTGCCAACCTCGCTGATACCGATCGTTGCTCATTTCAATTTCCTCCTTTAGGGTTAGTCAATTTCGATTTAAATGCTACACTTTAGAGCACACTCTAAAGCAATACTTTTTTATGCTAAAATGATTTATATGGAAAAACTTTATACGATTCAACAAATTTCAAATATGACTAAACTCTCCGTCCACACTTTAAGATACTATGAAAAAATAGGATTGCTTCGTGAAGTGAGACGGGATAAAAACGGTTATCGGAAGTACGCGGAGTCTGATATGTCTTGGATCAATTTTTTAATCCGTTTACGAACAACTGGGATGTCGATTACTGACATGATACGGTTTTCTGATCTGAGAAGCCAAGGAGAGTCTACGGTAAACAAGCGACTAGAATTATTAGAAACGCATCAAAAAAATGTTCTTGAAGAAATTGAAGGGTTAAGGGACAACTTGACGAAGATTGAAGAAAAGATTGATTACTATAAGTCATTGGAGGAAACTAAATAAATTTGGTATGACCTATATAAAGAGTAAGGATGTCTCCTAAAGAGTGCGGATGAAGAGCTTTAAGAACAGGCTTTGGATTGCTTGAGGGAGGATCAATTTACAACCTCACGCTGGTTTGTTCCAACAATAGAGAATTAATGAATCTGTTAGAGTTAATCTCAACGAGTACAGTAAAAGGGCTGCTGGATGCCCTGAGAAGAAAAGAATATGTGACTTGGGAAGCGGGGTCCCCGAGAACATTAAAAATAATACACAGATAACGGGAAATTAATTTTAAAAAATGTTATATGTGGTCAATGATCATGATATGATTGTAAAAAGGAGGGAGTTAAATGACATTTAGAAAGGCCTTTAATATTGGCTATGTTGTACTTTTGCTCTCTTTCGTTCTTGTTTATTTTATTCTACCGGCTGAACAAGTAATCACTGCTGTGATCATACTGACTTTACTTTTTGGAGCATACCAATTTATTTTGCTTAAAACGCTGTATAAAAAACATGATTAAAAAAAGAACACTCTGACTTTGGGGACTTCCCAAGTTAAAGAGTGTTCTTTTTTGGTTATCAACCAGTTCCACACATATAAACTCTATAAGGCTCGGATGTCTTATCGAATTTTAAATTTTTTCGCTTACTATCCTTAAACAGTTTCACTCGTTTTTTGGTCCATAGATAACATTGATCAGTATCTAGAGATGTTGCATGTTTAACGCTAAAATAGCCAGTATTCATATTATATTGAATATAAATCCCAGCAGCAGCACCTGCTACCCATCCTATTCTTGGTATTTGGGACAAGATAGCTGATGTAATGATCGCAACAGTGGCCTTGTCTTGAACAGAAATTTTGTATTTGATCCATTTTTTATTCCAAGCCCATTTACCTTTTCTTTTCTGAATGTCAATTGAATCTGAGCTTAATTTGGATAAAGAAGCATTGTTTGAAGTGATAGCCTCTTTATTTTCCTCGATAAACTGTTTTGCAATTTGGTTGACTTGTTCCTCGTTTTCTTTAACAGCTGCATCACTTAAATAGTTGCTGCTAACTGTAATCTTTCCTGAATCCTTATCTGTCTTAAATTCTTGGGTTCCTTTTTGACTTTTGAATGTAGTGGTGATGGTGTCGACATCTTCAACGGTTCTGACTGTGGTTTTTTCTCCATCCATATTTTGAACAAATTCATCCTGGTAGAGAATCGAAGAGGGTTTAGTCTGGGTTGTTTCTGTGTTTTTGGCTGAAGCTAAACTTGGACTAATTGAGGTGGTTAACAAAGACAGTGACAGGATACTCATTAAAACTGCTTTTTTCTTCATAAAATCTCCTCTCTGGTAATTATTAGGCGCCTGTGTCGATTGTAACTGTTTTTTTTGGGTGTTTGATAGAGACCTTGTGCCTATAAATTCCGTTTCTTGAAAATGCAAAGATTCGTTAGAATCAATTGATATCAGTTTCTGGTCATTCTTCAATACCGTATTGAAAAATACATGCCTTTCAAAACCACAGGAGACGCCGTCAGACGGTTCCAGCTGATGAATGGACTAACTCCTGATGGCATTTACGGACAGAACGAAAGCAAAACTTGAAGCTCTATTAAGGTAATAATAACCCCCTTCTACAACTGAAGGGGGCTTAAATTCAATCCTCTATGTTTCCATCCTTCATTTTTAAATTTAATGCGTCATAATCCTCTTTGTTAAAAGAGACAGTTACTCTATCCACTCTATCTGAATCTGGATAGAGGAATAATTGTTGGTTAAATTTTATTCCTGATTGCCCGACTATTCGGTATATCAGGTTTAAAATTGTAAAACAATCTAAATCTACTCCGTCTTTTAGATGGTTCTTAATACTAATAACTACGGTGTTTCCGATGGTTTCAAACCTAGGTTTCCGGGGAGAAATGTCGTTAATTTTGCAAAGACCCTTCACATATTGTTTGAAAATGTCTAAATTTTCACTATTTCCTGTCAAAAAATCACCCCTTTATTTTGTTTTTATGGTACCATTATCCAAGTGGAAATAAAATGGGAGAGGATTTGAAAATTATGAAAAAATTATTTGTAATGTCATTTACTGTGCTTTTCTCTTTGTTTTTAGCCGTCCCTGCTTTCGCTGGCGAAGAACCTCAGAATTTAGATGATTTATCTAATCTTGGCGAAATTATTTATCAAGATGATGAGATTACAGTAAGAGATTTTGGAAATGATCCTGTAATTTCTAATATCATTACCGAAGACCCGAATAGTGTTATAGCTGAAGAAAATGCTGGGATTAAACCACAAGTTGTTGGTCCTGGAGGAAGAGCGGTTGTAACTGCAGGTGATTACGGAAGAACTATCTACTGGACAGTTAGACCGAACACATTATGGCCGTACCACTTTGAAGGAAAAGTAAAATTAAGATATTATTCCGGCTTTAAAAGAGATGCACCAGTAGGTGGTATGGGAGCTTTAGGCTCTAGTCTTAGTGGAGCTGTACACATGAACAAGAACAATGGAGGTTATGCAACCTTGACTGGTACTGCATACTCATTGGATTTTAGTAAATACAAAGTGTTGCCTGGCGCTGGAACTTCATTCTAATAACTCATAAAAGGACCTTACAATAGGTCCTTTTGTGATGTAAAGGATATATTTTTTTGTGCTACCTATTGACTATGGTAAACAGATATTGTATAATTAAAGTATAGAAAGGAGGTGCTGAAGTGGACGAGGTAAGAAACTGGATTCTTGCTATCGCTGGTATCGTGACCATCATAAAACACATCTACGATATATGGCAGAAGGAAAGCGAAAAGCATAGCAAGAAAAAGAAAAAGCGCTCCCGCCGGACAAGCAGAAAGCGCTGATACTAGTGAGACAAGGGGAGAAATCCCCTTGCTCTATACAGTATACTGCAAAATTGAATTACAGTATACCGTAAAAGCCCACGTCCACGATAGTATGAAAAAATATTTTAAGCAGTACAGCACAGGTGACTTTGCCGTTTTGCTCATTTTGGTTACTGGAATCGTTGCAATTGATCTGACCGATGAGGGTATGTCTGGAAAGATTGCGCATACTGTATTGATGATAGCCGTTGTTATTACCTTGTTAAAAGGATTCATTATGATGTGGAGAGAAAGCCGACATGAAAGAAAGCGAAAAAATTAAGTTTATCCAGGAAGAAGTTTTGACTGCAGCGGAAGCGGGGGAGCTGCTTGGAGTCACCCGGCAGCGTTTAAGCACCCTTGTGACTTCCGGAAAGCTCAAGCCGGTGAAAAAGGTTGGGACCGTTGCATTGTTTTTGCTTGGACATGTACAAGCCCTTAAAAAAGAATTAGAGGCCGGCCGGAAGAAGTACCGGCCATATGATGACTAAAAGCTCTCCCTAATGCAGGAGAGCCTTTTTTAGTGTTGCTGAATATATGAGACACCTTCATTATTTTCTATTATTTTAATAGAATTAGAAGCCGATAGAGTATGGATCGTTGAGTGATGGAGACTAAGAACCAAATCTTGAAGAGTTGAATCTTCTTCTAAGGCTGAGATCTTTAAGCCTATACTCTTTGCTGTATTTAATGAAATATGTCTTGAATGTGATTTGGTTAGTTCATTACTACCTAAATAAGAGACAATTTGATCAGCGGAAGCTGCTGGATTTTCATATTCTGATAGCATATTATCGACCAACCATGACTTGACCATTTCTTGAGACCATTCAATTGCTTTATTACAATTCCCAATAAGAGTTGGTGAATATTTTGCAATAATCGGTTGCCAAACATGAATCCTACTTGGGTCTTGTTGAATTTCATGAGCAGCAGTATTAAACTCTTCTATAATCCCATGAGCGGGAATACCACCTATTTGTGGATCTATAGGTCCTATATTAGAATGTTTCCCCATTATTATTTCTGAACATGCACAAGAAATCATGGTGCCAGCTGACATGGCTAATTGAGGAACGATTGCTCGTATGTTATTTCCGAACATTTCTTTTAAATAATCTACCAATGATTCTGTAGCAGCAATGTCACCACCTGGTGTATGCAATATCAAGTCTAGTCCCTTAGTTCGGTCTAAATTTGAGATTGTCGCCATAAAACCATTTTTGTCATTGTCATTAACTCGTTGATGAAATTCAAAATCCCTATCAAGATAAGGCTTTTGCAACCAACCAGAATAATAAATGATTGTATTCCTTCCAGTATGTTCAGAAAGTTTTCTAAGATAATTTCTTCTTGTAATATCTTGTGCAGTTCCTTGTGAATGTATTTCTTCGAGAACAGTATTCCAATTTGGCATCTTTATCTCCCTGAAAAGCCAATAACACTATTAGAGTTATGAGAAAGTCTAAAGTTGTTTTTGGATTGGCGTTTCTCATTTGTAGGAATTGTGGAATGTGATGCAGTTGTAACAGTTCTAAACTTTTCTCTCTTTTCTTCAGTCAATAAGTCTAAACTTGCAAAAACATTGTTAATTTCAGCAGTAGTTAACATTTTGGCGGCTAACATTTATATCTTCCTCCTTTATATAAGGTTTCTTTATTTTATGATACCTTCATAAATTAGGCAATAAACATGAGGGGAAATTTTAAAAAATAAAAGAAAAAAATGTTAATTCATTTTCTAATGAATCTTATGGAAACAACACAATAAAATGCAATAAACCATGTATCACCTTTTAAATCCTTCACATGCAGCCTCTGTTTAACTTCATCTATGTAATGAACATGTCCTGTGACTTCTTCAATAAAACCGTCTCTGTATACACTAATGACCAGAACCGAGTTGAATTCCATCGCCTCGCAAATAACACGGGCCATTTCTTCCAGTTGGTATTCATCAAGAATGGGTTTTTCAATTTTTCGGACTTGTTCTTTCCTATTTAACAGGGCAGTCCTTTGCTCCGGCAAAATAAATTTTTGTTCCCATCTTTTATCGTAAATACCTTCATTCATTCTGATCAACTCCTTGAAAAAAATATATAGGAACAAATGTTCGAAAATCAACCGGAAAAGTATAGGAGGTTCGTAATCATTATGCTATAATCATGCTAAAATGTACCAAATGCAAATGAGGTGGTTTAGTGTTCTTCCAAGAAAATGAAACACAGGAGATCATCAGCTATGAGGAATACCCTTATGCAGTTTACGCAAGGGTTTCGTCAGAAAAAGATGAACAGGTGACATCAATAGCCAACCAAATTGATATTTGCCATCACTGGATAGAGAAAAATAACTATGAATGGAAAGACGAAGCTATACAATTAGATGACGGTATAAGCGGAACAGTGCTGCTTGATCGTAAAGCGATGCAACTCATTTTAGATAAGGCGCAAAAAAGAAAGCTGAAGATGGTTGTTTTTAAATCAATCAGCCGGCTTGCACGTGATCTTAAAGATGCCCTTGAAATTCGTGAGGTTTTATTGGCTCATGGTGTAAGGGTTGTAACGCTTGAAGAGGGGTATGATAGCCTTTATGAAGGCAAAAACTCAATGAAATTTGAAATGTTTTCAATGTTTGCTGCCCAATACCCTCAAACAATTTCTGTGGCAGCCAGCGGGGCACTAGCAGCCAAAGCCCGCCGCGGTGAACATTCCGGCCGTGTACCTTTTGGATTTAAAAAAGAGGGTAAATTCCTGGCTATCAATGAAGAAGAAGCAAAAGTTGTTCGTTTTATTTTCGATCTTCATAATAATCACGGATACGGACATAAAAGGATTGTTCTCAAACTTAATGAAGAATTGGCACTCGGAAACATTGTAAAGCCTCAAAAGACTGATTTTTGGCAGCTGTCCACAGTACAAACAATCTTAAAGAATCCTATTTATTGTGGCGTGTTTATTGCCAATAGACATACTCAAGTCAAAATAGGCGGACGGAAAAAATTCATCCGCAATCCAAAAGAAAAATGGACTGTTTACAAAGACTGGTGCCCTAAGATCATATCAGAAGAAGAGTATGAGAAAGCTAATAACAAAGAACACAAGATGCGTAAAAAGCGTTTTAACCCTCGGAATGAGCTGCGAGGAATGATGAAATGTGGTGTGTGCGGTTGCAATATGGTTGTGTTGCCGTCGTACAAATACAATCAGAAACGTGAGAAGAAAGAGTTTAATTATTTGAAGTGCAGCGCCTATAGACGAGGTGGAACAGCTCTTTGTGTAAACCATGCTCCGATGCAATATAAGGACTTGCGGGCTTTTGTTATTAAAACACTGAAACAAAAGGGCAAGAAGTTAAAACTGGATGTAAAATCTGATTTTGAAGAGCAGAAGAAAAACCGGATCAAGCGAACGAAAATAGAAATTGAAAACGCAGAAAACAAGAAAAAACGTTTAATCGAATTGTACTTGGAAGATCAGCTGATCACTAAGGCGGAATTCCAGGTGAAGCGAAAAGAGCTTGAAGAACAAATTGAAAAACTAAACGATAAGCTGTTCATGCTTGAGCGTGAGGAAGAAGAAACAATTGACATATCGAATATAAAGAATGCATTCGCACAGCTGGAAAGAACTGATCAGGATTTATTCGAAGCATTTTCTGCGCTTATTGATAAACTTGTAGTATACGAGGATGGAACAGTCGATTTCCATTATAAATTCAAGTGATTATTATTGTTTTAGTTTGCGATAGATATGCATATCAAATGCCATGCAGAAATTAGGTGTGAAAGGGCGTTCGCAAGCCGTTGTTGAGCTTCTTAGAATGGGTGAGCTAGAGCTTTAATCCTTGCCGGTATTCCTTCTTTTCAGGAGGGAGCCGGTTATTGCTGTTTGTTTGAAAAGTTCCAAATTCCTATATTAAACCATGATGATACGATATAAAACGAGATTTTCAATTTGCTTTCATTTGCCTAATGTCCCTCTATTTCTCGTCCCGCGAGTCTTGCATTTTCTTTAAAAAAGAAGGAAAATAGACACGGAACGCTTTTGTGCGTAAGAGATCCTTGAGTGAGGGATGGACAAATGACATCAAAACCTTTGGAGCATGTTGCGGACATTGAAAAGTCGCTCCGCCACATTGCCGCGATCATTAAACAAAAAGGAAGAGAAATCCTAAACCAATACGCGATCACGCCGCCGCAATTTGTCGGTCTGCAATGGCTTTATGAATTAGGAGACATGACAATCGGCGAACTATCGGGGAAAATGTATCTGGCATGCAGCACGACGACGGATCTCATCGACCGTATGCAAAAAAATGAGCTTGTCGAGCGGGTAAAGGACCCGGCGGACAGACGTGTCGTCAGGATACACCTTCTGCCTGAAGGGGAACGCATTATCCAAGAGGTCATTACAAAAAGGCAGGAATACCTGCGTGATATGTTCGAAACGTTTACAGATGAAGAAATAGCCATCTTCGAAAAATCATTGATGAAACTGCAGCATGAAATGAAGAGAAAATGAGGCGATTTTGTTGGAACAACCAATAGGAGTCATTGATTCCGGGGTTGGCGGGTTAACCGTTGCAAAGGAAATCATGAGACAGCTACCAAAAGAAAATATAATCTACGTAGGGGATACAAAACGGTGTCCGTACGGGCCGCGTCCTGAAGAAGAAGTGCTTCAATACACGCGGGAGCTGACACATTATCTGTTGAAAAACCACCACATTAAGATGCTGGTGATCGCCTGCAACACCGCGACAGCAATTGCACTGGAAGACATCCAGCGCGACGTTGATATTCCGGTGGTCGGGGTGATCCAGCCTGGTGCTCGGGCCGCGATAAAAGTGACGGAAAATCAGCATATCGGTGTAATCGGCACAGAAAACACCATTAAGAGCAATGCTTATGAAGAAGCCCTTCTGGCATTAAATGCCGAACTGAAGGTCGAAAATCTTGCCTGTCCGCTGCTTGTGCCGTTTGTGGAAAGCGGAAAGTTTCTTGACAAAACAGCAGACGAGATTGTCAAAACATCATTATCTCCGTTAAAAGATACATCGATTGACTCGCTGATTTTAGGCTGCACCCATTATCCTATTTTAAAAGACGCGATTCAAAGATATATGGGAGAGCATGTGAATATTATTTCGTCAGGTGATGAAACAGCCCGGGAAGTGAGTACGATTCTATCGTATAAAGGACTGCTGAATCAATCCCCGTTTACCCCAGATCATCAATTCCTGACTACAGGAGAACGGGATCAGTTTGCGAAAATAGCAGATGACTGGTTTGGCCATGAAGTAGGTCACGTAGAATGCATCTCTTTGCGAGAACCAATTAGAAGATAGTTTTGCCCCGCAACGGCGTGTTGCGGGTTTTTTCTGTTTTTAATGGAATTCATCGGTCTATTTCCCGCTGAGGCTCGTATACATAGTAGTACAAACAGCCTTAGGAGGGAAAAGTATGCTGAAAAAAGGACCTGCAGTCATTGGTGCCACTTGTCTCACCTCTGCCTTGCTTTTATCCGGGTGCGGTTTATTTCAATCCGATAAGACAGCTGAGGAAATCGATCCGCCTCAAGACGTTACATACGTAAATGATGAAGCGGGGACCGATTCAAATACAACAGCAGCCGAAAAAACAAAAAATGAAAAAAGTGATACCGAAAAAGCGAATCAGGACTCTTCTACAGTGATGAGGGAGCTTTATCTCATTGATAAAAACGGTTATGTCGTTGCGCAAACGATGCCTCTTCCGAAAAGTGAAGGAACGGCTAAGCAGGCGCTTGAATACCTTGTGCAGGGCGGACCTGTGTCAGAGATTCTGCCGAATGGCTTCAGAGCCGTTTTGCCGGCTGACACAACTGTTAACGTAGACATCAAAAAAGATGGCACTGCTATAGCGGACTTCTCAAAGGAATTTAAAAACTATAAGAAGGAAGATGAACAGAAAATCGTTCAATCGGTGACGTGGACGCTGACTCAATTCAGTTCAATAGACAAAGTGAAGCTGAGAATCAACGGGCACGAACTTAAGGAGATGCCTGTAGGCGGCACGCCGATCTCGGACGATTTAAGCCGTAAGGACGGGATTAATTTGGAAACAGCAGGCGTCAATGATCTCACTGCTACACATCCGCTGACAGTCTACTATTTGGCGGAAACCGATGACAGTGAGTATTACGTGCCGGTAACGAAACGAATTGACAATTCTAAAACAGACGACATTACAGCCGCTATTAATGAACTGGCTGAGGGCCCGAGCAAGGCGAGCGACCTGTTAACGGATTTCAGCGAAGATGTGAAATTGGTCAGTAAGCCGAAAATCAAAGATGGACGTGTAACGCTAGATTTTAATCAATCCATTTTCGGAAGCGCAGATGAAAAGACGAAAATGATTTCCTCAGAAGTGCTCAACAGCATTGTGCTGACTTTAACAGAACAGCCGGATGTAAAAAGCGTATCCGTTAAAGTGAACGGAAAAGCCGAGCTTGTGAACGAAAAAGGCGAAAAACTTTCAGAAGCGGTATCCAGACCGTCTCAAGTGAATACGGGTAGTTTTTAAATTGGGATTTTTGATATACTAGAAAGAAAGAGGTTAGCGTTCCGGCTGCCTCTTTCTTTATTCAATTCCGGGACAAAAATGGTTTATGTACATACAATCGGAGGTAAAACATGAGACATGACGGAAGACAACATGATGAGCTGCGTCCAATCACGTTTGATTTGGACTTTATCAGCCATCCGGAAGGGTCTGTTCTAATAACAGCGGGGAATACAAAAGTAATCTGCAACGCATCTGTAGAGGATCGCGTACCGCCGTTTTTGCGGGGCGGAGGCAAAGGCTGGATTACAGCTGAATACAGCATGCTGCCGCGGGCTACAAATCAAAGAACGATCAGAGAATCTTCCAAAGGAAAAATTTCCGGCAGAACGATGGAAATTCAGCGTTTGATCGGCCGCGCGCTTCGGGCAGTCGTTGATTTAGAGAAACTGGGCGAACGTACGATTTGGATTGACTGTGACGTCATTCAGGCTGACGGAGGAACGAGAACGGCTTCCATTACCGGAGCATTTCTTGCCATGGCGATTGCGGTTGGCAAGCTTCTCAAAGCAGGAACGATTAAAACAAACCCGCTCACTGATTACCTGGCAGCGATCTCTGTCGGAATTGATAAAGAGCAGGGAATTTTGTTAGATTTAAATTATGAAGAAGATTCTGCTGCTGAAGTTGATATGAATGTCATCATGACAGGCAGCGGCCGCTTTGTGGAGCTTCAGGGAACAGGGGAAGAGGCAACCTTTTCACGTGAGGATCTGAATGGGCTTCTCGGTCTTGCAGAAAAAGGCATTCAGGAACTGATTGACAAGCAAAAAGAAGTGCTGGGCGATTCACTTCCAGAACTGAAATAATGACAGAAAGGCTTGATCATCATGAAAGAAGCAATTATTGCAACTCACAATCCGGGAAAAGTGAAGGAATTTAAAGAAATCCTTGAGCCGAAAGGGTACGAGGTAAAATCATTAGCTGAAATCGGGTTTACAGATGAAATTGAAGAGACAGGCCATACGTTTGAAGAAAATGCGATTCTAAAAGCGGAAGCGGTGGCGAAAGCAGTGAACAAAATGGTCATTGCAGACGACTCTGGCTTGTCCGTTGATAATTTAGGAGGCCGTCCCGGCGTCTATTCAGCACGCTATGCAGGGGAACAGAAAGATGACCAGGCGAATATCGATAAAGTGCTGAGCGAGCTGAGAGGCATCGAAAAAGAACAGCGTACGGCACGTTTTCGCTGCGCGCTTGCCGTAAGTATTCCGGGAGAGGAAACAAAAACAGTCGAAGGTCATGTTGAAGGGTATATTGCCGAAGAGCCGAGAGGAGAATACGGATTTGGCTATGACCCGATCTTTATCGTCAAAGATAAAGATAAGACAATGGCAGAGCTGACAAGTGATGAAAAAAATAAAATCAGCCACAGGGCTGACGCACTTAAAAAGCTGTCGAAGCTGTTGGAGGCATAAGGGGGAGCGTATATATGAACGTGCTGATTATCAGTGACAGCCATGGGCTTGAAGAAGAACTCCAAACCATCGCGAAACGTCATGAAGCGGATGTTGATCTCATGATTCATTGCGGAGACTCTGAGCTTGAAACCGGCCATCCGGCGTTAGAGCCTTATTCCGTTGTAAAAGGCAATTGTGATTTTATCGGCGATTTTAAGGACGAGCTCCTGCTGACGGCCGGTTCCAAAAAAATATTGGTTACGCACGGACACCTTCATGGTATTAAACAGACCTTATTAAACGTATACTATCGTGCAGAGGAGCTCGGAGCGGAAATCATTTGCTTCGGGCATTCACACATCGCAGGAAGCGAAATGCTGCGCGGAAAACTGCTGATTAATCCCGGCAGCATCCGCCTTCCAAGAGTGCGCAGCACAGAAAGCTATGCTATACTGTCTTTAGAAAATGATACAGCAACAGTGCGTTTTTATAACCAGGCAGGCGATGAAATCATTGATTTGCAACACCGGGTAACCCTATGAAATATCACATGAGGAAGAAAATATTCTTCCTCATGAAAAAAATTCTAAAAACCGTTGACTTATCATTGCATCCCATATATAATAAATCTTGTCGCTGATAGTTAAAGCGAAAACAAAAAAACAAAACGTGTCCCAGTAGCTCAGCTGGATAGAGCAACGGCCTTCTAAGCCGTCGGTCGGGAGTTCGAATCTCTCCTGGGACGTACCAAGAAAAAACCTCAAATCCTTAAAGGATTTGAGGTTTTTGTTTATGATGATTTTTATTTGTTATTTAACGTATCATCATCCAGGTCGCGGACATTTCCTTCTTTATTCAGACGCGGTTCTTCTTTTTTCACAGTTTCGGAAATATGTTTGTTTTCTTCGACAGTCCGTTTTCCGACAACCACTTCATCCGTAACAACGGGTTTTTTTGTCACTTCAAGCTTTTCCTCAACGATAGGAACCCTGACCGTTTCTGAGTCATTTACGGGAGAAGCGTCTGCCGTGTTTTCATCCACCGGACGGCGTTCAACGTAAATTTCATCATGTCTTACCGGAATGTCCATATCTCTTTGTTCTGTTTTGACTTCTTTTCCGATTTCCACTTCTCCGGTTTGGATATCTTCTTTATCCACTTTCAGCTGTTCTTCTCGAAGCGGCATGGTTTTTTCTTCTTTTGTTGTATAATCTACTGTCTCATTTGTATTGGCAAAGCCGCCTGAAAGGGCATTGCCGTTATCAATAGTCGCACCTAAGTCTGCGTCTGTATCGACAGCTACGAGAAGCTTTCCGTCATCCAGATCCTCTTGATACTTGTCTATTTCATCATTTGAGATATCCAGGTCTGATAATGCTTTGCTGTGCGCGCCAGTATCATCCATTGTGAAATAATCTTTCAGTTTATCGAAAAAGGATTCAGAATCGCTATCATTTGCTTCAAGGGCTTGATTTACTTCTGTCCCTGTACGGGATTCGAGATAATCGGTATCCCGGCGATTTGTGACAACAGAAATATCGTCAGAATCATACCCCTTTGTTAGTAAGCCTTCAATCACTGCAATGGTCTCTTGCGGAGTTTCGTATACACCAACTACACTTTTTGTCATATTAATCTCCTCCTCTGTAAAAATAAAATTTTATCGTTCTTGTCGTCTTTAATTCCCGTTACGTTTTAAAATAAACAAAATAGAAAACACTTGGTGCAGCCAACAGCATTCAGGCGAAAGACAGGAGGAAATAAAAAAGATAGATAAGACAGAAACATAATCCCGCACTTATCTATCTTTTATATTTCACAATTCCTTTGTCATAAACACGCTGTTCGGATCCTCCATATAGTCTGCAAACGGCTGGCAATACCGGAAACCGAAGCTTTCATAAAGTTTTCTTGCCGGCTCGAAAGAAGTCATCGACCCCGTTTCCAAACTCAATCGCTGATAGCCGCGCCGCTTGGCTTCTTCTATAATGTGCTGAAGAACCTTGCTGGCAACGCCCTTTCTTAAATGGGAAGAAGAGGTTCGCATCGACTTAATTTCTCCATGCCGGCTGTCCAGTTCTTTTAGTGCTCCGCAGCCGGCCAATTCATTGCCGTCCCATGCGCTCCAAAATGTAATCTCAGGTTTTTTCAGCCTTTCTATGTCCAGGGCATGAATACTTTCAGCCGGAGACATGAGAGTCATGCTATGTAAATGCTCACTCACTAATTCGATCACTTGATGTCCGGTCAAATCATCTACTTTAATATGCAAAATGAATTCCTCCTCAAAAACCGTAACTCTGAACATACTTATCCTTTATCTTAAAATATATCCTTTTTGCTTCCAAATAGTAAGATAGGAAACCTTACAGTATATTAACTTTATTAAAGATGAATAAATTAACAAGTGCCGAACATAGATGTTCGGCACCTCCATGATATTTTAATATCGAAATCCTCCGTGTACTCCAGATGCTCCGCTGAATCCTCCGGCGTGCGTTGCGGGAATACTGAAACCGCCGCCATGACCGCTATAGCCGGCACCTGAAAATTGCTGCCCGTAAAATCCTGAAGCATATGGAAATGAGGAGTACATAGCAGAGGGGGTGCTTAGCGGGCTGTATGCCTGGCTGTACGGCTGTCCGTATCCAAAGCCTTCAAATGGTTGATGGCCTTGCTGATAAAAGCTGGGAGCTGCCGGATAAAATGGCTGGGGAAAGCTTGGAAAACCCCCGGGGAATTGGATGTCTGCTAATGATTTATTCATCTCGTATCACCTTTTCTTTGCAAGATAACACCAGTGTATGACGAAAAATAATGAAAGAGCCTATCCGAACTGAAATTGTTTTTTGACAGAAGATCTTTCATATATACGTCTCATCGAAACAAAAACACGTCATATTATATGACATGTTTATATGAAATTGAAAAATTCGAGTGTAAACTTGATAGATTAATAAAAAAATTACAAAAACTTTTATCTTTTGAAATGCCTTATATACCAATAATGAAAGCGTATACAGTATAGTTTGATTAATCTAAATTGTCTAATAATTTTAAAAAATGCTGTTGACACTGCGTCCAAAGCGGCGTAATATGAGTTCAACAAAAGATAAACACAAGTTTCACAAGCACAAATGATTGCAATAGGATTCTAAAAAAATGAAAAACAAACGATCTTCTTGGACGGCAGAAAAACTGTTCAAGAGACTGAATATGAAAAGCGCAGATGAGGATAAGTAGCCTTGAAAAAGCTTTCCACAGAGAACCGGATTAGCTGAGAACCGGCGAAGCTTTACAAGGTGAACTCGCCTCAGAGTGCCAGTCTGAAATCATAGTAGGACTTGGCCGGGTGAACGATGATGTTTACTCGTTATTAAAACGGATAGGAATATCCATGAGACGGCCGTATAAAAGGCCGTAAACAAGGGTGGTACCGCGGAAAGAAGAGCCTTTTCGCCCCTTTTGGCTATCGCATTCACTGCGCGGCTGATTGTGGGCGGAAGGGCTTTTTTTATTGAATAATCAGCTGTAAAGCTAATAAATGATGATCTTTAGAGGATGAAAATCCAAAAGGAGGAACTAAAAATGGGGACTAATGTACAGGTGGATTCAGCATCTGCCAAATGTACACAGACGATGAGCGGAGCGTTAATGCTGATTGAATCATTAAAGAAAGAAAAAGTAGAAATGATATTCGGTTATCCGGGCGGAGCTGTACTTCCAATCTACGATAAACTGTACAATTCAGGAATGGTACATATCCTTCCCCGACACGAGCAAGGCGCCATTCATGCAGCAGAAGGATACGCGAGAGTTTCTGGAAAACCAGGGGTCGTTATTGCGACATCAGGACCGGGAGCGACAAACCTTGTTACTGGACTTGCGGATGCCATGATTGATTCACTGCCTTTAGTCGTCTTTACAGGGCAGGTGGCAACCTCCGTTATCGGCAGCGACGCTTTTCAGGAAGCGGACATTTTAGGAATTACAATGCCGGTTACAAAACACAGCTATCAGGTCCGCCAGCCGGAAGATCTGCCGCGCATCATTAAAGAAGCATTCCATATTGCGACAACGGGAAGACCGGGACCTGTACTAATCGATATTCCGAAAGATGTTGCAGCAATTGAAGGGGAATTTAGTTATGATCACGAGATGAATCTCCCGGGATATCAGCCGACAACGGAGCCGAATTATTTGCAGATCCGCAAGCTTGTGGAAGCCGTAAGCAGCGCAAAGAAACCGGTTATCCTAGCCGGTGCGGGCGTATTGCACGGAAAAGCGTCAGAAGAATTAAAAAATTATGCCGAGCAGCAGCAAATTCCAGTTGTACACACGCTTTTAGGACTTGGGGGTTTCCCGGCAGACCATCCGCTTTTCTTGGGGATGGCGGGTATGCACGGCACTTATACAGCGAACATGGCCCTTCATGACTGTGATCTTTTAATCAGCATCGGCGCCCGTTTTGATGACCGCGTCACAGGAAACCTGAAGCATTTTGCGAGAAACGCAAAGATTGCCCACATTGATATTGATCCGGCTGAAATCGGAAAAATCATGAAAACACAGATTCCGGTTGTCGGCGACAGCAAAGTTGTCCTGCAAGAGCTGATCAAACAAAACGGCAAACAAGGCGACTCAAGCGAATGGAAAAAACAGCTTGCCGAGTGGAAAGAAGAGTATCCGCTCTGGTACGTAGACAATGAAGAAGAAGGCTTTAAACCTCAAAAACTGATTGAATACATTCATCAATTTACAAAGGGGGAAGCCATTGTCGCAACGGATGTCGGCCAGCATCAAATGTGGTCAGCGCAATTTTATCCGTTCCAAAAGGCAGATAAATGGGTGACATCAGGCGGTCTTGGAACAATGGGTTTCGGCCTTCCGGCAGCGATCGGCGCACAGCTGGCTGATAAAGATGCAACCGTGGTGGCGGTGCTCGGAGACGGCGGTTTTCAAATGACGCTCCAAGAACTTGATGTCATTCGCGAATTGAATCTCCCGGTCAAAGTTGTGATTTTAAATAACGCTTGTCTCGGGATGGTCAGACAGTGGCAGGAAATTTTCTATGAAGAACGTTATTCAGAATCTAAATTCGCTTCTCAGCCTGACTTTGTCAAATTATCGGAAGCATACGGCATTAAAGGCATGAGAATTTCATCAGAAGCGGAAGCGAAAGAAAAGCTGGAAGAGGCATTAACATCAAAAGAACCGGTTGTCATTGACGTGCGGGTTGCCAGAGAAGAAAAAGTATTCCCGATGGTGGCTCCGGGGAAAGGGCTGCATGAAATGGTGGGGGTGAAACCTTGAAAAGAATTATCACATTGACTGTGGTGAACCGTTCCGGCGTGTTAAACCGGATCACCGGTCTATTTACAAAAAGACATTACAACATTGAAAGCATTACAGTTGGACACACAGAAACAAGCGGCGTTTCCAGAATTACCTTTGTCGTTCACGTTGAAGGAGAAAATGATGTTGAACAGCTGACAAAACAGCTTAACAAACAAATTGATGTGCTGAAAGTCACTGACATCACAAATCAATCAATTGTCCAAAGGGAGCTTGCCTTAATCAAGGTCGTTTCCGCACCGTCAACGAGGACAGAGATTCACGGAATGATAGAGCCGTTCAGAGCTTCTGTCGTTGATGTCAGCAGAGACAGCATCGTTGTACAGGTGACTGGCGAATCTAACAAAATTGAAGCGCTGATTGAATTACTAAAACCATATGGCATCAAAGAAATTGCGAGAACAGGTACAACGGCTTTTGCGAGGGGTACTCAGCAAAAGGCGTCATCCAATAAAACAATATCTATTGTATAAAACAAAACAAGGGAGAGATTGAAATGGTAAAAGTATATTATAACGGTGATATCAAAGAGAACGTATTGGCTGGGAAAACAGTAGCGATTATCGGTTATGGCTCACAAGGGCATGCACACGCGCTGAACCTGAAAGAAAGCGGAATTGACGTGATTGTCGGTGTCAGACAAGGAAAATCTTTCACTCAGGCGCAAGAAGACGGACATCGAGTATTTTCAGTAAAAGAAGCTGCGGCTCAAGCTGAGATCATTATGGTTCTTCTTCCGGATGAACAGCAGCAAAAAGTATATGAAGCTGAAATCAAAGATGAGCTGACTGCAGGCAAATCATTGGTCTTCGCTCACGGATTTAACGTTCATTTCCACCAAATTGTTCCACCGGCAGATGTTGACGTATTCTTGGTAGCGCCTAAAGGTCCTGGACATTTGGTTAGAAGAACATATGAGCAAGGAGCAGGCGTACCGGCGTTGTTCGCGATCTATCAGGATGTGACAGGTGAAGCGAAAGATAAAGCTTTGGCATACGCAAAAGGAATCGGCGGAGCAAGAGCAGGCGTTTTGGAAACGACATTTAAAGAAGAAACAGAAACGGATCTGTTCGGTGAGCAAGCTGTACTTTGCGGAGGATTAACTTCCCTTGTAAAAGCTGGATTTGAAACATTAACTGAAGCTGGTTATCAGCCGGAACTTGCATACTTTGAATGTCTTCATGAGCTGAAATTGATCGTTGACCTTATGTATGAAGAAGGCTTGGAAGGCATGAGATACTCTATTTCTGATACTGCTCAATGGGGAGATTTCGTATCCGGGCCGCGTGTTGTAGACGCAAAAGTAAAAGAATCAATGAAAGAAGTCTTAAAAGACATCCAAGACGGAACATTTGCAAAAGAATGGATCGTAGAAAACCAAGTAAACCGTCCTCGTTTCAACGCAATCAATACGAACGAAAACGAACATCAAATCGAAGTGGTGGGAAGAAAGCTTCGTGAAATGATGCCGTTTGTCAAACAAGGCAAGAAGAAGGAAGCGGTGGTCTCCGTTGCGCAAAATTAATTTTTTCGATACGACGCTTCGTGATGGTGAACAATCCCCTGGAGTAAACTTAAATACACAGGAGAAACTTGCCATAGCAAAGCAGCTCGAAAGACTCGGGGCAGATATCATTGAAGCGGGATTTCCCGCTTCGTCCCGAGGTGACTTTTTAGCTGTGCAGGAAATCGCAAGAACCATAAAAAATTGTTCTGTGACAGGTCTTGCCCGTTGTGTAAAAGGTGATATTGATGCTGCATGGGAAGCGTTAAAAGACGGTGCTCAGCCAAGAATTCACGTATTTATTGCCACATCGGACATTCATTTAAAACACAAGCTGAAAATGACGCGTGAACAGGTCATCGAAAGAGCGGTTGAAATGGTGAAATACGCAAAAGAGCGTTTCCCGATTGTTCAATGGTCTGCTGAGGATGCCTGCCGAACTGAACTGCCGTTTTTAGCGGAAATCGTAGAAAAAGTGATTGACGCGGGGGCCAGTGTCATCAACCTTCCGGATACAGTCGGCTATTTGGCTCCGGCAGAATACGGGAATATCTTTAAATATATGAAAGAGAACGTTCCAAACATTCATCAAGCGAAGCTGTCAGCTCACTGCCACGATGATTTAGGAATGGCAGTCGCCAATTCTCTCTCAGCGATCGAAAATGGCGCTGATCAAATTGAATGTGCGATTAACGGAATTGGTGAAAGAGCCGGAAATGCTGCATTAGAGGAAATTGCAGTTGCCCTTCATATCAGAAAAGATTTCTATCAAGTCGAAACAGGCATTACGCTAAATGAAATAAAACGCACTAGTGATTTAGTAAGCAAGTTCACAGGAATGGCTGTTCCGCGAAATAAAGCGGTAGTGGGCGACAACGCATTTGCTCATGAATCAGGCATCCACCAGGACGGCTTCTTAAAAGAAAAATCAACTTACGAAATTATTTCACCAGAGCTTGTCGGTGTAACGGCAGATGCGCTTGTCCTAGGCAAGCATTCAGGACGCCATGCATTTAAAGACCGGCTGACTGCATTGGGATTCCAATTTGATAGTGAAGAGATTAATAAGTTCTTTACGATGTTTAAAGAGTTGACTGAGAAGAAAAAAGAAATCACTGATGAGGATCTTGTCTCTCTTATTTTAGAAGAAAAAGTAACAGACCGCAAGATTGGGTATGAATTTCTTTCTCTGCAAGTCCATTATGGAACATCTCAGGTCCCTACGGCTACGGTTTCTTTGAAAAATCAAGAAAACGCCCAGCTTATTCAGGAAGCGGCAACAGGAGCCGGAAGCGTGGAAGCGATATACAATACCCTTGAACGCTGTATTGATAAAGATGTGGAGCTCTTAGACTACCGCATTCAGTCCAATAGAAAAGGCGAAGACGCATTTGCCCAGGTTTATGTAAGAGTAGTAGTAAACGGAAAAGAATCAGCAGGGCGGGGCATAGCGCAAGACGTATTAGAAGCTTCGGCGAAAGCCTATCTGAACGCAGTCAACCGTCAATTGGTTTTCCAGTCTAATATCAACGGACTGCAAAACCATACAGCAGTCGGATCATAAAAGAAAGGAGAACGGTTAATTTGAAGAAACGGATTGCTCTATTGCCCGGAGACGGGATCGGCCCTGAAGTATTAGAATCAGCGACAGACGTGCTGAAAAGTGTTGCCGAACGCTTCAGCCATGAATTTGAATTTGAATACGGCCTTATTGGAGGAGCGGCAATTGACGAACACAACGACCCTCTCCCAGAGGAAACCATTGCGATTTGTAAAAAGGCTGATGCTATTTTGCTTGGTGCTGTCGGCGGCCCGAAATGGGATCAAAACCCTTCGGAGCTGAGACCCGAAAAAGGTCTGCTCAGCATTAGAAAACAGCTTGACCTGTTTGCGAATTTACGGCCTGTGAAAGTGTTTGAAAGCCTTTCTGACGCTTCGCCTTTGAAAAAAGAATATATTGATAACGTTGATTTCGTTATCGTTCGTGAACTGACAGGCGGTTTGTATTTCGGCCAGCCGAGCAAACGCTATGTAAACAGTGAAGGTGAGCAAGAAGCGGTAGACACACTGTTTTATAAGAGGGAAGAAATTGAACGCGTGATCAGAGAAGGCTTTAAAATGGCGGCTGCCAGAAAAGGCAAGGTTACCTCTGTTGATAAAGCGAACGTTCTTGAATCAAGCAGGCTGTGGCGGGAAGTGGCTGAAGACGTCGCAAAAGACTATCCTGATGTGAAACTTGAGCATATGCTCGTTGATAACGCGGCTATGCAGCTGATTTATGCACCGAATCAATTTGATGTCGTGGTGACTGAAAATATGTTTGGTGACATTTTAAGCGACGAAGCGTCCATGCTAACAGGTTCTCTCGGAATGCTTCCGTCAGCCAGCTTATCAAGCTCAGGACTCCATCTGTTCGAGCCTGTACACGGCTCAGCACCTGACATAGCAGGGAAAGGGATGGCAAATCCATTCGCGGCGATATTATCAGCGGCAATGCTTTTGAGAACATCTTTCGGGCTTGAAGAAGAAGCGAAAGCTGTAGAAGATGCAGTCAATCAGGTTCTTACTTCCGGAAAAAGAACAAGAGACTTGGCAAGAGGCGAAGAATACAGCAGCACTCAGGCTATTACAGAGGAAGTAAAGACGGCATTAATGAGTGAAAATACAATTTCTAACGTGTGACAGCTTATGGTGTAAGCGGTCTTAGTTCATAGGTAGAGGGAGGAAATAAAGATGATGCCTCGAACGATCATCGAAAAGATTTGGGATCAGCATATTGTAAAACATGGTGAGGGAAAACCGGATCTTCTCTATATTGATTTGCATCTCATCCATGAGGTGACATCCCCTCAGGCATTTGAAGGGTTGAGACAAAAGGGAAGAAAGGTCAGAAGACCGCAAAATACATTCGCAACGATGGATCACAACATTCCAACCGTCAATCGCTTTGAGATAACGGATGAAGTTGCGAAACGCCAAGTGACAGCGCTTGAGCGGAACTGCGAAGAGTTTGGCGTACGCCTTGCCGATCTTCACAGCGTAGATCAGGGGATTGTTCATGTAGTCGGGCCTGAGCTTGGCTTAACGCTTCCGGGAAAAACGATCGTATGCGGCGACAGCCATACTTCAACTCACGGTGCATTCGGCGCCCTGGCATTCGGAATCGGAACGAGTGAGGTTGAGCATGTTCTTTCTACACAGACACTCTGGCAGCAGCGCCCGAAAACGCTTGAGGTGCGTGTAGACGGGACACTGCAAAAAGGGGTAACGGCAAAGGATGTCATTCTTGCTGTTATCGGTAAATACGGTGTGAAATTCGGCACCGGTTACGTTATTGAATACACTGGGGAAGTATTCAGAAACATGACGATGGATGAGCGGATGACCGTTTGCAACATGTCAATTGAAGCCGGAGCAAGAGCAGGTTTGATTGCGCCTGACGAAGTGACATTTGAATATTGCAAAAACCGCAAGTATACGCCAAAAGGAGAAGAATTTGATAAAGCCGTAGCAGAATGGAAAGCACTGCGCACTGATCCAGGCGCTGTTTACGATAAATCAATTGTGCTTGACGGCAATGAAATTTCCCCTATGGTGACATGGGGTATCAACCCGGGGATGGTTCTTCCTGTCGATTCGGAAGTTCCGGCGCCGGAAAGCTTTTCAGCGGAAGACGACAAAAAAGAAGCGATTCGCGCTTATGAATATATGGGGCTGACTCCTCATCAGAAAATTGAAGACATCAAAGTGGAGCACGTATTTATCGGTTCCTGTACAAATTCACGCATGACTGACCTCCGCCAGGCTGCCGATATGATCAAAGGGAAAAAGGTGGCTGAAAGTGTTAGAGCAATCGTCGTGCCTGGATCTCAGAGCGTAAAACTTCAGGCTGAAAAGGAAGGGCTTCATCAGATCTTCTTAGACGCTGGATTTGAATGGAGAGAATCAGGCTGCAGCATGTGTTTGAGCATGAATAATGACGTTGTTCCTGAAGGAGAGCGCTGTGCGTCAACCTCTAACCGTAACTTTGAGGGCAGACAAGGAAAAGGCGCGAAAACACATCTCGTCAGCCCTGCGATGGCTGCGATGGCCGCCATTCACGGCCATTTCGTGGATGTCAGAAAGTTTTATCAGGAAAAAACAGTTGTGTAAGGAGTGCACGAGATGGAACCTTTGAAAACACATACGGGGAAAGCGGCCGTATTAAATCGTATTAATGTTGATACAGACCAGATCATTCCGAAACAATTTCTAAAGAGAATTGAAAGAACGGGCTACGGCCGTTTTGCATTCTTTGACTGGAGATACGATGCGAATGGTGAACCGAACCCGGAATTTGAACTGAACCAGCCGGCTTATGAAGGGGCGTCCATTTTAATAGCGGGAGAAAACTTCGGCTGCGGGTCATCGCGTGAACACGCTCCGTGGGCGCTTGATGATTACGGCTTTAAAATCATTATCGCACCGTCATTTGCTGATATTTTCCACCAAAACTGCTTTAAAAACGGTATGCTGCCGATTCGCATGCCGTATGACAATTGGAAAAAGCTTGTCGGACAATACGAAAATCAGTCACTGCAAATGACAGTCGATCTTGAAAATCAGCTTATTCACGACAGCGAAAGCAATCAGATCTCATTCGAAGTCGATCCGCATTGGAAAGAAATGCTGATCAACGGCTATGATGAAATTTCATTAACGCTTTTACTTGAAGATGAAATCAAGCAATTTGAGTCGCAGAGAAGTTCATGGCTACAAGCTTAAAAAAAGCTGCCCGGCAATTTGTCCGGCAGCTTTTTTGTCTGGCAGAACCTTTCCTTTCTTGTTTTTGTGTACGGGTGTTGATACACTTGAACAAAATAAATGCCTGAAAGGAATATAGGTATGACGCATGACAAGAAAAACGCAAAAATTATTCCTTTTCCTCATTTGAAAGACCGTCTGGTGGAAAAAGGAATGTCCTCGCTGAAGGAGAAAAAGTATCAAGAGGCGCTGGAACTGTTTTCAGAAGCAATGAAATATGATGATACTGAATCAGATCTTCACTTGGGCATGGCCATTTGCTTTTTGGAGCTGGGCGAATTGGAAGAGGCAAAACGTGTATGCGAAAAGATGCTGAAAGAAGGATACGGCCAGTATTTTACGGTTTTACAAGTATACATGACGATCTTAATTCAGCTTAAGAAATACGAAGAAGTAAAAAGCACGATTGAGGCCGTCCTGGAGGAAAATCAGCTGCCTGCGGAAAGCGCCGAGCAATTTTATAAGCTGCTTGATTTCAGCCGCAAAATGACCGACCCGGAGCGAGAAGACGAGGCTTGGGCCGAAGAGTATGAAGATGTGATCGACACGGAGAAAGTGTTAGCCAGTCCAGAGGAACAAATGAATTTGATCCATTCATTGAAAGACCGCAATGTAGCGAAGTATACGGGGCTGTTAAAAACAATTCTTGAAGATCCCGCTGCTCACCCGATTATCAAGACGATGATCGTGATGTTATTGGCGGAACACGACTACAGCAAACCGGTCCACATTACAAAATTCGGCGACTCCATGACAATCGAGCCGAGCGAGACTGTTCCGCCTGACGCCTCCCCGATTTTGCACCGCGTTCTCCGTGTGCTGGATGAAACGCTTGGGAATGAAAATCCGACCCTGTATGCAGCGGTAGAAGAACTGTGGAGAAGACATTTGTATGTTTTATATCCATTTCAGCCAAAATTGCTGTCTGCAGATCTTTGGGCGGCGGCCCTGCATAAAGTCGGCTATGAAATGCATGGGATTGAGATTGAGAGAGAAGAGCTGCATATGATGTATGAGTTTACCGACAGAGAACTTGATGAAGCGTGCACAATGATTAAAGATATTGAAGAAATTTCTTATTTGTAAATCACGCCATATAGTTGAAAGCGGTATGTGTTATGTTATAATATAATGGTTGTATTTGTGTATAACGGGTTATAAGAAATACGGTTGGACAGGCTTTACAGTTCATTATTAAAATGTATACATAATGATTCTGATCTTTGGCAGCTTCGTTTTTGTTGGACGAAGCCGAATGATTGCTTTAGAATGGAAGACCGACACAACCTGAATAGATTTTTGGAGGGAAACACATGTCTGTAAAATGGGAAAAACAAGAAGGCAACGAAGGCGTTTTAACGGTTGAAGTTGATGCTGAAACATTTAAAACGGCACTTGATGATGCATTTAAAAAAGTAGTTAAGCAAGTTTCAATTCCTGGATTCCGTAAAGGGAAAATTCCTCGCGGTTTATTCGAACAGCGCTTTGGCGTAGAAGCTCTTTACCAAGATGCTTTGGATATTCTTCTTCCTGTAGAATACCCTAAAGCGGTTGAAGAAGCTGGAATCGAGCCTGTAGACCGTCCTGAAATCGATGTTGAAAAAATCGAAAAAGGCGAAAGCTTAATCTTCACTGCAAAAGTAACAGTGAAACCTGAAGTGAAGCTTGGCGAATACAAAGGCTTAGGCGTCGAAAAAGACGACACAGCTGTAACTGACGAAGATGTTCAAAACGAACTAAAAGCGCTTCAAGAGCGTCAAGCTGAGCTTGTTGTAAAAGAAGAAGGCGCTGTTGAAGAAGGAAACACAGTTGTTCTTGACTTCGAAGGATTCGTTGACGGCGAAGCATTCGAAGGCGGAAAAGCTGAAAACTATTCACTTGAAGTGGGTTCAGGTTCATTCATCCCTGGCTTCGAAGATCAGTTAGTTGGCCTTGAAGCAGGTGCTGAGAAGGATGTTGAAGTAACATTCCCTGAAGAGTACCACGCTGAAGATCTTGCCGGCAAACCAGCTGTCTTCAAAGTGAAAATTCACGAAATCAAAGCGAAAGAGCTTCCTGAGCTTGATGATGAATTCGCAAAAGATATCGATGAAGAAGTGGAAACACTTGCTGAATTGACTGAAAAAACGAAGAAACGTTTAGAAGAAGCAAAAGAAAACGAAGCTGACGCTAAATTGCGTGAAGAGCTTGTTCTGAAAGCTTCTGAAAACGCTGAAATCGATGTTCCTCAAGCGATGATCGACACTGAGCTTGACCGCATGCTGAAAGAATTCGAACAGCGTCTTCAAATGCAAGGCATGAACCTTGAGCTTTACACTCAATTCTCAGGCCAAGATGAAGCTGCGTTAAAAGAGCAAATGAAAGAAGATGCTGCAAAACGCGTAAAATCTAACCTGACTCTTGAGGCGATTGCGAAAGCGGAAAACCTTGAAGTAACAGATGAGGAAGTTGATGCTGAGCTTTCTAAAATGGCTGAAGCATACAACATGCCTGTTGAAAATATCAAACAAGCCATCGGTTCTACTGACGCGATGAAAGAAGATTTAAAAGTTCGCAAAGCAATTGATTTTCTTGTAGAAAACCGTTAATATGGTGCATAATAATAGTAATAATAAAACAGGGCGCGAATGATTCGTGCCTTGTTTTGTACAATTATGATATATCTCTTTTTCTTGGGGCAATATAGTTAATGCAGGTTGTTTTTTGTCATACATATAGAATGTGCAAGTCAGAAACACAATGTTACCGTCTTTTTGGAAAGTATGGTAAAATGCAATACATACTCGTTTCGTTTCAAGAATCATTTTCTTTTGCTCTGCCGGTAAAAGAAAAAGTGAGACAAGATTAAGGGGTGAAAGAATGTTTAAATTCAACGAGGAAAAAGGACAATTAAAATGCTCGTTCTGTGGAAAAACACAAGATCAGGTTCGTAAGCTTGTAGCTGGACCTGGTGTATATATATGTGACGAATGTATCGAACTCTGCACTGAAATTGTGGAGGAAGAACTCGGAACAGAAGAAGAAGTAGAATTTAAAGATGTGCCGAAGCCGCAGGAAATTCGTGAAATTCTGAATGAATATGTAATCGGTCAGGATCAGGCGAAGAAATCACTAGCTGTTGCGGTGTATAACCACTACAAACGCATCAACTCCAACAGCAAAGTGGACGATGTCGAGCTTTCGAAAAGTAACATTTCATTAATCGGCCCGACAGGAAGCGGTAAAACCCTTCTTGCGCAAACTTTAGCCCGTATTTTAAATGTGCCGTTTGCGATTGCTGACGCTACGTCCCTGACAGAAGCTGGATATGTAGGTGAAGATGTAGAGAATATTCTCTTGAAACTCATCCAAGCTGCTGACTATGACGTGGAAAAAGCGGAAAAAGGCATTATTTATATTGATGAAATCGATAAAGTGGCAAGAAAGTCTGAAAACCCGTCTATTACACGTGATGTGTCAGGTGAAGGCGTGCAGCAGGCATTGCTGAAAATTCTTGAAGGAACTGTGGCGAGCGTGCCGCCTCAAGGTGGACGTAAGCACCCTCATCAAGAGTTTATTCAAATTGACACAACAAACATTTTGTTCATTTGCGGCGGTGCCTTCGATGGTATCGAACAAATCATCAAACGCCGTTTAGGACAAAAAGTGATTGGCTTCGGTTCAGATAATAAGGCTGCAGATCTGGAGAAAGAAGACCTTCTTTCAAAAGTGCTTCCAGAAGACTTGCTCCGTTTCGGATTAATTCCGGAATTCATCGGACGTCTTCCGGTTATTGCAAGCCTTGAAAAGCTTGACGAAGAAGCGTTGGTTGCGATCTTAACAAAACCGAAAAACGCTCTTGTGAAGCAATTCAAAAAAATGCTTGAGCTTGATAATGTTGAGCTTGAGTTTGAAGAAGAAGCGCTGTCTGAAATTGCTAAAAAAGCAATTGAGCGTAAGACAGGAGCACGCGGACTCCGTTCCATCATTGAAGGCATTATGCTTGATGTGATGTTTGACCTGCCTTCCCGTGATGACATTGAAAAATGTGTGATTACTGGGGCAACTGTAACGCATGGAGAACCGCCTCGCCTTTTGTTAAAGGACGGTACTGAGGTTAGCCAAGACAAAACGTCTGCTTAAAAATGAAAATGAACCTCCTGAGTGGTAACATTCAGGAGGTTTTTTTGTTGTGTAAACTCTTCCGGAAAACGTTTATTCCCCTCTTTTGTGGGAGATACTAGCAACCAGAGGAATGAATTGGATACATAAATTGTTTTTCAGGAGGGACCACCATGAGTTGGACAGGGATCGCATTATTTATTCAGCTGTTTTTTGGGATTATCATTGGTTTGTATTTTTGGAATTTGCTTAAAAATCAAAGGACACAAAAAGTCACGATAGATAAGGAATCAAAGAAGGAAATGGAGCAGCTTCGCAAAATGCGGGCTATCAGCCTGTCCGAACCGTTATCTGAAAAGGTGCGCCCTAAAAGCTTTCAAGATATCGTCGGTCAGGAAGACGGGATTAAAGCGTTAAAAGCCGCGTTGTGCGGACCGAATCCCCAGCACGTCATTGTCTATGGACCGCCGGGAGTCGGAAAAACAGCTGCTGCAAGGCTTGTGTTAGAGGAAGCTAAAAAACATAAGCAATCACCTTTTAAAGAGCAGGCTGTTTTTGTGGAACTCGATGCGACAACGGCTCGATTTGATGAAAGAGGAATTGCCGATCCGCTCATTGGTTCTGTACATGATCCGATATACCAAGGGGCCGGAGCGATGGGACAGGCGGGTATTCCGCAGCCGAAGCAGGGGGCTGTCACGCATGCCCACGGCGGTGTATTGTTTATTGATGAAATTGGGGAGCTGCATCCGATTCAAATGAATAAAATGCTGAAGGTGCTTGAGGACCGGAAAGTCTTTTTAGACAGCGCTTATTACAGCGAAGAAAATACACAAATACCGAACCATATTCACGATATTTTTCAAAATGGGCTTCCAGCTGATTTTCGTCTGATCGGTGCGACAACAAGAATGCCCAATGAAATCCCTCCGGCAATCCGATCCCGCTGTTTAGAGGTATTTTTCCGCGAGCTTGAGAAAGATGAGCTGAAATCAGTTGCCAAAACAGCAGTGGATAAGATTGAAAAGAATATTTCTGAAGAGGGGCTTGATTTACTGACCAGCTATACGCGGAACGGCCGTGAAGCCGTCAATATGATTCAAATCGCGGCGGGAATGGCGGTGACCGAAGATCGGAAGGACATCACCATTGAGGATATAGAATGGGTGATCCATTCCAGCCAGCTTACCCCTAAGCACGAGCAGAAAATCGGCACTGCACCGCAAATCGGCATTGTAAACGGGCTCGCAGTGTATGGCCCTAACAGCGGTTCGCTGCTGGAAATCGAAGTGAACGTAACACCGGCTCAGGATAAAGGGTCAATTAACATTACCGGAATAGCAGAAGAAGAAAGCATCGGCAGCCAATCAAAATCAATTCGCCGGAAAAGCATGGCAAAGGGCTCGGTTGAGAATGTGCTAACCGTACTGCGTACAATGGGAATGAAGCCTTCAGACTATGATATCCACATTAATTTTCCGGGCGGCATTCCGATTGACGGGCCGTCGGCAGGTATTGCCATGGCGGCAGGAATTTTTTCAGCGGTTCATAAAATTCCGATTGACCACACGGTTGCCATGACAGGCGAGATCAGTCTAAACGGACTTGTAAAACCGATTGGAGGCGTGATCCCGAAAATTAAAGCTGCAAAACAGTCCGGTGCCAAAAAAGTTATTATCCCGCATGAAAATCAGCAATCGATCTTAAAACAGATTGAAGGGATCAAAATTGTGGCGGTGAAAACGTTCCAGGAAGTGCTTGATGAAATTTTAGTGAACCCGCCTACTGAACAAAAACCGTTTAACATGCAAATGAATAAAGAATCGGTCTGACCCTATTTTTAAAATAGGGTTTTTTTCATGAAGGACATCTTTTCCTTTTTCAGATCAGAAAGAAAGGGTATACTACGAGGAGACTGTGTTATAGAAAATGAAACCATGCCGTTTATTGTACAAGGATGAAAAAGTTGTATTATAATGGTTCATACTAAAGTCACGGAGGTGTCAGTCACATGGCAGAAGAATTAAAACGCAGCATCCCGCTCCTCCCTTTAAGAGGTTTATTAGTGTACCCGACAATGGTTTTGCACTTAGATGTAGGACGTGATAAGTCGGTTCAGGCCCTTGAACAGGCAATGATGCATGATCATATGATATTTTTAGCTACTCAGCAGGATATTTCGATAGACGAACCGGGTGAAGACGAAATTTTTACTGTCGGCACCTATACGAAAATTAAACAAATGCTGAAGCTTCCGAACGGTACGATTCGTGTGCTGGTGGAGGGCATACAGCGCGCCCAGATCATTGAATACAATGAGCATGAAGATTATACATCAGTAGACATTCAGCTGATCCATGAAGATGATTCAAAAGATACAGAAGACGAAGCGCTGATGCGGACTTTGTTGGACCACTTTGATCAGTACATAAAAATTTCTAAAAAAATCTCAGCCGAAACGTACGCCGCGGTTACTGATATCGAAGAGCCGGGCAGAATGGCAGACATTGTTGCTTCTCACCTGCCTCTTAAACTAAAGGATAAGCAGGATATTTTAGAAACGGCTGATGTCAAAGACAGACTGAACAAGGTCATTGATTTTATCAACAATGAAAAAGAAGTGCTTGAAATCGAGAAAAAAATCGGCCAGCGCGTCAAACGTTCAATGGAGCGTACGCAAAAGGAATACTATTTGCGCGAACAGATGAAGGCGATCCAAAAAGAGCTTGGCGATAAAGAAGGCAAAACAGGTGAAGTTCAAACGCTGACCGAAAAAATCGAAGAAGCGGGCATGCCTGACCATGTGAAGGAAACGGCTCTTAAGGAATTAAACAGATATGAAAAAATTCCGTCCAGTTCTGCCGAAAGTTCTGTTATCCGCAATTATATTGACTGGCTGGTCGCTCTCCCATGGACGGATGAGACCGAAGATAAGCTTGATTTAAAAGAGGCTGAACATCTTTTGGACAAAGAACATCACGGACTTGAAAAAGTGAAAGAGCGTATTTTAGAGTATTTGGCTGTTCAGAAGCTGACAAAATCCTTAAAAGGCCCGATTCTCTGTTTGGCTGGACCTCCAGGGGTCGGAAAAACGTCCTTGGCCAAATCGATTGCTAAAAGTATGGATCGGAAATTTGTCAGAATTTCACTTGGCGGGGTGCGTGATGAATCAGAAATTCGCGGGCACAGACGGACATATGTCGGGGCAATGCCTGGACGTATTATTCAAGGCATGAAAAAAGCCGGCAAGCTGAATCCGGTCTTCTTATTAGACGAAATTGACAAAATGTCTTCTGATTTCAGAGGCGATCCGTCATCCGCAATGCTTGAAGTGCTTGATCCAGAGCAAAACAGCACCTTCAGCGACCACTACATTGAGGAGACCTTTGATCTGTCAAAAGTGCTCTTTATCGCTACGGCTAACAATTTAGCGACAATCCCGGGACCGCTTAGAGACAGAATGGAAATCATTAATATTGCGGGCTACACGGAAGTGGAAAAACTTGAAATTGTGAAAGATCACCTTCTTCCGAAGCAGATCAAGGAGCATGGGCTCAAAAAGAGCAACCTGCAGCTGCGTGATCAGGCCATTCTTGATATTATTCGCTATTATACGAGAGAAGCAGGTGTGAGAAACCTCGAACGCCAGCTTGCTGCCATCTGCCGCAAGGCCGCAAAAGCCATTGTTTCTGAAGATAGAAAACGGATTACAGTTACGGACAAAAATCTTCATGACTTTATCGGAAAACGAATTTTCAGATATGGACAAGCAGAAACGGAAGATCAGGTGGGCGTCGTCACGGGGCTGGCTTATACAACTGTCGGCGGAGATACGCTGTCGATCGAAGTATCGCTTTCTCCAGGGAAAGGAAAATTGATCCTGACGGGTAAGCTTGGCGATGTCATGAGAGAGTCTGCTCAGGCGGCTTTCAGCTACGTGCGTTCAAAAACAGAAGAACTTGGCATTGAACCTGACTTTCATGAGAAGTATGATATTCATATACATGTTCCTGAGGGTGCGGTGCCTAAAGATGGTCCGTCTGCCGGTATCACAATGGCGACTGCGCTTGTTTCTGCTTTAACAGGACGGGCTGTATCGCGTAAAGTCGGAATGACTGGCGAAATTACGCTCCGCGGACGCGTGCTTCCGATCGGCGGACTGAAAGAAAAAGCACTCGGGGCACATAGAGCGGGATTGACGACCATTATTGCGCCTAAAGATAATGAAAAAGATATAGAGGATATTCCAGAGAGCGTCAGAGAGGGGCTTACCTTTATATTGGCATCTCACTTAGACGACGTTTTGGAACATGCCTTAGTAGGAGAGAAGAAATGAAAGTCACAAAGTCAGAAATCGTAATCAGTGCAGTTAAACCTGAACAGTACCCTGAAGGGGGGCTTCCGGAGATTGCACTGGCCGGAAGATCGAACGTTGGAAAGTCATCTTTTATCAATTCATTGATTAATCGTAAAAATCTTGCGAGAACATCATCAAAACCGGGAAAAACACAAACATTAAATTTCTACATTATTAATGACGAATTGCATTTTGTTGATGTACCGGGTTACGGTTTTGCCAAAGTGTCAAAATCCGAGCGTGAAGCTTGGGGAAGAATGATTGAAACCTACATTACGACACGCGAGGAATTGAAAGCAGTGGTGCAGATCGTTGATTTGCGGCATGCACCGTCTAATGATGATGTGCAGATGTATGAATTCTTAAAGTATTACGGCATTCCTGTTATTATTATCGCTACAAAAGCCGATAAGATCCCGAAAGGAAAATGGGACAAACACGCGAAGGTTGTAAGACAGACATTAAATATTGATCCGGAAGACGAGCTGATTCTCTACTCCTCAGAAACGAAAAAGGGGAAAGACGAAGCTTGGGGAGTGATCAAAAAAATGATAAACCGGTAGAGAATACTCTCTGCCGGTTTTATTTATCGTATAGATTTTTTTCGTTTTATCAATAATAACAATAAACTGATTCCGATAAATACAAACGGCCAATACTCTTTCAGCAGGGCCGTGGGAATATGCGCAGACTCGAGCCATGCCATAATCTGTTTGAAAAAGTAAAGAAACAGGGAAAAACAAATCATCGAAACAGCTTCATATACATATTCTTTTTTCTGAACGGTTGAAACGAGCAGTGAGAAGCCGACCATGAAGAGTAGCATTTCAAAATCATCCGGCCACCATGTCCACTTTGGCTTAGCGAAAAAGTGCAAACCGATTCCGAAGAGAAGCAAGCCGATAAAGAAATGGGGGGAGACAGCTTCTTTTTTTCCTTGGTATATAAAGGCTGCGCCTAACAGCATAAGAAGAACAGGCCATTGATCCTGTCCTGAAAACAGTTCGGCTTGGCCGCTTTCAAGCCATGCGTAAACGGATGCGGCGAGCAGCAGACAAGGAAATAAAATTGATTTTTGTTTCATGCATATCACCTTCTTGTTTTCTAGAGCTGATTTTGAGTAAATTTCTGCTGTTTTTGGTATTGTCAATAGGAACATATTTTGTTCGTGAAGCTTTTTCTAATATAGCACAAGATTTTTGAAATCTGTTCACATTTTGCGAAAGAAACTATGTTATAATTATTATAAATAATGAATTCTATGTTAGAATGATTATAAATTAAAGTTTGGGTGTTGGGGGTGTAAGGAAAGCTATGCATATACTTGTTGTGGGAGTAGATTATAAATCCGCCCCTATTGAGATACGTGAAAAAGTAAGTTTTCAGCCGAATGAGCTTGCAGAAGCGATGGTGCAGCTAAAAGCAGAGAAAAGCATTCTCGAAAATATCATCGTATCTACCTGCAACCGCACTGAAATTTATGCGGTAGTCGACCAGCTCCATACCGGCCGTTATTATATAAAGAAATTCTTAGCTGACTGGTTTCACTTAAGCAAAGAAGACCTGTCGCCGTTTTTAAGATTTTATGAAAGCGATGCGGCTGTTGAGCATTTGTTCCGTGTAGCCTGCGGATTGGATTCTATGGTGATCGGTGAAACGCAAATTCTCGGCCAGGTGCGCGACAGCTTCAAAACAGCTCAGCAAGAAAAAACGATCGGCACGATTTTTAATGAGTTGTTTAAGCAGGCGGTTACAGTGGGTAAACGGACTCACGCCGAAACAGACATTGGCTCTAATGCAGTGTCTGTTAGCTATGCGGCCGTTGAGCTTGCGAAAAAAATCTTCGGAAACCTTTCAAGCAAGCATATATTGATCCTTGGTGCAGGAAAGATGGGCGAGCTTGCAGCCGAAAATCTGCACGGACAGGGAATCGGAAAAGTGACCGTCATTAACAGAACATACTTGAAAGCGAAAGAACTTGCAGACCGTTTCTCCGGTGAAGCGCGAAGCTTAAATCAGCTTGAAAGCGCGCTTGCAGAAGCCGATATTTTAATCAGCTCTACCGGTGCGAGTGATTTTGTTGTGTCTAAAGAAATGATGGAAAACGCGAATAAGCTTCGCAAAGGCCGTCCTTTATTTATGGTGGACATCGCCGTGCCAAGAGACTTGGATCCCGCTTTGAACGATCTAGAAGGCGTCTTCCTTTATGATATAGATGATCTTGAAGGGATCGTAGAAGCGAACCTGAAAGAGCGGAGAGAAACCGCTGAGAAGGTTGAACTGTTAATCGAAGAAACCATTGTTGAATTTAAACAATGGCTGAATACACTCGGTGTAGTGCCCGTCATTTCCGCATTGCGTGAAAAGGCGCTGGCAATCCAGTCTGAAACGATGGACAGCATCGAACGGAAGCTGCCTCATTTGACGACAAGAGAGAAAAAACTTTTGAATAAACATACGAAAAGTATCATTAATCAAATGCTCCGCGACCCGATATTAAAGGTGAAAGAACTTGCGGCAGAGGCTGATTCTGAAGAAAAGCTGGCTTTGTTTAAGCAGATTTTTGATATAGAAGAAGCTGCGGGCCGGCAAATGATCAAAAGCGTTGAAGGCAGCCAAAAGGTCCATTCTTATAAGAAGGCTGAATCAAGAGCGGGGTTTGCCCCACTTGTAAGTGAGTGAAAGCTGAATGATTGATACTGCAATGGCAAGACTTAATGAAGGGACAATCGTCATTTACGCATTAAGTGTACTCTTTTATTTTATAGATTTTCTTCAACACAACCGGAAGGCTGGGAAAATGGCCTTCTGGTTGCTTTCTATTGTCTGGACTCTGCAAACCGTGTATTTAGCCTACTTTATGTGGGTGACGGGGCGGTTTCCGGTATTAAATGTGACGGAGGCGCTTTATTTTTATGCTTGGGTGCTTGTCACACTGTCACTTGTACTGACAAAGCTGCTGCGTGTTGATTTTATTGTGTTTTTTACAAATGTAATAGGGTTTGCTATGATCGCCATTCATACATTTTCACCGACGGAGCAGCAGTCAGCGGCTTTTTCGGGTCAGCTCGTATCGGAGCTGTTAGTAATTCATATTACAATGGCGATTCTTTCTTACGGTGCTTTTTCCCTTTCTTTTGTATTTTCTGTGCTCTATTTGTTTCAATATCATCTGTTAAAAAAGAAAAAATGGGGAAAGTGGCTGTTGAGAATAGAAGATTTGTCTAAGCTTGATTATATGGCGTATGTTCTGAATGTTATCGGAGTTCCGATGCTTTTGCTGAGTTTGATTCTTGGTGTCATTTGGGCGTATGTGTCTCTAGAAACGCTGTATTGGTTCGACGCCAAAGTGCTTGGTTCGTTTGTCGTCCTGCTTCTCTACAGCTATTATCTCTATATCAGGCTGATTAAAGAGCTTCAGGGGAAGGTCGCCGCACTGTGGAATACGGCTTGTTTTCTCGTGCTGATGATCAATTATTTCCTGCTCGGAAGCCTGTCTCAATTCCATTGGTTCAGTTAAATAATGTGCCCAAGCAGATTCGGGAGGAAAGAAAAAATGAGAACGATAAAAGTAGGTTCCAGACGGAGCAAACTCGCTATGACCCAAACAAAATGGGTGATTCGCAAACTGAAGGAAATCAATCCTTCTTTTGCTTTTGACATAAAAGAAATCGTCACAAAGGGTGACCGGATTGTCGATGTTACCCTGTCAAAAGTGGGAGGGAAAGGGCTGTTTGTCAAAGAAATCGAACAAGCGCTTTTAAACGAAGATATTGATATGGCGGTTCACAGCATGAAGGATATGCCTGCCGTTTTGCCTGAAGGCCTTGTGATCGGCTGTATTCCTGAACGGGAAGATCCTCGTGACGCTCTTATTTCAAAGAATCGTGTAAAGCTTTCTGAATTGAAGGAAGGTGCTGTAATTGGCACAAGCAGTTTAAGAAGAAGCGCGCAGCTTTTGATTGAGCGCCCTGACATTACAATTAAATGGATTAGAGGTAATATAGATACGAGACTTCAAAAGCTGGAAAACGAAGATTATGACGCAATTATTTTAGCAGCAGCAGGGCTTTCCAGAATGGGCTGGAAGCAGGATGTCGTAACTGAATTTCTTGAGCCTGAGCGCTGTCTTCCGGCTGTTGGCCAAGGCGCTCTTGCAATTGAGTGCCGCGAATCCGATCGAGAGCTTTTAACGTTATTTTCTCAGTTTACGGATGAGTACACAAAACGGACTGTACTTGCAGAACGTGCCTACTTAAACGCGATGGAGGGCGGCTGTCAGGTGCCGATCGCCGGCTATTCGGTGATAAACGGCCAGGATGAAATTGAACTGACAGGGCTTGTGGCTTCGCCCGATGGAAAAATCATTTTCAAAGAAACCGTCACCGGAAACGATCCAGAGGAAGTCGGTAAGCGCTGTGCGGCTCTCATGACTGATAAAGGCGCTAAAGATTTAATCGATCGCGTAAAACGGGAGCTTGATGAGGATGGTAAATGATTTTCCTTTGAAAGGAAAAACAGTGCTTGTCACCCGAAATAAGACGCAGGCAAAATCGTTTCGGCAGAAAGTGGAGCAGCTTGGCGGAAAAGCGGTATTGGCCTCATTGATCACGTTTCGCCGAGCTCTGCCGAATGATCTGGCAGAACAGGTGCGAATAGATCTAACCATACCCGGCTGGCTTGTGTTTACGAGTGTAAATGGAGCGGATTTCTTTTTTTCTTATCTGAAAGAAAATCAGCTTATTGTTCCCAGTCATAAAAAAATTGCGGCTGTTGGTGAAAAAACCGCACGCCGTTTAGAATCGTACAACGTATCGGTTGATGTAATGCCTCATGACTATATTGCAGAACAATTGGCGGACGCTCTTAAGCAGCATGCCGAACCGTCAGAACGGATTACAGTCATAAAAGGCAATTTATCTCGCGATGTGATAAAAAAAGAGCTTACGCCTCTTGGCTTTGAGGTGAAGGAATGGGTCGTATATGAAACTGTTCCTGATGAAGATGGCATCGAGGAATTAAAAAATGCCGCGAATCAGTATTCATTTGATTATGTGACATTTACAAGCTCATCAACCGTACATACATTTATGCATGTTTTGGGAGAAGGAATAAAAAAATGGCCGGCGCACCAGACGGCCTGCATCAGCATCGGACCGTTAACGAGGGACGCTCTGCTGTCGTACGGAATCACGTCGTATATGCCTGATACATTTACAATTGACGGCATGCTTGATTTAATGTGCCGCATGTCTAGAAAGGAAGATAGAATATGAGTCAATCATTTAACAGACACCGCCGTTTGCGGTCATCAAAAGCAATGAGAGAGATGGTGAAAGAAACTCGTCTGCATCCATCTGATTTTATTTATCCGATCTTTGTCGTTGAAGGTTTAGAAGGAAAAAAAGCTGTTCCATCAATGCCTGATGTTTATCATGTATCTTTAGATCTATTAAAGGATGAAGTGGCTGAGCTGGTCAGTCTCGGAATTCAATCCGTCATTGTTTTCGGCATACCTGAAGAAAAAGATGATTGCGGAACGCAAGCTTACCATGACCACGGGATTGTGCAAGAAGCAATTGCCGAAATTAAAAAGCACTTCCCTGAGATGGTTGTCGTTGCTGATACATGCCTATGTGAATATACAGATCACGGACATTGCGGTCTCGTCAAAGACGGACAGATCCTGAATGATGAATCCTTGGAGCTATTGGCACAGACAGCTGTCAGCCAAGCAAAAGCCGGAGCGGATATCATTGCGCCTTCTAACATGATGGACGGATTTGTGACGGTTATCAGAGAAGCGTTAGATAAAGAAGGCTTCATCAATATTCCGATCATGTCTTACGCCGTGAAATATTCAAGTGAGTTTTACGGTCCGTTCCGTGATGCAGCAAACAGCACGCCTCAATTTGGCGACCGCAAAACGTATCAAATGGACCCTGCCAACCGTCTGGAAGCACTCCGTGAAGCCCAATCAGATGTTGAGGAAGGCGCGGACTTCCTGATTGTGAAACCTTCACTTTCTTATATGGATATCATGCGGGATGTGAAAAATGAGTTTACATTGCCGCTTGTGGCTTATAATGTAAGCGGAGAGTATTCTATGGTGAAGGCTGCAGCTCAGAACGGCTGGATCAAGGAAAAAGAGATTGTCTTAGAAATTTTGACAAGCATGAAGCGTGCGGGTGCCGACCTGATTATTACGTATCATGCAAAAGACGCAGCAAAATGGCTTGCGGAGTAATTTTATTCAGTTGACAGGAGTTGAGGCAGATGAGAAGCTATGAAAAATCAAAAGCGGCTTTTAAAGAAGCGCAAAAACTCATGCCGGGCGGTGTAAACAGCCCCGTTCGCGCCTTTAAATCGGTAGACATGGACCCGATTTTTATGGAGCGCGGAAAAGGCTCTAAAATCTATGATATTGATGGAAATGAGTATATTGATTACGTCTTGTCATGGGGGCCTTTAATTTTAGGACACACAAATGACCGCGTTGTAGAGAGCCTCAAAAAAGTGGCTGAATACGGGACAAGCTTCGGGGCTCCGACTGAGGTGGAAAATGAATTGGCGAAGCTCGTCATTGACCGAGTGCCGTCAGTAGAAATTGTACGGATGGTCAGCTCGGGAACCGAGGCGACCATGAGCGCGCTTCGTTTGGCAAGAGGATATACAGGCCGCAATAAGATTTTAAAATTTGAGGGTTGCTACCATGGACACGGAGATTCTCTGCTGATTAAAGCGGGTTCAGGAGTGGCAACACTCGGTCTGCCTGACAGCCCGGGCGTACCTGAAGGAATAGCGAAAAACACCATCACCGTTCCGTACAATGATTTAGAAAGTGTAAAGCTTGCATTCCAACAGTTCGGTGAAGATATTGCAGGCGTCATCGTAGAACCGGTTGCCGGAAACATGGGAGTAGTTCCGCCGCAAGAAGGCTTCCTGCAAGGATTGCGTGATATTACTGAACAGTACGGCACGCTGCTGATTTTTGATGAAGTCATGACTGGCTTCCGGGTCGATTATAAATGCGCTCAAGGCTATTTCGGCGTAACGCCTGATCTGACTTGCTTAGGAAAAGTGATCGGGGGCGGACTGCCTGTCGGCGCTTATGGCGGTAAAGCCGAAATTATGGAGCGGATTGCTCCGAGCGGTCCGATTTATCAGGCAGGTACGCTGTCAGGCAACCCGCTTGCGATGACGGCTGGACTCGAAACATTAAAGCAGCTCACGCCTGAATCATACAAGACCTTTATGAAAAAAGGCGACAGGCTGGAAGAAGGCATTTCAAAAGCGGCAGAGGCGCACGGTATTCCGCATACCTTTAACCGCGCAGGTTCAATGATCGGTTTCTTCTTTACAAATGAACCTGTCATCAATTATGAAACAGCCAAAGCATCGGATTTGAAGCTGTTTGCCAAGTATTATAAAGGAATGGCAAACGAAGGTGTGTTCCTTCCGCCGTCTCAATTTGAAGGGCTTTTCCTCTCGACGGCTCATACTGATGAAGATATTGAAAAAACAATTCAGGCAGCTGAGAACGTATTCGCTGAGATCAGCCGCGGATAAGTACGATAAAAACCGGTATCAAGGACATCCTTGTACCGGTTTTTCTATGCTTCCCCATTCATATTTTCTCCATTTCATACATACACCTTTAGTGACATCTAATTTTAAGGATTAGATGAAAGGAGGATATGAACTTGCCGCAAAATCATCGATTGCAATTTTCTGTAGAAGAATCGATCTGTTTCCAAAAAGGACAGGAAGTTTCTGAACTGCTTTCCATTTCATTAGATCCTGATATTAGGGTTCAGGAAGTAAATGATTACGTTTCAATCAGAGGATCGCTTGAACTTACAGGTGAGTACAACATAGATCAGAGCAAAAATACTGAAGAGTTTTATACCGATAAGCGGTTTGTCGAAGAGGTCAGAACGAGAGAGGATGGAACTGCGGAACTGACTCATTGTTTCCCTGTCGATATTACCATCCCGAAAAATAAAGTCAGTCATCTACATGAAGTGTTTGTGTTTATTGATGCATTTGACTATCAACTAACAGACTCGCGCATCCTGACGATCCAGGCTGATTTAGCAATAGAAGGCCTTCTTGATGACACAGCAGACAGGGAGCAAGAGATTCCTCTCTATGAAGCTCCTGATGAAGGTTTTTCTGAGCCGCCAGAGCTATTTGCTTTAGAAGCAGAGGACAGCGAAGAAGATGCGCCAGCCGAGCCGCCGGAGCTTCTAGTCTCGGAAGCAGGGCTTCGTGAAGAGCAGGAAAATGAAGAGGAAGAAGCTGAGCGGTCAGAGCCATTGACTTTGAAATCGGAGGAAAGCAGCGGTATAAAGGCGGAAGAAGCGTCAGTTGAGCCGCCGGAGCTTGTTGTCTCGGAAGCGAGGCTTCGTGAAGAGCAAGCAGATGAAGAGGAAGAAGCTGAGCGATCAGAGCCATTGGCTTTAAAAGCAGGGGACAGCGAAGATATAAAGGCGGAAGAAGCACCAGCTGAGCCGCCAGAGCTTGTTGTCTCGGAAGCGAGGCTTCGTGAAGAACAGGAAAATGAAGAGGAAGAAGCTGAGCGGTCAGAGCCATTGGCTTTAAAAGCAGAGGAAAGCGGCGGTATAAAAGCGGAAGAAGCGCCAGCCGAGTCGCCAGAGCTTGTTGTCTCGGAAGCGAGGCTTCGTGAAGAGCAGGAAAATGAAGAGGAAGAAGCTGAGCGGTCAGAGCCATTGGCTTTAAAAGCAGAGGACAGCGAAGATATAAAAACGGAAGAAGCGCCAGAGCTTGTTGTCTCGGAAGCGGGGCTTCGTGAAAAGCAAGCAGATGAAGAGGAAGAAGCTGAGCGGTCAGGGCCATTGGCTTTAAAAGCAGAGGACAGCGAAGATATAAAGGCGGAAGAAGCGCCAGCCGAGCCGTCAGAGCTTGTTGTCTCGGAAGCGAGGCTTCGTGAAGAGCAGGCGAATGAAGAGAAAGAAACTGTACGATCAGAATCAGCTGCTTTAGAACCAGAGGACAGCAAAGATATAAAAGCAGAAGAAGCGAAGCCGCCGGAGCTCATTCTTTCAGAGGCAGGGCTTCGTGAGGAAGCGGAAACAATAGAAGCAGATTCCCCAAAGGCTATAGAGATCCGCGAAAAAGCAGAGGCGGAAGAAGAGCAGGCTGAACTGTCAGAACCGCTTGTTTCAGCGGCGGAAATATCACCTGCTGTAGAAGCTGAGCTTCAGCAAGAGGCTGAGCGTGGTGAAGAAAAAACAGAAAAACCAGATTCTCCTATTCTTGAGCATGCTCTGCGTCAAGAATCCCAAAAAACAGAATCGGAGCTATCGGATCACATAGAGCCTGCACCTCGACAGGATGCAGAACAACTGGAGGAAGTCCAGGAAACTATACGTGAAGACGTTGTTTCTTTAGAAGGAAGCAGAGAGCAGGAAGAAGCGCCAGCTGCACTTTTAAAGGAAGCAGCAGCAGCTCCAACCCTGCATTTTAATCAAAAGATAAGTGCTGAAGGGGAATCTCAGGAAGAAGAGCTTACGCCGGCCTACCGTACCTTCCTGCCGGAACAAGATTCAGAAGAGCATTCCTTTTATTCAGCGCCTAAGCTGCTGGAGGAAGAAGAGCAGAAGAAAGAAAGCTTTGAAATTGAAGTGAGAAAAACACCTTCACCTGAAGAACCTGAGGAAGAGGCGTCTTTTCATTCTTACCAGCTGCCAGACACTTCCGAACCTGAAAGGAAGGAACAAGATGCTGTTGCTGGAGCTGTTCCTGCTGCTCAAACAAAGGAAACTGAAACAAAGGAAAATCATAATTCTCTTTATTTAACAAAACTCTTTACAAGAGAAGAAGATGAGTTTTCTAGAATGAAAATCTGTATTGTTCAGCAGGAAGATACCATTGAACGTTTATGCGAACGATACGACATTACCTCCCAGCAGCTGATCAGGATGAATTCTTTGGCGCTGGATGATGAATTGAAAGCAGGGCAGATTCTTTATATCCCTCAATACAACAGCAGCCATGCGTAAGCCGTAAGCGATCGGAAAATGTGGTGAATGGAATGGAAGATGTCCAATCGGTTCTTCAGGAATACGGACTGACGGCTCAATTTATTGAGCCAGTCAGTTCTCGTGTGTGGAAAGTGTATTCAGATTATGGGGTATTTGCGCTGAAAAAAATGAAATCGGTTCACGGCAAACATTTTACAGATCAAATGGTGGCAATTGAGGAAAAAGGCTTTCATTCCTTTGTTCCCATATACAGAACAAATGGGGGAGAGTTTTTCTCCGGGGGCGTACAAACTGGAGACTCCTATTACTTAATGCCTTGGCTCCAATTTGACCAAGAGGAAGAGCGGGATCAGAAACATGCCTATCTATTTAGAGAAACAGCCCGCCTTCACGAGAGAACTGCGCAGGAAATCAAGGTCAGGCGTGAAGACATTGAACGCCACTATGAACAAACGAGAAAAAAGTGGGAAAATGAAAAGATCATTTATGAACAGTTTGTAGAAAGAGCTGAGAAAGAATGGTACCTTTCCCCCTTTGAATTGCAGGCTGTAACCTATTATTCAGAAACCATTTCCGCCGTAAACTTTGCGCTTGAGCGGATTAAGGACTGGTATGAAGCGGCAAAAGAAAAAGGCTCCTCAAGGGTTGTCATTACCCACGGCAGCCTGTCTATTCACCATTTTCTGTACAATGATGCAGGGACCGGATACTTTACGAATTTTGAGAGAGCGTCTGTGGGGCCGCCGCATAACGACTTGCTCGGCTTTTACACACGAATGTTCAGCGGTTTTCCAAAAGCTTGTCCGGAGTGTGTCGATTGGTTTTATGCATATACGAAAGCATTTCCTCTGCATGAGGCTGAAATCAGTCTTTTTCTCAGTTACATGGCTTATCCGGCAACGGTGTACAAAGTGCTGAACCGCTATCAGACCGGGAAAAGACGGCGTGAAAAAGATGAATGTACACATTTATTAAAGGCATACTGGCAAATGAAAAATATTGAGCCGTTTGTGATGAAAATCCATCAAATTGAACAAGAGAAAAAATTTCAGGCGGAAAACGAGTCCACGTCTTAATTGGCGCGGACTTGTTTGTTTATATCCATTCCAAATGAAGCGCACAGGCTAACAGAATCAATATTGCGAGCAGCAAGACATCAAAGGTTGTCGGAAAGAAAATGGTTCTGATACCTTGGAAAATCGTAATCGGGATAATCACTTGCGCGGATACAAGCCGAATTTGCCTGACCCACGGCGGCAGGGAATAAGAGCTGAAACGTTTCTTCACGGTGCATCCTCCTCTACGCATTTACAAGCATCATATGTATACTTGGTCAATAGGTGCCTGCCCATCTTGTATAGGAAGCAGTATTTTTGGAAAAGATGATTGACGAATCAAAAACACTTTTACTATAATAAAGAACATAAATAAAGTATATAATGAGCTGATAGATACACCTGCTTAGAACGGGAAGAGTACAAGAAAGACGCATGCAGAGAGAGAAGCCGCTTGCTGAAAGGCTTCTTATGTTGTCTGATTGGAAGGTCGCCCGGGAGCATAATTTCTTGAAAGAAGAGTAGAGAAATTCGGGAAACCCCCGTTATCCGTTGAAGCGCATGAACTGACAAGGTTCATGAAAAAAGGTGGTACCGCGAAAGAGCTTTTTCGTCCTTTTCCCAAGGATGAAGGGCTCTTTTTTCGTTCTCAGCCATTTTAAACATGCTGGAGGGTTATGATGGAAACGAATGAACAAACAATGCCGACGAAATACGATCCGGCTGCGGTTGAAAAAGACCGATATGATTTTTGGCTAAAAGGTAAGTTTTTTGAAGCAGGCAGCGATCAGACAAAAGAGCCGTACTCTGTCGTTATTCCGCCGCCAAACGTAACAGGAAGGCTTCACCTTGGCCACGCTTGGGATACCACGCTGCAAGACATTGTAACAAGAATGAAACGCATGCAGGGTTATGATGTACTGTGGCTTCCTGGTATGGACCACGCCGGTATCGCGACACAGGCTAAAGTTGAAGCGAAACTTCGTGAAGAAGGCACAAGCCGATACGATTTAGGCCGTGAGAAATTCCTTGAAGAAACGTGGAAGTGGAAGGAAGAGTATGCTGACTTCATCCGCAGCCAGTGGGCGAAATTAGGGCTTGGCCTTGATTATTCCCGTGAACGCTTCACGCTTGATGAAGGCTTAAACAGAGCGGTTCGCGAAGTATTCGTCAAACTTTATGAAAAAGGCTTGATCTACAGAGGCGAATACATCATAAATTGGGACCCGGCAACAAAAACAGCTTTATCAGACATTGAGGTCATTTACAAGGATGTTCAAGGCGCGTTTTATCACATGAGCTATCCGCTTGCTGACGGATCAGGTTCAATTGAAATCGCGACGACACGTCCAGAAACGATGCTTGGTGATTCGGCCGTTGCGGTTCACCCTGAAGATGAGCGCTACAAGCACCTTATCGGAAAAACGGTTATTCTGCCTATCACAAATCGTGAAATACCGATTGTCGGCGATGACTATGTTGATATGGAATTTGGTTCAGGTGCAGTGAAAATTACGCCTGCTCATGATCCGAACGACTTCGAGCTTGGCAACCGCCATAACTTAGAGCGTATTCTTGTCATGAATGAAGACGGCACGATGAATGAAAATGCGCTGCAATATCAAGGCATGGATCGCTTTGAATGCCGCAAAAAGCTCGTTAAAGATTTACAAGAGGCAGGCGTTCTCTTCAAAATCGAGGACCATCTGCACTCTGTCGGACATAGTGAACGAAGCGGAGCGGTTGTTGAACCATATCTTTCTACCCAATGGTTTGTGCGCATGCAGCCGCTTGCTGATGCAGCAATTGAATTGCAGGAGAAAGAAGAAAAAGTCAACTTTGTTCCTGACCGCTTCGAAAAAACGTATTTGCATTGGATGGAAAATATCCGCGACTGGTGTATTTCCCGTCAATTATGGTGGGGCCACCGCATTCCTGCCTGGTATCATAAAGAAACAGGCGAGTTATATGTCGGTCTTGAAGCGCCGGAGGACAGCGAAAATTGGGAGCAGGATACAGACGTGCTGGATACATGGTTCAGTTCTGCGCTCTGGCCTTTCTCCACTATGGGCTGGCCTGATTTGACAGCTGAAGACTTTAAACGCTATTATCCGACTGACGTTCTCGTTACAGGCTACGACATCATTTTCTTCTGGGTGTCACGCATGATTTTCCAAGGGATTGAATTTACTGGCGAACGTCCGTTTAAAGATGTTTTAATCCATGGCTTAATCCGTGATGAGCAAGGCAGAAAAATGAGTAAATCTCTTGGCAACGGTGTCGATCCGATGGACGTGATTGACAAGTACGGAGCCGATTCCCTTCGCTATTTCCTGGCGACTGGAAGCTCTCCTGGCCAAGATCTTCGCTTCAGCTATGAAAAAGTGGAATCGACTTGGAATTTTGCCAATAAAATTTGGAACGCTTCTCGTTTCGCGTTAATGAACATGGACGGCATGACATATGAAGAGCTTGATCTTTCAGGTGAGAAATCAGTAGCTGACAAGTGGATTTTGACGCGTTTAAACGAAACGATCGAAAGTGTGACACAGCTAGCTGATAAATATGAATTTGGTGAAGTCGGCCGCCATTTATATAACTTTATTTGGGACGATTTCTGTGATTGGTATATTGAAATGGCGAAGCTTCCTCTATACGGAGAAGACGAAGCGGCTAAGAAAACAACCCGTTCCATCCTTGCTTATGTTCTGGACCAAACGATGCGCCTGCTCCATCCGTTTATGCCATTCTTAACGGAGGAAATTTGGCAGCACCTGCCTCACCAAGGGGAATCCATTACTGTAAGCACATGGCCTGTTGTTGTGCCTGAGCATACAGACACTGAAGCTGCTGCTGACATGAAGCTTCTCGTTGAACTGATCCGTTCTGTGCGTAATATCCGCAGCGAAGTAAACACACCGATGAGCAAGCAAGTTGAACTGTACATTAAAGCGAGCACGGACGAGGTCGCAGCCCGTCTCGAAGCAAACCGTTCTTATGTGGAACGCTTTACAAATCCGAGCGTGCTGAAAATCGGTACAGATATTGAAGCTGTTGATAAAGCAATGACGGCAGTTGTCACAGGAGCAGAGGTCATACTTCCGCTTGAAGGTTTAATTAATATCGAAGAAGAAATCGCCCGTCTGCAAAAAGAATTCGATAAGCTGACGAAAGAAGTCGAGCGTGTCCAAAAGAAACTTGGAAACGAAGGATTTATAAAAAAAGCGCCTGCGCACGTAATTGATGAAGAACGTGAGAAAGAGAAAGATTATGTGGCAAAGCGTGACGCTGTTCAAAAACGAATGGCTGAGCTGAAGGGCTAATGAAAAGCCGAGGCGGTTTCTTGAGAAACCGCCTTGTCTTATAAAAGAGGGGATTATCATTGTTTACTGCATATGAAGAAGCGCGCAGCTGGATTCACAGCCGTCTAAAATTCGGAGTGAAGCCTGGTCTTGATCGAATGAAGCAGCTGATGGCGCGATTGGACCATCCTGAAAAGAAAATCCGCGCGCTCCACGTGGCGGGAACAAACGGCAAAGGATCAACTGTCGCTTTTATCCGTTCTATGCTGCAAGAAGCGGGATACACTGTCGGTACGTTTACATCGCCTTATATCATCACATTTAATGAGCGCATCAGCGTAAACGGCACACCTATTACAGATGAGGAGTGGGTCACACTCGTTAATCAGGTGAAACCGATCGTTGAAGAGCTTGATCAAACTGAACACGGTCAGCCGACAGAATTTGAAATTATGACGGCTTGTGCATTTTTATATTTTGCTGCGCATCATCAGGTCGATTTTGTTATTTTTGAAACAGGTCTGGGCGGAAGGTACGATTCTACTAATGTTGTCGAACCGCTTTTAACCGTCATCACAAGCATCGGACACGACCATATGAACATTTTAGGGAACACCATTGAAGAAATCGCAGGCGAAAAAGCTGGAATTATAAAAGAAGGCATTCCGATCGTGACAGCCGTTACCCAGCCGGAAGCCTTACAGGTAATCCGGCATGAAGCTGAACGAAAATCTGCTCCTTTTCAGTCATTGCATGATACAAGCAGGATTTATAATGAAAAGGCTCTTTCTGCAGGAGAACAGTTTTCTTTAAAAACCGGAGAAACGTGTTATGAAGATATTCGAACATCTCTCATCGGTACGCATCAAAGACAAAATGCGGCATTGTCCATTTTGGCTGCCGAATGGCTTAACAGGGAAAACATTGCTGAAATGAGTGATGCTGCGTTAAGAAGCGGGCTCGTAAAGGCTGCTTGGCCGGGCAGATTAGAGTTGGTTCAGGAACATCCGCCGGTATATTTAGACGGCGCCCATAATGAAGAAGGGATCGATAAGCTGACTGAAACGATGAAGCAGCGTTTCCCGGATTCCGACATTTGTGTGGTGTTCAGTGCGTTAAAGGATAAGCCGTATCATGACATGATTAAGAAACTGGAAACGATCGCGCACTCGATTCATTTTGCTTCTTTTGATTTTCCGCGTGCTTCTCTTGCGAAAGATCTGTATGATGCTAGTGAAATCAGCAGCAAAAGCTGGAATGAAGATCCGGAGCATGTGATCAAATTAATAGAAAGCAAAAAAGGCTCAAATGATATCGTGCTCATTACGGGATCACTTTATTTTATTTCTGACATTCGAAAAAGAATGCTGTAATGACTTTGGCCCGGCAGAATCAATAATAATATTCTGCCGGGATTTTTTCTGTCAAAATCTAAAATTGTTTATTATAGATCAATATGCTTGCTGTGCTACAATCCATAGCATAATCCTAAAGAGAGTAAAGGTGTGTTGTCTATGATTCCGATTCTTTTTGTCCTCGGCCTTATCCTCGGTTCATTTTATTATACGGTTGGATGCCGCATCCCCTTGCACATATCCATCATAAGTCCGCGTTCGGCATGTTCCTTTTGCCGTCGAACCCTAACCCCGACGGAATTAATCCCTGTTTTATCTTTTATTCTGCAAAAAGGCAATTGCAAAAGCTGCGGCCAAAAGCTCTCTCTTATGTACCCGGCGGCAGAGCTCTCGACAGCGTGTTTATTTGCAGCCGCGGGATTTCGTTTCGGTTTGTCTTGGGAACTGATTGTTGCGTTGGTGTTTCTATCTCTTCTAATTATTGTTTCTGTGACAGATATTCACTTTATGCTGATTCCAAATCGCATATTGCTATTCTTTCTTCCCTTTCTGGCAGCTGGCAGAATCATTTCTCCGCTTCTTTCTTGGTATGAAGGCTTTATAGGCGCGGCTGCCGGTTTTCTTTTACTGGCCTTTATTGCCGTCATCACTCATGGAGGAATAGGGGGAGGGGATATTAAATTATTTGCCGTTATCGGCCTTGTGCTTGGTGTAAAAATGCTTGCTGCCGCCTTTTTCTTTTCTGTTCTTATAGGCGCATTGTACGGAGCTGCCGCTGTACTGTTCGGAAGGCTGGCCAGAAAACAGCCGATTCCCTTTGCCCCGGCAATTGCGGCAGGAAGTATTTTCGCTTATTTATACGGTGACTCTATCATTTCCTTTTATGTCAAAACGGCGTTAGGCTGACTGATGAAAAATTTGACGAACGTTTTTTGGACAAGACGACAAAAGTCTTGTTCTTTTTTTTTTCGCCTGTGCTAAAGTGTGTAGCATGAAAAGCCACAAGAACGGTCACACAAATGAAGGGAGGAAGCAGAATTGAAAAAAAGGAAGCAAAAAAAAATCAGTAAAGCGGAAGAAAAAGCCCTCAAGGTGACGATTAATGGAAAAGAAGAAACAGTTTACGAACAAGAGACACCGGAGACAGAGCAAGAAAAAAACATGACGTTTTCAAATTGGGAGGAAAAGAGAAAGGCGGAGCAGGAGGTTGCGGCATCCCATGAACATACTGATGAAGATGAATTCAACTGGGATTCAGACGAGGATAAGGTGTTTAAAGATGACCCCAAAGTTGTACCGCCTTATCAAAAGAAGAAATCGAAGCTCTATTCAAAAGGAAAGTCAGGGTCGGCCAAGCCGGTAAAAAGAGTGGCGGCGACAATTGCCTTTGCGGCGGTTTTAGGCACAGGCTTAGGGCTATTCGCATTGAATATATCAGGCAATAAAGAAGCGTCGGCGCCAGCCTCCTTAGATGATTCTTTAGGCAGCCAGACGGCAAAAGCAGGAGATACATCTGCGGAGAAACAAAGCACCGGCGGAGAAAAACAAGCGGCACAAACGGAAGGTACATATAAAACATATGCAGTTCAAGCAGGAAAGTTTTCCAATGAAAAGGGTGCTGAGACGTTAACTGAACAGCTGACTGAAAAAGGATATTCCGCCGTCTCCCTGTCGAAGGATGACGGGTACACGTATGTCATTGCGGGCCTGGCAAATGATAAGGCGGTATCACAGCAGTTAGGGCAGCTTTTGATCGACAGCGATTTTGAAGCTTGGGGAGGCAAGGAATTATCCTTATCAATAGAGTCGGATATGACAGATTCTTTCAAGAAAACAGCAGAGCTCTCTGCAAAGGCGATCCTCGGAGAAGATATCACAAAAGCAAGTGTTAAAAAAATAGAAAAGTCGCTCGGTGAATCAGAAGCGGCTGAAACGGGAGAGAAAAAAGCAGTTTTGCAGGCGTTAAAGGAATTAGAGGACCCAAGTGCTGAAGCCGGATGGAAGGCTCAGCAGCAGCTTTTAGCCGTAATTAAATAATAGAAAGTGCCTGAGCCTTCGTCCTTAGTGACAGGCTTTTTTTATTTTGTCATGAAAAAGTTATTTTTCTGAAATTGTGGCGAGCCTCATGATTTGGTAGGATAAATGAGTATCTTTTTTTCTTAAGCAAACCCTGAAAGGATGACGAACATGGCTAAGCCGCTTATACTTGCATCACAATCTCCGCGAAGAAAAGAACTCCTCGATCTGCTTCAGATCCCCTACACCATTATTGTCAGTGAAGTAGAGGAAAAATTAATTCGAAACTTTTCACCTGAAGAAAACGTCCAATGGTTGGCAAAACAAAAAGCTAAGGCTGTGGCCGATCTCAATCCGGGCGCAATCGTAATCGGTGCTGATACAATGGTATGTCTTGACGGTGAGTGCCTTGGAAAACCGCAAGATCAAGAAGAAGCCGCTGCAATGCTTCGCAGGCTTTCCGGCCGTAGTCATTCAGTGATAACCGCTGTCAGTATTCAAGCCGCAAATCACAGCGAAACGTTCTATGATAAGACTGAGGTTGTGTTTTGGCCCCTCAGTGAAGAAGATATTTGGACTTATATTGAAACGAAAGAACCGATGGATAAAGCAGGTGCTTACGGCATCCAAGGAAAAGGCGCACTTTTTGTAAAAAAAATAGACGGAGATTATTATTCAGTCGTAGGGCTCCCTATATCAAAAACAATGAGAGTTCTGAAGGATTTTGATGTAGAAGCCTGACGATTTTTATAAACGGGAAGGGAAAGAAAAGGAGGGCTTGATCATACACGATCTGCCATTAAAGCTCAGAGATTTCCCAAAGAAAGAAAAACCTAGAGAACGGCTGCTGAAAGTCGGAGCCGAGAACTTAGCAAACAACGAACTTTTGGCTATTTTATTGCGGACAGGCACAAAGAACGAGTCTGTTATGAACCTTTCAAACAGGCTTCTGCGCTCGTTTGACGGGCTGCGTCTGCTGAAAGAAGCTTCCGTTGAGGAGCTGTCCAGCATCCCGGGAATCGGTCTGGTGAAGGCTGTGCAAATACTGGCAGCAGTTGAACTGGGAAGCCGTATTCATAAATTAGCCAATGAAGAACATTTTGTAATCCGCTCCCCGGAAGACGGCGCAAACCTGGTCATGGAGGATATGCGCTTTTTAACCCAGGAGCATTTTGTCTGTTTATATTTAAATACAAAAAACCAAGTCATCCATAAACGCACTGTTTTTATCGGAAGTCTGAATTCATCTATTGTCCACCCCCGGGAGGTATTTAAAGAAGCGTTCAAACGATCTGCCGCTTCCTTTATTTGTATCCACAATCATCCTTCGGGGGATCCGACGCCGAGCAGGGAAGATATTGAAGTGACAAGACGGCTGTTTGAATGCGGAAACCTGATTGGCATCGAGCTGCTTGACCATTTGGTGATTGGCGACAAAAAATTTGTGAGTTTAAAGGAAAAAGGATATTTGTAACACTTTTTTTTTCGTCGAATTAAGCTATAATAGAGTTTATGAGTTTTTCCCTTTAGGGTATTTTTGCTTTAAGAAAGGAAGATACATACATATGTTTGGAATTGGTACAAGAGACCTTGGTATAGATCTTGGAACTGCGAATACGCTTGTTTTTGTGAAAGGTAAAGGAATTGTTGTGAGAGAGCCGTCAGTCGTTGCTCTGCAAACGGATACGAAATCGATTGTTGCTGTCGGAAATGATGCGAAAAATATGATCGGACGGACTCCTGGAAACGTAGTAGCTCTTCGCCCGATGAAAGACGGCGTTATCGCTGATTATGAAACGACGGCTACCATGATGAAATATTACATCAATCAGGCCATTAAAAATAAAGGCATGTTTGCCAGAAAACCTTATGTGATGGTTTGTGTGCCATCCGGCATTACTGCGGTTGAAGAGCGTGCTGTTATCGATGCGACAAGACAAGCCGGAGCGCGTGACGCGTATCCGATCGAAGAACCGTTTGCTGCGGCTATCGGCGCCAATCTGCCGGTTTGGGAACCGACTGGAAGCATGGTTGTTGATATCGGTGGCGGAACGACAGAAGTTGCGATTATTTCCCTCGGAGGTATTGTAACATCTCAATCCATCCGCGTTGCCGGTGATGAAATGGACGATGCAATTATCAACTACATCAGAAAAACATACAACCTGATGATCGGGGACCGCACTGCTGAAGCGATTAAAATGGATATCGGCTCTGCTGAATCCGCAGAAGAATCCGATAAAATGGAAATCCGCGGCCGTGACTTGCTGACAGGTCTGCCGAAAACGATCGAAATTACTGGAAAAGAAATTTCTAATGCTTTGCGTGACACTGTGTCAACTATTGTAGAGGCAGTGAAAAGCACACTTGAAAAAACACCGCCTGAGCTTGCCGCAGATATCATGGACAGAGGTATTGTGTTAACCGGCGGCGGAGCGCTTCTTCGTAATTTGGACAAAGTCATCAGCGAAGAAACAAAAATGCCGGTCCTTATCGCTGAAGACCCGCTTGATTGTGTAGCGATCGGTACAGGAAAAGCACTGGAGCACATCCATCTTTTCAAAGGAAAAACAAGATAATCGGGAGTTCAATAGAAGAGGTGTAACACGATGCCGAATAAACGGTTAATGCTATTACTTCTGTGTATTATCATATTGGTGGCTATGATTGGATTTTCGCTGAAGGACGGCCGTAATACCACCTGGCCTGAGAAACTGATCGGTGATACGACGGGAGTATTTCAAAACATTTTTCATACGCCTGCCGAATTTTTTGCAGGGATATTTGAGAACATTAGTGATTTAAAAAACACATACGAAGAAAACGAGCGTCTGAGAGAAAAGCTTGACGGACAGACAAAATATGAAGCCAAGCTCCAAGAACTTGAAGACGAAAACAAATCCTTGCGTGACGAACTCGGCCATGTGAAATCAATAAAAGATTACAAGCCGATTTTGGCGACAGTCATTGCCAGAAGTCCTGATAACTGGGCGAAGCAGGTGACTATTAACAAAGGGACTCAGCAAAACGTAGCGAAAGATATGGCTGTAACGAACGAAAAAGGCGCATTAATCGGGAAGATTAAAAGCTCCGGCCTTAATAACTTTACGTCTACGGTCCAGCTTTTAAGCGATACTGACCGGAATAACAGAGTCGCAACAACCATTTCCGGGAAAAAAGGCAGCAAAGGCTACGGTTTAATCGAAGGCTATGATAAAGACAAAAAACGGCTTAAGATGACCATAATCGAACGCAAGGATAAACAAGATGTGAAAAAAGGCGATCTGATCGAAACGTCGGGCACAGGAGGCGTATTTCCAGAAGGGCTGACAATCGGTGAAGTGACTGAGATCGAGTCTGACTCTTATGGATTAACGAAAGTTGCCTATGTAAAACCTGCGGCTGATCTTTCTGATTTAAATAATGTGATCGTTGTTAATCGTGATGTGCCGACTGTCGATACAGAGGAGGAAGGATCGTGAAACGTTTCCTTCTCCCTTTCGTTATGATGTTGGTTTTTTCGGCGGAAAGCATCTTTACTGATCTGGTGCATTTCCCGTTCGTCACGGACGACCAGGTGCTCGTCCCGCGTTTTCTGATGCTTGTGCTGATTTTTATGTCGGCTTTTATCAATCAAAAACACGCGGTGATCTACGGTTTTATTTTCGGCTTTCTATATGATATGAATTATACAAGTCTATTAGGTGTTTATATGTTTGGCTTTGCGGGGCTAAGCTATTTGGCGTCAAAAGCGTTTAAAGTGCTGCACACAAACGCTTTTGTCGTCATCCTGATTGCTGTTCTCGCAGTTTGCCTGCTTGAATTTTATGTATTCGGCATTCAATCACTGATTCACAAAGACATTATGACGTTTAATGGCTTTGTGCTAGACCGGTTTATACCGACAGTTTTATTAAATATGATAAGCGCACTCATCCTGGTTCTCCCATTTAGATTATTTTTTATGAGTCTAAAGAAAGAATTGAGAGATGAGTAAAAAGGATTTTATCTTTTTTTGACGAAATGAGTATGTTGTTGAGGTGAATATTGTGAAGACCAAAAAGCAGCAATATGTAACGATAAAAGGAACAAAGAATGGTTTGACATTGCATCTTGATGATGCATGTTCTTTTGATGAGCTTCTCGATGGTCTTCAGAATATGCTGTCAATTGAACAATATACAGATGGAAAAGGCCAAAAAATCAGCGTTCACATTAAGCTGGGCAATCGCTGCTTATATCAGGAGCAAGAGGAACAGCTGACCGAATTAATTGCGTCAAAGAAAGATTTGTTTGTTCATTCTATTGAGAGTGAAGTCATTACTAAAAAAGAAGCACAGCGTATGAAAGAGGAAGCTGAAATTATTTCTGTTTCAAAAATTGTCCGTTCAGGCCAAGTGCTCGAGGTGAAGGGCGATTTGCTTCTAATCGGAGATGTGAACCCGGGCGGGACAGTCAGAGCCGGCGGAAACATTTTTGTTCTGGGTTCGCTGAAAGGGATTGCCCACGCCGGATTTAACGGAAATAATCATGCGGTCATTGCTGCCTCTGAAATGCTGCCGACACAGTTAAGAATCAATCACGTGTTAAATCGCTCCCCAGACCACATTCAAAAAGGGAACGAAATGGAATGTGCTTATTTAGATACAGACGGAAATATGGTCATTGAACGCCTTCAACATTTGGCTCATTTAAGACCTGATCTAACAAGGCTTGAGGGAGGAATGTGAATTGGGTGAGGCTATCGTAATAACTTCGGGAAAAGGCGGAGTAGGTAAAACAACAACATCTGCTAACCTCGGTACCGCCTTAGCCATTTTAGGGAAGCGTGTATGTTTAGTAGATACTGATATAGGACTGCGCAACCTGGATGTAGTAATGGGTCTTGAAAATAGAATTATTTATGATCTCGTAGACGTTGTAGAGGGCAGATGTAAAATGCATCAGGCGCTCGTAAAGGATAAACGTTTTGATGATTTGCTCTATTTAATGCCCGCTGCTCAAACGAGTGATAAAACGGCTGTTGCTCCTGAACAAATTAAAACTATGGTCCAAGAGCTCAAGCAGGAATTTGATTATGTCATCATAGACTGCCCCGCAGGAATTGAGCAAGGATACAAAAACGCCGTTTCTGGGGCTGACAAGGCGGTAGTGGTCACAACGCCTGAAATTTCAGCTGTGCGAGATGCTGATCGCATTATAGGGCTTTTGGAGCAAGAAGAAAATATTGAACCGCCGCGGCTCGTTGTAAACAGAATCAGAAATCACCTGATGAAAAACGGTGACACGATGGATATCGATGAAATCGTTCAGCATTTGTCGATTGATTTGCTCGGTATCGTTGTCGATGATGATGAAGTCATTAAGGCATCTAACCATGGCGAACCGATTGCAATGGACCCGAAAAACCGCGCTTCCATCGCATATCGCAATATTGCCCGCCGCATTTTAGGCGAATCTGTTCCTTTGCAGGTGCTTGAAGAGCAAAACAAGGGAATGATGGCTAAGATTAAGTCATTTTTCGGAGTAAGATCATAATTTCATAGAATAAAAGAGAAGAATCTGACAAAGCAAATGCTGTGTCAGGTTTTTTTGTTTCTGACTGCTCTGTGCTGAAGGTAAATCGAATAATTGCCGTGGACAAGACATATGATGTACAAACCCAACGAATGCAAAGGATGATGGCAATGAGTCACAGAGCAGATGAAATCAGAAAACGATTAGAGAAAAGAAGGAAACAGGTTTCCGGCTCAAAACGTTTCCCTACTCAGACAGGTTCCGAAAAGCAAAAAACGCCGTCCTGGGTCATGATGTCTGATCAGGAAAAACATGGAACCCTCCCGGTATATGAGGATGGCAATTCGAATTTCAGCGGAAGACACCCTTTGGTGAAAACAGACTCAATTATTCTGAAATGTCTTCTATCGGCCTGCCTTGTTCTTGTTTCTGCTATAGCCTATAAAACAAATAGTGGACCCGTCAGCCAGATCAAGCCGGTCGTTGCACAAACCTTCGAAACAGAATTTCAATTTGCTTCAGCAAGCCATTGGTTTGAAACGAAATTTGGTAGCCCGCTTGCATTTCTCGCTCCTGAAAAGAAAAATAAGGAACAGCAGGTTGAAGTGGGTCAGGATCTCGTCGCACCCGCATCTGGTAAAGTTCAGCAGGATTTTCAGGACAACGGGGAAGGCATTAAAGTCGAAACAAGCAGCGATACAATCGATTGTATAAAAGAAGGCTATGTTGTTGAAGTCAGTAAAGACGGTGAGACGGGGCTGACAGTGAAAGTGCAGCATGCTGACAATACTTACAGCATTTATGGTGAACTGAAAGACGTGGATGTCGCTTTATATGATTTTGTAGATAAAGGCAAAAAGCTCGGTTCGATTAAACTCGATGATCATAACAAAGGGCTCTATTATTTTGCCATGAAAGACGGCGACAAATTTATTGATCCGATTCAGGTGATCTCATTTGAATAAATGGCTTGACCTCATCTTGAAAATTCATGTTCATCCTTTTCTTTGGATTATCATGGCGCTGGGGCTGATTACAGGGCATATGAAAGCATTGCTGTGTTTGCTTGTGATTGTTCTGATCCATGAGCTGGGGCATGCCGCTCTGGCCGTGTTTTTTTCTTGGAGAATCAAGCGTGTTTTTTTGCTACCATTTGGAGGAACAGTTGAAGTGGAAGAGCACGGAAATCGGCCGTTAAAGGAAGAGTTTGCGGTTATTATTGCCGGACCTCTTCAGCACATTTGGCTCCAGCTTGCGGCTTGGATAATTGCAGGCCTCTCAATAATTGATCAGCAGACCTTTGAACTGTTTACATTTTATAATCTAGCTATTTTATTTGTGAATCTGCTGCCGATTTGGCCGCTTGATGGCGGCAAGCTGTTATTTTTAATTTTTTCAAAGCATCTGTCTTTTCAAAAAGCGCACCGGCTGAATCTAAAGACTTCACTTGTGTGCTGCCTGCTTCTCGCATGCTGGGTTTTATTTGCGGTTCCTCTGCAAATCAGCGCATGGGTTTTGTTTGTCTTTCTGGCTGTTTCTTTGTTTGAGGAGTACAGGCAAAGACACTACATCCATGTGAGGTTTCTCCTGGAAAGATATTATGGGAAAAACCGCGAGCTTGAAAAATTGCTACCGCTTACCGTTAATGCTGAGGACAAAGTCTATCATGTCATGGCGGAATTCAAACGAGGCTGCAAGCATCCCATTATTATAGAAAAATCCGGAGAGAAGCTAAGCCAGCTGGATGAGAATGAAGTGCTGCATGCCTACTTTGCTGATAAGCGGACAAATTCCTCCATGGAAGAGCTGCTGCTCCCTTATTAAAATCGATTGACAAACGCCTTGTATTCTGATATATTTTTTAATGTTATGGATGTAGCACCAATGCTACAACCGCTCAGTACAGGTGTTAAGAGTTGTTTTACAGCCCCCTGGTATCTGGCGAGTCTTAGTCTAATAGGAGGTGCAGAGAATGTACGCAATCATTAAAACAGGCGGTAAACAAATTAAAGTTGAAGAAGGCCAAACTGTTTACATCGAGAAACTTGCTGCTGAAGCAGGTGAAACAGTTACTTTTGAAGACGTTTTGTTTGTTGGCGGAGACAATGTGAAAGTCGGCAACCCTACAGTTGAAGGCGCAACAGTAACGGCTAAAGTTGAAAAACAAGGCCGCGCGAAAAAAATCACTGTTTTCAGATACAAAGCAAAGAAAAACGTTCATAAAAAACAAGGTCATCGTCAGCCTTACACTAAAGTGACGATCGAAAAAATCAACGCGTAAGCATGATTCAGGCAACAATCAGAAGGTCCCGTACTGACAAAAGCTTATTGTCTTTTGAAATGACGGGCCACGCCGACTTTGCTGAACATGGACAAGATCTCGTTTGTGCCGGAGTAACAGCCGTTGTGTTTGGATCCGTTAACGCGGTCATCGCGCTGGCGGGCTTCGAGCCGCTTCTTGATATAGGAGAAGATGGGGGTTATTTCTATTTTGAATTCCCTGAATCTCTCGATCCGGAGGCGCGCCAAAAAGCTCAGTTGCTGATTGAAGGCATGATTGTTTCGTTAGAGACAATTGAGCGGGATTATAAAGATCACTTGCGTGTGACCACAAACATAATATAGGAGGTGAGCTACATGCTTAGATTAGATCTTCAGTTTTTCGCTTCTAAAAAAGGAGTAGGTTCTACAAAGAACGGACGTGACTCTGAGGCTAAACGTTTAGGTGCTAAACGTGCTGACGGTCAATTCGTAACAGGCGGTTCTATCCTTTACCGTCAACGCGGAACAAAAATTTACCCAGGTGAAAACGTGGGCCGCGGCGGAGATGACACTCTTTTTGCGAAAATCGACGGAACTGTTAAATTCGAACGTTTCGGCCGTGACCGCAAAAAAGTGAGCGTATATCCTGTAGCTCAATAATGATTCAAAAACTCCGGTCGATGATGACTGGAGTTTTTTTTGCAATATGCGGAGTAAGCATCAAGAATGTTATGCAGAGTATGTGCGAGCAGACCCCGCCAAGAATGAGAACGAATGTCTCAAACCCACTGGATATGTTCCCCAAGCAGTAATACATAAAATGTTCTGCCTGGCTGAAAATCAACCGAAGCCAGAAAAAAGGAACATGATATTTCTGGGAAAAACAATTGTTTTTCTATCAAAGCCTTCTCTGTTATAATTCATAATACACACTTATACAGACTCCTAAATAAGAAATCAAATGATTGGGAGTGCGAAAATGAAGGATGTTTCAAAAAATCAAGAAGAAAATATAAGCGATACGGCTTTAACAAATGAACTGATTCATCTTCTTGGCCATTCCCGGCATGATTGGATGAATAAGCTGCAGCTAATTAAAGGAAACTTAAGCTTGCAGAAGTATGACCGCGTCTTTGAAATCATTGAAGAAATGGTGATAGACGCTAAGCACGAATCAAAGCTCTCAAACCTGAAAACACCGCATTTAGCGTTTGATTTTCTTACGTTTAATTGGAAAGCCCAATGTATGACACTTGAATATGAAGTTCTCGGGGAAATTAAGGATTTGTCAGCTTATGATCAAAAATTGGCGAAACTGATGAGAAAGCTGTTTGATCTGTTTGAACAAGCAGTCACTAGAGGCAGTGAAAATCATTTAACCGTTTCGCTTCAAACCGATCATCCTGACAGACAGCTGATTCTGTACCTTGATTTTCACGGCACTTTTGCCAATATATCTGCCTTTGACGATTTTCGGCAAAATGGATATGAGGACTTTGATATCATGCGTTTTGAGATCACAAGTCACGAATGTCTGATTGAAATTGGGTTGAACTAGCGGAGTTTTTTAACGGTTTAGAACGGAGGACATTATGTTTGTAGATCAGGTGAAAGTGTATGTAAAAGGCGGCGACGGAGGCAACGGGATGGTTGCGTTTCGCCGTGAAAAATATGTGCCGAAAGGCGGCCCTGCCGGCGGCGACGGCGGAAAAGGAGGAGACGTCGTTTTTGAAGTGGACGAAGGTCTCCGTACTCTTATGGATTTTAGATATAAAAAACACTTTAAAGCGATTCGCGGCGAGCATGGCATGTCAAAAAACCAGCATGGACGAAATGCTGATGATATGGTCATTAAAGTTCCGCCTGGCACTGTTGTGACAGACGATGATACAAAACAGGTCATTGCCGATTTAACCGAACATGGACAGCAGGCTGTCATCGCAAGGGGCGGAAGAGGCGGAAGAGGGAACTCACGCTTTGCCACACCGGCGAACCCCGCACCTCAGCTCTCAGAAAACGGTGAACCGGGAAAAGAACGCTATGTTGTTCTTGAATTAAAAGTGCTTGCAGACGTCGGGCTTGTCGGGTTCCCAAGTGTAGGAAAGTCGACTTTGTTGTCCGTCGTTTCATCTGCAAAACCGAAAATTGCGGATTATCATTTTACGACACTTGTTCCGAATCTTGGCATGGTCGAAACAGATGATGGACGGAGCTTCGTTATAGCCGATTTGCCTGGACTGATTGAAGGGGCTCATCAAGGCGTCGGGCTTGGCCACCAATTTTTGCGCCATATTGAGCGGACCCGTGTTATCGTTCATGTCATTGATATGTCCGGCTTGGAAGGCCGCGATCCGTATGAGGATTATGTGACAATTAATCAGGAATTGAGCGAGTACAATTTGCGTCTCACTGAGCGCCCGCAAATTATTGTCGCAAATAAAATGGACATGCCGCAGGCGGCGGAAAATCTTGAAGGGTTTAAAGAAAAGCTGACGGATGATTATCCGGTGTTCCCGGTCAGTGCAGTGACAAGAGAAGGTCTTCGCGAGCTTCTGTATGAAGTTGCCAATCAGCTGGAAAACACTCCGGAATTCCCGCTGTATGACGAGGAAGAGCTTACGCAAAACCGTGTTATGTACACGATGGAGAATGAAGAAGTGCCATTCAGCATTACGCGAGATCCTGACGGAGTCTTTGTGCTTTCAGGAGACAGTCTTGAGCGGTTATTCAAGATGACTGATTTCTCACGTGATGAATCTGTTAAACGATTTGCAAGACAGATGCGGGGAATGGGTGTTGATGAAGCACTCAGAGAACGCGGGGCCAAAGACGGAGACATTATCAGACTTCTTGAATTCGAATTTGAATTTATTGATTAATGATGGGTGAGAGCCTGGATATCAGGCTCTCTATTTTCAAAAGGGGGGATGCAAGTGAAAGAGGAGACGTTTTATCTTGTCCGTGAAGATGTGTTGCCTGATGCGATGAGAAAAACATTGGAAGTCAAAAAACTGCTGGATCGAAAAAAAGCAGAATCAGTGGCAGATGCCGTTCAAAAGGTGGATTTAAGCAGAAGTGCATTTTATAAATACAGAGATGCCGTTTTTCCTTTTTATACAATGGTTAAAGAGCAAATTATCACACTTTTCTTTCATTTAGAGGATCGCTCCGGGGCGTTATCTCAGCTCCTTCAGGCGGTGGCTGACTCTGGAAGCAACGTTCTTTCCATTCACCAGACCATCCCGCTTCAAGGGAGAGCAAACGTAACGCTGTCTATCAGTACATCTGCAATGGAAGAGGATATTCATACATTAATGAACAAGATGAGAAAGTTTGACTTTGTAGAAAAGGTTGAAATATTAGGTTCAGGAGCGTAAGGGGAGAGAATATTGTCATGAAAGTCGGTTATTTAGGTCCAGCAGCTACATTCACACATCTAGCAGTCAGTTCTTGTTTCCAAAATGGCGCCGAGCATGTTGCTTACCGCACGATACCGGAATGTATAGATGCGGCAGTCGCAGGTGAGGTTGATTTTGCTTTTGTTCCTTTAGAGAACGCATTAGAAGGATCAGTAAATTTAACAATAGACTATTTAATACATGAACAGCCTCTGCCCATCGTAGGTGAAATGACATTACCGATTCATCAGCACTTACTCGTTCATCCTTCCAGAGAAAATGCGTGGAAAGATCTAGACAAAATTTATTCTCACTCACATGCGATTGCGCAGTGCCATAAATTTCTCCATCGGCATTTTTCTTCTGTGCCGTATGAATACGCCAATTCAACCGGAGCGGCGGCAAAGTTTGTCAGTGACCATCCCGAGCTGAATATCGGGGTGATTGCCAATGAAATGGCGGCTTCTACATACGAATTAAAAATCGTAAAACGGGATATACAGGATTATAGAGACAATCATACGCGATTTGTCATTCTGTCTCCTGATGAAAATATAACCTTTGAAGTGAATTCAAAATTGAATTCAAGACCAAAAACAACACTGATGGTGATGCTTCCGCAGGATGATCAGTCCGGAGCGCTGCATAGAGTGCTGTCTGCTTTTTCTTGGAGAAACTTAAACCTGTCAAAAATCGAATCCCGTCCGACCAAAACCGGGTTAGGGAATTATTTCTTTATTATTGATATTGAACAGGCGTTTGATGAAGTATTAATCCCTGGGGCTATGCAGGAGCTTGAAGCGCTCGGATGCAAAGTAAAGCTGCTTGGTACATATCAATCTTATCAATTATAAAAAGCCCTATTAGGGCTTTTTTTAGTCTTCAATCAAAATACCGGCTTCTTCGAGTGCTTGACAGGCTTGATCAATGCGATATTCATCGGGTGCTGTCAGTGTATGAAGATGCACACCATCTGTCAGCTGTGATAAATAGGCGGCATTTGTGGAATTGATCTTTTTGATGAAATGTTCGACTTCTTTTCGCGTGCCGACTTGGATCGCTGCAGTTAAATCTCCGTATACAGGGTGCTCAATTTTTACGTCTTTTACAGTTACCCCTTCATCCACGATGAGCTGCAATTCTTCTTCTGTCCGTTCAGGCCCGTGCAGACAAGCTATGATTCTTTCTGCCTGCTGATGCTTCTGAGCGGCGGCGTCGAGATAGACATAGCCTTGGCTTGTGGCGATAATCGGCTCGTTTCTCGCTTTTAAAAGCGAGATATCCTGAACGATCACCTGTCTCGAAACATTTGCTTTTTTTGCGAGCTCTCCTCCTGTCAGCGGCGATGTGGATTCCTTCAGCCACAAAAGAAGCTGCTCACGCCTATTGGCGCCCAAGAGCTTTAATTCTTCGGTCAATATGATATTCTCCTTTCCTTTGTTCCAAAAGCGCTGTAAACGTATGTAATAACATATCCAGCTGTTCAGTTGTTGTGTTTTTTCCGAAAGAGATGCGGATAAATTGCAGGGCTTCCTGTTCTGTTTTTCTTAACGCTTTCATCGTTTCAGACGGCCCGTGATAACCTGCAGAACAAGCGCTGCCCGTTGAAATGCAAATATTATTCCGATTACATTCTAACATAACATATTGTCCTTCAAATGAGCCAAAAAAACACCCGATAATATGGGGCAGACATTCTGTGTTTGCACCATCTGCCGCAAGGGTTAGAGGGAGAGACCGAATACGGATTTGTTCTAAAAAGTATTGTCTTAACATTTGATTATGGGATATCTGACTTTCCATTTCACTTACGATCAGCTCCGCTGCCGCTGTAAAGGCTCCGATACCCGGTACGTTTATCGTGCCTGCTCGAAACCCATTCTCATGAACGGTGTCAGGGTACACCGGTTTCCAATTGACGTCCGGCCGAATATAGACAGCTCCGACTCCTTTAGGGCCGTGAATTTTGTGACTGGAAATAGAGAGAGCATCCACCCCCATTTCTTCAGTATGGATGGGCAGTTTGCCGAATGTTTGTACCGCATCACAATGAAGAAGAATTTGCCTGTTGTGAAGATACGATGACAGGTGTTTAATGGGCTGAATAATTCCTGTTTCTGAATTGGCATGCTGAATAGAAACCAGGCCTGTGTCCGGGCGAATATGAGCTGCCAATATTTCCTCGGTAATAAGTCCGTACTCGTTAGGCTTAATGATTGTCACGTCAAAGCCATGATTCTGCAGTAAAGCAGCACAGTTATGGATTGATTGATGTTCCATGGCAGTCGTAATAAAATGTCTTTTTGTTTTTGGTAGGCCGTTTAACAAAGATTGAATGGCAAGAAAATTGGATTCAGTGCCGCCGCTTGTAAAATATATACCGCCTGTTTCTCCGCCGATTATGTCAGCTATTTTCTCCCGGCAGTACTCCAGTATATGATTTGCTTTTCCCCCAGCGTCATGCAAGCTGCTGGCATTCCCGTACATATCAATGCTGAGCTTCTGAAATACGTCCAGTGCTTCCTCGCAAATTGGCGTGGTTGCTGCATAATCTAAATAAATCATCCGGTCTTTCCTCCATATGTTCTTCATAAAAAACTCTTGAGTTTATTTTATCGTTGTGTAAATATAGGTGTCAAGACAGGTGTAAACAACAGGAGGTGGCATATGTCTATAAAGACGATTGCGGTCATTGGTTCAGGAGCGGCGGCACTTGCCCTGGCTTCTGCACTTCCGCCATCATACCAGGTGACTGTCATCACGAAAAAAAGCACAAAAAACAGCAATTCAAGACATGCACAGGGCGGAATTGCGGCGGCTTATGCAAAAGATGACTCGATTGCGTCTCATATGGAGGATACGTTATATGCAGGCTGCGGACATAACGATCAAAACATCGTATCAGACGTTTTACTTGATGGAAAAACCATCATTGAGAATTTTTTGGAGAATGGCTTTCCATTTGACCGGGATAAACAAGGCAAAGTCAGCCTCAGCAGGGAAGGAGCCCATACGCACAACCGCATTTTTCATGCAGGCGGAGACGCTACAGGCAGCATGCTCATTGATTACTTGCTGAAACAAATCAATAGCCAAATCGAAGTCATCGAGAATGAAACAGCGGTTGATTTGCTGATGAAGAATGGGCGCTGTGCCGGTGTAGTGACGAAAGACAGCCGCGGCCGGATCAATTTGCGGCATGCGGATGAGGTTGTGCTGGCAGCTGGCGGATGCGGAAGCTTGTTTCAGCACCATACGAACGATCCATCTGTCACGGGTGATGGTCTTTCACTTGCTTACCGGGCCGGAGCGGAATTAACTGATTTAGAGTTTACCCAGTTTCATCCTACACTTCTTGTCAAAAATGGCGTCTCGTGTGGGCTTGTTTCAGAGGCAGTCAGAGGTGAGGGCGGTTTTATAACAGACCAAAACGGCCGCCGTATTATGGCCGGACGGCATCCGCTGGAGGATTTAGCACCACGGGACGTCGTCTCGCGGGTGATTCATGAAGAAATAGTAAAAGGAAAACGTGTGTATATCGATTGCAGCGCTATTTCTGACTTCGAAGTGCGTTTTCCCACAATCACCTCTATTTGCGAAAAGGCAGGGGTTGATATTCGCAAAAGAAAAATACCTGTTGCGCCGGGAATGCATTTTTTAATGGGAGGCGTTTCAGTCAATCGGTGGGGAGAAACAACTGTACCCGGGCTTTACGCGATAGGGGAAACAGCATGCACCGGCTTACACGGAGCCAATCGTCTTGCGAGCAATTCTTTGCTGGAGGCACTTGTGTTTGGTAAAAGAGCAGCAGAACATATCATGAGAAAACCGGCTGATAACAGGTATAGTCAATTCAACGGTGAAACCAGCGGAGTTTATGAGGTGCCGAATATCGAGCTTTCTGAACTGCAAAACAGAATGACAAGCGACATGTCCATAGTAAGAGAAAAAGACAGACTGATGGGGATGAGCAATTGGCTTTATGGGCTCCCATCTCAGAAGATAAATGTGAAGGATATCACAATTCCGCAGCTGGAGCTTTCTCACTTGTGGCAGGTTGCAAAGCTGATGACTTCGTCTGCTCTATTGCGGGAAGAAAGCAGGGGGGCGCATTTTCGAATTGATATTCCTCAGGCTGATGCAGGCTGGCAAGGAAAACAAATTGTCCATACAAAAAAGAGAACCAAAATGAGAAAAAACGAAGGGATTTGGAGAAATGAATCATTTACAGCTGAAAAAATTGCTGAATCACTTTTTTCATGAGGATATAGGGACGGGAGATCTTACATCACAGTCCATCTTTGAAGGACAGAACTGTGAGGCCTCAATTGTTGCAAAGTCAGACGGCATTTTCGCCGGAGCTGCGGTGATTAAGGAAGGCTTTGCTTTATTAGATGAAAAGGTTCAGACCTTTTTACCCAAAAAAGATGGAGATCATTTGCGAAAGGGTGATGTGATTGCCGTCTTACGCGGGCCGGCCGCTGCTCTTCTTTCTGGAGAGAGGGTAGTATTAAATCTTATTCAAAGGCTGTCGGGTATTGCGACGATGACAAGGCAGGCTGTTGAACGGCTTGATGATGAACAGATTAAGATTTGTGACACAAGGAAAACGACGCCGGGGTTAAGAATGCTCGAAAAATATGCGGTCAGGGTCGGAGGAGGATATAACCATCGATTCGGCCTGTACGACGGAATCATGATCAAAGATAATCACATTGCAGCTTGCGGTTCCATTGTAAAGGCGTGTGAAAAAGCGCGGAAGGCTGCAGGGCACATGGTGAATATTGAAGTGGAAATTGAATCTGAGGAGCAGCTCAGAGAAGCCATTCTTGCTGAAGCTGATGTCATTATGTTTGACAATTGCCCGCCTGACACTGTCCGCCATTTTGCAAATATCACACCGGATCACATTAAAACCGAAGCTTCCGGAGGAATTACATTAGAATCTCTGCCCGCTTTTAGAGGGACGGGTGTGAATTATATTTCCTTAGGCTTTCTGACTCATTCGGTCAAAAGCTTAGATATCAGCATGGATGTGGCGTTAACAAATCAGTCAGTGGAGGAATGCGGTTATGTCAATTCTTGATGCAATCAAACAATTTGAAATGATGCCTGACCATTATAAAGAGCTGTCAATGAAAGAGATGGAGAGACGTGTTGCAGCGATTAAGGAAAAGTTCGGGAGCAGGTTGTTTATTCCAGGCCATCATTATCAAAAGGATGAAGTAATTCAATTTGCTGACCAAACGGGCGATTCACTCCAGCTTGCCCAAATGGCGGAAAAAAATAAGGATGCGGAATATATTGTATTTTGCGGCGTACATTTTATGGCAGAGACTGCTGATATGCTGACAGGTGCGGACCAAACGGTCATCCTGCCAGATATGAGAGCGGGCTGTTCTATGGCTGATATGGCTGACATGCAGCAGACGAACAGGGCGTGGGAGAAACTTCAGCATATATTCGGCGACACGATCATACCATTAACCTATGTGAATTCTACAGCGGAGATCAAGGCATTTGTCGGAAAGCACGGCGGAGCGACTGTAACCTCCTCCAATGCAAAAAAAGTGCTTGAATGGGCGTTTACACAGAAAAAACGCATTTTATTTCTGCCCGATCAGCATTTAGGAAGGAACACCGCTTATGAACTTGGTATCCCGCTTGAGGACATGGCTGTCTGGGACCCGATTCAGGATCAATTAGAGAACGAGGCAGAACAAAACGATATCAAGGTTATTCTTTGGAAAGGCCACTGCTCTGTTCATGAAAAATTCACCGTGAAAAATATAAATGATTTGAGAGAACGAGATTCTGACATCAGGATCATTGTTCATCCTGAATGCTCCCATGAAGTCGTAATGCAAAGTGACGACAGCGGATCAACGAAATATATTATTGATACAATCAGCCACGCTCAGCCGGGAAGCAAATGGGCAATCGGTACAGAAATGAATCTTGTTCAGCGACTGATTCAAGAGCATTCCGACAAACAAATTGAATCACTCAATCCGGATATGTGTCCATGTCTGACGATGAATCGAATTGACCTCCCGCATTTGCTCTGGTCTTTAGAGCAAATAGAAAAAGGAGAACCAGCAGGCGTGATCAAAGTGCCGAAAGTCATTCAGGACGATGCCCTTCTAGCGCTGAATCGAATGCTTTCCATCACGTAAATCAGAAATATTTCCCCTCCTATACTCATAATTTCATTTGATCAGGCATATGTTGTGAAGAAACATATTGTAATCACAACTGAACTGTTCACGTTTTGCATAGGAGGGGAAAACGTTGAAAATCCATATCGTTCAAAAAGGCGATTCACTCTGGAAAATAGCTGAAAAATACGGAGTTGATGTTGAGGAAGTAAAAAAACTCAATACGCAGCTCAGCAATCCAGATTTAATCATGCCTGGAATGAAAATAAAAGTGCCGTCTGGGGGTGTTCCAGTCAGAAAAGAGATAAAAGCGGGCAAAAGTCCGGCGGCAGTCGGGGATGAGAAGCAAGAACACCCATTTTCCAAGGAGAAGCCTAAATCCGTTGTCGACGTAGAAGACACAAAACCGAAAGAAAAGCAGTCTGTTCCTTTTGTCCCGCCGATGCCGAATTTGCATGATAATGTGTATCCTGAAGCTGATGTGAACGATTATTATGATATGAATCAGCTTTTTCAGCCTTGGTCACCTCCTAAACCGGAGGAGCCTAAAAAGCATCATGACGGAAATATAGATCATATGTATGACATGCAAGATCAATTTCCACAACAGGAGGCAATGAGTAATATGGAGAATGCAAATTATCCGAATATGCCTAATACGCCTAAGGCGCCAGATGTAGGCGGTATGGAAGAAGAAAACATCCACCACACTGTTCCGAATATGCCGGCAGTTCAGCCATACTATCCGTATCCAGCCCATTTTGTGCCATGTCCGGTTCCTATCTCACCGGTTCTGCCTGGATCCGGCCTGTGCTACCCATACTATCCTGCACATGCATTTCCGATGCATCAGCCTTATGGCTTCCAGCCAAGTTTTGTATCACCTTCGCAATATGATCCGGGTGAATATGATAACCAGCATCATGAAAACAGCCATCACGGGCATTACGGATATCAGCCTTCGCACGGCGCGCCTCAATATGCATCGCCGGCTTATGGATCTCCTTATGGGCATATGCCATATGGTCCTTATTATGGCGCTCCTCAAGTGATGGGTGCTTATCAGCCAAATGTGGCACATGGTTATATGCCGCCATTTAAGGATCATGATGATTGCGGGTGTGACGATGATCAGCAGCCATACTTCTCAGCACCTGGATATCAGGGAGGAGCATATGGAACTCCTTATATGCCTTACGGAGGAGCAAATCCGAATCCGTATGCAGCAGGAACTTCCATGCCGAATCAGCCTTCAACAAACCAGATGTTTGGACGGCCGGAAGAAGAAAGTGAATGATTGTTCGGGACGATGTAAATCGTTCCTTTTTTTGTATTGCCTTACAATCGTCGAATGGTCATAACTGACACGCTTAACATATCTCCCTGATGCACATGATAAAAACGAGCACAACATGCTCAATCAGTCCTCGGGGGGTTTTTCCATTGGGTAGAAAGTTAACAATTGCAGGCCTCATTTTGATGACAGCCGGATTAACAGCATGCGGCGCAAATAATGATGCCCTTAATGATACTCGTAATAACGGTAATAACGGCAATACCCGTCCAATCGGATATTATACAAATGAGAATGACGCTGACAGACAGGGAGACGGGATGGATCACGACGGCCCGGTCTCTGAATTGATGGAGGACCAGAACGGCCGTGACCGAAACACAACCAATGTAAACGACCGTGTTACTGCAGATGATCGCGTCCCATTGGCAACTGACGGAACATATAACAACACAAATAACAGAAACATGAACCGAAATGGGACGAACAACAACGGGTATGATAACCAAGAGAACAGAAGACTTGCCGCAAAAATCGCCAATCGTGTGAAACAAGTCAAAAACGTCAACGACACACAAGTGATGGTAACGGATGACAAAGTAGTCATCGCAGTCAGAAGCCACGCTGATTTCACACAGTCTGACAGGCAAAATGTCAAAAAAGCCGCACGAAACTATGCGGATGGCCGTGACGTTCAAGTATCTACAGATAAAGGACTGTTCACAAGACTTCATAAAATGAACAGACGCTAGGACTAAGAAGGCCGCCGGAGAGTGATTCCCGGCGGTCTTTTTCTTTACAACGGCTTGCAATACCCATTAAAGTGTACATAGAAATATCAAGGAAGGTGAAAGCATGGCTGGCCATTCTAAGTGGAAAAACATCCAAAAAAGAAAAAATGCGCAAGACGCAAAGCGCGGAAAAGTATTTATGAAGCTTGCTAAAGAAATCTATGTGGCAGCAAAGCAAGGCGGAGCCGATCCTGAAGCAAATTCAGCATTGCGGCTTGTGATTGAAAAAGCAAAAGGCGCCAATATGCCAAATGATAATATAGACCGTGCCCTAAAAAAAGCCGCAGGAAGCCAGGACGGCAGCAGCTACGAGGAAATCACCTATGAAGGCTACGGCCCATCAGGGGTTGCCGTCATGGTGGAGTGCTTAACTGATAATAAAAACCGTACGGCGACAAATGTGCGGACAGCTTTCAATAAAAACGGCGGAAGTCTCGGAGAAAGCGGATGTGTAGCATTTTTATTTGAGCGGAAGGGGTACATTGCAATTGACCGTACACATCGGCAAATAGAAGAGGATGACCTGATGCTTGATGTCATAGAAGCGGGCGGCGAAGAGCTGCAGACAGAGGATGAATACTTTGAGGTATTAACAGCGCCTGAACGTTTTGAAGAGGTAAAAACAGCACTTGAAGCAAATTATCCAGTCGATTCAGCTGAAGTAACCATGATTCCGAAAACATATGCAGATGCTGATGATGAGGCTGTTGAAAAACTGGATAAATTGATTGATGCGCTTGAAGACGATGATGATGTTCAGGCAGTGTATACAAATTACCAGTAATATAAAAAAGACCGGCGCGAAGTGATCTCAGGCCGGTCTTTTTTCGTCTTAAGAGACGCGCTCATTTTCGTGTGTGTATTCTTTCTCCCAGAAATCAGCGTTTTTGATGCCGAGAGCTTTAGGATCAAAGACTGGGTCTAAGCCTTGTTTCTTCTGTTGCTCATAATCCTTTAACGCAATAAGCGCCGGCTTGGCGAGCAAAACAATGGCAATGACGTTCAGCCAAACCATAATGCCAAGTCCCGCGTCACCTAATGCCCAAGCAAGTGTAGCGGTTTTGACAGCACCGTAGAATGTCGCGGCTAAAATGATCATTTTTAAGCCGAGCATTGCCCACTTGCTTTCTCTGCCTCTCGCTAAATATGCGATATTTGTTTCAGCGATGTAGTAATAAGCCATAATGGTTGTAAAAGCGAAGAAGAACAAAGCAATAGCGACAAAGCCTGCACCAAAGCCGGGCAGCACACTGTCAATGGCGGCCTGAGTGAAGCCCGGTCCAGCTTCTACACCTTTCAGGTGATTGACAATAAATGAACCGTCGGCAGCCTGTGTATTGTACATACCGGTAAATAAAATCATGAATGCTGTAGCGGAACATACAAATAAAGTATCGATATAAACAGAAAATGCCTGAACCAATCCTTGCTTTACCGGATGAGATACCTCTGCGGCGGCAGCGGGATGAGGGCCTGTTCCTTGTCCGGCTTCGTTTGAATAAATGCCTCGTTTGACGCCCCATGAAATGGCCATGCCGATGAGACCGCCGAATGCGGAATCTAACGCAAAAGCGCTTCTGAAAATCAAAGAAATGACAGCAGGCAGTTCAGAAATATTCATCACAATGATGATCAGAGAGAGCAGAATGTATCCGACTGCCATAAACGGGACAATCATTTGTGCGGCACTGGCGATGCGTTTTACACCTCCGAAAATGATAAAACCTAATAAGAGAACAAGAAAACAGCCAGTAATGGCAGGAGAGATGCCGAATGCATTTTGGACGCCCGCTGCAATGGAGTTGGACTGGACCCCTGGCATAAGGAGAGCCATTGCAATAAGGGCCGCAGCCGCAAATAAAACAGCAAACCACTTAATGCCTAATCCTTTTTCTATATAATAAGCGGGTCCGCCTCGATATTGGCCGCCTTGTTTCACTTTATAAATTTGGGCAAGAGTAGATTCGACAAAGGCGCTTGAAGCACCGATAAAAGCAATGGCCCACATCCAGAACACCGCGCCGGGTCCGCCGAACGCAATTGCTGTTGCCACACCTGCAATGTTTCCGGTCCCCACCCTGCCGGACAGCGCGATTGATAATGCTTGAAAAGAAGATACCCCTGCCTCTGAGCTCTTGCCTTGAAACATCAGCACAATCATTTCCTTGATGTGTCTGACTTGTAAAAAACGGGTCACAATAGAAAAGATCAATCCAATTCCTAATAAAATATAAATGACGGGTGTACTCCATAAGATCGCGTTTAAACTAGCAACAAAATCTGCCATCAAGCTTCCTCCTCACGTCGTTTCGATTGCTTTTATAAAGAGGATTTTGGGTTAATTGAACTATTTTTACAATTAATCTGTCACATTATTTAACGTGTAATGATCATGAGAGGGGAGAATGGGGTGAAAAAAGCGCAGCGTATGAAGTACGCCGCGCTTCTGTTTATAAAGGCATGTGGACACCAATTGTGAAACAGTCCTTGAGAAATAAATAGCCAAGATCTGCCATTGCGTATATAAAAGGCAAAGCGATAAGGATCTTTCATTATCTCACCTCACTGATGCTTGCGGCGGTTCCTCACGAATCCAATGATCATCCTTTCGCCAATCATAAGTTTCATCGATATTGAGATGTAAAGTCTGGCTGCCGATTTTTACTGTATTGTTGTTCAACCATTTAACAGATGGTCTGCTGTCAGGATAATTCCAATAGATTGTTTTTTTGACAAGTGTTTTTTCATTCACGAGTTCGCCTCTGGCGGCATCTGAGCTTAAGGTATTTTTGGATACATAAGTGTTTAGCGTATAGCTTCCGTCAGGCGATTCCACTGATTGTACGAGGCTGCCTTACGGAACATTTTTCAGTGGAAAAAACATCCAATAGACGGCACCGCCAAAAAACAGAAGACATGAGAATATTATAAGAAGGACTTTACTGCGTGTTTTGATGTGACTATCTCCCTTTTTTCTCCCATTTTACCACATCACGGACTTTATACGATCTTTACATTTCTTTAAAATTTCCTCAATAAAGTGCAGGTATGATAAAAGAAAATAGATAAAGGGTGGAGGAGACAGAAATGGAAAACACATATTGTCATTCCAGCGAAAAGAACTCAGAAGCGGTTTATTTGAGTGTGAGAGGGTATCGCATCAAGCTGTCGCCTGAACAAATGAATTTAATTTCTGCTGTCAGAAAGTAAAAATAAAATGATAAAGGCAGCCGCATATGCGGCTGCCTTTTCTATGAAGAATATTTTCTTTTCCGTTGTGCAAAGTGCTTCTGAAACCAATCTTTTTTATATAAAAAAGCAATAACCTCAAGCCAAAAGCCCGGGATTTTTTTCGGGAAAATCGGCTTTTTATAAAGCGTATGATACGCCGTTTTTAAATCGTCCCACTGCGTGCACGTTTTCGTCTGTTCAAATCTCGCAACATCAATGACCCGCACTGCTCCGGATTCTGTCAGAATCAGATTGCGCAAATGAATGTCTGACGGGTTGAGGCCGGCTGCACGGGCGTCAGAAAGTGCGTCCTCTACCTGCTGAATCATATCGTCGCTGATCGCGATGCCTTTTTTCAGGCAGTTGTAAAAGGTATCGCCTTTAATATATTCCATTAAAATAAATGAATCACCAGTTTCATAAATGTCAGGGTAGAATGCGGATCCGGCTAATTTTTCATAAATCGCTGCTTCTTTGACGGCTGTCGCTTGATACTCCGGAAAAAATACCTTCAGCGCCGTTTTCCGGTCACCTTCTGTTATGGCAAACACATAGGCGCTTCGTCCCTTGCCGATCAATGTTAATTCCTCGGGTTTCTCTTTGACTTTATCAAATCTGCTGTTTTGGCGGTATATGACTGAATGGGCCAGTGCCTCTGCTTTTGTCAGCATTTCATTCACCTTCTTTGCTCTATTTTATGCAGTTGTTTATAAGAAAATCCAAAACTGTTCAGGAAAAAGAGCCTAAATATAGTGTATCTGGTCTTGGGAAAGAAGGCTACCTATAAGCTTTGATTGTGATAAAAGAGACATGAAAACGTTTATTCCACTCCTTGAAAAGCGCTTACAAATGGGATACTATTAATTTTAAATAAAGCGCTTTCGTAAACTATCAAGGGGGAACACGCTATGACGAAACAGATGGTGACAGGAATTATCGGTGCAGGGCGCATCGGCAAACTTCATGTTCAAAATATACATCGGATTCCTCATATGAAAATAAAAGCGGTTTCTGATATTTCTGCAAGCTGGTTACAGGATTGGGCTGCCAGTCACCACATTGAATACATAACCGCTGACTATAGAGATTTATTACTTGATCCTGATATTGACGCTGTATTTATCTGTTCGCCAACAAATACACATGCGCAAATCATCAGAGAAGCAGCTGAGGCGAAAAAACATATTTTTTGTGAAAAACCAATCAGTTTTTCTCCCGATGAAACGAAGGAGGCACTTGCGGCCGTGCGGAAACATGGGGTTAAGCTGCAAGTCGGATTTAACCGCCGTTTCGACCCTCATTTTAAGAAAATCAAAACCATTGTCTCAAATGGGGAAATCGGCACTCCTCATTTATTAAAAATTACGTCACGGGACCCTGAACCGCCGAATGTTGATTATGTCCGCACATCAGGCGGCTTATTTATCGATATGTCGATTCACGATTTTGATATGGCGAGATACATCATGGGAAGTGAAGTGACGGAAGTGTATGCAAAAGGAGCGGCTTTGGTGAATCCGTCCTTTGCAGAGCTGGGGGACATTGATACGGCTGTCATTACCTTGACATTTGCAAACGGTGCCATGGGTGTGATAGACAACAGCCGTCAAGCTGTGTACGGATATGACCAGCGGGTCGAGGTTTTCGGCACGAAAGGCTCGGCAACAGCGGACAACAGCAGGCCGACGACGGTAGAAGTGTCCACCGCTGACTTTGTCATGAAGGATAAACCGCATTTCTTTTTTCTTGAACGCTATAAGGAAGCCTACACAGAAGAGATTCTTCAGTTTGCAGACGCGATCAAAACCAATCGGGAGACTGCCTGCACCGGCGATGACGGCTTTCAGGCGGAACGTATAGCAAGGGCGGCTCAGCAGTCACTCGCTTTAGGCATGCCTGTCAGCATTGAACATACTGAAAAAATTGTTTTTTAATATTCAGATAAAGGGATTACAATACAGCAAGCTTGGGTATATACATTCCATTGATACTTTATAAAAAGTAGGCGGTGGAAATCATGAATACAGCACATGCTAAAGGAAATGCTTTAAACAAAATCGGAATTCCTTCTCACATGATTTGGGGTTATATTGGTGTGGTCATCTTTATGGTTGGAGACGGACTTGAGCAAGGATGGCTGTCTCCTTTTCTTGTTGATCACGGTCTCAGTATGCAGCAATCTGCTTCGCTCTTTACGGTGTATGGCATTGCTGTCACGATTTCGGCTTGGCTATCAGGAACCTTTGTCCAGACTTGGGGGCCAAGAAAGACGATGACGGTCGGTTTACTTGCTTTTATCCTCGGTTCGGTTGCTTTTATCGGCTGGGCGATTCCTCATATGTACTATCCGGCTCTCTTGGGCAGCTACGCGCTCAGGGGCTTGGGGTACCCGCTGTTTGCATACTCGTTTCTTGTATGGGTATCATACAGCACCTCTCAGCAAATCCTTGGTAAAGCCGTCGGCTGGTTTTGGTTTATGTTTACGTGCGGCCTGAACGTGCTTGGACCGTTTTATTCGAGCTATGCGGTTCCGGCGATTGGAGAAATCAATACGCTTTGGAGCGCTTTACTATTTGTGGCAGCAGGCGGAGTTCTCGCACTGTTTTTTAATAAAGATAAATTTATGCCTGTACAAAAACAAGATCAGCCGAAATGGAAAGAGCTGTCGAAGGCGTTTACAATTATGTTTGAAAATCCTAAAGTCGGCATCGGCGGCGTAGTCAAGACAATAAATGCTATCGGACAATTCGGATTTGCGATATTTCTTCCGACCTATTTGGCGCGTTACGGCTATTCTGTTTCAGAATGGCTGCAAATTTGGGGGACGCTGTTTTTTGTCAACATTGTATTTAACATCATTTTCGGCGCGGTTGGAGATAAACTGGGCTGGCGCAATACTGTCATGTGGTTTGGCGGAGTCGGCTGCGGCATTTTTACACTGGCGCTCTATTACACGCCGCAATTGATCGGGCATCAGTACTGGGTGCTGATGATCATTGCCTGCTGCTACGGTGCGGCACTGGCCGGATATGTTCCATTAAGCGCGCTTTTGCCGACGCTTGCGCCTGATAACAAGGGTGCTGCCATGTCTGTGTTAAATCTGGGATCGGGTCTGTGCGCTTTTATTGCTCCCGGCATCGTGAGCCTTTTTATCGGCCCGCTCGGCGCAGGCGGCGTGATATGGATTTTTGCAGCATTATATTTTCTCAGTGCTTTCCTGACACAATTTCTGACGATTTCAGAACGGCACGCCGATATGTATCCAGAGGAACGGCTTGTCAGGAAAAATGTGCAAACAAATTTTGAGGAAACGGTTAAGCAGTAGCCTCTTTGGTCAGACTAGTCATAAACGTGTGCAAAGAGGTGTAAAGGGTGAAACGATTTAGCACTGCGTATCTGTTGCTGGGGATTTTATGCTCAGCCGCAGCTTTTCTAATGGGTGCTCCCCGCGCGTCAGGGGCGGAAGTGGAGCACTATGAACCGCTGCAGGTGCATGTGCAGCTTGAAAAAGTGTTTTTGGATGGAGAGGTCAGCATCGAGCATAAGCGTGAAAAGGTGCTGTCCATGGATGACTTTTGGGCGGATTATGCGGGATGGACGCTTGTCGAACATAAAAATGGGTACGTTCTATTTCGGAAGCAGGTGGACGATATTTCTCCGCTCAGCAAGGTGAATGGTTATATCGGCGTTTCTGACAGCGGAGTAATTTCCACCTTTCATGGACGGCCAGAGTCGGATTCTGAACCGATTCAATCTTTTTTTCAAATTGACTTAGAAAGACTGGAGAGCCATATGCAAAAAAATCTCGAAAAAGGCATTCCGTTTCGGACGAAAGCGGAGTTTGAAGATGTCATAGAACATATCAAGACGTACAGCGGGTGACCACTGCTGATTGAAGACATGTGCTCATGTCTTTTTTTTTCGTGGAACAATGAATGAGAAGCGAACATATGTTAACTTTTCTTTAAGCCTTTGGCTGTTTTTATGGTACAATGAAGAACAGTCAAAGAGGTGAATTTTCGTGATCGAATTTGTTAAAGGGACGATTGATTATGTATCTCCCCAATATATTGTGATAGAAAACGGCGGCATTGGCTATCAAATTTTTACGCCAAATCCGTTTATATATAAGGAGAGAAGTCAAGAAACCATTTTTACGTACCATCATGTAAGAGAAGATGCGTTTTTACTATACGGCTTTTCAACAAGGGAGGAAAAAGCGCTCTTTACAAAGCTGTTAAATGTGACCGGGATCGGTCCAAAAGGGGCACTCGCCATTTTGGGATCAGGTGACCCGGGAGCGGTCATTCAAGCAATTGAAAATGAAGATGAAGCCTTTTTAGTCAAGTTTCCGGGTGTCGGCAAAAAAACTGCCCGCCAGATTATCCTTGATTTAAAAGGAAAGCTGGCTGACGTCGTGCCTGAAATGATTGAAAATCTGTTCAATCATGAAGAAAGACTTGAAAAACAAACGGCAGAAACGGCGCTTGAAGAAGCACTGGAGGCACTTAGGGTACTTGGTTATGCCGAAAAAGAAATCAAAAAGGTACTTCCTCACTTAAAAGAGGATATTGGTCTGACAACAGACCAGTACGTAAAAAAAGCATTACAAAAACTATTGAAGTAAGGTGATGTTCATGGATGAACGGCTCGTCTCAAGTGAAGCAGACAACCATGAATCAGTGATAGAGCAAAGCCTGAGGCCTCAGCGCCTGGTTCAATATATCGGGCAGCATAAGGTAAAAGAGAATTTGCGTGTTTTTATAGATGCCGCAAAAATGAGACAGGAAACGCTTGATCATGTTCTTTTATACGGTCCGCCAGGGCTTGGAAAAACGACGCTTGCTTCCATCGTTGCCAACGAAATGGGAGTGGAGTTGCGGACGACTTCGGGACCTGCGATTGAAAGGCCGGGTGATTTGGCTGCGATCTTAACGGCGCTCGAGCCGGGGGATGTATTATTTATCGATGAGATACATAGGCTGCACAGATCGATTGAAGAGGTGCTTTATCCGGCAATGGAAGATTTTTGTCTTGATATTGTCATTGGAAAAGGGCCTTCTGCCCGTTCAGTCCGTCTTGATCTTCCGCCTTTTACACTGGTCGGCGCCACGACAAGAGTAGGGCTTTTGACGGCGCCGTTAAGAGATCGATTCGGCGTCATGTCGCGGCTTGAGTATTATACACAAGAAGAGCTTGCTGATATTGTTACGAGAACGGCTGATGTGTTTGAGGTTGAAATTGATCAGCCGTCAGCGCTTGAGATTGCCAGAAGATCAAGAGGAACGCCGCGGGTGGCCAACCGCCTGCTGAGAAGGGTCCGGGATTTTGCACAGGTGTTAGGCGACAGCCGGATTACAGAAGAGATTTCTCAGGACGCTTTGGAGCGGCTTCAAGTCGACCGTCTTGGCTTGGATCACATTGATCACAAGCTGCTGATGGGAATGATCGAAAAATTTAACGGCGGTCCGGTGGGGCTTGATACGATTTCAGCCACGATCGGCGAAGAACCGCATACGATTGAAGATGTGTACGAACCGTATCTTCTGCAAATCGGTTTTATCCAGAGAACGCCGCGGGGAAGGATCGTCACACCGGCCGTTTATCATCATTTTCAAATGGAGGCTCCCCGATATGACTGAATTTCCTAAGATCATTATGATTCTTGGTGCTGTTTTGCTTATTATCGGATCGGTTTTGCATTTTGTCGGCAAGATGCCGGGAGATATTTTTGTGAAAAAAGGAAATGTGACGTTTTTCTTCCCGGTTGTCACTTGTATTATCATAAGTGTGGTATTATCAATCTTGCTTAATCTTTTCGGCAGAATGAAATAACAAAAGACTAGAATAAAGGTGAAATTATGAAAGTTGATTTATTTGATTTTGAACTTCCGGAACGTTTAATTGCACAGGTGCCATTGGAACAGCGTGACGCTTCAAGGCTGATGGTGCTTGATAAACATACAGGAGAGCTGACAGACAGCTCGTTTAAACAGATTATCAGTTTCTTTAAAGAAGGGGATTGTCTCGTGCTGAACAATACCCGCGTTTTGCCTGCCCGGTTATTCGGAACAAAAGAGGATACGGGGGCAAAAGTAGAACTGCTTTTGCTGAAACAGGAAGCCGGTGACAGGTGGGAAACGCTCGTCAAACCGGCAAAACGGGTAAAAAAAGGAACCGTTGTAACTTTTGGAGACGGCAGATTAAAAGCTGTCTGCACGGAAGAGCTGGAGCATGGCGGCAGAAAAGTTGAGTTCCAATACGACGGTATTTTTTACGAGGTGCTGGAATCACTCGGAGAAATGCCGCTTCCGCCATATATTAAGGAACAGCTTGATGACAGAGAGCGCTACCAAACGGTGTTTTCAAAAGAAATCGGATCTGCCGCTGCGCCTACAGCCGGACTTCATTTCACGGAAGACATTTTACAGCAGCTGAAGGACAAAGGCGTTCAGATTGAGTTCATCACACTGCATGTCGGTCTCGGAACGTTTCGTCCGGTCAGTGCCGATGAAGTGGAAGAGCATAATATGCATGCAGAGTTCTATCAAATGTCAGAAGAAACGGCCGCGGCTTTAAACAGCGTAAGGGAAAAGGGCGGACGGATTATTTCTGTCGGCACGACCTCAACCCGCACGCTTGAAACGATTGCCGGTGAACATGATGGGCGATTTAAAGCATCAAGCGGATGGACATCTATTTTTATTTATCCGGGCTATGAATTCAAAGCCATTGACGGAATGATTACAAACTTTCACTTGCCGAAATCATCATTGATTATGCTGGTCAGTGCGCTTGCAGGCAGAGAAAACGTTCTGCGTGCGTATAACCATGCGGTTGAAGAAGAATACCGTTTCTTCAGCTTCGGCGACGCAATGCTGATTATATAAATTGAGAACAGGAGGCCTCATAAAAAGTGGCTGAACAACCAATACGCTATGAATTTATAAAAGAATGCAAACAAACAGGGGCGCGCCTGGGCAGAGTGCATACTCCCCACGGCTCCTTTGAAACGCCTGTTTTTATGCCGGTCGGCACACTGGCGACAGTCAAAACAATGGCGCCTGAAGAGCTGAAGGCAATGGACGCGGGCATCATATTAAGCAACACATATCACCTATGGCTCCGCCCGGGACAGGATATTGTAAAAGAAGCGGGCGGACTCCATAAATTTATGAACTGGGACCGCGCAATTTTAACAGATTCAGGCGGTTTTCAGGTCTTTTCATTAAGCAAGTTTCGTAATATAGAGGAAGAGGGCGTTCACTTCCGCAATCACTTAAATGGAGATAAGCTGTTTTTATCTCCGGAAAAAGCGATGGAGATCCAAAACGCACTCGGCTCTGATATTATGATGGCATTTGACGAATGCCCGCCATATCCGGCAGAATACGATTACATGAAACGGTCAGTTGAGCGGACAAGCCGCTGGGCTGAACGCTGCCTCAATGCCCATGCCCGGCAGGACGAGCAAGGCCTGTTCGGTATTGTTCAGGGGGGAGAATACGAAGATTTGCGCACACAAAGCGCGAAAGACTTGATTTCCCTTGATTTTCCGGGATATGCTATAGGTGGATTGTCCGTTGGTGAACCGAAAGACGTTATGAACCGGGTGCTTGAATTTACGACACCGCTTTTACCGAAGGATAAGCCGAGGTATCTGATGGGAGTTGGTTCTCCGGATGCTCTGATTGACGGAGCGATCCGCGGAGTAGACATGTTTGACTGTGTGCTGCCTACCCGTATTGCACGGAACGGCACAGTGTTTACTGCTGAAGGCCGGCTCAATATGAAAAACGCAAAATTTGAGAGAGACTTCCGTCCGATTGATGAAGAGTGTGATTGCTACACATGTAAAAATTACACACGGGCGTATATCAGACACTTGATTCGCTGCAATGAAACGTTTGGACTCCGATTAACAACTTACCATAACCTTCATTTTCTGTTACACTTAATGGAGCAGGTAAGACAGGCTATTCGCGAGGATCGTCTGGGTGATTTCAGAGAAGAGTTCTTTGAGCGTTACGGCTATAACAAGCCAAATGCGAAAAGCTTCTAATATAAAAAGCCATAATGGCAAGTTTGTTTCAGAAAGGGGGGAAAAAGATGACAGGTACTTTAGGTACATTAGTTCCTATTATTTTAATGTTTGCGGTTCTTTATTTCTTGCTGATCCGTCCGCAGCAGAAGCAGCAAAAAGCTGTGCGTCGAATGCAGGAGGAACTGAAAAAAGGCGATTCAGTCGTGACAATCGGTGGATTGCACGGTACAGTTGACTCTATCGACGAAAGCAAAGTCGTCATTAAGACTGGTGATAACACACGTCTTACTTTCGACCGCCGCGCGATCAGAGAAACTTCTGCTGCTGAATAACAGCAGGAGTTCATACATAGCAAACAAAAAAGAGCGGGTAACCCCCGCTCTTTTTTTATTAGGAAGATCTGCTTCCTCTCAAATTCACTCCGAAAATGCCGCCAAGCATACATACTCCTAAAAAGCCAAGATGGAAGAGCAGCTGTTCTGCTGTAAATGTTTTTCCGAATCCCAGATATTGAAACAGTAAAATAATCAAGGAAAAGCTTAAAGCAGTCAATGCCCCAATCAGCCATCCTCTTTCCTTCCCTTTCCCGCCAGATATGAATCCGCCGATAAATAAAGAAAGAAATGATACGGCGGTAATCAGCCAGTTGAATGATGATTCTTCAAGCGAGGTTGCTGTCAGTAAAAGTGAAACGGCTAAACTCGTTAGGAGCATGGCTGAAAAAATAGCGATTAAGCCGTAGAGTATGCCTTTTCCAACTTGTTTCGTTTCCTCCATGAATTTCTCCTCCCTGCCTATCTATAAAGGCTTCTGTTCTTTTTAAACAAAGCCTCAGACATGCTGATGGCTCGTCTTTGTAAAAATGTATTCCCTCGTTCCGTGAATTAGACGTAAAAGCTTTATGAAATACGATCGCTTTTTCTTACATAAATCGTATGTTTTGTTGCATGCTATGATGAGTTGGAGGTGCATGATGGAAGAGCTTCTTACTATAACGTTTCGCACAGTCGTATTATATTTTGTGATCCTGATTATTTTTCGTTTCATGGGCAAGCGGGAGATCGGAGAGCTTAGTATATTAGATCTCGTTGTCTTTATCATGATGGCAGAAATTGCTGTCCTGGCCATAGAAAACGTAGAGGACCATCTGTTTCATACCATTTTGCCAATGCTTGTGCTAATGATGATCCAAGTGACGTTTGCATACATATCCTTAAAAAACCGGAACGTACGTCAGCTTCTTGACGGCAAGCCCACCATTATCATTAAATACGGAAAAATTGACGAAAACGCCATGAAATCACAGCGTTATAATTTTGATGATTTGATGGTTCAGCTAAGAGAAAATAATATCGACAGAGTGGCAGATGTATCATTTGCTATATTAGAGCCGTCAGGCAAACTGACTGTCGTAAAAAAACAAAACAATGATGAACATAGACAGCTGGAGATGCCGCTTATCATTGACGGTGACATTCAAACTGAGAACCTGGCTCGGATCGGCAAAGATAACCAGTGGCTTGAGGAGAATTTATTGAAACAGGGATATACGAATCCTTCAGCTATATCATTTTGTTCGTTTACTGACGGCGAATTTTTTATTGATGAAAAAGATGGGCACCGCACCTGATTTTCATCGGACGATCAGGCGTCCGATAATAGGGATGCGGCGAAGCTCATCTTTTTTGATTAAACGGAAAACGAGCAGCAAGATGATATAGAAAACAGCGCTTATCGCAATCCATCCGGCAACATTCACAGCCTCTGACTCTCCGAACCGCACATATTGTTTGACAGCAGAGCTGAGGAACCCGCATATAAAAATAACCGCAAAGCAGAGCACGTACTCTTTTATTTTGATGCTGATCGGCAGCACTTTGCTCACTGTCGCTGCATGCAAAAGGGTGACGAGCACCATGCCCGTTACAATCGCTAATGCAGCACCCATGATGCCGAGAGACGGTCTCGTGGCAAGGACGAAAATAAGGCCTGTTTTTACAAGGGCTCCGATCAAGCTGTTCATCATTGCAGCTCCTGCTAAATTGAGCGCCTGCAGCACAGCCTGAAGCGGCCCCTGGAAATAATAAAGCAGAAAAAACGGAGCCATGACTTTTATAAACACAGCTGCGCCTGAGGACCCATACATCACGCTCATCAGCTCATCCGCAAACACATATAAAATCACTACTGAAATGCCCCCGCTAAGCAGGCACAGCCGCATGGCCTGCTCCAATCGGTATTCAACCACCTGAAGTTTTTTCTGTTCCATTCCTTCACTTATCGCAGGAACAAGCGCGGTCGACAAAGAATATGTAATAAAGCTGGGCAGAGTCAGCAGCGTCATGGCAAAGCCGGTCAGTTCCCCGTATTGCTTTGTAGCCGCAACTGTCGCCACTCCGGCAATTGCAAGGCTTTGCGCGACAACAATGGGTTCAAAAAACCAAGACAGGTTGCCGATAAAACGGCTGCCGGTTGTAGGAAGTGAGACGCTCATTAATTGAGAAAAAGTTTCTTTTCCATTTTTAATCGATTGAAAAAAATGGTTTCTGATTTTCATTGTCTTTTTGAATTTGAAACAAATGAATAAATAAACGAGTGATGCCAGCTCTCCTGCAACTGAAGAAAGCATGGCTCCCGCTGCGGCATATTCAATTCCGTAAGGGAGAAAAATCGTCGTACATACAGCCACTAGAGAAATGCGGACGACCTGTTCTAGGACTTGTGAAACGGCAAGCGGGTTCATATTTTGTTTTCCTTGAAAATACCCTCTCAGCACACTGGATATGGCGATAATCGGCACGACCGGAGTAATGGCCAAGAGGGGGTACAGCGTCCTCTGATCTGTCAGCATGGTTTCCGCCATTACCGGGGCGAAAAATAAAAACAGCGGTGTGAAAATCAGGCTGAGAATCCCAGTGATGGTAAGAGACATGACTAAAATATTTTTCGTTTTTTGATGATCTCCGCGTGCACTGGCTTCAGCGACAAGCTTACTGATCGCGACGGGAAGACCGAATTGAGTTAATGTAGTGGCTAAGAAAAAGGTAGGAGCCGCCATCATATAGAGCCCGACCCCTTCTTCGCCGATAAAACGGGCGATGACCACCCGGTTGACAAAGCCGAGCATTCTTGTGACCATCCCTGCTGCGATAAGGATAAGAGTGCCCTTTAAAAACGTCTGTTTCGCCATTTTTACCCCCTGCCTTCTCAAACTACCTGGAATCATATACAATAAAGATATGCGTATATATCGTCCAAGCATGACAAGTCTTCTTGAAAAACAATAAAAAAGGAGCGTGGAATTCGTGGATAAGCATCCAGCCGATCTGTATAAAGACCACGTAAGGCCGTTTCTTTACAGCAAACTGGAAGAGTTTAAGATTCTGGGATATGATGATGTTGAACTCGATAGTTTGTGGTCATACTTAAAAAACAAGAAGTGGAAAAAGAAATCGGAACTGCACATCTATGAACTGACAAGGGATATTTTATCAGTGAAAATTGGAGAATTTATGAACTATGCAACTGTTGAGTCATTTAAAACGTCTAATTGGCTGGGCAGTGAAGAAGGTCAGGAAGCATTGGAAGAACTACTGAGGTAGCAGTTGATCTGCATAGGTTTAAGGGAGGATATACATAATGAAAAAAGGACGCTTGATTGCGTTTTTCCTTTTCGTTCTATTGATTGGCACGGGTCTGGGCTACTTTACAAAGCCTGCTGCAAACAATATTACGTTAGGATTGGATTTGCAAGGCGGATTTGAGGTGCTGTATGACGTACAGCCCGTAAAAAAAGGTGACAAAATCACAAAAGACGTTCTGGTCAGCACAGTAGAGGCTTTGAACCGCAGGGCGAATGTCCTCGGTGTCAGTGAACCGAACATCCAAATTGAAGGAAATAACCGGATTCGTGTTCAGCTAGCTGGTGTGACAAACCAAAACAGAGCGCGGGAAATTTTGGCGACTGAGGCTCAGCTTTCTTTCAGAGATGCAAATGATAAAGAATTGCTGAATGGTGCGGATCTCGTCGAAAACGGCGCACAACAAACTTATGATAGTACAACAAATGAACCGATTGTCACTATCAAATTGAAAGACGCTGATAAATTCGGAGAAGTGACGAAAAAGGTCATGAATATGGCGCCAAACAACCAGCTTGTTATTTGGCTGGATTACGAAAAAGGCGATTCTTTTAAAAAAGAAGTTCAGAAAGAGGACCCTAAATATGTTTCCGCTCCGAATGTAAGCCAGGAATTAAATACAAAAGATGTAAAAATTGAAGGGCATTTTAAAGTCCAGGAAGCGAAAGATTTAGCCAGCATTTTAAATGCCGGGGCGCTGCCTGTTAAACTGACTGAAAAATACTCAACATCAGTAGGCGCACAATTTGGACAGCAGGCGCTGCATGATACGGTGTTTGCAGGTATTGTTGGAATAGCTATTATTTTCCTATTTATGCTTTTGTATTACCGCCTGCCAGGATTGATTGCGGTGATTACGCTATCAGTTTATGTATACATTACGCTTCAGATTTTTGACTGGATGAACGCTGTTCTCACTCTTCCGGGAATAGCCGCACTCATTTTAGGCGTCGGGATGGCTGTAGATGCCAACATCATCACCTATGAGCGGATTAAGGAAGAGCTTAAGCTAGGAAAATCCGTCCGTTCTGCCTTTCGCTCAGGAAACAGACGGTCATTTGCGACGATTTTTGACGCGAATATTACAACCATTGTTGCAGCGGTTGTGCTCTTTGTTTTTGGGACAAGCTCTGTTAAAGGGTTTGCGACAATGCTGATTCTGTCGATTCTGACAAGCTTTATTACCGCAGTCTTCTTATCAAGATTTCTGCTCTCGCTTCTTGTGGAAAGCAGATGGTTAGACCGGAAAAAAGGCTGGTTTGGCGTCAAAAAGAAACATATTGTGGACATCCAGGACACAGATGAAAATACAGAACCGTATACGCCGTTCCAAAAATGGGATTTTACGAGCAAACGAAAATTTTTCTTTATTTTCTCAAGTGTAGTTACCGTTGCCGGGATTATTATTCTGCTTGTATTTAAGCTGAATCTGGGCATTGACTTTGCGAGCGGCGCACGGATTGAAGTGCAAAGTGACCATAAGCTCACGACAGAGCAGGTGGAGAAGGACTTTGCATCACTCGGCATGGAACCTGACACGGTAGTCTTGTCAGGCGAAAAGAGCAATATTGGTGTTGCCCGCTTTGTAGGAGTGCCTGATAAAGAAACCATTGCAAAAGTGAAAGATTACTTTAAAGACAAGTACGGATCCGAGCCGAATGTCAGCACGGTGTCACCTACTGTTGGTAAAGAACTGGCGAGAAATGCATTGTACGCAGTAGCCATTGCTTCAATCGGAATCATTATTTACGTTTCCATCCGATTCGAGTACAAAATGGCGATTGCTGCGATTGTTTCACTGCTTTATGATGCTTTCTTTATTGTCACATTTTTCAGCATTACAAGGCTGGAGGTAGATGTTACCTTTATTGCGGCCGTCCTGACGATTGTCGGTTATTCGATTAACGATACAATCGTTACATTTGACAGGGTTCGCGAGCATATGAAAAAGCGCAAGCCGAAAACGTTTGCCGATTTGAGCCATATCGTAAATCTAAGCTTGCAGCAAACCTTTACAAGATCCATTAATACTGTATTAACTGTAGTAATTGTTGTCATAACATTGCTGATCTTTGGAGCATCTTCTATTACAAACTTCTCAATCGCTCTATTGGTTGGGCTGTTAACAGGTGTTTATTCATCCCTCTACATTGCCGCGCAAATTTGGCTTGTTTGGAAAGGGAAAGAATTAAAAAAAGGTACGGAACAATAGAGTAACTGTCAGGCTGTCCATTATGGGCAGCCTGATTTTTTGGCGTTTGATTGATCTTAAAATAGACATTTGCTATAATGACATACGCTTACAATTAAACATATAAATGGTGTGAAGAGGATTTGTGACAGGTTTTCATTTATGTGGGAGGGTTTGGGTATGAAGGTTCGCGAGTCGGAGCTGCCGGGTATCGGGCAAAAAGTTGAGATTGTCACCAGAAACCAAGATAAAATATCAATTATCATTCATGACGACGGCAGAAGAGAGCTGTATTATTTTGACGAAAATGATCATGAAGAATGTGTGACATCCGTACAGTTTGATGATGCGGAAGCGAGGCAGATTTCTGCGATTCTGGGCGGGATGGCATATAAACCGAAAGCGTTAGAAACCGTGGAAGTGGCTCTTGACGATTTGATTATAGAATGGTTTAAAGCAGAAGCAGGAGCACCAGCCGTTCACAAGACAATCGGTGATTTGGACGTGCGGCAGGAATATCAAGCGACAGTCATCGCTATATTAAAGAAGAATCAGAAAAAGCAATTGAATCCAGGGTTTGAAACAGTGATAGAAGAAGGAGATACACTCGTCATCTCTGGAGAGAGAGACGGACTGAAAAGGCTGATCCGTGAAAAATTAACCGCACTGGGGGCTTGACTCGCGTCAAGCCATGTTTAAAACCAATGTGAATAGGGAAACTAACCTCAATAAGTGAAGTTTGGGGGTAATCGAATGAACAAACAATGGACGATTATATTTGCACTTATTTTTACGTTGCTTGTCGCTGTTTTCGCAGTAATTAATGTAAGATCCGTAGAAGTTGATTACCTGTTTGGCAGATCAGAGTGGCCGCTTATTCTAGTTATTTTAGGTTCAGTACTGATGGGGGCGCTGATCGTTTTTTCTGCCGGAATTTTTCAAGTCATGAAATTAAAGAGAGAAATAAAAGCGTTGCGGAAAGAAACCAAAACCGCACAGGATGTGATACATAACCAAGAGGATGCTCATTTGAATAATGTTCAAGCCGACACACAGGATGCATCCGCCATGATTGAGAAAAAAGACTAGTTTTCGAATTATATTTGAAACCCCTCAGCATGCTCTAGTATAATAGGGTGGTTGAGGGGTGAATTTATGTTAGCGTCAAAAATGCGATGGGAAATCCAGCGACCAGATCAGGAAAAGGTCAAATCACTCACAGAACAATTGGACATAACACCTCTTGTTGCGTCGCTGCTTGTAAAAAGAGGCTTTGATACGGCAGAAAACGCGAGGCTGTTTTTACATACAAAGGATGCCGAATTCTATGATCCCTATGAGATGAAGGGGATGAAAGAAGCGGTTGAACGAATAAAACAGGCGATTTCACAACAAGAACAGATTATGATATATGGCGATTATGACGCCGATGGAGTTACCAGTACGTCAGTGATGCTGCACACTTTGCAAAAGCTGTCGGCGCAAGTTGATTTTTATATACCTGACCGGTTTAAAGAAGGCTACGGCCCTAATGAACAGGCGTTTCGCTCGATTAAAGAACGAGGCTTCTCACTCATTATTACGGTTGATACGGGGATTGCCGCTGTCCATGAAGCGGAGGTAGCAAAAGAGCTTGGCTTAGATGTCATCATTACCGACCACCATGAGCCTGGACCGGAGCTTCCGGATGTCCATGCGATCGTTCACCCGAAGCAGCCTGGCTGCACCTACCCTTTTAAGGAGCTTGCAGGAGTGGGCGTGGCGTTTAAGCTTGCCCACGCATTATTGGGCGAATTGCCAGATGAACTTCTTGACCTGGCGGCAATCGGCACCATTGCCGATCTAGTTCCGCTGCATGATGAAAACAGATTAATTGCAACATTAGGTCTCGAAAAGCTCCGGCGGACGAACCGGCTTGGTTTAAAAGAACTGATTAAGCTCTCAGGCGGAGAAATCGGAGAAGCGAACGAAGAAACCGTCGGATTTCAGCTCGCACCGAGACTGAATGCAGTCGGAAGAATTGAACAGGCCGATCCTGCTGTTCATTTGCTTATGTCCGAGGACCCGTTTGAAGCGGAAGAGCTTGCCGCTGAAATCGATCAGCTTAATAAAGAACGGCAAAAGATGGTCAGCAAAATGACGGATGAAGCGATTGAAATGGTTGAACAAGAAGGGCTTAATCAAACTGCGATTGTCGTGGCAAAAGCAGGGTGGAATCCCGGAGTCGTCGGAATTGTAGCTTCAAAGCTTGTAGACCGTTTTTACCGCCCGGCCATTGTTCTTGGAATTGATGAAGAAAAAGGGATCGCCAAAGGTTCGGCACGAAGCATCAGGGGATTTAATTTGTTTGAAAGCCTTTCTGAATGCAGAGATATTCTTCCGCACTTTGGAGGCCATCCAATGGCGGCTGGCATGACGCTGAATGCCGAAGATGTGCCGGAATTGCGGAACAGGCTGAATGAGATAGCTGACAATACGCTTACAGAAGAAGATTTTATTCCTGTACAGGAAGTAGACCTCGTATGCAGCGTGGAGGACATTACGGTTGAAAGCATCACAGAGATGAATCTGCTTTCTCCCTTCGGCATGCTGAACCCGAAACCGCATGTGATGGTAGAAAACGCAGTGCTGGAAGATGTCCGCAAAATCGGGGCGAATAAAAATCATGTCAAAATGACGATTAGAAACGATTCATCCCAGCTTGACTGCGTCGGTTTTAACAAAGGCGAGCTTGAGGAAAGTATAGTGCCCGGTTCAAAAATTTCGATTGTTGGTGAAATGTCGATCAATGAATGGAATAACAGAAAAAAACCGCAGCTGATGATCAAGGATGCGGCTGTTGCTGAATGGCAGCTGTTTGACTTAAGAGGAAAACGCACGTGGAAAGATACGGTTTCCGCCCTTCCGTCTGATAAACGAGTCATTGTCTCCTTCAAAGAAGAAACCACAACGCTTCTTCAGTCTGAAGATCTTCGCCATGACGTGCACGTTATCAGTTCTGAAGACCAAGCGAAGGCATATGAACTTGACGGTGCATATATTGTATTACTGGATTCTCCGCCTTCGCTGGACATGCTCGCACGTTTGCTGGAAGGCAAAGCGCCTGAGCGGATTTACTTCATCTTTCTCAATCATGAGGAACACTTTTTATCATCTTTTCCGGCAAGAGACCACTTTAAATGGTATTATGCATTCTTGCTGAAAAGAGGCGCTTTTGACTTGAAAAAACACGGTTCAGAGCTTGCGAGGCATAAAGGCTGGTCCGTTGAAACAATCAATTTCATGACAAAGGTGTTTTTTGATCTCGGTTTTGTTAAAATAGAGAATGGTGTGCTGTCTGTGATAAGCGGAGCGAAAAAACGCGATTTAACAGACTCACAAACATATCAAGCAAAACAGCAGCTGATGGAGCTGGATCAAAAGCTGAATTATTCTGCGGCTGAAGAGCTGAAGGAATGGCTGAATAAGCTGATGAAACAAGATTCAGAGGCTTATGAAAGTACGAGGAGGACATAAAACAGATGGATTTAAAACAATACGTAACAATTGTACCCGATTACCCGAAAGAAGGCGTGCAATTTAAAGATATTACGACACTGATGGATAAAGGCGATGTCTATCGCTATGCAACAGATCAAATTGTTGAATATGCGAAAGAAAAACAAATTGATTTGGTTGTCGGCCCGGAGGCGCGCGGCTTTATTATCGGCTGTCCGGTTGCCTACGCGCTCGGCGTCGGTTTTGCACCGGTTCGCAAAGAAGGCAAATTGCCGCGTGAGGTCATCAAAGTGGATTACGGTTTGGAGTATGGAAAAGACGTATTAACGATCCACAAAGATGCGATTTTGCCAGGCCAGCGTGTGCTTATTACAGATGACCTGCTTGCGACAGGCGGCACAATTGAAGCGACAATCAAACTAGTTGAGGAGCTTGGCGGCATTGTAGCTGGTATCGCTTTCTTAATCGAGCTTTCTTACCTTGACGGCAGAAATAAACTTGATAATTATGACATCTTAACACTAATGAAATACTAAAGATAACCTCATAAAGGAAAAAGCACTCGATACAGGGTGCTTTTTTCCTATTGTTTTGCATTTATTTGATATATTATTTGGTGATTTGAACTTCTGCTCTTTACATCTATCGTTTTTTTCTTGATAATAAACTACAATACAGTTTACATTTTAAAAAAGGTGATTCCATGGCGAACGAACAAGTATTGACTGCCGAGCAAGTTATTGATAAAGCGCGCAGTTATCTATCCGATGAGCATATCGCATTTGTCGAAAAAGCATACCTGTACGCTGAAGATGCTCATCGCGAGCAATACCGCAAATCAGGTGAGCCTTACATCATTCATCCGATTCAGGTTGCGGGAATTCTCGTTGATCTTGAAATGGATCCATCCACAATCGCGGGCGGATTTCTGCATGATGTAGTGGAGGATACTGATGTGACGCTTGATGACCTGAAGGAAGCATTCTCCGAGGAAGTGGCAATGCTTGTGGACGGTGTAACAAAGCTCGGTAAAATTAAATATAAATCTCAAGAGGAACAGCAGGCGGAAAATCATCGCAAAATGTTTGTCGCTATGGCTCAAGATATCCGGGTCATACTGATCAAGCTGGCGGATCGTCTTCACAATATGCGGACGCTGAAACATCTTCCCCAAGAAAAACAGCGCAGAATTTCTAATGAAACGCTGGAAATCTTTGCTCCTTTGGCTCATCGCCTCGGGATTTCAAAGATTAAATGGGAACTGGAAGATACGGCGCTCCGTTATTTGAATCCTCAGCAATATTACAGAATTGTCAACCTCATGAAGAAAAAACGCGCAGAACGCGAGCTTTATGTCGACGAGGTTGTCAATGAGGTGAAAAAACGTGTCGAAGAAGTCAACATCAAGGCTGACTTCTCAGGCCGGCCGAAACATATTTACAGTATCTATAGAAAAATGGTGCTGCAAAATAAGCAATTCAATGAAATCTATGATCTGCTTGCTGTCCGGATTCTCGTGAACAGCATAAAGGACTGCTACGCGGTGCTCGGCATTATTCATACTTGCTGGAAGCCGATGCCCGGCAGGTTCAAAGATTATATCGCAATGCCGAAGCCGAACATGTATCAATCGCTTCATACAACAGTTATAGGGCCTAAAGGCGACCCGCTGGAAGTGCAGATCCGCACCTTTGAAATGCATGAAATCGCGGAATACGGGGTTGCGGCTCACTGGGCTTATAAAGAAGGAAAAGCAGCGAGTGAAAGCGCAACATTTGAGAAAAAGCTTTCATGGTTCCGCGAAATTTTGGAATTCCAAAATGAATCAACAGATGCCGAAGAATTTATGGAATCGCTCAAAATCGATTTGTTCTCGGATATGGTGTACGTCTTTACGCCAAAAGGAGATGTCATCGAGCTTCCGTCCGGTTCTGTCCCGATTGATTTCTCTTACCGGATACACTCTGAAATCGGCAATAAAACAATCGGTGCGAAGGTCAACGGAAAAATGGTGACCCTTGACCATAAGCTCCGGACAGGTGATATCGTTGAAATTCTCACCTCCAAGCATTCCTATGGGCCGAGTCAGGATTGGGTGAAGCTTGCTCAAACTTCACAGGCGAAGCATAAAATCCGTCAATTCTTTAAGAAACAGCGGCGCGAAGAAAATGTTGAAAAAGGCCGTGAATTGGTAGAAAAAGAAATTAAAAATCTGGACTTTGAAGTGAAGGACGTCCTGACACCGGAGAACATCCAAAAAGTTGCCGATAAATTTAATTTCTCAAATGAAGAAGACATGTACGCAGCGGTCGGCTACAATGGCATCACAGCCCTGCAGGTGGCGAACCGGCTGACGGAAAAAGAAAGAAAACAGCGCGATCAGGAAGAACAAGAAAAAATCGTTCAGGATGTCGCTGCGGAGCCTAAACCGTATCCGCAAGGAAGAAAGCGGGAAGCTGGCGTTCGCGTCAAGGGGATCGACAATCTTCTTGTGCGATTATCGAAATGCTGCAATCCTGTGCCTGGTGACCATATTGTCGGTTTCATTACAAAAGGCAGAGGGGTTTCCGTCCATCGCGACGACTGTCCGAATGTCAAAACGAATGAAGCACAGGAGCGGCTGATCCCCGTAGAGTGGGAACATGAGTCACAGGTGCAAAAACGCAAGGAATACAATGTTGAGATCGAGATTCTTGGGTATGACCGCCGCGGATTGCTTAACGAGGTGCTTCAGGCAGTGAATGAAACGAAAACAAATATTTCTTCTGTCTCTGGCAAATCGGATCGCAACAAAGTGGCAACCATTCATATGGCTATTTTTATCCAGAATATCAATCATCTGCATAAAGTCGTCGAGCGCATTAAGCAAATAAGGGATATATATTCTGTGCGCCGCGTCATGAATTAAAGGAGTCACAAAATGAAAATAGTGGTTCAGCGAGTAACAGAAGCAAGCGTAACCGTTGATGGAGATGTGATCGGCCAAATTGGACAAGGCATTATGGTCCTGGTCGGCATCACTCACGATGATACAGAAGAGGACGCCGCTTACTTAGCGGATAAAATGGTGAATCTTCGCATTTTCGATGACAGCGATGGAAAAATGAATTTGTCGCTTCTGGATACAGGCGGAGAGATTTTGTCTGTTTCACAGTTTACGCTTTACGGAGATACGAGAAAAGGACGGCGCCCGAACTACATGAACGCCGCAAAACCTGATAAGGCTTTGGGCCTTTATGAAAAATGGAATGACCTGCTTCGTGAAAAAGGAATCAAAGTAGAAACCGGTAAATTCGGCGCCATGATGGATGTAAAGCTCACTAACTCCGGACCGGTCACTTTGATTATGGATTCAAAATAAAAAAGCTGCCAAAAGGCAGCTTTTTTTATTGGAAATATTTCTCCAATCCGCTCTCGATTCCATCTGTTACTTTTTCTTGATATGAATTGCTATGTACAATGGCTTCTTCCTGCGGATGGCTTACATATCCTAGCTCGTACAGCATAGCGGGCTGTTTGTTTTCACGGAGCACATAATAATCTCCGAACAGTACGCCGCGGTCAGGAATGGAAGATCGCTTAACCACTTCAGAGTGTACATCTGATGCCAGTTCCTGATCCTTTGCAGGACTGTAGTAATAAGCTGTGCTTCCCCTTGTAGAAGTATCCGCAAAGCTGTCGTAATGAATGCTGATGAAGGCGTCTGCATTGCGGTAGTGAGACGTCGAGACTCGTGATTGTAAGCTGACAAATGTATCATCCTGCCGTGTCACATACACGTCTGCTCCTGCTGATCTAAGTTTGCTGGCCAGCAGTTTCGCCGTTTTGATCGTCAGTTTTTTCTCGAATTGGCCTGAATAGCCGATTGTTCCGCTGTCTTTTCCTCCATGCCCCGGATCGACAACAATCGCTTTGTTTTTCAGCGACCCGCTTCCGGAAGCGGAATCAGCGACAGGCGGCTCTCCGGATTCTTCAGCGCTTTTAGACGTCTGTACCACCCAGTTGGCGACATAAGCGGTCTGCCCATTGTCAAGTTTTACTTCATACCAGCTGCCCTTTGATCCGGTAATGGAGTACGCATCGCCTTTGGCTGCGCGTTTAACGATAGAAGCTGACGTTGAGGCATCGCTTCTTAAATTCGTTCCTCCGTATACGATATAGGCTTTTTTTGTACTGTCTGAACTGCTGACATCAGCTGAATCTTCAGCTGGGTCAGAACTGGTCACAATGTAATGGCTTGCGACCCAGCCTTTTAGCCCATTCACTTCAATATGGAGCCAGCCGTTTTTCTCTTCGAGGATTGTAAGCTTCGTTCCTCGTGAAAGTTTTGTTATAATCGCTGCATCATGTGAGGCAGAGCCTCTGACATTCAGTGAAGAAACGCCAACCGTGCCCGTTGTTGAACCAGATGATTCTGTCTGATCACTTTCCTCAGACGCTGAACTGCCGCTGCCTGAAGTGACGTATTCGGAAGATACCCATCCGGTGGAATTTCGATATGATATCTTGATCCAGCCGGAATTCTTGTCAATCACTGCGGCTTGGCTGCCCTGCGGGAATTTGCCGATGACTTCGTATGAAGTACCAGGGCCTGTTCTCATCCGTAAATCGGGATCTGTTGATGTTACAGTTTCACTGCTGTCTGTAGAGCTTGTGCCTGACTGTTTTTCCTTAGTAATAAGCCAGGAGACAACCCACCCTTTATCTCCGGAACCAAGCTGTATTTGCACCCAGTCTCCGTCTTCCTTCAAGATGGGGTAGCGTTCTCCTTTTTTCACCTCCGCCATGATGCCGTAGCTAAGCCCCGGGCCGCTTCTGACGTTCATTTCATCTGTTGCGATGACGGCTTCTCCCTGAGCGGCTGTAACGGCAGAAAAAGGCGGGAAAAGCGCCCCGGCGACGATAATACATACAATAAGGACAAAGTGTTTCTTGCTCATTGTGTCCTCCTTTCTAATGATCATAAAAAAAAGCATTCTTTCTTAATATCGTAAAGTCCTTTCTGATTTTTAAATAAAAATAAAATGATTTGTTTATACTAGGCATAAAACCAATGAAAAAGGTGTGCAAATCATGAAATATCATCCAAAAATGGGACGTGCATTTCACGACGGCGAAGGAAACCTGCATTTCAGTGATCATGCCGATCCTGATACAATCGGTTATCTCACTGAAACGGCAACGGAATTTGGTCTTATGTCCAAAGAAGCATCACAGCAGAAAAACAACCGGAATAAAGCTTGACAGAGTACAGCAATGCCATTATTATAATAGAAATCGAGTACATAATAAATAATAATTAAACTGAACCAATAATGGAGAAGAGTAGGTCAGATTGCATGGCTAGAGAGGAACCGCCCCAGGCTGAAAGCGGCTCCCATTGCGTCTTTCTCGAAACAACACTCCGGAGGTTTCCTGCTGAACGCGTGATACCGTCATTAGGCAGTGAACGTGAACCTGCGTTAAAGGATCGAGCGGGAATACGAAAATATTCCAACTAGGGTGGCACCACGGGTATAACTCTCGTCCCTACTATATGTGTATAGTAGAGACGGGAGTTTTTTTATTTTTCATCATTGACGATAAATGTATATTTTATAAGGGATACATAAGGAGGTCTACACATGGGATATAACATTCCAAGAGGAACACAAGATATTCTGCCCGGAGAATCAGAGCGCTGGCAGTATGTTGAACAAATCATGAGAGACACTTGCCGAACTTATCAATATAAAGAAATCCGCACGCCGATTTTTGAGCATACAGAACTGTTCGCCAGAGGCGTCGGGGAGTCTACGGATATTGTACAAAAAGAAATGTACACCTTCCAGGACCGCAAAGGCAGAAGCCTGACGCTTCGCCCCGAGGGAACTGCTGCAGCAGTTCGCGCTTTTAATGAAAATAAATTATTTGCGAATCCTGTTCAGCCGACAAAGCTGTATTATGTCGGGCCGATGTTCCGTTACGAACGTCCGCAGACAGGCCGTTACCGCCAGTTTTATCAGTTTGGAATCGAAGCGATTGGTTCGAAAGACCCTGCAATAGATGCTGAAGTAATGGCGCTGGCGATGGGTATTTATCAGAAGGCCGGCTTGAAAAACGTCAAGCTTGTCATAAACAGTCTTGGCGATCGGGACAGCCGCAAAAGCTACAGAGAAGCGCTCGTGAAACACTTCGAGCCGCGCATCGAGGAATTTTGTTCAGACTGTCAGTCACGTCTGCACACCAATCCGCTCAGAATTTTGGATTGCAAAAAGGACCGGGATCATGAGCTGATGAAATCGGCACCTTCTATTCTTACTTACTTAAATGAAGAATCAGCCGCTTATTTTGAAAAAGTGAAGCAATATTTAAACGATCTCGGCATTTCTTATGAAATTGATCCTAACCTTGTGAGAGGGCTGGATTATTATAATCATACCGCATTCGAAATCATGAGCAATGCGGAAGGCTTTGGCGCTATTACAACGCTTGCCGGCGGCGGCCGCTATGACGGATTGGTCGAGCAAATCGGCGGACCAGAAGCGCCCGGCATCGGATTTGCGATGAGCATTGAACGTCTGCTTGCCGCAATTGATGCTGAAAAAAGAGAACTGCCTGTCGATCAGGGGATTGACTGCTATATCGTGACGCTTGGCGAAAAAGCGAAGGATTATTCCGTTTCGTTGGTGTACAAACTGAGAGAAGCAGGCATTTCCAGTGAAATTGATTACGAAAATAAGAAAATGAAAGGCCAGTTTAAAACAGCTGACCGCCTCAACGCCAGATTTATTGCGATTTTGGGAGAGGATGAGCTTGCTCAAAACAAAATCAATGTAAAGGATGCAAAAACAGGCGAACAGATTGAAGTGGCTCTTGATGAATTTATACATGTGATGAAAGCAAACCAAAAGGGATAAGGAGTGGAATGCATTGTTTGGAAGAACATATTATTGCGGCGAAATGACTGAAAAAGCAATTGGCGAATCTGTAACGCTGAAAGGCTGGGTCCAAAAAAGACGGGACCTCGGCGGATTGATTTTTATTGACTTGCGTGACCGTACGGGAATTGTTCAAGTCGTTTTTAACCCTGATGTATCAAAAGAAGCACTTGCTATTGCGGAAGGCATCAGAAACGAATACGTACTTGATATTCAAGGAAAAGTGGTTGCGCGCGAAGAAGGTACAGTGAATAAGAATTTGAAAACAGGCGCGATTGAAATTCACGCTGATGCAGTGACTGTATTGAGTGCTGCGAAGACGCCTCCGTTCGCCATTTCTGATCAAGCGGATGATGTATCAGAGGACGTGCGTTTAAAATACCGTTACTTAGATTTGCGCAGACCGGCTATGTTTCAAACGATCCAGCTGCGCCATAACGTGACGAGAGCTGCTCGGAGCTTTTTAGATGAAAAAGGGTTTCTTGATATTGAAACGCCGATTTTAACAGGAAGCACACCTGAGGGCGCACGTGACTACTTGGTGCCGAGCCGTGTGCACGAAGGTGAATTCTATGCGCTCCCTCAATCTCCGCAGCTATTTAAACAGCTTCTGATGGTCTCAGGCGTTGAACGCTATTATCAGATTGCCCGCTGTTTCCGCGATGAGGACTTGCGTGCGGACCGCCAGCCTGAGTTTACGCAAATCGATATTGAAATGTCCTTTATGAGCCAGGAAGACATTATGTCATTGGCTGAGGATATGATGGCAAAGATTATGCGTGAAACGAAAGGTGTGGAACTCAAGCTTCCTCTGCCTCGAATGACGTATGACGAGGCGATGAACAAATACGGTTCTGATAAACCGGATACTCGCTTTGACATGCTGTTGACAGATGTATCTGACATTGTAAAAGATACTGAATTTAAGGTGTTCTCATCAGCTGTGGCAAACGGCGGAGTAGTCAAAGCCATCAATGTAAAAGGCGGGGCAGGCGATTACTCAAGAAAAGACATCGATGCTCTAGGTGCGTTTGCTGCAAATTACGGAGCGAAAGGACTTGCTTGGGTGAAGGTCGAAGCGGACGGAGTGAAAGGCCCGATCGCCAAATTCTTTGATGATGAAAAGCAGTCTAAGCTGATTGAAGCACTTAATGCCGCTGAGGGTGACTTGCTGCTGTTCGGAGCGGATAAATTCGAAGTTGTTGCCGCATCACTCGGCGCCCTGCGCTTAAAGCTTGGGAAAGAACGGGGACTCATTGACGAAAACCTCTTCAATTTCTTATGGGTTATTGACTGGCCGCTCTTAGAGCATGATGCGGAGGAAGGCCGTTTTTACGCAGCGCACCATCCGTTTACAATGCCTGTCCGTGAAGACATTGAGCTGATTGAAACAGCGCCTGAGGACATGAAAGCGCAAGCCTATGACCTCGTCTTAAACGGCTATGAGCTTGGCGGCGGTTCGATCCGTATTTTCGAAAAGGATATTCAGGAAAAAATGTTTGCACTGCTTGGTTTCACAAAAGAAGAAGCAGCAGAACAGTTTGGATTCCTTCTTGAGGCATTTGAATACGGCGCTCCTCCGCACGGCGGAATCGCGCTTGGCTTAGACCGTCTCGTAATGCTTCTTGCCGGCCGGACGAATCTGAGAGATACGATCGCTTTCCCGAAAACGGCAAGTGCAAGCTGTCTGATGACAGATGCGCCGGGAGAAGTAAGCGACGCGCAGCTTGATGAACTTCATCTTTCTATTAAAACAAAAGTAAAGAACTGAATGTGCAGTTCGATTCTTGAAAATCAAAATCGTCTATGATATGATTTTGACAAGTTAAATAAAGTCCTGATGTGTTAGTTGTACACCTAGTTTTGACCGAACATTTTTTTGATTTGGGAGCCCGCATTTTTAAATGGCGTACATGCCTCTTTTCATTCGGTAAAGAGGACTTACAAGATTTAAAAGAGGGCACCCACCTGCTGAGAGCGGGTTCAAAACAAAGGAAAGCTGCAACGGCACGATTGGGACTTTATTTTTTATGCGCAGAAAAAACGGCTGTTTCTGTAATAGCCATTTATCATATGAAAACCAGATTACGAATGTGGAGTGAGGTTCTTGTTACACCAGTTTTCACGCAATGAATTAGCTATCGGAAAAGAAGGCCTTGAAACGCTGAAAAACAGCACGGTTGCTGTGCTTGGAGTTGGAGGCGTCGGATCGTTCGCAGCGGAGGCGCTTGCACGTTCAGGCGTTGGACGCATCCTGCTTGTCGATAAGGATGATGTGGACATCACAAACGTAAACCGTCAGCTTCACGCTCTTCTTTCAACTGTCGGTCAGCCGAAAGTGGAGTTAATGAAAGCGCGTATTGCAGACATTAACCCTGAGTGTGAAGTGATTTCGTTAAAAATGTTCTATACGGAAGAAACGTATGAGCAATTCTTTGAGTATAACATTGACTACGTAATTGATGCGTCAGACACCATTCATTATAAAATCCATTTAATGAAAGAATGTCTGAAACGGGATATTCCGCTGATCTCCAGCATGGGTGCGGCGAACAAGACAGACCCGACACGTTTCCAAATCGCAGATATTTCTAAAACACATACTGACCCGATTGCAAAGGTGGTTCGTACGAGACTCCGTAAAGAAGGCATCAAAAAGGGCGTTCAAGTGATTTTCTCCGATGAAAGCCCAATTGTGATCCGGGAAGACGTCAGAAAAGAAGTCGGAAATGACGATGCGAAAATCCGCAAAGCCAAAATGCCGCCGTCCTCTAATGCTTTTGTGCCGTCTGTTGCGGGATTGATTATGGGCGGTCATGTTGTCATGGATCTTTTGAAAGATATTGAAATCAAACGCGTGAAGGATAAATAATGAATAAAAAACAGCCTTGAAGCATATTCAAGGCTGTTTTTTTATTTTCTTTTTATTAATTTATCGTACACTTGCTTTAACGCAGATTCAAATTTACCAGTTTGTTTCGGTTTGTAATATTGCTTGTTCTTTAAAGGATCAGGGAGGTACTGCTGTTCAACCCATCCATTTTCGTAATTATGAGGGTATTTATAGTCGATTCCTCTTCCAAGTTCCTGTGCGCCTTTATAATGCGCGTCTTTTAAATGTTTTGGGACATCGCCGATTTTTCCTGCTCTGATGTCCGCGAGCGCTTCATCGATTGCTAAAATAGCTGAATTGGATTTTGGCGAGAGACAGAGCTCAATGACCGCATTGGCCAGCGGTATGCGCGCTTCAGGGAAGCCAATACGTTCGGCGGTCTGAACTGCATGCAGCACTCTCGGTCCGGCCTGCGGGCTGGCTAAGCCGATATCCTCATAGGCGATAACCAAGAGTCTTCTGGCGATGCTTTCCAAGTCACCCGCTTCAATTAATCTGGCCAAATAGTGAAGAGCGGCGTTGGCATCAGAGCCGCGGATCGATTTTTGAAAAGCGGACAAGACGTCATAATGCGCATCACCGTCTTTATCGTGAGAAAAACTCTTCTTTTGCAGGCATTCTTCCGCAGTCTCTAATGTGATGTGGATCACGCCATCCGCAGACTCCTTCGTTGACAATACGGCAAGCTCAAGCGCATTTAAAGCGGAACGGACATCTCCTCCGCATCCGTGGGCAAAATGCTCCATCGCCTGGTCATCAATTGAAACGGAATATGTGCCAAGCCCCCGATGCTCATCATGAAGAGATCGCTCTAATGCCTGTTTAATCAATTCAGGTGTTAATGGCTCTAGCTCAAAAATCTGCGTTCGGCTTCTGATGGCCGGATTTATGGCGTGATATGGGTTAGCTGTAGTGGCGCCGATTAAAATAATCATGCCATTTTCTAAATAAGGCAAAAGAAAATCCTGTTTTCCTTTATCGAGTCTGTGGACTTCATCCAAAATCAAAATGACCTGGCCGGACATTTTGGCTTCTTGGGCTACGATCTCCATATCCTTTTTATTGTTAATAACGGCATTCAGCTTGCGGAAAGCAATACTTGTTGAACCGGCGATTGCTGTTGCGATTGAGGTTTTTCCAATTCCGGGCGGCCCGTACAAAATCATGGATGACAAATGTTTTGCCTGAACCATTCTGCCGATAATTTTATCTTCAGCCACCAGATGCTGCTGGCCGATAATATCCTCTATTTTCGTCGGACGCATCCGATATGCCAATGGCTTCATCATCATCTCTCCTTACTTAATTACAGGGTAACGGAAAACCGGAAATTAGAAAAGGGGGAAGCCCCGTTTCCGCCGGCTTCCATGAAAATTCACAGAAGGTATGCTATAATAGCAGTTGGTCTATTATTTAATAAACGGACGAATTATATAGAAATTACCATTATATATGTGGAAAATCATGAAATAACAGAGGTGTTCATGTTGAAAATATCAACTAAAGGAAGATACGGTCTCACCATTATGATCGAGCTCGCGAAAAAGCATGGTGAAGGCCCGACTTCATTAAAAAGCATCGCACAGACGAATAATTTGTCAGAGCATTATTTAGAGCAGCTGGTATCACCGCTCAGAAATGCCGGCTTAGTCAAAAGCATCAGAGGCGCATACGGCGGATACGTATTAGGCAGTGAGCCGGATGCCATTACAGCTGGAGACATCATCCGCGTGCTTGAAGGTCCGATCAGCCCTGTGGAAGTGCTCGAAGACGAGGAGCCTGCCAAGCGGGAGCTGTGGATCCGCATACGGGATGCCGTTAAAGAAGTGTTAGACAGCACAACATTAGAGGACCTTGCCAGCTACACAGATGGAGAGCAAGAAGCTTATATGTTCTATATTTAGATCAGAGGTGTAAAACAAAATGGAACGGATTTATTTGGATCACGCCGCAACGTCTCCGATGGATGATCGCGTGCTGGAGAAAATGATACCGCATTTCTCCGGAAATTTCGGCAATCCATCCAGCATTCATTCATTTGGAAGGGAATCACGGAAATGGGTGGACGAAGCAAGAGCGCAGATTGCAGCTGAAATTGGTGCGGCAGAACAGGAAATTATTTTCACTAGCGGGGGAACGGAAGCCGATAATTTAGCGATAATGGGAACTGCGCTTGCCAGAAAAGATCAGGGAAAACATATCATCACGACAAAAATTGAGCATCACGCCGTGCTTCACACATGTGAAAAACTGGAGGAAGACGGATTTGAAGTGACGTATCTGGATGTTGATGAAAACGGCAGAGTCAGTGCAAATCAGGTGAAAGAAGCACTCCGTGATGATACAATCCTTGTGACAGTGATGTATGGAAATAACGAAGTCGGAACTGTGCAGCCAATCGATGAAATCGGCCAGCTGCTGAAGGAACATAAGGCTTATTTTCATACCGATGCTGTTCAGGCATTCGGATTTTTTCCAATTGATGTGAAAAGCAGCCATATTGACCTTCTGTCTGTTTCTGGGCACAAGCTCAACGGGCCAAAAGGGACAGGCTTTTTATATGCAAGTAAGGATGTAAAGCTTTCTCCGCTGTTATTCGGAGGAGAGCAAGAAAGAAAACGCCGTGCCGGAACAGAAAATGTTCCGGGAATTGTCGGGCTGAAAGAAGCGGTCAAGCTGTCGGGCGAAGAACGGGACGAAAAAAACGAGAAGTATCAATCGTTTAAAACAATCATTGCCGGCACCCTTAAGGATGCCGGTGTGGCATTCGAGATCAATGGAGATCAAGAGCATAGCCTTCCGCATGTCATGAACCTTTATTTTCCCGGTGTATCTGTGGAGGCCCTGCTGGTAAATCTTGATATGGCGGGAGTCGCGGTTTCCAGCGGATCAGCGTGCACCGCTGGTTCAGTCCTGCCGTCACACGTTCTGACTGCCATGTTCGGTGAAGAGAGCGACCGGCTGACGTCCTCAATTCGAATCAGCTTCGGTCTCGGCAATACGGCTGAGCAAGTGAAAACCGCTGCCGAACATGTGGCTGCCGTTGTAAAGCGGCTGACACAATAAGGCGGACTTAATTATTGGAGTGAATGAAATGGAAAAACGGCCGGAGGATACAAGAGTCGTTGTCGGCATGTCCGGCGGAGTAGACTCATCTGTGGCGGCTCTGCTCTTAAAAGAACAGGGCTATGACGTGATCGGAATCTTTATGAAAAACTGGGATGATACGGACGAAAATGGTTTTTGTACGGCAACGGAAGATTATGAAGATGTCATCCGCGTCTGCAATCAAATCGGAATTCCGTACTATGCCGTTAATTTTGAAAAGCAATATTACGAGAAGGTATTTCAATACTTCCTAGATGAATATAAAGCAGGCAGAACACCAAACCCGGATGTGCTGTGCAACAAAGAAATTAAATTCAAGGCATTTTTGGAGCATGCCCTGTCACTTGGCGCCGACTATTTAGCGACTGGCCACTATGCAAGGGTCGACAGAAGCGGCGGCAAAGTCAGAATGCTGCGCGGCATTGATGAAAACAAAGATCAAACGTACTTCTTGAATCAGCTGACAGAAGATACGCTAAGCAAAGTCATGTTCCCGATCGGCGAGCTTCAAAAAAGCCGTGTGCGTGAAATTGCCAAAGAAGCAGAACTTGCAACGGCAACGAAAAAAGACAGTACAGGCATCTGTTTTATCGGCGAACGCAACTTCAAAACGTTTCTCAGCCAATATCTCCCTGCACAGCCGGGCGATATGATGACGATGGACGGCGAAGTAAAAGGACGCCATGACGGGTTAATGTACTACACGATCGGACAGCGTCACGGCCTTGGCATCGGCGGAAGCGGCGAGCCGTGGTTTGCGGTCGGTAAAGATCTTGAAAAGAACATCCTTTACGTGGATCAAGGGTTCCACAACCCGCTCCTTTACTCCGATAAAATCACAGCAACCAATATCAGCTGGGTTCGTTCGGATATCATGAAGGGCGAAGAGATTTCCTGCACGGCCAAATTCCGTTACCGTCAAGAAGACCATAAAGTCACGGTTCGAATGACTGGGGAAGGCGAAGCGGAGGTTATCTTCGACGAACAGGTCCGTGCTGTCACACCGGGACAAGCCGTTGTCTTTTATGATGGCGAAGAATGCCTTGGCGGCGGAACCATCGATGACGTATATAAAGACGGAACAAAATTGTGGTATGTATAAAATGAAAAACCTCAACAGCGAGTTGGGGTTTTTTAATGAAAGGAAGATGTATGTGGACTACAATCAAGCTGGTATAGAGGCAATGCAGGAAGGCGATTACGAAAAAGCGGCAGAGGCTTTTACAAAAGCGATTGAAGAGAACAAAGAAGACGCAATTCCGTATATTAACTTTGCTAACCTGCTTTCATCAGTAAATGAACTGGAACGGGCACTTGCGTTTTATGAAAAAGCGCTTGACTTAGACAGCGGGGCAGCCACTGCTTATTATGGAGCAGGAAATGTCTATGTTGTAAAAGAAATGTACAAAGAAGCGAAAGACATGTTTGAAAAAGCGCTGCGTGCCGGAATGGAGAACGGTGATCTTTTCTACATGCTTGGAACCGTTCTCGTAAAGCTTGAGCAGCCTAAGCTCGCTCTGCCATATTTACAAAGAGCCGTCGAGCTGAATGAAAACGATGCAGAAGCGCGTTTCCAATTCGGGATGTGCTTAGCGAACGAAGGCATGCTGGACGAAGCACTCAGCCAATTCGAAGCTGTAACAGAGCAAGACCCAGGGCACGCGGATGCGTTTTATAATTCCGGTGTCGCTTATGCTTATAAAGAAAATCGTGAAAAAGCGCTTGAAATGCTGGACAAGGCTATCGAAATCCAGCCCGATCATATGCTGGCGCTTCATGCAAAAAAACTGATCGACCCATCATAAAAAGCTCAGGAGGAGGGACGGCTCGTGCAGCAGCACCCGGATCAGCTGAAAATGGAGGAGGAGCCCTTTTTAAAAGGGACAGTAAACACCGTCATTTATCACAATGACGCCAATTTATATACGGTTCTGAAAGTGAAAGTCACAGAGACCTCCGAAGCTATTGAAGATAAAGTCGTATCCGTGACGGGCTACTTCCCTGCGCTTCAAGAAGAAGAGACCTACACGTTTTACGGAAAAACCGTTACTCACCCAAAGTTCGGACTGCAATTTCAAGCTGAGCATTTCAAAAAGGAGATCCCGACAACAAAAGAAGGCGTCATTCAGTATTTGTCGAGCGATCTGTTTGAAGGAATCGGTAAAAAAACCGCTGAAGAGATTGTGAAAAAACTGGGTGACAGTGCGATTAATAAAATTTTGGCTGATTCTTCAGTCCTTTATGATGTTCCCAGACTGTCAAAAAAGAAAGCTGACACCCTTGCCGGTGCTTTGCAGCGGCATCAGGGACTGGAGCAAATTATGATTTCGCTGAATCAATTTGGGTTCGGCCCTCAGCTGTCTATGAAAATTTATCAGGCCTATGAATCCGAGACGCTGGAGAAAATTCAGGAAAACCCTTATCAGCTTGTGAGAGACGTGGAAGGCATAGGCTTTGGAAAAGCAGATGAGCTTGGCGGAAGAATGGGGCTCTCAGGGAATCATCCTGAGCGGATAAAAGCGGCTATTTTGTACACGCTTGAAACGACATGCCTTTCAGAAGGGCATACGTACATAGAAACGAAGCAGCTGATTATCGAAACCCAAACGCTGTTAAATCAGTCAGCGGCAGATGGACAGCGCATTACAGAAATGGATGCCGCTAACGCAATTATTGCGCTTGGAGAAAATAAGGATATTGTCATTGAAGATGAACGATGTTACTTTCCGTCGCTGTTTTTCGCTGAACAAAATGTTGCAAAGCGTGTGAAACAGATCGCAAGCCAAACCGAATATGACGATCAGTTTCCTGAATCAGAATTCCTTCTGGCTTTAGGAGAATTGGAAGAGCGTATGAATGTTCAGTACGCGCCGAGTCAGAAGGAAGCGATACAAAAAGCTCTGTCGTCACCGATGCTTCTTTTAACGGGAGGGCCGGGTACCGGTAAAACAACGGTCATCAGAGGCATTGTGGAATTGTATGGAGAACTCCACGGTGCTTCGCTTGATCCGTCGGATTATAAAAAAGATGAAGCCTTTCCGATTGTGCTGGCCGCGCCTACAGGTAGAGCGGCGAAACGAATGAGTGAGTCAACGGGTCTTCCGGCGGTTACGATACACCGGCTGCTCGGCTGGAATGGCGCGGAAGGATTTACTCATACAGAGGACCAGCCGATTGAAGGGAAGCTTTTGATTATCGATGAAGCGAGTATGCTTGATATATGGCTTGCGAATCATTTGTTCAAAGCGATCCCTGACCATATTCAAATCATCATTGTCGGAGACGAAGACCAGCTGCCTTCCGTCGGACCCGGTCAAGTGCTCAGAGACCTTTTGGCATCCCAGGTGATTCCGACCGTAAGACTGACAGACATCTACCGGCAAGCGGAAGGATCGTCGATTGTCGAGCTTGCCCACGAGATGAAAAACGGGCTGCTTCCGAACAACTTGACGGCCCCGACAAAGGATCGTTCCTTTATTCGCTGCGGTGGTTCGCAAATTAAAGAAGTGGTTGAGAAGGTTGTCGCGAATGCATTGAAAAAAGGATATACGGCAAAAGATATACAGGTCCTCGCCCCAATGTACAGAGGGAAAGCCGGAATCAATGAGCTGAATGTGATGCTGCAGGATATTTTAAACCCTCCAAAAGAAAAGCGGAGGGAAATTAAGTTCGGTGACGTTGTCTTTAGAACTGGGGATAAAATTTTGCAACTTGTCAATCAGCCGGAAAACAATGTGTTTAACGGCGATATTGGAGAAATCACTTCCATTTTCTATGCGAAGGAAAATACAGAAAAAGAAGACATGGCTGTTGTCTCTTTTGACGGCAATGAAATGACGTTTACGAAAAAAGACTTCAGTCAGTTTACTCATGCGTATTGCTGCTCTATTCATAAATCGCAGGGCAGTGAATTTCCGATCGTGGTTCTTCCTGTAGTGAAGGGCTACTATAGAATGCTCAGAAGAAACCTTCTATATACCGCCATCACGAGGGCGAAGAAATTTCTCATTTTATGCGGGGAAGAGGAAGCGCTGGAGTGGGGCGTGAAAAATAATGACGCGACTGTCAGACAGACCTCATTAAAAAACAGGCTGTCAGCGCAGGTGGCTGAAATGGATGCTGAGCTTGCGGCTTTGCAAAAAGAGCTCCCGTTCAGCGTGCACGACGCAAATATCGGAATGGAAGGCATTACGCCATTCGATTTTATGAAAGAAGAACAGCTGTAAAAAGGGCTCCCGTGTTTGCGGGAGCTTTTTTCATTGGGGGTGGAAGTGATTTCATCGTATGTGTCAAAGGCGAAAAGCAAAACCTAAGCCTGTTCAACAAAAGGTGGTTGATCACACTTTGAGAACATGCCATGAGGTAGAAGGATTTCCTGTATATTCAGAACAAACTTCTTTTTATCTTGGGACGATTTCTGATATTTGTTTTTCTCTTGAGGGAAATTGTCTCGGATTTATTCTTGAACAAAAACGTCTTTTTCATAACCATCATGCGCTTTTACGAGCATGTGATATCAGTTGCATTCTTCATGACCGGATATTGGCCGCAGTCAATTCAGAACAGCTTTTGCCTCTTCCGAAATCATGCTTCACATATGAGCAGATGAAAATGAAGCTCGTGAAATCGCAAGAGGGTGATATTTTGGGGATGCTGGAAGATGTATACTTTTGTTTGGACAAGGGCATAATCGTAGCATATGAACTCTCGGACGGTTTCTTTTCTGACTTAGCGGGGTGCAAACGCCAGATCCAAAGAGCGGATTCGCTTGTAGAGGTGCGGAAAGACGAGATCGTTCTGAACGGATAGAGGTGTGAGATATGCTTATATGCCCGAACTGCAAAAGTAAGGATATCGGGAAAATCGGCGTGAACCAATATTATTGCTGGGGCTGTTTCATTGAGCTGACAGTGGTCAAAGGGAAGATTGAAACTCATCAAGTGGAAGAAGACGGAACGCTAAGCAGCCTGGATGATTTGTTTTCTGAGGATGAACGCAGCATCAATTTTTAATAACGAAAGGAGATGCGCAGGATGAATCGGACAATGACTTCTCTTTTGGCGCTGGGAGCCGGGGCTCTCGTGTACCGAATGGCGACTCAATCTGACATGCTGAATAATCGAAGCATGAAGCGGATGAGAAAAAGAATGATGAAGATGTTTTAAGGAATGAAGGATACTCTCTTTAGAGTATCCTTTTTATGTCTGGCGTGCCTCTAGGCGTCTGGCTGCAAGTGACAGACTGTAATTGACTGCAAAATACATCAATGCCGCCAGCAGAAAAATCGGGAAAAAATAACTGCCGTCAGCGCTTTGCCCGTTTAAAATCTGCGCGTTATGAATAAGCTCAGGCAGCGCAATCACAACAGCTAGCGATGTATCCTTTAATAAAGAAATAAACTGGCTTACGATCGGCGGAACCATCCGGCGAAGCGCCTGAGGCATCACAATAGAGAAAAGTGTCTGTGTATAGCTAAGACCGGAGGAACGCGCCGCTTCAATTTGCCCTTTGTCAACTGAATTCAGGCCGCTCCGTATGATTTCAGAAAGCATGGCGGATTCAAAGATTGTTAAGGCTGTAATAGCGGCAGCTGTAATTTCAAGTTTGATCCCGATTTCCGGCAGGGCGAAAAATGTAAAGAAAATAATTAATAATAAGGGGAGATTTCTGATCGTTTCAACGAGAACGGCAATCAGTTGAGAAAGAATTGGGATTTTCGCATAGCGGAGAGTACCTGCGATCAACCCAAAAATAAAGCTCAGAATGATAGAAATAAATGCAACGTACAGTGTGACGAGAAAGCCGTCCCATAAAAAAGCTAAATGTTCAGATGAATAAGCTCCGATGAAATCCAATGGTTTTCACTCCTTATCAATAGCTTCTTTCCAGCCGTTTTTCCAAATAGTTAACACCGATACTAAGCGGTATCGTCAGTACTAAGTAAAAGAGTGCCACAAAGATATAGACATCAAAAACGACGAGCGTGCTTGATGACACCAAATCCGCCTGATACATGAGATCCAATCCGGCAACAACCCCGAGAATAGACGAGTTTTTGACCAAGTTTAAAAATTGATTGCCCAAGGGGGGGATCACAATTTTGATCGCCTGGGGCAAAATGATATATACCATTGCCTGGCTGTAGGTAAAGCCTGACGATCTTGCTGCTTCCATTTGCCCTTTTGAAACAGACTGGATGCCGGCTCTGATGGCTTCTGCGATAAAAGCAGACGTATAAATTGTGAGCGCAACGGTACCCGCTTGGAATCCATCCAGCCTCAGACCCGCATTTGGAAGTCCAAAGTAAAAGACAAATGTGATCAAAAGCAAAGGGATATTGCGGATAAATTCGACATAAGCCGTCCCGAGCCATTGCAAGGGCTTAAATACTGTTATTCTCATCACCGCGACAAGAACGCCAAGCGCAAAGCTGCCGGCCAGCGCGATCAGGCTTGCGAGCAGCGTGTGGTAAAAACCGTCCATATACATGTCGAAGTTATCGAATAGAATAGACACATTCATATGCTTTATTCACTCTCCTTATAAAATCGGGATGAGCATCGCCTGCTCACCCCGGGATGTTCGTTATTCAGCTGGTTCTTCTTTAATCCATTTTTTATAAATCTCGTCATATCTACCGTCCGATTTCATCTTTTCGAGAGAAGCGTTAATTTCTTTCGCGAGAGCCGATTGTCCTTTTTTTACGGCAATTCCATATGGCTCATCCGTGAATGGTTCTCCTGTTAATTGATAATTTTTATTCTCGTCAGCCATTCCGTATAAAATGGCATTATCCGTTGTGAGAGCATCGCCTTGACCGGATTTCAGCGCTGTAAAGGCTTCGGTGTAGTTTTCGAACTCTAATACACTCGCATCTGGCGCCTTTTCGCGTATGTTTTGAGAGGAAGTGGAGCCTTTTACAGCGAGAACTTTCGAGCCTTTGCCAAGGTCCTCAATACTTTTGATCTTGCTGCCTTTTTTCACGAGAAGTGATTGGCCTGCTTCAAAATAGACATCGGAAAAGTCAACTTCCTTTTTTCGTTCATCAGTGATCGTCATCGTTGCGACAATGGCGTCGATATCTCCGTTTTGAAGCATCGGAATCCTTGTTTTTGATGTGACTTCTTTAAATTCAGCTTTGTTTTCGTCCCCTAAAATATCTTTAGCGATTTGTTTGGCAATGTCGATGTCAAATCCCTCGATATCACCTGAGCTTGGGTTTTTCAGGCCGAACAGCCTGGTGTCGGTTTTAACACCGAAAACAATTTTGTCTTGATCTTTAATGGCAGCTAATGTATCTTTTTTGCTATCCTTTGCGCTTTCTCCGTTTGACCCCTTGCTTCCGCATGCAGCAAGCATGACAACAGCGATTAAAGAAATCAATGCTAACGATAAAATCTTTTTCACACAAACTCCCCCATTTCTCTTTTTAATGATTTAAAATACGGCTCAAGAATAGGCGTGCCCGTTCTTCCTTCGGGTTTGCGTAAAACTCAGCCGGTGCTGCTTCCTCCAGAATGTTTCCTTCATCAATAAAGACAATACGATCCGCCACTTCTCTCGCAAACCCCATTTCATGCGTCACGACAACCATTGTCATGCCTTCTTTGGCGAGGTTTTTCATCACATCAAGCACTTCACCGATCATTTCCGGATCGAGCGCCGATGTCGGCTCGTCAAACAGCATGACCTCCGGCTTCATCGCCAGTCCCCGGGCAATAGCCACACGCTGCTGCTGCCCGCCGGAAAGCTGGGAAGGATAGGCGTTTGCTTTCTCAGGGATTCCGACTTTTTCAAGGTAATACAGCGCAGTTCCCTTTGCTTGTTCAGCGGATTGTCCGAGTACTTTTACGGGCGCCAGCATAATATTTTGCAGCACGGTTTTATGAGGATATAAATGAAAGTGCTGAAACACCATTCCGATATTTCGCCGTACGTTATTAATGTCAGTTTTTCTGTCATTAATAACTGTGCCGTTTACGGTAAGTGTTCCTTCGTTAATTGTCTCCAGCCTGTTGATGCATCTGAGCAAAGTGCTTTTTCCGGAACCGGATGGGCCGATAATGACGACGACTTCACCTTTTTCGATTTGCAGGTTAATCTGCTTTAACACATGAAAATCTCCGTAATGCTTGTTTACATTTTGAAATGAGATCATCACAATCCTCCTAACAGAAACTTCAATAATTATGTGTAAATGTAACTAACTTACAAGGTTGAGGAAAGTAACAACACGATATGATGCATACCTTAGTGCAAAAGGGTCAAACTTTTCTGAAAATTTAACGCAAATATCCATTCCATTTGTCTGTGTAAAGAAAACATAAGAGAATAATTCCCTATAATCCTCAAAAGATATAGAAGAGGTGAAAGCAGATGCTCCAGAAACCGGTGCAGCTTTTGTTATGGGTGGCCATTTGTTTATTGGTCCTGTTAACAGTCTATGTCTTTTGTATGCTAGATATGTTATGGTCTCCCCTGTGGCTCGTCATAAAATCGATCTTTATTCCCTTGATCATTTCTATTTTTATTTCTTATTTATTACTTCCGGTCACTGAGTGGCTTCATGACAAAGGTCTGCCAAGGACTTTAAGCATTTTGGTGATTTACGTCCTTTTTTTTGGCGGGCTGGGGTGGGCATTATATAAAGGTGTGCCCGTTTTAATTGTGCAGCTGACGGACTTGTCGGAAAATATACCTATGTTTGCCGAGACGTACAATGGGCTCCTTCTTCATGTGCATAACCATACAGATGACTGGCCGGACGGCATGCATGACCGCATAGACAAAATGATTAGGCAGACAGAGGCGTTTTTCGCCGGCACAATCGAAGGGGCAATCAGCGGAATCCGTAAAGTGCTCGACTATTTCTTAATTGCGGCAACGATTCCTTTTCTCGTGTTTTATATGGTCAAGGACATCGAATTGATGAAAAAAACGGTGTGGTATTTGACGCCGAAGTCGTGGAGGAAGCGGGGCAGCGCTTTTTTGCTTGATGTAGATGATTCTCTCGGTGATTACATTCGCGGCCAGCTGCTCGTCTGCTTGATTCTCGGAGCCGTAGCCGGTATTACATTTTGGATATTTGGCCTTCCGTATCCGCTGATACTGGGTCTTATCTCGGGTATTACGAATGTCATCCCATACTTCGGTCCCTTTATCGGCGCTGTTCCTGCGCTTTTGATTGCAATGACGATTTCTGTGAAGGCCGTTCTTGTCGTTGTCATTACGGTGTTTGTACTTCAATTTTTGGAAGGAAATGTCCTCAGTCCGTTTATTGTCGGCAGAAGCCTCAAGATGCACCCGGTAGTGATTATGCTTGCGCTTCTTGCCGGAGGAGAGCTGGCGGGGATTGTCGGCATGATACTGGCAGTGCCTGCTGCGGCTGTTTTAAAAGTAATGATGATCCATTTTCTGCGGATGCGGACGGAGCATTGACATTGGCGTGCCGCTTGTCTATAATTTCTCGTAGAATACATACGAATCTCGAGTGACGGATCTGAGTACGCCGAAGCCCTGTTAAAGAGAGAAGCTCCGCAAGCTGAAAGGAGCTTTATCAGAAGATCGGAGGAAGCTAATCCTGAGTGCAGTTAATCGCTGCCGCACATCCTGCGTTATTGGATGAAAGGTGACGGGCGAATCATAAGGCCCGTAATCAGGGTGGTACCGCGAGACAGCTCTCGTCCCTGTGTAAACGTGTGTTTGCATAGGGGGAGGGCTTTTTTGCTGTCACTGAAGAGAATTTCGATTTTTATAGAGGAGGAAATACAATGAAACACTTAACTTCTGCTGAAGTGCGTCAAATGTTTTTGGATTTCTTTAAAGAAAAAGGACATGCTGTAGAGCCGAGCGCGTCATTAGTGCCTCATGAAGATCCTTCACTGCTTTGGATCAACAGCGGTGTTGCGACGCTGAAAAAATATTTTGACGGCCGCGTTGTGCCGGAAAATCCAAGAATCGTAAACGCTCAAAAAGCAATCAGAACAAACGATATTGAAAATGTGGGTAAAACCGCGCGCCATCACACATTCTTTGAAATGCTCGGAAACTTTTCCATCGGCGATTATTTTAAAGAAGAAGCGATCACATGGGCTTGGGAGTTTTTAACGAGTGACAAGTGGATTGGTTTTGATGAAGAGCTTCTTTCTGTGACGGTTCATCCCGAAGATGAAGAAGCATATGAGTTCTGGGCGAAAAAAATTGGTATTCCGGAAGAAAGAATTATTCGCCTGGAAGGGAACTTCTGGGACATCGGCGAAGGGCCGAGCGGACCGAACACAGAAATTTTCTACGACCGCGGTGAAGCGTATGGGAACGATCCAGATGATCCAGAGCTTTATCCTGGGGGAGAAAATGACCGTTACCTTGAAGTATGGAACCTTGTATTCTCTGAGTTCAACCATAACCCGGACGGCACCTATACACCGCTTCCGAAGAAAAACATTGATACAGGCATGGGACTTGAAAGAATGGTATCTGTCATCCAGAATGTCCCGACAAACTTCGATACTGATTTGTTTGTCCCAATCATCAAAGCGACAGAAACGATTTCCGGTGAAGCATACGGCCAAGACCATGTAAAAGACACTGCATTTAAAGTCATCGCCGACCACATCAGAACGGTTGCTTTTGCTGTCAGTGACGGGGCGCTTCCGTCTAATGAAGGACGCGGCTATGTATTAAGACGTTTATTGCGCCGCGCTGTGCGTTATGCCAAAACGATCAACATCAACCGTCCGTTCATGTACGATCTTGTGCCGGTTGTTGCTGAGATCATGACTGCTTTCTACCCTGAAGTAAAAGAGAAGGAAGAATTCATCTCAAAGGTCATAAAAACGGAGGAAGAACGCTTCCACGAAACATTGAATGAAGGGCTTGCCATCTTGTCAGAAATGATCAAAAAGGAAAAAGATAAGGGCAGCAGCGTCATTTCAGGTGCGGATGTCTTTAAACTTTACGACACCTACGGATTCCCGGTTGAACTGACTGAAGAATATGCGGAAGACGAGAACATGACAGTTGACCATAAAGGCTTTGAAGAAGAAATGAACCAGCAGCGCGAGCGGGCCAGAAATGCACGTCAGGATGTCGGCAGCATGCAGGTGCAGGGCGGTGCATTACGCGACGTAACAGAAGAAAGCACATTTGTCGGCTACTCCCAAACAAAGGCTGATGCCAATGTGATTGTGCTTCTGCAGGACGGCCAGTTAATTGAAGAAGCACATGAAGGCGAAACTGTACAGATCATTCTTGACGAAACACCTTTCTATGCGGAAAGCGGCGGTCAAATCGGCGACAAAGGCTTTTTGCGCAGCGAGCAGGCAGTGGTAAAAGTGAAAGATGTGCAAAAAGCGCCGAACGGCCAGCATGTGCATGAAGGTGTTGTCGAGAGCGGAACCGTTCAAAAAGGCATGCATGTAACAGCTGAGGTTGAAGATCATATGAGAAGCGGCGTGATTAAAAACCATACGGCAACGCACTTATTGCACCAGGCCTTGAAGGATGTTCTTGGAACGCACGTCAATCAGGCGGGCTCTCTTGTGAATGAAAACCGCCTTCGTTTTGACTTCTCACACTTCGGGCAAGTGACAAAAGAAGAACTCGAACGAATTGAAGTCATTGTAAACGAAAAGATTTGGGCAAGCATCCCGGTCAGCATTGATCTGAAACCGATCGCTGAAGCAAAAGAAATGGGAGCTATGGCTCTGTTCGGAGAAAAATACGGTGATATTGTAAGGGTTGTTCAAGTCGGAGATTACAGCCTTGAGCTTTGCGGCGGATGCCATGTCAGCAACACAGCGGAAATCGGCTTGTTTAAAATCGTATCTGAGTCTGGAATCGGAGCGGGCACTAGACGGATTGAAGCTGTAACAGGACAAGGCGCTTACGTGGAAATGAACAGCCAGATCTCAGTTTTGAAGCAGACTGCCGACGAACTGAAAACAAATATCAAAGAAGTGCCGAAGCGCGTTGCTGCGCTGCAGGCTGAGCTGAAGGAAGCGCAAAGAGAAAATGAATCTCTTCTGGCGAAACTCGGCAACGTTGAAGCAGGCGCGATTCTATCAAAAGTAAAAGAAGTTGATGGTGTCAGCGTGCTTGCGGAAAAGGTAAACGCCAAAGACATGAACCATCTCCGCACAATGGTTGATGAACTGAAAGCAAAAATCGGCTCTGCGGTCATCGTGCTTGGCGCTGTGCAAAATGATAAAGTCAATATTTCTGCAGGTGTTACAAAGGATCTGATTGAGAAAGGCCTTCATGCCGGCAAGCTTGTCAAACAAGCCGCAGAAGTTTGCGGCGGAGGCGGCGGAGGCCGTCCGGACATGGCACAGGCAGGCGGCAAACAGCCGGAAAAATTAGAAGAAGCATTGGCTTCTGTAGAAGATTGGGTGAAATCCGTTTTATAATTTGCCCATGTAGTGTAGAATGATGGTAAGATTAGGACCCCAGGCTGAACTTTGCCTGCGAATTTGGGAAAGAGGTGCAAAACGGTGAGCTCGTTTGATAAAACGATGAAATTTAATTTCTCCGATGATTCTGCCGAGACTAACGTAAATGAGGTGCTGATTACTGTTTATGACGCGCTTCAGGAAAAGGGCTACAATCCAATCAATCAGATTGTCGGATACTTGCTGTCAGGTGATCCCGCTTATATTCCTAGGCATCGTGACGCTCGCAATTTAATTCGCAAACTTGAAAGAGACGAATTAATCGAGGAATTGGTGAAGTCTTATTTAGAACAGCATAAAGAGGCGTAAATAAACAATGAGAATATTAGGGCTCGATTTAGGAACCAAAACACTCGGTGTTGCTCTGAGCGATGAAATGGGCTGGACTGCTCAAGGCATTGAGACCATAAAGATAAATGAAGCAGAGGGCGATTACGGATTACCCCGTTTATCTGAACTGACAAAAGACTATACTATAGATAAGATCGTGCTCGGCTTTCCTAAAAACATGAATGGAACAGTCGGCCCGAGAGGTGAAGCCAGCCAAACATTTGCGAAAGTGCTTGAAACCACGTACAATGTTCCTGTTGTGCTGTGGGACGAGCGTCTTACTACAATGGCGGCTGAAAAAATGCTGATTGCCGCTGATGTCAGCAGGCAGAAACGAAAAAAAGTCATTGATAAAATGGCGGCTGTTATGATTCTGCAAGGATATCTTGACAGCTTAAATTAAAGCCAGAGGTGAATATAATGGAACACGGCGAAAAAAATATTACAATTGTTGACGAACAAGGAAATGAACAGCTTTGCGAAGTGCTGTTTACATTTGAAAACGAAGAGTTTGGCAAATCTTATGTGTTGTACTACCCAATTGAAACAAAGAATGATGAAGAAGTAGAAATTCTTGCTTCCAGCTTTACGCCAAACGAAGATGGTGAAGACGGCGAACTATTCCCGATCGAAACCGATGAAGAATGGGATATGATCGAAGAGACATTAAACACGTTTTTAGCGGAAGAAGACGAAGAGTAAAACCGCGCCAAAAGCCGGAGCCTATACTGCTCCGGCTTTTTTCTGCTTATAAAGAGACCTTTTTTTGTAATAAATTGCCGAAACAGCATGAATCATGTAGTATAAAAGCTGATGGGAGGAGACCTTATGTATATTAATCAGCAAAAAAAATCATTTTTAAATAAAAAAAGAATTGTACTGTCTTCCATTATTGTGCTGCTTCTCATCATAGGCGGAGCATTTTTATATGGGAAATCACTGCTGGAACCTGTTGAAAAAAACAATAAAACGACAGTTAATATTAACATTCCGAGCGGATCGTCTGTATCTGCGATCGCAACGATTTTGAAGGAAAACAATGTCATAAAAAGTGAAAAGGCATTTCAGTATTATGTGAAATATAAAAAAGCTTCCGGATTCCAAGCCGGGTACTACCATCTGAACAAAGGAATGGATCTGGATGCCATTATCAAGAAGCTGACAAGCGGAGCAACAAACTACGCCTTTCAAATCACGGTCCCTGAGGGGAAACAGCTGACACAGATCGCCGACGCCATTGCGGAGGAAACGAAATACTCAAAAAAACAGGTCATGGCAAAGCTGGACGATAAAACGTTTATCAATCAGCTGAAAAAGGAATTTCCGGACACCGTTACAAACGATGTTTTTCAGAAAAATATAAAGCATCCGCTGGAAGGATACCTATTCCCGGCTACATATCCATTCAACGATCCGGATACGTCGCTTGAGAACATCATAACTGAGATGATGAAACAGACAGATTCTTATGTGAAGACATACAAAACAGAAATGAAGAAAGAAAAGCTTTCTGTGCATAAGCTGCTGACGATGGCTTCTTTGATCGAAGAGGAAGCGACTGAAAAAGCGGATCGCCATAAAATTTCCAGCGTCTTTTATAACAGGCTGAAAAAGAAGATGCCGCTTCAGACCGATCCGACCGTCTTGTACGCGGCTGGAAAGCATAAAGACCGGGTGCTTTATAAAGACCTTGAAATCGATTCGCCGTACAATACGTATAAAAACACCGGTCTGCCGCCAGGACCGATTGCCAATGCCGGAATGTCGTCTTGGGAAGCGGCGCTTCATCCGGATAAAACGGACTATCTGTACTTTTTAGCAAAATCAAACGGTGAGGTCGTATTTACGAAAACATTAAAAGAACATAATAAAGCAAAAGAAAAATATATTTCGGCAAAAAATCAGAAATAAAAGGAGAGCAAAAGCTCTCCTTTTATTCGCATTCCGCAAGGTTTTATGATAAAATATATCGGGTTGTTTACTAACGTATACAAGTTGTGCTCAGAGAGTGTCCTGTGTCAAAGACTGGGGCACTCCTTTTTAGAACGGGAGGCTGTTTGTTGTGACAGACCGCTATGAACAAATAAATGACTATATAGAAGCATTATTGAAGCCTCAGCCGGATAACGTGAGGAAACTGGAAGCATATGCGGAAGAACATCATGTTCCGATTATGGAAAAAGCGGGCATAGAAGTGCTGCTCCAAATTTTGTCTGTCAAACAGGCGAAGAAAATACTGGAGATCGGAACGGCTATCGGTTACTCGGCCATTCGAATGGCGCTGGCACTGCCGTCTGCAGAAATATATACGATTGAACGCAATGAGACACGCCATGAGGAAGCTGTTCACAACATAAAGGATTTTCAGCTTGATGACCGAATCCATGTGTTTTACGGGGACGCGCTCGAATTAGCAGAAGCCGTTCATGTCACAGCGCCATATGATGTGATCTTCATTGATGCTGCTAAAGGTCAATATCAAAACTTTTTTCACTTATACGAACCGATGCTTTCGCCAGACGGGGTGATTTTAACAGACAACGTGCTGTTTAAAGGTCTGGTGGCAGAGGATTACAGCAAAATAGAACCAAAAAGAAGGCGCAGGCTGGTATCAAAAATCGATGAGTATAATCATTGGCTGATGAATCATCCTGATTATCAAACTGCGATTATCCCTGTTGGGGACGGGCTTGCGATCAGTAAAAAGAAGAGGTGAACGTCATGAAAAAACCAGAGCTCTTAGTCACACCGACAAGTACGGCAGACATTTTGCCGCTGATTCAGGCGGGGGCAACTGCGTTTTTAGTTGGGGAACAGAGATACGGTCTGAGATTAGCGGGGGAATTTTCCCGTGAGGATGTAACGAAAGCGGTAGACATTGCCCATAACGAAGGAGCAAAAGTATACGTTGCCGTAAATGGAATTTTTCATAACGATAAAGTGGGAGAACTTGGCGATTATCTCGCTTTCTTAGCGGGAACGGGCGTTGATGCGGCTGTATTCGGCGATCCTGCCGTTCTTATGGCTGCACGTGAATCAGCGCCGGATCTGAAGCTTCATTGGAGCACAGAAACGACAGGAACCAACTATTATACATGCAACTACTGGGGACGTAAAGGCGCAGCTCGATCTGTGCTTGCCAGAGAATTAAATATGGACAGCATTATTGAGATCAAAGAAAACGCAGAAGTTGAAATTGAAGTTCAGGTGCATGGAATGACCTGCATGTTCCAGTCGAAACGTTCCTTGATCGGAAACTATTTCGAATACCAAGGCAAAGTCATGGACATTGAAAGAAAGAAAAAGGAATCCGGCATGTTCCTGCATGATAAGGAACGCCATAATAAATATCCGATTTTCGAAGATGAGAACGGCACACATATCATGAGCCCGAACGATGTGTGCATTATTGATGAACTTGAAGAGCTGATAGATGCGGGAGTCGATTCTTTCAAAATCGACGGTGTTCTGAAATCATCTGAATACTTAGTGGAAGTCACCAGCATGTACAGAGAAGCGATTGATCTGTGTACGGAAAACCGTGACGATTACGAAGCGAAAAAAGAAGACTGGATCGAACGTATTGAAAACATTCAGCCAGTAAACAGAAAAATAGATACCGGCTTCTTCTTTAAAGAAACGGTTTATTAATGAAAAGGAGGTTACGCTATGACTGCCGTAAATGATAAGATTTCTAAAATAGTTGATGGTAAGCGTGTGATTACGAAAAAGCCAGAGCTTCTCGCGCCTGCGGGGAATCTTGAAAAGCTGAAAATTGCTGTACATTACGGAGCGGATGCCGTCTTTATCGGAGGGCAGGAATACGGGCTTCGTTCGAATGCGGATAACTTTACGATTGAAGAAATCGCAGAGGGCGTCGAATTTGCGAAAAAATACGGCGCGAAAATTTACGTCACGACAAACATTTTTGCCCATAATGAGAATATTGACGGGCTTGAAGATTATTTAAAAGCTCTCGGTGACGCCAATGTTGCCGGCATCATTGTGGCAGATCCGCTTATTATCGAAACCTGCCGCAGAGTAGCTCCTCATGTTGAGGTTCACTTGAGCACGCAGCAATCTCTCTCCAACTGGAAGGCTGTTCAGTTCTGGAAGGAAGAAGGGCTTGACCGTGTGGTGTTAGCCCGTGAGACAAGCGCGCTCGAAATCAGAGAAATGAAAGAAAAAGTAGATATCGAAATCGAATCCTTTATTCACGGTGCGATGTGTATTGCATACTCCGGCCGCTGTGTCTTGAGCAATCACATGACAGCCCGCGATTCCAACCGCGGAGGCTGCTGCCAGTCATGCCGCTGGGATTATGATTTATATCAAACCGACGGTGCCAATGCCGTTGCTTTATACAGTGAAGAAGACGCTCCGTTTGCAATGAGTCCGAAAGACTTGAAGCTGATTGAGTCGATTCCGAAAATGATTGAAATGGGCATCGACAGCTTAAAGATTGAAGGACGGATGAAATCCATTCACTACGTAGCGACAGTTGTCAGCGTATATCGTAAAGTGATTGACGCTTATTGCGCTGATCCCGATAACTTTGTGATTCAAAAAGAATGGCTGGAAGAGCTTGATAAATGCGCCAACCGTGACACTGCGACAGCTTTCTTCGAAGGAACACCAGGCTATGAAGAGCAAATGTTTGGCGAACACGGCAAAAAAACAACATTTGATTTTGTCGGCTTAGTGCTGAATTATGATGAGGATACACAAATGGTCACTCTTCAGCAGCGCAATTTCTTCAAAAAAGGCGACGAAGTAGAATTTTTCGGTCCGGAAATCGAAAACTTTACACATACGATTGAAACCATTTGGGACGAAGACGGAAATGAGCTAGACGCTGCCCGCCATCCCCTGCAAATTGTCAAATTCAAATTAGACAAAAAGATTTATCCGAGCAACATGATGAGAAAGGGGAAGTAATCACCCATGGGTAAGAGTCCAGTAGTCATTGGAATCGCAGGAGGTTCCGGTTCAGGAAAAACGAGTGTAACACGTTCAATTTATGAACAATTCAAAGGGCACTCGATTTTAATGATCCAGCAAGACCTCTATTATAAAGACCAAAGCCATCTTCCATTTGAAGAAAGGCTGAATACAAACTATGATCATCCGCTTGCGTTTGATAATGACTATTTAATCGAGCATATTCAAGACCTATTGAATTACCGTCCGATTGAAAAGCCGATTTACGATTATAAGCTTCACACACGGTCAGAAGAAACGGTTCACGTAGAGCCGAAAGACGTGATTATTCTTGAAGGCATTCTTGTTCTTGAGGATAAAAGGCTGCGCGACCTGATGGATATCAAGCTTTACGTTGACACAGACGCAGACTTGCGCATCATCAGACGGATTATGAGAGATATTAATGAGCGCGGACGCTCTATTGATTCTGTCATTGAACAATATGTGTCTGTTGTCCGCCCGATGCACAATCAATTCGTTGAGCCGACAAAGCGATACGCTGATATTATTATCCCGGAAGGCGGACAAAATCACGTTGCAATTGATCTGATGGTCACAAAAATTCAAACCATTCTTGAACAAAACGCGATTTTGTAATACCATAGCATAGACATAAATAACTCTGACCATATTATGTATAGGCAGGAAGGGGATGTGTAAATTCCCTTCTTTCCCTGTTTATAAACGCGAAATATTTGCAGAACCACAAGATTCAGTTTAAGATAAACAGTACCAATATGGGAGAGAAGAACGAGGACTGCCCTGTGTTCTCATTCTTGTATTTTAGTTTATGCTCTCATACATAATCGAAGATGTTGAGGGACAACCAGAAGGAGTGAAGGGACATGGCACAAGAGAAAGTTTTTCCTATGACTGTAGAAGGAAAACAAAAACTTGAACAAGAATTAGAATATTTGAAAACGGTTAAACGAAAAGAAGTAGTAGAGCGCATCAAAATCGCGAGAAGTTTCGGGGATCTTTCCGAAAACTCTGAATACGACTCAGCGAAAGAAGAGCAGGCATTCGTAGAGGGCCGTGTAACGACTCTTGAGAATATGATCCGCAATGCGAAAATCATTGAAGATGACGGCGGCTCTAACGTTGTCGGTTTAGGTAAAACCGTCACTTTCGTCGAACTGCCTGATGGTGATGAAGAATCTTATACAATCGTCGGAAGCGCTGAAGCTGATCCGTTTGAAGGGAAAATTTCAAACGACTCGCCGATCGCTAAAAGCCTGCTTGGCAAAAAAGTAGATGATGAAGTCACAGTTCAGACACCGGGCGGAGAAATGCTCGTGAAAATTGTGAAAATTTCATAATATCCGTTTAGCAAAGAAACACCTCGTCCACAATGTGGGTGAGGTGTTTTTTTATGAAGTTATCGAAACGAATGAAGCTGGCTGTCCTGGCTTTTTTAATCGTGTTTTTTCTGCTTTTGCTGAGGCTCGCGGAAATCCAGCTGTTTTTCACAGAATCATTTTCGAAAAAGAAAATTAATTTAATACAGGAAAGTGTTAATCAGAGAACGGAGGAAGTGCTCATTTCTGACGGCAGAGGAGCGTTTTTAGATCGAAACGGACAAGCGCTGACTGGGACAAGCGAGCCTGCGGTTGTCTTGTTCCCTTTTCTGTTAACGCAGGACTGGCCGATTAAAAAAGTCGCAGAGATTCTCGGCATGTCTGAAGATGATTTGCATCAGACTCTTGCAAAATCGAAAAAACCAGTTATTTTACATCAAAAGAAAATCAAAACACTTTCGAAGGAATCTATCACAAAAATCAATTCTTTGAAATATCCTGGCATTTACGGCGTATATATGGAGAATGAAGACAAGCCCAGTCTTGCCTCGCATACGATAGGCACAACCAATCAAGATCCGGCGCTTCTCCGCAATAAGTATCCAGAAAAGGAAAACCTGCCGATTAAAACGAAAATCGGCACAACTGGTTTAGAAAGGACATTTGATGAGTTTTTGCTCCCGGAACAGGACACGAAGCTTTTGTATCATGTGGACGGAAAAGGAAACCCTTTGTTCGGCATGGACGTCAAATATACAGCTGAGGCCAACTCATTTTATCCGCTCCAAGTCAAAACAACGATTGATCAAAGCATTCAAAAAGCGATAGAAGGCATACTAGATGATCAGGGGCTGAAAAAAGGAGGAGCGGTGCTGCTGGACATCGAAAAGAGCAGTGTGTTGGGCATCGTAAGCAAACCGGATGCCGATGTGTCCAGGCAAAACACGCTTCAAAATTATATGCTGACGCCAATCTATCCCGGCTCCGTTTTTAAAACTGTGATAGCGGCAGCTGCGATTGAGCATAACGCGGTAAAGCCGAGCCAAACCTTTAATTGTAATTTAAACCTGTACGGCGAACCGGGAGACGACAAAGGAACCCTGTCCTTTGAAGAAAGTTTCGCACAAAGCTGCAATTACACGTTTACAAGTCTTGCCGAACAATTAATGAAGAAAGACCATTCCGTCATTGAAGACATGTCAGAAAAGCTGTCCCTTACAGATCGGGCAGGCTGGGAAGGAAAACTGTACCACGAGTCAGATTTCCGCCAATTCTATAATGAAAAAAGCGGCGTGATTTGGGGGGATGAAAAAGACAAATCAGTCAAAAAAGCAATTGCGCAAACAGCGATCGGGCAGAAAAATGTAAAGGTAACGCCGCTTGAGGTAGCTAATATGATGGCGACAATCGCCCGCGGCGGTGAAAAGCGGCAGGTGAAAATCGCAGAGCAGATTGAATACAAAAACGGCACAACGCTCGTCAAGTTTAAAGATCAGAAGCTTAAAGGAGAAACAATAGACAAATATACGGCACAGCAGCTTCAAAAAATGCTGCGGCGGGTGGTGGAATCTCCTTCCGGAACGGGCAGAAGGTTTCAGGATCTTTCGTATACTGTAGCAGGGAAATCAGGCACCGCCCAGACAGGCAAGCTTTCAAAAGATAAAGAAACGCTTTATGAAAAATGGTTTGCCGGGTATTTTCCCGCGGATAAGCCAAAATACGCGCTTGTCGTATTGCACATGGATACGCCGGGGGATAAGGCTCTGACAAATTCGGTGTTTTATGATATTGTTAAAAAAGTACACGAAATTGAAATCAATCAGAAATAGAACAACTTCTCAGCACATGGTAAAATATATGCTGAGCCAAGAGGGATAAAGGAGTGCAGAATTATTGAGCAATAATCAATCTCGTTATGAAAACCGTGATAAGCGCAGGAAAGCTAATTTAGTGCTTAACATCTTAATCGCAATCGTATCTATTCTAATTGTTGTAGTAGCAGCCAATCTCTTCATTAACAGTCCTTCTAGCAAAGATGTCAGCAAGGATTCTGAAACGGCGCAAAAACAGGAATCTCCGGCTTCAGGAAAGACGGAAAAGAAATCGGATGAGGATATAAAAGACAGTAAGAAAGATACATCTGACAGCGAAAAGGATTCTGAGAAATCTTCTGACTCAGATTCAGATTCCAAAAAAGATGATTCTTCTAAAAGTGATGACTCTGATTCTGATTCAGACTCAAACTCAAATTCAGATGACCCGCTTAAAGACGCAAAAGTCACAGAAGGCGGCTCATCAAGTGATGTGGAAAAAACGTATGAAAATCCTGACTGGAAGGCAGTCGGAACTGAGCAGAAGGGCGAGCATGCTGCCACTTATGACTCAAGCTCACAAGACTGGGCTGAGATGCTGAAAGCCATATCATATGCAACCGGTGTTTCAACAGATAACATGACCGTTCTCTGGCTCGGAAATAACGGCAGCCCTCAGGATGCCAAAGGTAAGATTTTAGATAAAACGAGCGGAGAGAAATATCAAGTAACGATTACATGGGTTGATGAAAAAGGCTGGAAGCCGACAAAAGTAGAAAAATTAAAATAAACAAAAGCAGCCGAATCTTTCGGCTGCTTTTGTTTTACACCTCAGCTGCAAAATGAACAACGGCGCTGTAAAAAAATTTTCCGTCTGCCACAGCTGTTTGATGCGAGACAGATTTCACACGCAGCATGATCGCTTTATTGTTTTCAATTTGTGTGTTGATTTTCTTTTCAAGCTCCTGCAATGATGCCGCTTCGAAAAATTCTACTTTGTCTTTAATCAGATCCAATTGAAAATTCATCTTTCGACCCCTCCGCCTTTACAAGTCATATGAAGTATAAGCCTTTTTACGCTGTACGCGCAATATATGACTGGATAAAAAACACAAAGTGTTTTAGTACCTACTTTCAAGAAGATATGGTAAGATAGGAACTGTTCCATCATTAATTCATAGTATGCTTATAGGAATTATAAAATATGGAGTGTGACAACTATGGGACGTGAATTTATCCCTCTTTTTGAGGATTGGGCCGCAACTTACGATCAAACAGTTCAAGGTTTGGATATTCAGTATAAAGAGGCATTCAGAGGCTATGATGATATTTTGAATGCCATTGTCAGCCGGTCAGGGATTCGTGTATTAGAATTTGGGCCAGGGACCGGCAACTTGACAGCGAAACTGCTTGAAGCGGGGAAATCTGTATTTGGAGTCGAGCCGTCTCCGGCGATGCGCAAGTTAGCATCTGACAAGCTCCGCGGCAGGGCGGAAATTGTTGACGGAGACTTCCTGACATTCCCTGAACCGCCATTTCAGGCTGACACGATTGTCAGTTCATATGCTTTTCATCATTTGACTGACGAAGAAAAACGAGCCGCAATAAAGCAATATGGCAAATACCTTCACATGCATGATAAAATAGTGTTTGCCGATACTGTCTTTGAACACGAGGAAGCGTATAATCAAGCCATTGATAAAGCACGTTCTCAGGGCTTTTATCAGCTGGCGAATGATTTAAAGACGGAGCATTATCCCACATTGGAAACGATGAAAGAGATGTTTACAGCTGAAGGTTTTGCAGTCCAATTCATTCAGCAAAACGACTTCGTGTGGATAATGGAGGCGATCAAACGGTAAAGTGAAGGGAATGTGTATAGATGAAACTAGCAGTCATCGGAGCAATGGAAGAGGAAGTAACCATCCTAAGAAACAAACTGGAAAATGCAAAAACAGAAACGATCGCGCACTGTGAATTTACAACAGGCCAATATGAAGGAACTGAAGTCATTCTTTTAAAATCAGGAATCGGAAAAGTGAATGCTGCGATCAGCACGACACTTCTGCTTGATCGCTACAAGCCTGATTATGTGATTAACACAGGCTCAGCGGGCGGATTTCATCATACACTGAATGTGGGAGACGTTGTCATTTCTACTGACGTTCGCCATCATGATGTAGATGTAACGGCCTTTGATTATGAATACGGACAGGTGCCAGGCCTTCCGGCTGCTTACGCCGCAGATGAAACGCTGATCAGCATTACTGAAGAAGCGATTTCTGAGCTTGACGGCATTCAAGTTGCAAAAGGAACGATCGCAACAGGCGATTCCTTTATGAATGATCCGAAGCGGGTCGAAGAGGTGCGTGCGAGATTTTCTGATCTGTATGCGGTAGAAATGGAGGCAGCGGCAGTCGCTCAAGTGTGCCACCAGTTTAAAACGCCGTTTGTTGTGATCAGAGCATTATCTGATATCGCAGGAAAAGAATCACCTGTATCATTTGACCAATTTTTAGAGCAGGCTGCTGTTCACTCAACAGAGCTTGTGTTAAAAGTGATCAAACGAATTCATTAAAACGGGGGAGTGTTCTCCTCCGTTTTCCCTAAAACAACCTCTATCAAGGAGGAGGACATATATGACAGTTATTACGGACATTACCGAGCTGATTGGGAATACACCGCTTCTCCGCTTGAAGAATTTTGATATTCCTGAAGGTGTGGCTGTATATGCCAAGCTGGAAATGATGAACCCTGGCGGAAGCATAAAAGACAGACTGGGAGATATGCTGATCCGTGACGCCCTGGATTCAGGCAAAGTAAAGCCCGGGGGAGTCATTATAGAGGCAACGGCCGGAAATACAGGTATCGGGCTTGCCCTTAACGCCAGAAAACATGGTTTAAAAGCCATTTTCTGTGTTCCGGAACATTTCAGCAAAGAAAAGCAGCAAATTATGCAGGCGCTAGGAGCGTCAATCGTGCATACGCCGCGTAAAGACGGAATGCAGGGAGCCATTCGAAAAGCGATACAGCTGGAGAGGGAAATTGATAATTCCTATTGTGTTTTGCAATTTAAAAACCAAGTAAATCCATCGACTTACTATAAGACTCTTGGGCCTGAAATATGGAAAGCGCTTGACGGCAAGATTCATACGTTTGTCGCTGGGGCAGGATCAGGAGGCACATTCGCGGGAACAGCATCCTTCTTAAAAGAAAAACATCCCGCAGTCAAAACAGTAATTGTCGAACCGGAAGGCTCCATATTAAACGGCGGAGAGCCTCATGCTCATAAAACAGAAGGGATCGGCATGGAGTTTATCCCTGACTATATGGATGAAAGCCATTTTGATGCAATATATACGGTAACAGATGAGAATGCTTTTAGACTTGTTAAAGAAGCGGCTGAAAAAGAAGGCCTGCTGATCGGAAGCTCTTCAGGTGCAGCGCTTTATGCGGCATTGGAGGAAGCGAAAAAATCGTCTGCCGGAACAAATATTGTCACAGTATTCCCAGACAGCAGTGATCGATATATCAGCAAACATATATACGAAGGAGGCATCTGATATGAAGAAAAAAACATTGATGGTACATGGCGGGATCACAGGTGATGAGAAAACAGGAGCTGTTTCCGTTCCGATATATCAAGTGAGCACGTACAAGCAGCCGAAAGCAGGCCAGCATACCGGCTATGAATATTCAAGAACGGCCAACCCGACAAGAACTGCACTGGAAACGCTTGTGACAGAGCTCGAAGCCGGGGAAGCAGGTTATGCGTTCAGCTCAGGAATGGCTGCAATTACAGCTGTTATGATGCTGTTTAACAGCGGAGACCATGTTGTTTTGACTGATGACGTGTACGGCGGGACATATCGAGTGATGACAAAGGTGCTTAACCGTCTCGGCATTGAATCAACTTTTGTGGATACAAGCAGCGGAGAAGAAGTCGAAAAAGCGATTCGTCCCAATACAAAGGCAATTTATATTGAGACACCGACAAATCCGCTTCTCAAAATCACCGATCTATCACTGATGGCAGATATTGCGAAAAAAGCGGGTGTTCTTCTAATCGTAGACAACACCTTTAATACACCATATTTTCAGCAGCCGCTTACTTTAGGCGCTGATATCGTGCTTCACAGTGCGACTAAATATCTCGGCGGACACAGTGATGTTGTCGGCGGTTTAGTTATTACAGCTTCGAAAGAGCTTGGAGAAGAGCTGCATTTTGTGCAAAATTCAACAGGCGGCGTGCTCGGCCCTCAGGATTCATGGCTGTTAATGAGAGGGATCAAAACACTGGGGCTCAGAATGGAAGCAATCGATCAAAACGCGCGGAAAATCGCAAGTTTTCTTGAGCAACATCCTGCTGTTCAAACGTTATATTACCCTGGTTCTCCAAACCATCCGGGACATGAGCTTGCGAAATCTCAAGGATCAGGCTTTGGAGGCATGATCTCCTTTGATATTGGCAGTGAAGAGCGAGTGGATGCCTTTTTAGGCAAACTTAAGCTGTTTACAATTGCGGAAAGCCTGGGCGCTGTAGAAAGCTTAATTTCTGTTCCGGCTAGAATGACACATGCCTCTATTCCGAGAGAGCGCCGGCTTGAACTCGGCATTACAGACGGCTTGATCAGAATCTCTGTGGGAATAGAGGATGGGGAGGATTTGCTGGAAGATATCGAGCAGGCTCTTAACATTTTATAACAAATGGATAGATTTACTTTCTCTGTAAGCTGCCAGAGTATATTATAATAGTCATATACTATGAATCTGGCAGGTGATTCTTTTATGAAGAAGAATAGAATGAAATCATTAAAAGAAGACTACAAGCATTTCGCTTTTACCTTGCTTGCAGTCAGCACTTTTTTATATATAGGCGCGGTTCTTCCTGATCAGGGCTTAACGTTAGGCCAGAAATCAGTTATGTTTATGACGGATTGCGTGTTTTTAGCCGGCGCTTTCTTTTGCGCCGACCGTTCACTCGTATATAAGAAGCGCTTGGAGGAAGCCGACGAATAAAAAACAGCCATCAACTGATGGCTGTTTTTTTGTTATTCTTCCCGCAGCTCTTTTCCCATGCCTTTTAAAAACTGAAGGCCGAAGCCGACTGCTCTGTTAATATCAGGGTCGTTCATCGCTTTTAAGAGATCGAGAATGCCGACTTTCTTGTCTTCTTTTAAAAAGCTTTGCGCCTGTTCGGTTCCCGCCATTACGCTTTCTAAAAGCTTGCCTGTAAACGCAGGATCAGCCTTTGTCAAAGCGCCTCCAGCCGCCATCATCGTGTTGATGAGGTTTGTGACAGGCTCGCGAGATACCTGGCCAAGCGCAATTTTGGCGATGTCTTCTTTCGCCCTCAGCATGCTTGCTGCTGCATCAAAGATGCCAAGCTCATTAAGTTCACTCATTAACGTCATGGTTTTCGAGACGGCATCCTCATTTTCCGTCAGCAGCTCCTTCAGCTCCTCGATTTTCTCAAGCTTGATTTGCTCCGCTGTTTTTGTTTCTTTTTTGATCGTTGTAATCGGAGTGGCCATTTTCGTTTCCCCCTTTCATTTAATCAGTCAAATGGATATAACCCGGACGGTTCCATTTTCTTTCTGCCTCGACGCCGTTTTGCGGATTCCGTTTCTTGTTACGCGGATTTGTTTTAGGAAGCGGTGCGCTTTCGCAGCCTCCAAGCACCTCCATGCGAACCTTCGTCTGTTTGTAAGCAGGCGTGTTTGTGCGTTTATCAGCCGCAGGCCCTGTCAGGAAGTTAATCGCTGAATCCTTGTCTGTCGAGTTCATTGGCAGGTAGAGTTCATTTTTTCGCACACGGTCAGTAATGAGCGCATTTAATTTAACAGCTCCGAACGGAGATACGAGGCGAACCAGTGAACCGTCACAAATGCCGCGCTCCTGTGCAAGTTCCGGCGATACTTCGACGAATACATTCGGCACTTTGGATTGAATGCCTTTCGATTTATTTGTCATATTTCCTTCATGGAAATGCTCAAGCATCCGGCCGTTATTGATGTGAAGATCATATTCTTCAGGGAAAGCGGCAGGTTCAGTCCAATCAGACAGTGCAAAACGGGCTTTTTTGTCTGGGAAATTAAATCCGTCTTCATACAGAAGCGGCGTGCTTTCACCTGTGAAGCTGCCCCATAGGAAGGTGTTCCAGCCTTCAAGCACCTCATAGCTGGCTTTTCCAAACAGAGGAGAAAGACTCGCCATTTCAGAGAAAATGTCGCTTGGATGGCTGTAGCTCCATCCGGCTCCTAAGCGGTTTGCCACCTCTTGAATAATCCACCAGTCCGGTTTCGCGTCTCCAAGTGTCGGAAGCGCTTGATACAATCGCTGCACACGGCGCTCTGTATTGGTAAACGTTCCATCTTTCTCAAGAGATGGAGTGGCAGGCAAGACGACATCGGCATATTGAGCCGTTCTCGACAGGAAAATGTCCTGAACCACGAAGAAATCAAGGCTTGATAAAATATCATGCACATGGTTCGCATTCGAATCGACCAGTGCCATATCTTCACCAACAAGGTACATGGCCTTCATCTTGCCTTCTTCAATGGAATGAAGCATTTGAATATTGTCTAAACCTGGTTTTCCTTCAATCTCCACACCATAAGCCTTTTCAAATTTGGCGCGTGCTTCGTCATCTGTAATATGCTGATATCCCGGAAGCCAGCCTGGCAATGTCCCCATGTCGCAAGCGCCTTGAACGTTATTGTGTCCGCGCAGAGGATAAGCGCCGGCACCCGGACGGCGGTAGTTGCCTGTTGCCAGAAGCAGGTTCGAAATCGCTGCTGACGTATCAGAGCCGCCCGTATTTTGAGTAACACCCATTCCCCAAAGAACACAAGTGCCGTCAGCATCACGAATCATCTCGGCAATTTGAATGATGCTTTCTTTTGAGAGGCCTGTGATGCGTTCCGCATAATCAAGCGTATAGGTTTTAAGTGTTTCTTTATAGTCTTCAAAGTAGTTCACGTTCTCATCAATAAACGCTTGATCATGCCAGCCTTGGTCGATCATATATTTCGTAACGGCCATCAGCCATACTTGGTCTGTACCTTGTTTAGGGCTGATGAACAGATCAGACCGTTCAGCCATCTCATTTTTCCGCAGGTCGGCAACGATTAATTTTTGTCCATGGAGCTTGTGTGCACGTTTGACCCGTGTTGCAAGCACCGGATGTCCTTCAGCCGGATTGGCGCCGACGATGATGACGAGTCCGGCTTTGGCAATATCTTTAATCGTGCCGGCGTCACCGCCCATGCCGACCGTACGGAACAACCCGTCTGTAGCAGGAGACTGACAGTAGCGAGAGCAGTTATCGACGTTATTTGTTTCAAATACCTGACGCGCTAATTTTTGGATGACATAGTTTTCTTCATTCGTAATTTTAGAAGAAGAAATGAATCCGACAGAGCCTTTGCCGTATGTCTCTTTAATTGTACCTAATCTGCTTGCGACAAGATCGAGGGCTTCTTCCCAAGAAGATTCCACAAAAGCCCCGTTTTTACGGATTAAAGGCTTTGTGATCCGCTCTTCAGAATTAACGAAATCCCAGCCGAATTTCCCTTTGACACATGTAGAAATTGCGTTAACAGGAGCGTCAGAAACAGGCTGGATTTTTAAAATATCCCGTCCTTTTGTCCATACTTCAAAGGAACAGCCGACACCGCAGAACGTACATACCGTTTTTGTTTTTTTCGTTCTTGTTTCACGCATTGCCGCTTCAACTTCAGAAATGGCAAAAATGCTGCTGTACCCCGGTTCAACATTTTTGACAAGGTCAATCATTGGTTCCATGACATCCTGCTTGATACCCGTCATAAAGCCAGCCTGGCCAAGCATTGATTTTTCCATCAGTGCATTACACGGACAAACCGTGACACATTGGCCGCAGCTGACACAAGAAGATTCGTTGATTGAAACTCCTTCATCCCAAATAACCCGCGGACGTTCGCGTTCCCAGTCGATAGAGAGTGTTTCATTGACTTGAAGGTTCTGACACACCTCAACACACTGGCCGCAGGCGATGCATTGGTTTGGATCATATCGGTAAAAAGGGTGAGACATATCAACCGCACAAGACGGATCTTCTTTTGGCGTATAAGGGTATTTTTGATGCTCGATCCCCATCATTTCCGCTGTATTATGCAGTGTACAGTTCCCATTGTTATTATCGCAAACCGTACAATACAGCAAATGATTTTCAAGAAGGCGATCCATTGCTTCGGTTTGTGCCTCTTTCACCCGATTTCCCGAAAGATCAATTGACATTCCGTTTTCAGCGACCGTAGAGCATGAACGAACCAGCTTGCCGTCTGCCTCTACAATGCATGTATCGCATGTTTGAATCGGATCAACCTCTGGGACGTGGCAGATTTGCGGATACTCAATCCCATTTTCATTTAAAATATCTAAAATTGTGGCCCCTGCTCGTGCTTGAATTTCTGTTCCGTCAACGCGGACACTGATCGACTTATCGTCCATCATACTCATATTCCCCTCCATCTTTCTTTCAAGAAGTCAAAAAAGCCATGTATAGATACACCTGTCTTTCATTCACAGAAGGTGTAAACACACATGGCGGAATAGTTCACTAGCAAGTCTTACTAACAGACCAATCCTGGATTTTTATAAACCGATAGACTCATAACAAGATCCTATTACAAATCCATCAACACTGCTTTTATTATAAAGTGATATTTATTATAATACAATATGACAGGAAAATTTTAACCAAGTGAAATGTCCTGAGGGGAACCGGGAACGGCCTTTTTTAAGGCAAAATCGGAAGGGGTAATCAGCATGTCAAAGAAAATTCATGAGTTCAATGATATTATTCGAAAACTTCGCAAGGAATTGTTCGGCAAAGGACCTGAACGGATTCACACGGTATTTGTAGATAATATGGCTGTGTCGACGCTCTACGGCAACCTGAGCGCGAGCGAGCAGTTTATCGCCCGCACGCCTGAGGGAAGAGAAATGGTGCATGCGGCCCGGACAAGCCTGATTCAAGACCTTTACTCTAAAAAAACGCCGGAAGGAATGGAGGAGCTGATCGGGGCTAAGCTTGTTCATTTGTTTTCTGATATCAAAATTGAAGAAAATATCGCCGTATCTGTTTTTGTCTTTGACCGAAAAATTGACGACCAAAAAGAAGTCCTTTATAACTAGCATATTTGCCATTGACACAAAATTGTCACATTTGATATGATGTTTTTACTGCAGTTATAGAAGGACAAAAGCAATGGAATGTATGCACGAACTGTATATATTCTCTATCAATATCTTAATTCTGCTTGATGTTGTTGTATGGGTATGCACACAAGTTAGGCAGCATTCAAACACCTGATTGATACAGGTTATTTGAGTGCTGCCTTTTTTGATGCTTTTCTTTTATAACTGTAAAAATGGAGTAACAATGGAGGCGTATGTAGTATGGGTTTTCGGAAACCGGATGAAATAGCAGAAGCAGCAATTGAAGCAGGGATGAAAAAGGTAAAGCTTCCGCTGCTGTCTCTCTTGGTGCTGGGTTTTTTAGGCGGTGCTTTTATCGCACTCGGTTATTTGCTTGATATCAGGGTGATCGGCGATCTTCCGAAAGAATGGGGAAGCCTGTCCAGTTTTATCGGGGCTGCGGTATTTCCTGTAGGATTGATACTTGTGGTTCTTGCAGGGGCTGAACTGATAACAGGAAATATGATGTCAATGGCAATGGCATTATTTTCGAGAAAAATATCACTAAAGGAATTGGCGGTTAATTGGGTGATCGTTACCATTATGAATCTGGTCGGCGCTTTGTTTGTTGCTTACTTTTTCGGCCATCTTGTCGGCTTAACCGAAACGGGGCCATATTTGGAAAAGACGATCGCTGTCGCGCAAGGCAAGCTTGATATGAGCTTTGGCAAGGTTCTCGTTTCCGGCATCGGCTGTAACTGGCTGGTGTGTCTTGCAGTTTGGCTTTCCTTCGGTGCTCAAGATGGCGCAGGGAAAATTGTTGGCATATGGTTCCCTGTCATGGCCTTTGTGGCAATCGGATTTCAGCACGTTGTCGCCAACATGTTTGTAATTCCGGCTGCCATTTTTGCGGGCTCGTTTACGTGGGGGCAGTTTATCGGAAACCTCATTCCGGCTTTTATCGGCAATGTTATTGGAGGAGCAGTGTTTGTCGGATTCATCTATTTTATCGCATATCATAAGAAAGACCGCTCCAGAAAAGAAATGAAACAGGTATCATAAACAAGGGACAAAGACAGTCGATGAATCACACAATTTACGTCCATTTTTAGAAAAAGATGTTTACAAAATGGAATTTGGTGGATATACTTACAAAGTAAGAAAAAAAGCAAAGGAGGCTGAATCAAAATGACAATGCGACAACGACGCAGACCAGTTAATGGCTCACGCAATGTACAAGGAATTTATAATGGTTTATTCAGCCTGTGGAAGAGTCCGTGTCCTTCCTTAACCGATGCTTATCGCACGCATTAAATTCGGAATCGTCGGACATACGCAACTCCCCGCAGGCAGTAGAGACATGGGTGTCTTCTTTTGTCTGCGGTTTTTATGTGCCCGCAGCAGGGAGATGCCGCGGGTTATTTCGCTTGGAGCGGACTTTGAAAGGGGGTGAGCGATATGACGATTAACCTATTCTTTTTGACTTTAACGATTAACAAACGGTTTAAAAGCCCGGAAGAGTTCGAACAAGAACAGCAGATCGAGCAGATTTATGATGAAATGAAAAAATCTCAGCTGAAACATCTTTATTTGACAAACTGGCGCTAAAAAAAAGGAAACAAAATACAGAAGGGAGAGATGACAAATGCTTAAAATGGAACTATTGATGCATTATACGATGGAGAAGGACCAAGTGTAGCGAATGAAGCTGTCAAGGAAATGCCGTCCTGCATATCATAAAAAAAGCAGCACTTTATGTAAGGGCAGGTGATGGCATGATGAACTTTCAACAAAAAAGGCTGCCGTCGATAGGTCATGGTTATGCATCCATGCCGCATTCCTTCAAACACGGCTATGGCAATCCATTCCGTCAGCAGAGGCTGGCGGCGATGCAGCAGCAAAGGCTGTATATGTTCCCATATCATTGGCATTAAAAAGCAGGCGGAAAACATTTTGTTTTCTGCCTTTTTTTGCGGGGAAAAATGAAAATGTTCAGTTCTGTTGAAACATTTCTAAACACATTGCCGTCTAGTTGATATCTTCATTCTGTATAAGAAATGAAGCGATGTTTATTTTTTCAATATAATAAATAAGCACAGGAAACCAAAAGCAGGTGTTTAAAATGCTAGAAAACAAACTTTATAAACGAGCGAACCTATTGAAATTATTTTCTGGGAAATATAAGCAAACTAAAATAATTGAGCATATGATGATTGATTCTATAGACATACAAGAAAATGACAGAATTTTAGAAATTGGAACCGGAAACGGCTCTGTCTTTAAGACAATAACGGGAAAACTTGAAAAGGGAAGCATAAAAAGCATCGACTCTTCTAAGCGAAAAGTAAGACAGGTATCTCGTGCAATCCAAAAGCAAAAGAAAACAGATCAAGGGAGCATTTTCCATGGTCATCCGGAAAGGATCCCCTTTGAAGACCGTACCTTCAATAAAGTATTTTCTTTACATACGGTTCAGGCTTGTACTGATGTCAGGCTTGCATTAAGAGAGATTTATCGAGTGCTTCAAATTGACGGCCGATTTTACATCAGTATTGATAACAATGCAGAAAAAAACGAGAAAAAATATATTCAATTGCTGCAAGATCAGCATTTTAGAGACATTTCTGTCATCAGACGCGATTCGTGTCTTTGTATTGTCGCTGTTAAATAAAAAATTTCTCGGGAAATATATCCAGACTTCTGACATTCAGGGATTTGGGTATATTTTCTTAATTTTATATTTTTTGCATAGCATTTATATTAAAAAAAGTTTTTTTCATATAAACTATAAACATAAGAATGGGTAAGAGGTGATTCGAGACAGAGTGGATATCATTTATGAACAAACGGAATGAATGTTCATTCCTAAATGAATCGGAGGTTTTAAGTTTACATGGCATCCGCACTTATCAGTAAATACGATTTGATCATGAAGGCATCGCTTTCGCTTTTTACGGAAAGAGGATTTGATGCCACCACCATCCCAATGATAGCAAAAAGAGCTGAAGTTGGTACAGGCACGATTTATCGCTACTTTGACAGCAAAGAAACACTCGTCAATGTTTTGTTTCAAGAAAGCATTCAGCGTTTTTCAGAAAAGGTAAAGCGAAATTATTCTGAAATGCCTGTCAGAGAGGGCTTTCGCCACATATTTTGCTGTCTCGTTCAATTTACGAAGGAGAGCGACTACGCGCTATTTTTCCTTGAAACGAAAAAGGATGCTCACTATTTAAATGAAACAAGCAAAAAAATGATAGAAAACCTGACTCAAATGCTTGACGATTTCTTTAACAAGGGAAAAACAGAAGGAGTGATCCGCTCCTTGCCCTCCAATGTATTAATTGCGATTGTATTAGGCGCATTTCTCAAGTTGTATCAGCTTGTGCAACAAGGTGATATAGAGATGAATGCTGATTTGATTTCTGAATTGGAGCAGTGCTGCTGGGACGCGATTAAACTTCATTCATTGACTTCAGAAGAATAAAGAAAGGAAGATGTTTATGAAACAGGCAAGTGCAATACCGCAGCCGAAAACATACGGACCTTTAAAAAATCTCCCGCATTTGGAAAAGGAACAGCTTTCCCAATCCTTATGGCGGATTGCTGATGAGTTAGGGCCGATTTTCCGTTTCGATTTTCCTGGTGTATCCGGCGTTTTTGTATCAGGCCATGAACTCGTTGCTGAAGTGTGTGACGAGAGCCGATTTGACAAAAACCTTGGAAAAGGCTTGCTGAAAGTGCGTGAGTTCGGAGGAGACGGGTTGTTTACTAGCTGGACGCACGAGCCGAATTGGCAGAAAGCCCATCGTATTCTGCTGCCGAGCTTCAGTCAAAAAGCAATGAAAGGCTATCATTCTATGATGCTGGATATCGCGACACAGCTGATTCAAAAATGGAGCCGGCTGAATCCAAATGAAGAAATTGACGTGGCAGACGATATGACCCGCCTGACGCTTGATACCATCGGGTTATGCGGATTTAACTATCGGTTTAACAGCTTTTACCGTGATACGCAGCATCCGTTTATCACCAGCATGCTCCGGGCTTTAAAAGAGGGAATGAATCAAACAAAAAGACTGGGCCTGCAGGATAAGATGATGGTCAAAACGAGACAGCAGTTCCAAAAGGATATCGAAGTGATGAATTCGCTGGTTGACAGAATTATAGCAGAGCGAAAAGCAAACCCGGACCAAAACATTAAGGATCTGTTATCGCTCATGCTTTATGCGAAAGATCCTGTAACGGGTGAGACACTGGATGATGAAAACATCAGATATCAAATCATCACGTTTTTAATCGCAGGCCATGAAACAACGAGCGGCTTGCTTTCCTTTGCGATTTACTGTCTGCTTAAACATCCGGAAAAACTTAAAAAAGCTCAAGAGGAAGCCGATCGCGTGTTAACGGAAGACACGCCTGAATATAAACACATTCAGCAGCTGAAATATGTTCGGATGGTTCTCAATGAAACGCTTAGGCTGTATCCGACAGCGCCCGCTTTTTCTCTTTATGCCAAGGAGGATACAGTTTTAGGCGGCGAATACCCTATCAGTAAAGGACAGCCCGTATCCGTCTTGATCCCAAAACTTCACAGAGATCAAAAGGCTTGGGGTGAAGATGCAGAAGTTTTTCGTCCGGAACGGTTTGAGAACCCTGAAAATATTCCTCACCATGCGTATAAACCGTTTGGAAACGGCCAGCGGGCGTGTATCGGGATGCAGTTTGCGCTTCAAGAAGCGACAATGGTTCTCGGACTTGTATTAAAGCACTTTGAATTGATGAATCACACTGGTTACGAGCTCAAAATCAAAGAGGCATTAACAATTAAACCGGATGATTTTAAAATTACAGTGAAACCAAGGAAACCGGTCCAAATGAATGTTCAGAAAAAAGAACAGACTGGCACTGCGCACGAAACGAAGGAAAACGAGACAAAACCTAAACACGGCACTCCTTTACTCGTTCTTTACGGTTCAAACCTCGGCACCGCAGAAGGCATGGCAGGTGAATTGGCAGCTTACGGGCGCCGGCTCGGCTTTACAGCGGAAACTGCACCTCTTGATGATTACATTGGAAAACTCCCCGACCAAGGCGCTGTTGTCATTGTGACTGCCTCATATAACGGAGCGCCGCCTGATAATGCTGCTGGCTTTGTCGAGTGGCTGGGAGAGTTGGAGGAAGGTCAATTAAAGGGTGTTTCCTATGCGGTATTTGGCTGCGGAAACCGGAGCTGGGCCAGCACGTATCAGCGAATTCCTCGCCTTATCGATGACATGATGGCATCAAAAGGAGCATCACGATTGACATCCATTGGGGAAGGCGATGCGGCCGATGACTTTGAAAGCCATCGTGAGTCTTGGGAGAACCGCTTTTGGAAGGAAACAATGGAAGCCTTTCACGTGAATGAAATAACCGAGAAAGAAACGAAGCCGTCACTATCCATTACATTCCTTAGTGAAGCAACAGAGACACCCCTTGCTAAAGCGTATGGCGCGTTTGAAGGTATCGTTCTTGAAAACCATGAGCTTCAGACAGCAAGCAGTTTGCGTTCGACGCGTCATATAGAATTGGAGCTCCCTGACTCAAAAACGTATAAAGAAGGCGATCACATCGGAATATTGCCGAAAAACAGCCAAGAGCTGGTTCAACGGGTTCTCAACCGATTCGATTTGCAGCCGCAAGCTGTGATAAAACTGAACGGGAGCCCGCATATGGCTCACCTTCCGCTGGATCGGCCGATCAGAGTGACGGAGTTATTATCATCCTACGTAGAGCTGCAGGATTCTGCTTCAAGGCTTCAGCTTCGTGAGCTGGCTCCATATACAGTATGCCCGCCTCATAAAAAAGAGCTGGAATTGCTTGTATCGAGTGATGAAATGTACAAGGAACAGGTTCTGACAAAACGTGTGACAATGCTGGATCTGTTAGAGGACTATCCGGCCTGCGAAATGCCGTTTGAACGGTTTTTAGAGCTTTTGCCATCACTAAAGCCAAGATATTATTCAATTTCAAGCTCACCGAAGGTAAAAGCAAATAGGGTCAGTATGACGGTGGGAGTTGTAAAGGCCTCAGCTTGGAGCGGACGCGGAGAATACAAGGGCGTTGCATCCAATTATTTAGCCGGACTCCGTCAAGGTGATACGATTGCCTGTTTCATTCGGACGCCGCAATCTGGGTTCCAACTGCCTGATGATCCTGAAACCCCTCTTATTATGGTGGGGCCGGGTAAAGGAATTGCGCCATTCAGAGGTTTCATCCAGGCCAGATCCGTTCTGAAGAAGGAAGGAAGTGCGCTTGGAGAAGCTCATTTATACTTCGGATGCCGGCGTCCTGATCATGACGATCTTTATAAAGAAGAGCTTGATAAGGCGGAAAAAGCCGGTTTGGTAACAGTCCATCGATGCTATTCACGAATGGAAGACGAACTAAAAGTATATGTTCAGCACTTGCTAAAACAAGATGCACATAAATTAATTTCACTGATCGAGAAAGGTGCGCACGTTTATATATGCGGCGATGGTGCGCAAATGGCTCCTGAAGTAGAGAACACACTGCGTGCGGCTTATGAAGCTGACAAAGGAGCAAGTCAGGAAGCGTCAGCAGAATGGCTGAAGAAGCTGCAACATCAAAAACGTTATGTAAAAGATGTATGGACTGGAATGTAAGTAAAAATAAATCCCGCCAGAGATGGCGGGATTGCTTTAGCATGTGAAAAAAACCGGCACGATATTGAAATCTACTGAAAAGGATGTTATAGGGAGTATCGCGCCGGCCTTGTTATTATTATCGCCCGAAAGATATAATACTTTAGGTTTTTTTTCTGGTTTTTTATAAATAAATAGTTATAAAGTTATATATTTGTATCTTGGAGTTTAATTTTCCAGAAACTTAATCAAACGTTTTTTCCTTTTTATTCTTGCATCTCATCCTGCCGTTTGAGTTAGACTATCCTATTTGAGACTATGCATTTGTCTGTTCGCTTCCTCACACTCCAATCTAGTCAGAGGATGTTCCATGATGATATAGACGCTCAAGATGTTTTCTGTAATGAAAATCATGAACCAAACGAATCGTCGGTCTGATTAAAAGCAGGAAACTGCCAACCGCAAACAGCCATATCCCTGCAGACATTAATTCATCGTAAAAGAAGAAAAAGCTGCCGATTAAAAATAAAGCGCCAATGATAAAATCGTTTACTGTATAGAGAACTTTATATCGTTTTTTGAAAAAAAGCTCGTATCGATTTATTTGCTTTTTCATCTCTTTTTCTGCATTAGCTTCCACGATGATCCCTCCATTCTATATTTGCTTACCCTCACGTAAACGATAGGTAAACATAAGAGCTTCACAGCTAGAAATAAAAATGATGAGGACCATATATAGGTCAGCCATTTCTCAAGTTAGGAAGGGCGGTAGTTTGTGAGTTTTCTTATACCTATTTATTAACATAAATTGAAAAATGTTATAATATAAATGGATCATAAACGAAGGGGGTGGCAATATGAATAAAGAATCGAAGGTTATTATCGTATTAGGTGAATTTGAGAACGAAGCGGAAGGAATAATTTTAGAATGCAGAATATAAATTACCAATAGATTAGGTTTTATGCCTGGTCCATGTCATCAATGTGAACGGCAATCCTTTTTTAAAAGCAGTTTGCTGCACGCAGCTGGAATTGATCTATAGCAAAAAAAGAGGTCCTGCTTAGACCTCTTTTTTGCTAATCTATTTTATTGCCTGAATGATAAGAGCGGTTAAAGCTTTAGCCCCTTGAGGAACCAAGTGTACGCCGTCGGGGGTGAAATACTCCGGATGCTGGAGAGCTTCTGTATGCCAGTCAATCAACGTAATATTGTTATGCGTGTTAGCCTGCTGCCGCAAAGCTTCATTCACCTTGCTTTCCCATTGCCGGGGAACCCGCGTATTGACAAGATAGATATGAGCTTTTGAGAAAGATGTAAGCAATTGATCGATTTGGCTGTTTGTAAAATAGCCATTGGTTCCCAGTTCAATGATGACGGCTTTATTCGGCTGATTAAAAGACTTGTATTCCCGTGTCAGTTCTAAAGCTTGAGACATTTGTCTTCCCACCTTCCCATCAATTATGACATGTGAAAGAGACTGACGGAGGCTGGAGGCGATATCAAGCATGACGGAATCCCCTATAGCTAATACTTCTTTATCAGCAGCTGCCGGTTCTTTCTGAGATTTTATGTCCTTTTTTTTCTTAGTCTCCTGTCCTTTTGCGCTCGTTTCCTCTTGATCTTTAGTTGAGGCTGTTGTTTTTTGTTTGGATTTGTTTTCTCCGTCTTTATCGGATGCTGCCATCTTTCTATGCTCTGACGTCTGGTTTGTGTCAGCGCTTGTTTCTTGTGAGCTATACGTCCATTGCGGATGTTTTTTCTCTCCGGCTACCCCTGACAGTCCCCCTGCAAAAATAAGTATAGCGAGAATGACGAAGCCAATTGACATTTTGCTGATGACAGATGTCGTTTTCCATTCCCGAATTCTATGAATAAAAGCCCGGCAGAAAAATGACTTAACCCCTTCTGTCCGTATCGGCTTCTCAATAAAATGATAGGAAAGCTCGGCGAGTATAAATGTAGCGATGATCTTTAGCGCAATATGCCAAAAAACAGGGTTTCCGATTTCTTGAACCGGCGTGCTTAACACAATAACAGGGTAGTGCCAAAGATAAATACCGTAAGACCTCGTTCCAAGCCAACGAAGAGGCCTCCATGAAAGCAGAATGCCCAAAAAGCTGCTCGGATGGGATACACATGCAATAAGGACCGCTGCGGTAATGCTTATTAAAAACATTCCGCCTCTGTAAAGAAAAGGTTCGTATTCATCTGTAAAATAAACACACAAAACTAAAATACAAAACGCCGAAAGTTCTGTGACATACAAAAGGCGCTTCAGTTTGTATGGCAGCCTGTTGGAAGACAGCCTTTTCATCGGCCATATCAGAGCCAGAGCACATCCTATGAGAAGTTCAAACGAACGAGTATCTGTGCCGTAGTACACGCGACTCGGATCTCCGCCGGGTTCATACAGTACGCTCATCATCACGGCTGAACAGAGCGCAAGCAACGATACCGCTGCCGCCAGTTTCGCACGGTTTTTAAATATGTACATTCCAGCAACCAAGAACATCGGCCATACAATATAAAATTGCTCTTCAATTGCCAATGACCAAAGGTTTTTAAGCGGTGACGGGGATCCGAAGCTATCAAAATACGAGAGTTTATGAAAAATAAACCACCAATTGCTCATGTAAAAGAGAGAAGAGATGGCATCTCCGCGCACAGTGTGCAAAAGTTCCCGGTTGCATACGACGACCCAAATAACAGCGGAAATGATCATAAGGTAAGCCGCTGGCAGAAGCCGCCGAATTCGGCGCACCCAAAAGTCCCGAAAATCAAGGCTGATATTATTTCCATGTGCCGGCAGTATAATAGATGTAATTAAGTAGCCTGATAATACAAAAAAAATATCAACTCCAATGAAGCCACCGTTAGCCCAATTGAAGTTTAGGTGATAAGCGATAACTGCCAGGACGGCAAAAGCCCGAAGGCCATCGAGCCCAGTGATGTAGCGGTGATGCTGTGTCTTGTGATACATGATATTCCTCCAATAATGTGCAGATATTCTCGTTGTTTTGGCTGCAAGGTTACGCCTTCTTGATATTTGTCAGGTCCCTTTGCGAAAGGGAAAACACCCATGACAGATGATGACATGGATGTTTTTCTGTTATCGAACATAACGTTCTCCCATGAGCAGATGTGAGATGACGCTGGTCGGAATTTTAAACTCTGTAACGCCCATATAGCCGGGGGCAACTTCATATTCATCAAATGAAATCACAAGTTTATGGTCTTCTGTAATATAAAACGTTTGATCAGGCTGAATGTGTTTGAATGGTTCTGCATCCTCGTCAGTGACCCAATAGATTTTATTTGGATCTTCCTTCATTTGCTGTTTCATTTGTTCTTTGATGTTTTGGCTGATGACTTTGATATAGCGGTCATCTTTAAATAAGCTTTTTAAGGTAAGTAAGATATCATTCTTTTTGTCAATTGTGATATAACGGCTTTGTGTGTAAGATGATGCTTGTGTTTTTTCAATATCTCGCCGAATAGAAATTAAATCTGGCGTGTCTGTTACTGTCTCGTAATCACTGTAAATGCTGAGATGTCCTTTTTTATTTTTGGATGTGGACTGTATAAATTCTTTATACATCTGCTTGCTTTCTTTCAAATATTTCTGGTTGATGCTGTTTTCAAGCTCTTTATTAGAAAGTCCCGACAGAGCAGGCGTTTTGACATCGATGCTTGATTCATCTTTCTCTTCTTTGATCTCAATAAAAGTGATGGCTTTGACGATCTTGCCGATGACAGGGATTTTTGACATAGCTTGAGCTGCATCTGGGTTGATGTTGACAAGTGCAGTGAATAAAATAGCTGCCGCGACAGCTGCTGATGTCGGCCACATGACGATTCTTTTCTTTTTTGGTTTTTGCTGAAGGGCTTTTTCAACAATGATATCCAATTCTTTAGGAATCTGGACATTTTTATATTCTTCTTTTAATTGCTGTAATCTCTTATCCATTAAGAATCCTCCTTCGTCAACTGAATGCGCATCAGCTTCAATGCTCTGTAAAGGCGCGTTTTGACGGTATTCAAGTTTTCCCCTGTAATTTCCGCAATTTCTTCTAGTTTGAGGTCTTCAAAAAAACGCAAAATAATAATTGTTTTATAGTGGGACGGCAATTCGTCGAGCGCTTCATGAAGATCAGTGTCCTTATAGTGATCTTCCTTTCCTGAGCTTAAAAACTCAATCGTTTCGTCATCCATCACCTTTAACTTTTTTTGTTTTCGCAAAAAATCAATAGCTGTACGTACTAAGATTTTATAAAACCAGCTTTTTATCGTCTCAGGGTTTCTGACCGTTTCAACTGAGCTGAGCGCTTTTTTTATAGATTCCTGAATAATATCTAATGCGTCATCTTGATTTTTCACATAACTGAAGGCTAACCTGTAGAAATCTTGCTTATGGTCAGTTATACACGTGACAAGCAACGCTTTTATTGTTTGTTTTTTCTTCATTGCAATAAAGGGCTCCTTTTTGAATATACGTATATCGTAGGACGTTACCTAGGATAGACGGGGCAGTTTGAAAAATAGTTTGCGCAGATATTATTTTTTTAAAAAAAGTGATCAGGAGCGGGAGGGGAGGGTCAATTGCTTAAAAATAAACGGAAAAGACCCTATTAATGGGGGAATGCATAAAAAAACATGACTTGTTGATACAAGCCATGTTTTTTGGTTACATGGTATACAGGAAATATCATGTGTTCTATTCCAAGTAATGTTTTTTAAAATCTGAGTGGATTGAAAATTTGCGTCGTAACTGGATGAGGTTTTTTCCAAAACTATCTTCTAAAAGCCCTCTATGCTTCTTCATAATTTCCATGAGATACAGATCATGAATGATCACTTCTGTAATAGGCATGACTAAACCTACATGCATCGTCCATGCAGCACGGCTATCGTTGCCAAGAGAGACAATACCTGCTACTACTTCTGAATCATCTCCGCTATATACAAGCCACCGTCCGTCATACTCTTCTGTAATTTCACTGCTCATATCATGAAGGTACACATTAGCAAAATCAGATGCGATATCTCCGTAGGCAATAATGGTGACAATGACACCTTTATTTGCCGCCTGTCTCAGCTCTGATTCCACCTCTTTGAAATCCTCTTTCCAGATCTCCAAGAGGATTCTTTTTTTTGCTGATAATATACAAGCCTTCACCTTTTCAAGAATTTCACTGCGGCCGGTGATATTCCAGATATTTTCCCGGTCATTTGCGGTCTGCTCGAATTTTTCAAAGTATTTTTCAGCCTGGTCAAAATTCTCTTCCGCTTTGAGCCGTCGGTTTTTAATCAGTTCTTTAGCGGGTACAGGGACATACTGAGGCGTGTTTCCGTGGCTTACAAAAACATCTCCTCTTAAGACAAGGCTTTCCAAGACTTCATATATTTTTGAACGAGGCACGCCGGAATTTTTGGCTACCGCATAGCCGGTTAAAGGCGATTCTTGCAATAATGCCAGATAAGCTTTTGATTCATATTCGGTAAAATTAAGGTTTTTTAAAATGTCTAACATATTTTCCTTCATACATCCTCCAATATAAAGAGCAGTCGCTGCCTTTGTAATCGCTATTTTAACAAACCATATTGATTTTTTCCAAACGTATTGATACACTTTTTGTAGGGAGTTACTTTAGTAGTCACTATATATTAAGGCGATTCATTTAAAGGGGGAAAGAACATGCACAGCTTACTCGCATACATACCGATCGCTGCCATGATGGTTATCATTCCAGGAGCAGATACGATGCTTGTTATGAAAAATACCCTTAGGTATGGCGCAAAGGCTGGCCGATATAATATTCTCGGATTGGCAACGGGACTATCTTTTTGGACGGTTATTGCCATTCTAGGTTTATCAATGGTCATTGCCAAGTCGGTGATTCTTTTTACAACAATCAAATATTTGGGAGGAGCATACTTAATTTATTTAGGGATAAAAAGTTTTTTTGCAAAAAATATGTTTTCTTTAGACGACATGCAAGCTCAAGCAAAAACCGCAGCAATTTCTACGAAACGATACTATAAATCTTCCTTTATGCAAGGGTCACTCAGTAACATTCTTAATCCCAAAACGGTTTTGGTCTATGTCACGATCATGCCCCAATTCATCAATCTGAAGGGAAATGTAAACCAGCAGCTTATTATTTTAGCTTCAATTCTCACCCTATTAGCGGTGTTATGGTTCCTCTTTCTCGTTTATATCATTGATTACGCAAAAAAATGGATGAAAAACCCCAAGTTCCAGAAAGCTTTTCAAAAAATAACGGGAATCATATTAGTTGGGTTTGGTATTAAAACTGGTTTAAATTGATGTCACGGCCACTTATCAAAAGACTCCGTTCATATTTTGAACGGAGTCTTTTGATAAATAAGGAGATTAAATCATGGAGGCAGGTATGTTTTTATCTTCAGCATACGTTTATTTGGAGACATTTGTCAGAGAAAAGATCATGACACTACATGAGCGGGATCGTAAAACATGGAATATCCAGTACCTCGCAGCACACAAAAAAGACAAGGGATAAACAGCTCCCTTGTCTTTTTTTATGATTTCACTTAGTATGACGAACTTTATAAGCAATCATCAATAAGAGAAACCAAACTGGAGTGACAAATAGGGAAACACGCGTATCTTTCGCGAGTGCCAGCACAACCAGTATGAACACTAGGAAAGCCAGTGTTACGTAATTGGATAATGGAAAAAGCGGCATTTTAAATGTATTCACCTTTGCTGCATCCGGTCTTGTTTTCCGATATTTCAAATGGCAAATCACAATAATGCCCCAAATAAAGATGAAGCATATAGTAGAAACACTTGTGATAAGCGTAAAGACTTGCTCTGGCATTACATAGTTCAGAATAACACCAATAAGAATGGCAATGGCTGAAAAGAACAATGCATTGCTTGGTACATTTGAGGCAGTCAGCTTTTGCAATGGGTCAGGTGCATGATGATCCTTGGCAAGCGAGTATACCATCCGGCTTGTACTAAATAAAGCACTATTGCCAGCTGAAGCAGCAGATGTCAGTACAACAAAATTAATTATGCTGGCGGCTGCTGTGATACCGACCGCTGAGAATACTTGAACAAACGGGCTTTCAGCAGGATTGATGATATTCCATGGATAAATACTCATAATCACAAGAAGAGCGCCAATATAAAAAAGTAAAATTCGAATAGGGATATTGTTAATTGCTTTAGGGATTACTTTTTCTGGGTTTTCTGCTTCGCCTGCAGTAAGCCCCACAAGTTCAATGCCCGTAAATGCAAACACGACCATCTGGAATGAGAGGATAAATCCATGTAAACCATTTGGAAACATGCCGCCGTGACTCCAAAGATTCGTGAAGGAGGCTATGTTTGACTGTGTGGAAAATCCTTTTATGATCAAGACAATACCGATAACAATCAGTGCCAGTATTGCGATGATTTTGATCAATGCGAACCAGAACTCCAATTCACCAAAAAGTTTTACAGTCGCTAGATTCATGATGAGCAACATCATAAGCGCAATGAACCCTGGCATCCATTGGGGTACACCAGGAAACCAATATTGGGTATAAAGGCCGACAGCTGTTAAATCAGCCATAGCAAGTGAGATCCAGCAAAACCAGTACGTCCAGCCGGTAATAAATGCTGCCATATTTCCTAAATAATCACTTACAAAATCGACAAAAGAGTGATATCCCGCGTTAGATAAGAGCAGCTCTCCCAGTGAACGCATAATGAAAAAGAGAAATACGCCCGTGATCATGTAAGCAAATAAAATAGAGGGTCCTGAAAAATGTATTGATTTCCCTGATCCTAGGAATAAACCAGTTCCGATTGCCCCCCCAATCGCTATGAGTTGTATGTGCCTGTTTTTAAGGCCTCTGGACAATTTCCGTTTGTGCAGAGAATTGTCCATAGTGGAATCGTCCGTCACTTTATGTTTTCCTCCAATAAAAAATATAGTTATCTTGGTTGTTTAGGAATCATAGCTTCCTGAATTTTTTATCTATCATTATAACAGGAAACTTATATTATATTAAATTTTATTGATTTTTTTAATTAAATGTAACTAATGTATCTATTTTTATAAGGTGTAATATCCACCAGGATGTGTAAAGGATTTCTTTTCTGCCGCTCTAATAATATATCCAACTATTTTTTATGAAAATAATAATGTTATAAGAAGAATAGAGAGTTTACATTCAGTCATGTTTATAATGACAAGAGATTAAGTTTTGGGTTGTTTGCCCTGATCTTTAAGATGTATTTTCCGAAGTATCAGAACTTTGTCACCAATATGTTCACGGAGAGTGGTAAACTGTTTACGAATTATTACTTTTGAAGGGGGACAACCTGAGTGAATCATAGATCAAAAACACCAAAAAAGGGTGTTTGTTTAGACAAATAACGAAATTATTTTTTAATCGGTGCAAGCTTTTGTGTTGAGATACGTGCTATTGTTCCTGCATATAAAAACATTTCACAGAATATTGAAAAAGAAAATCCAAGTGCGGACGCAAGGCCATAGAATGAGATGAGATCCTCAGTACAAGGCATAAAAATTGATGTCCGTTTTTTCAATTTTGACTAATAAGGACAAAGGATGTTATAGATGAAAAGAATTGATAAAATATACCATCAGCTCATGCATAATTTTCATGACTCCAGCTTAGATCATCTTTTAAAGGTACAGGGAAATTCAGCAAAGGAAATTGCTCAGCAATTGAAGATAGAGCGGTCCAATGTCAGTTTTGAATTAAACAATCTCGTGCGGTCCAAAAAGGTGATAAAAATTAAAACGTTTCCCGTGCGGTACATTCCAGTGGAAGTAGTGGAAAGAGCATTCAACAAAAAATGGAATACAGAGATAATGGAAGTTAAAGAGCTGAAGGGGCTTTCTGAAAATCAAAAAAAGAACGATCAAAATATTTCTACGAATCCTCTTGAACTTATGATTGGAGCAAAAGGCAGTTTGAAGAAAGCAATTTCTCAAGCAAAAGCAGCTGTTTTTTATCCTCCGCACGGTCTGCACATGCTTCTCTTAGGACCGACAGGCTCCGGTAAATCCCTTTTTGCGAACCGGATTTACCAGTTTGCGATTTACTCTGACATTTTGAATCCTGGTTCTCCGTTCATCACATTTAACTGTGCAGATTACTATAACAATCCTCAATTATTACTCTCTCAATTATTTGGTCATAAGAAAGGAGCATTTACCGGCGCCAGCGAAGATAAAGCCGGTTTAGTTGAGCAGGCCGACGGGGGCATTCTGTTTATGGATGAAATTCATCGTCTTCCGCCTGAGGGACAAGAAATGCTGTTTTATTTTATCGACAGCGGATCTTATAACCGTCTTGGAGAAACTGAACATAAAAGAACATCGAAAGTATTATTTATTTGCGCAACTACCGAAAACCCTAATTCTGCTCTATTAAAAACATTTTTGCGAAGAATTCCAATGACGATTCATATTCCATCGCTGGGAGAACGATCTCTTAAAGAGAGAGTTGATCTCACAACGTTTTTATTAGGGAAAGAAGCAGAGCGTATTAAGAAGAATCTAAGTGTGCATATCGATGTATATAATGCATTGATTCATTCTGCGAAGTTTGGGAATGTGGGACAGCTGAAATCAAATGTGCAGTTAGTTTGTGCACATGGATTTTTACATAATCTTGACAGAGATGAAGTTGTTGAACTGACCGTTCGGGATCTCCCGGATGAAATCAAGCAAGATTGGATGTCGAGCAGCAAAAACATGAAAAGAAGCAAAACGATTTCTGAATATGTCAATATCACAACCATCATATCCCCGATAGTAGAAGATGAAACAACAAAAATTGATGATGATCTATCATTTAATTTGTATCATTTGATAGAAGAAAAAGTCGAAGTGTTAAACAAAGAAGGCTTGTCCAAAAAGGAAATAAACCAATATATTTTAACGGATATTCATTTGCATGTCAGAAGCTTTTTTAATCAAAGCGCGTTCCGAAATGACAACCTGCTGACATTTGTTGAGGACGGCGTGATTCAAATGACGAAGCAATTAAAAGAAGTTGCTGAACAAGAACTGAATTGCACATTTGACCGTAAATTTATCTATTTTTTAAGTATGCATATCGATTCATTTTTAAAACGCGGTAAGCAAATTGATGTTTTAAATGCGCAGGAAACGGATGAAATCCGTGATACCCATGTGAAAGAGTATCAGGTGGCGCTCATATTCAAAGACAAAATTCAGGAACACTTCAGAGTAACCGTCCCGGAAATAGAAGTCATCTACTTAACGATGCTGATTCATTCCATCAAAACGTTAAAAGAAAACAAAAGAGTAGGGATTGTGGTTGCCGCACATGGAAATAGCATGGCGAGTTCCATGGTTGAAGTAGCGACGGAGCTTTTAGGAAGCACCCCAATTGCGGCCGTCGATATGCCCCTTTCTGTTTCACCTGCGGAAATTATGGAGCGCTTAGCGGGGAAAATACAGCAGGTAGATGAAGGTGAAGGTGTTTTAATGCTTGTTGATATGGGGTCACTTGCAATGCTGGAAAGCAAGCTTGAAGAAAAAACAGGCATCAAAATCAAAACAATCAGCAATGTCACGACCTCAATGGTGCTGGACGCCGTCAGAAAGGTGAACTATCTGAATTTACATTTACATGCCATATATGATTCGGTCACAAAGGATTTTATTGAGTTATGGGATCGGCAGCCTGCCGCCTCACCAGGCAAAAAGAGAGCGTTGGTTTCGATTTGCACAACAGGCAGCGGAACGGCAAAAAAGCTGGAAGACATCTTAACAACGATCGTAAACAAGGCCTCTGATGTTCCCATCCACATATTGACCGTATCATCGATTAAATTGGCAAACAGCATCAAAGAAATCGAAAAAGAGTATGAGATTCTTGCGACAGTAGGAACAAAAGATCCTAAAATCAATGCTCCGCATGTATCTTTGGAGGTATTAATTGGAGGAGAAGGAGAGAAGATGATCCAACAGGCGATCACAAAAGGCAGCATCCCGATGAGTAATGGATTATCGGGCGCAAATATCATTGTACGGGAGCTTTGCGAGGATAGTTTGAAAAAGTATCTGGTTTTTTTGAACCCCCATCACATTATAGAAATCTTATTAGAGTGGCTTCAGACCATTCAAGATGAGTTAGGCATCATTTTCAATAACACAGTGATGATCAAAGTGATTATGCATACGGCTTTTGCCTTTGAAAGGGTGATTAAACAGAATCCGATTGCTTTTTCCGAAGAAGACGAAATAACCGATCAGCTGAAAGAGATTTTTGAGGTGACAGAGCGAACATTAATCCCTTATGAACAAAAATTGGGACTGAACATAAGCGATGATGAAAAATTATTTATAGCCGCCATTTTTGCTGAAGAAGTACATGGCCACATGTGTTAAAAGCAGTTTTTTTCCGTAAACCTGTATTAAATGGAACGTCATTTTAATACAGGTTTATTTTTGTATTCACATGTGTTTCAATCAGCTTTCTTCATGTGCTGCAAAATAAATGAAAACGCTTAACACAGATTCTTTGGCACGATACTTGCATTATAAATGGATGTACGAAAAAGGAAAGGAGCAAACGTGTTATGATTTCAGTCATTATTAGCGGACATGGGGACTTTCCCATAGCATTAAAAGAATCTTCAGGCATGATATTCGGTGAAGAAAATCATCTGATAGCGGTGCCGTTTTTTAAAGGAGAGGGCATCCAAACGCTGCAAGAAAAATATCATCAGACGCTTCAGGATATTCCGAAAGAAAATGAGGTGCTTTTTTTAGTTGATATTTTTGGAGGCACACCATATAACGCAGCGGCTTCCTTCATCGCTAAGGATCAAAGAATGGATATGGCTGCCGGCATAAACCTGCCGATATTACTGGAGGTATTAAGCCTGAGAGAACACATGAAACTCAAAGAAATGCTGAATCACTTAAAAAAAATGAGTCAGCAAAGCTTTCAAGTGTGCAGCGAACATTTAGAAAAAGCAAAAACAGTTTGTGAAGAAAAAAGAGAGGATGAACTATGATGAACATTACATTGGCAAGAATTGATGACCGCTTTATTCACGGCCAAATCCTGACAAGATGGATTAAAGTCCATGCAGCAGACCGAATCATCGTTGTGTCAGATGACGTTGCGCAGGATGAAATGAGAAAAACCCTGATCCTTTCTGTTGCTCCTTCCAATGTAAAGGCGAGTGCCGTATCAATTTCTAAAATGGCAAAGGCGTTTCATAGTCCGCGCTACGAAGGGGTAACGGCGATGCTGCTGTTTGAAAACCCATCCGATATTGTATCTCTCATAGAAGCAGGCGTCCCTATCAAAACCGTAAATGTCGGAGGGATGCGTTTTGAGAATAATCGCCGGCAAATCACCAAATCAGTCAGCGTAACTGAAGAGGATATAGAGGCGTTTGAGACATTAAATGAATTAGGCGTCACGCTGGAATTGAGGCAGCTGCCTTCTGATGCCAGTGAAGACTTTATGGAGATTTTGAGAAATGTAACAAAATCATCAAGGGGATGAGATGATGACTTCAATACAAATTATTTTGTTGTTAATCATTGCAGCCATTACAGGTATTGCAAGTGTATTGGATGAAGGACAAACACACCGTCCGCTGATTGCCTGCACTTTGGTTGGCCTTGTGCTTGGTGATCTAAAAACAGGAATCATTTTAGGAGGAACGCTGGAGCTGATGGCGCTGGGCTGGATGAATGTCGGCCTCGCCATGGCGCCTGATACAGCCATTGCCTCTGTGATTTCAACCATTTTAGTGATTACCGCTGATCAAGGCATTGGTGAAGGCATTGCCGTCGCTGTTGCTTTGGCAGCTGCAGGTCAAGCGCTTACTATTTTTGTCCGAACGATTACTGTCTTTTTCATTCACCGTGCTGATAAATATGCCAGGGAGGGGAATATCAAAGGAATTGAAATTATGCATATTACTGCCATGGTGTTTCAGGCGCTGCGTGTTATGATACCGACTTTGATTGTGGCCTTAATCAGTGTGAGCGCTGTTCAGGCGTTCTTAGGAAATATTCCGGAAGTCATTACCAAAGGTTTGCAAATAGGAGGGGGCATCATTGTTGTTGTGGGGTATGCAATGGTGATCAATATGATGAATATCCCTTATCTTAAGCCATTTTTCTATATTGGTTTTTTGTTGGCAGCGTTTACCGATTTCAATTTAGTAGGGTTTGGCGCTCTTGGTCTCTGTCTGGCGCTTTTATACCAGCAGGTTATGCAAAAAAATAGCGCCCACGGGGCAGTTGCCGCAGCCGCAGACGGCAGCAATGCAGCTGTCTATGATGATGATGACGATCTTGATGCATAAGAACGAGGGGGGGATGAAAATTGGAGAAAGAAAAAAGATTAACAAAGAAAGACATTTTCAGTATGTTTATCCGTTCGAATTTCTTGCTCGGCTCATTTAACTTTGAACGTGTGCAGGCAATGGGATATTGCTATGTGATGATACCGGCGATAAAAAAATTGTACGGTCCGGGAGCGAAAAGAAACGCAGCATTACAGCGCCACTTGGAATGGTTTAATACACACCCGTGGCTGTCCGCACCCATATTTGGGGTGACAGCTGCCATGGAAGAAGAAATGGCGAACAATAAAGGAATTGACGGGAAAGCAATAAGCGGGATGAAAATCGGTTTAATGGGCCCGATAGCGGGTGTGGGCGACCCTATTTTCTGGGGAACCGTACGTCCCGTATTGGCTGCTTTAGGGGCTTCTCTTGCTTTAGGCGGAAACATTGCCGGTCCTCTGCTGTTCTTTTTTCTGCTGAATGCCATCAGATTAACCACAAAATATTACGGTTTAAAGTATGGCTATGTAAAAGGGATGGAGATTTTGCAGGATCTAGCAGGGAATCGTATTCAAAAACTGACAGAAGGTGCTTCCATCCTCGGGTTATTTGTGATGGGGGCTTTGGTCTCCAAGTGGACCACCATCAACATCCCGATCGTTGTTTCAAGAATTAAAGATGATAACGGAAAAGTTGACGTTCAAACTGTGCAAAATATTTTAGACAGCATTATGCCGGGGGCGCTGCCTTTAGGATTGACTTTATTAGTGGCATGGATGCTGCGAAAAGGAGTAAATCCTCTCCTAATTATAGTTGGCATATTTGTGATCGGTATTCTTGGCTATTGGGCTGGATTTCTGGCATAAGCGCTTAACGGGTAAAAAGGGGAGAACCTGCCGAAGTCTTTCTCATAACCTCTTCATCATTCGATACAGCTTTTATCACGGATCACTCGTGCAGATGTCTCTCTTGAATGTTTTTATATGTTAGAGAGGAGAGAATCAGAATGAAAAAGAAGCTTATTCAAGTCGTGATCCTATTCACCATGCTGTTTACTATGGCACTGCCAGTAAGTGCAGCCGATTCAAGCTACTATGATGAGGATTACCGTCCTCAATATCATTTCACACCAGAGGCAAACTGGATGAATGATCCAAACGGAATGGTTTATTATGCAGGGGAGTATCATTTGTTTTATCAGCATCATCCATACGGTCTGCAATGGGGGCCGATGCATTGGGGCCATGCAGTAAGCAAGGATTTAGTTCACTGGAAGCACCTTCCCATAGCGCTGTCACCTGATGAAAAAGGCACAATTTTTTCCGGGGGCGCAGTGGTCGATTGGAATAATACAAGCGGTTTTCAAACCGGAAAGGAGAAGCCGCTTGTCTCTATATATACGCAGGATCATGAAGACGGCCAAGTGCAAAGCGTTGCCTATAGTAATGATAAAGGCAGAACGTGGACGAAATACTCAGGTAATCCGGTTATTCCAAACCCGGGAAAAAAAGATTTTCGCGATCCGAAAGTGTTTTGGTATGAAGAAGATAAAAAGTGGGTGATGGTCCTGGCAGCTGGTGACCGAATCCTCATTTATACATCAAAAAATCTGAAGAAGTGGACATATGCAAGTGAGTTTGGTCAAGGACAAGGAAGTCATGGAGGCGTATGGGAATGTCCGGATTTATTTGAGCTTCCTGTAGACGGCAATCCGAAACAAAAGAAATGGGTGATGCAAGTCAGTGTCGGAAACGGTGCGGTTTCAGGAGGATCAGGCATGCAATATTTTGTAGGAAGTTTTGATGGAACAACTTTCAAGAACGAAAACCCGTCAGACAAAGTATTATGGACTGACTATGGTAAAGACTTTTATGCGGCTGTTTCTTGGTCCGATGTCCCTTCTTCAGATGGACGGCGGCTTTGGCTAGGGTGGATGAGCAATTGGCAATATGCCAACGATGTTCCTACATCTCCATGGAGAAGTGCAACGACTATTCCAAGAGAAGTAAAATTGAAAGCGCTTTCTGGAGGGATCAGAGTTATTCAAACACCAGTAACAGAGCTGCAATCTATCAGGGGAGCCGCGCAGAAGTGGAAAAATAAGATTATATCGCCAGAAAGCAGTAATGTATTGGCGGGTATATCTGGAGATGCTTATGAAATGAATGCAGAGTTTCAAGTGAATCCAGGTTCGGCTTCTGAATTCGGTTTTAAGGTTCGAACAGGGAGAAATCAATATACAAAAATCGGTTATCATCAAAAGAGCGGCAAACTGTTCGTTGACCGAAGCCAATCCGGAAATGTCACCTTTAATCCAACCTTTAATACTGGGAAGCAAGCAGCTCCGCTGAAGCCGGTAAATGGAAAGATTAAAATGCGTATTTTTGTTGACCGCTCTTCAGTCGAAGTATTTGGTAATGACGGGCAACAGGTGTTGACTGACATCATTCTTCCGGATAGATCAAGCAAAGGTCTTGAATTATATGCTATTAATGGCCGTGCTAAGGTAAACTCCCTAACGATTCATCCTTTAAAAAAAGCATGGGGAGCGTCACCGTTTATATCCAATTTGACTGGCTGGACAACTGTAAACGGTACGTGGGCCGACACAATTGATGGAAAACAAGGACGATCAGACGGCGATTCAATCATGATGTCCTCAGCATCAGGAGCTGACTTCACTTATGAATCCGATATAATCATTAAGGATGGGAACGGAAAAGGGGCAGGGGCTCTTGTGTTTCGTTCTGATAAAGACGCCCAAAACGGTTATGTAGCCAATGTGGATGCGAAACATGATCTTGTGAAATTTTTTAAATTTGAGGACGGGATTGCCTCTGTTATTGCCGAACACCAAACATCAATAGATATAAATAAAAAATATCATTTGAAAACTGTGGCTCATGGCGCTCACTTTAAAATATATTTGGATGACCGTCTAGTCATAGATACTGAAGATTCTGCATTCTCAGAAGGTCAATTTGGCTTGAACGTTTGGGATGCAACAGCAGCCTTTCAGAATGTCAACGCAAAGGCTGATTAGAAAAGACAAAAGAGGCATTTTTAATGAAGGGGGAATAGAGATTCTTACACTTTCTCTATAAAAAAGGGCACAGACTCAAACAGTCTGTGCCTTTTTCTTATTTCAACAGGTTCAATGATTCGCGGTTAAATGCTTCCAAATCATCAGGTGTTCTGCTTGTTACAATGTTGTGGCTGACGACTACTTCTTCGTCTTTGTAATTTGCACCAGCGTTGATCAAGTCTTTTCGAATGCTGCGGTAGCCAGTGATGTCTTTGCCTTTCAGAAGATCCGTATCAATGAGTACCTGCGGGCCGTGGCAAATAGCGAAAACAGGTTTCTCATTTTCTACAAATGCTTTCGCAAATTCACCCGGCCGGTCATCTCCGCGAAGCAAATCTGGGGAAAATCCTCCAGGAATCAATAGGGCATCGAATTCACTTGCATCTACGTCGGAGATCGCTTTGTCGATCTTCACTTTCTCGCCATGTTTACCGGTAACTTCCTTGCCTGCTTCCAAATCAATGGCAACGACGCTATGGCCAGCTTCTTCGTATGCCTTTACCGGACTTGTATATTCGATATCTTCGAATTGGTCTGTAACAAGAACAGCGATTTTTTTGCTCATATTTATACCTCCTATGAATTCCTATATACCATAGAATAACAGGCAGGTTCATCGTCCTTCAAAATATTTGCTTGAGATGTTTTTCGCAAGAGTCCTGCGAAAGGGTTGTTTTATAGATTTTATGGTTTTCATAGGGTAAAAGCGCAGCCAAAACGGAGCAGAAGGATAGCGCTCTTCTCAACTAGTTTCTTTTTTAAAAAATAGATTTTTTAAATGATTTTCACGTCCTGTGGAGCGGGGGGCAGTAAACAAAAGGAGGGGTCAGCCAATAGTATGGCTACCCCACCTTTTACAACTATTCCGACTTATAATGTAGAAATATCAATAACGAATCGATAGCGTACATCACTGCGAAGAACACGCTCATATGCTTCATCCACTTGATCGGCACGAATCACCTCAATTTTAGGTGCAATGCCATGCTGAGCAGCGAAATCAAGCATCTCTTGTGTTTCTGGAATTCCGCCGACAAGAGAACCCGCTAGGCTGCGGCGGCCCATGATTAAGGAGAATACACTATATTTGTCCGGCTCGGCCGGTGCCCCTACATTTACAAGTGTTCCGTCTATCCGAAGCATTGATAAATAGGCATCTACATCAAGATTCGCGGATACTGTATTTAAGATTACGTCAAAACGTCCGGCCAATTCAGTAAATGTAGCTTGATTACTGGTTGCATAGTAATGGTCAGCCCCTAGTTCAAGGGCTTCCTCTTTCTTATTCATAGAGCGGCTCAGGACGGTTACCTCTGCACCCAAAGCATGCGCAAATTGAATCGCCAAATGACCAAGCCCGCCGACCCCTACAATCGCAACCTTTTTGCCTGGGCCGACGTTCCAGTGTTTTAGAGGGGAATATGTTGTAATCCCTGCACACAGTAGAGGGCTGGCAACATCCATCTCCAAACTGTCCGGTATCCGAACAACGAACCTGTCAGTGACAACGATTTTTTGGCTGTATCCGCCATACGTCGGATTTCCATCATAGTCCAGTGAATTATAAGTTTGGACAACACCTTTAGTGCAGAACTGTTCCTCACCGCTGAGGCAGTATTCGCATTCTCCGCAGGAGTCAACAAAACAGCCGACGCCAACGCGATCTCCGACAGCAAATTTTGTGACTTCTGCTCCCACAGCCTCCACAACTCCGGAGATTTCGTGACCGGGAACCATCGGAAAAATTCCTCCGCCCCATTCATCGAACGCACTGTGGATATCGGAATGGCAAATACCGCTGAACTTAATGTCGATTAAGACGTCGTGCGGCCGTAATTCTCTTCTTTCAATTGTAGTCTGTTCAAATTTCGCTTTAGCATTTGGTACACTTAATACACGAGTTTTATAATGATTACACATACAGACCTTCCTTTCATATAGTCAGTTTCCAGATAAGAACATGTCACTTGGTGTTTGTCATGTGTGTTCAACATCACTTTAAACCTTAAAGTCCACTTTAAGGCAAGAGTTTTTTTAGAAACATATTTTTATAAAAGATTAAGAGTAAACACAATGATTGAAGAAATAATGCTTTTTTAACACTTAAGCAAATTCTGTACGGCCGCTCATATAAAAAAACGCATCGAATCAATTGACTCGATGCGTTCATTTTATAATGCATCATACCATTCATCATGAGCAGGCTCTAACCAGTCCGTCTCTCCAGGAGTAATGGCTAAATGCACAAATCAACTGTCTTTTGTTGCGCCATGCCAATGTTTTACGTGCGGCGGAATATTCATGACATCTCCTGAAGAATGAGATTGAGAAATACGTCAGAGTTTAAACTTGGTTTCTTCTTGACTTAAAGTGAACTTTAAGTGTTATCTTCAAAAACAGCAGGATAAAGAGGTGAAAAATATGAATATTACGCAAGTGGCAAAGCAGTTTGGCCTAACAGCCGCAACGCTCAGATATTATGAACGTGTTGGATTGATCCCGCCGGTAAAACGAAAAGAAAGCGGAATCCGCGATTATGATGAAGAAGATATCAAATGGGTTGAATTCATCAAATGCATGCGAAATGCTGGACTAACGATAGAAGCGTTAATTGAATATACAACCTTATTTACTGAAGGAGACCGAACAGTAGAAGCCCGCAAAAATATCCTGGCTGACGAAAGACAGCGATTGATAGAAAAGCGGAAAGAAATTGATGAAACAATAAAAAGATTAAATAAAAAAATCGAGGATTATGATGGGAAATTGCGCGAAAATGAGGACAAACTCAAAAGCAGACCTAAAACGGAAAGTGTTTTCATGGATAAGTACCAGTAAGGCTAGAATGAATTAAACAATTCCTTCTTTGTTAACATTTATCATAAAAGAGCAGGGGAAATCGCAGAAAAACGCGGTGTTCCCCGTATTCATATCGCGCTTGCCTGGCTGCTGCAGAAAGAGCCTGTAACAGCTCCTATTATTGGTGCTACAAAAATGTCACACCTTGAAGATGCCGTAGGTGCTCTTGCAGTTAAATTGACGCCTGAAGAAGTTAGGTTTCTAGAAGAACCATATGTACCTCACCGAATAGTTGGTCATCATTAATTATGGTCGAAAACGATATTGCTAATCAACAAGATACTACGCTTTCGGATTGAGAGAAAGAATAGAGGGCTTAAGAATAAAAACTGGCCTATTCCAATTCCTTAAGGGAATTTCAGGCCTAAGGAGCAGGGAGAATGATAGAAAAACAGTATACAATTATCGCGAGTACAGGCTTCGCCCGTGCAGCGGCCTTGTTAGTGCGTGCGGCTTGTCAATTCAGCTCCAGTATATATCTTGAATATCAAGGGGAATCTGTCGATCTGAAAAATACACCCAAGTCCCTCATTGATGTGATGTCACTAGGAATTAAACCTAATACCCACATTAAGATAAGAGTTAATGGCGTTGACGAGTATGAGGCTTTACAAGCGTTAGAAGATCATTTGCAAAAAAACAAGTTCACAAAGAAATGAGGAAGAAAACCTCTCTTTTTTTATCATTTTCAGGGACTCGCTCCAAGTCCCCCTTTTTTATACGAGCGTTTTGTTTAACTGCTTATCTTCAAAAGAAACCAACTCATTTTAAAGCCGAAAATCTTATAATTGGAAAGGGGAGGGTAATAAAAAAGGCATTCATAAGGATGCCTAAAATGAATCTTTACTGAATGATTACCTATTCCATCTTTTTACTGGTTTACAGCGTGGATATCTTAAGTCATTTGCACAATCATATTCCTCAACGATATTTTCATTCTCTGTAGATTGTGTCACTGGATAGTAATTTTCTACTCTTGTAACATTTCTATTAACATTAACAATGTGAGTCGGCTGAACACGTCTAACAGTACGTTCATTGGTTGTTGTATTTACAACATTTCTTGTGGGAGAAACAATTGTTTCTACATTGTTGCCTCCATTGCCCCCATTAAAACCATTGAAGCCATTGGTACCGTTGTTCCCGCGACGAGAGCCGAACATGAATTCGTTTACACTTCTAAACCCACCGTTGCTGCAGCTCATCACAATCACCCTCTCAAAAAAATCTTGTCTTACTACATAAGTTATGATGAAGAAAAAAAGGTTGTCCTAGACAAGAAACTCATATTATAAAAAACCCGCTATTATTTTAGGATTTCGATACACATGACAAGAAAGGGGGCAAAGTTTTCTGTCATTTTGATTTAGAAAACTAGAACGAGTAAGTCATGACATTGGTAACGAGTTCAGAAAGTGGTTTCAGATAACAATGTGACTGAAGCTATAAAAATGGAGATCCTACGGCTGCTGGCTGATAGAAGAGGCATAGTATGTATCCTTAAAGTTACGAAATGTGAATGAAAAACAAGTGCAGGAGGTTCTATATTTCAGTCTAATGATGTAGCTTAAATAAGCTAAATGTAGAAAGAATTTGTTTCTCATTTTAGATATATTAAGAGAGGGGGTGAAAATAGTGAAAATAAAAAATCTTGAAATATTTGTTTCTCATTTTAATCAAACTGTAAGCTTTTATAAAGATATCCTTCAATTTAAAAATCTGGCGTTAACTGATACATTAGCCATATTTCAAGTGGGAGAAAGCATCTTAACCTTGCATCAAGACGAAGTGAATCGCTATTACTATCATTTTGCGTTTAATATCCATTCGAATATTTTTGCACAAGCTAAAGAATGGCTGAAAAAGAAGGTTGATTTACTTGAAGAAGATGGTGGCGATGAAGCGTATTTTGCAAATGCAAAAGCAAGATCTATATATTTTGAAGATCCTGCAGGTAATATTGTTGAGTTTATTTCTCAATTAGAAACCTCTCCGGAAACGAAGTCAAAAGAATTCACGCCCGACAATGTAATAGGGATAAGCGAGATTGGTTTATCTACAAATCATGTTAAAGAATGTTTTGATTACCTTTTAAAGTTGGGAATTCGGCAAAGAAATGATGAACCTTTCTCAAAAAATCATTTACTTTTCATGGGAGAGTATAAAGAAGGAGTCTATATTTTATTAGGTCCTGTCGGGAGAAGATGGATATTCTCGGATAAATACAGTATAGATGCACCACTCATGATGGAAACTGACCGAGGGATAATTAAAAATTTTGATTAGAAATCGCTTTTAATTGGTGTGTGACATATCTTTCATGCATTATTTCGAATTGCATTGCAATCCCTATATTTCCAAATTTTATCCTCTCTTCTGTCGGAAAATTCAGTAATAATGGCACTTCTCATATACCTGTTTGATGGTAATATGATATCAATATATGTAAACGAAAGGGGCGAAGATGGTCTGCCGAATCATTCCTGAACTGAATGTAAGAAAGCCAGACGCAGGACATTTATGATGAGGAGGAGTATAAGTTGAGAAAGCTAAAAATGGCAAATTTGTTAACCGTTATGATGGCGTCATTCTTCATTTTTTCTAGTCATGCACAAGCAGTTCAGTATTACACTGTCTCAACAAGCAGCGGTGCTCCGGTAAATATGCGCAGCGGCCCAGGTACAAGTTGGGGGATTGTAACAACCATCCAGAGCGGCACCCGTATCCCGATCTATTGCTACAAAACCGGTACAACTGTAACTGGAAAGTATGGAACAAGTAATATTTGGAATTACACAGAGCGGACGCTTGCAAGCGGGGAGATCGTTCCTGGGTTTGTTTCTGATACATATATGTATACAGGCTCAGACGGCCCGGTAGTTCCTAAATGCAGCTGGTAGTCTTAGCTGCAATCAAAAAACTAATACAGTGATATTTTCATAGAAAGAGGGATTCAATTGACTAAATTGAAAACGTTGAGTATGTTAACCGTTATGATTGCATCATTGTTCATCTTTTCCAGTCAGGCACTTGCAGTTCAGTACTTTACTGTCTCAACAAGCAGCGGTGCGCCTGTAAATATGCGCAGCGGTCCAGGTACAAATTATCCTATTATGCTTTCCATTCCTAGCGGCTCGCGTGTTCCTTACTATTGCTATGCTTATGGAACAACTGTAACCGGAAAGTATGGAACGAGTAATATTTGGGACCAAATCCAGTGGAAAGATTCCCGGGGTATTGTGAATATTGGATATGTGTCTGACACTTATGTTTACACAGGCTCAGACGGCCCTGTAGGTTACCGTTGCAACTAGCTGTATACTCCGTACAATAGAGTCTCTTCTTTAGGGCCCATCTGAATGAACCATACCAACTGGTGTGGTTTTTCCTGTTTATAAATAACTCAATCGCTAGGATAGCCCACTTATTAATGATAACTTTAAGTACATAAATGAAAGACCGAGGAAATTGTATTTGTATTTTGTATGAACAGTCAAGAGGGCAGAAAGTAAGATGATAAAATCATGAAAACATCTCATTTTCCCTTTGATCTTTGCATAAGATAAATGTATAATACAAATCGTAATAATTTCGATTTGAGGAGAAGGGGTGTCGTAATGGGAATTTTATTTGCAAAGAGGTTAGGGATATTAGCGATTGGTTCATTACTAGTATTGGCAGGATGTCAGACTTCAGGTTCACCTAAAGGTGAGTCTAATAAAACAGCATCATCCTCAGCAGTTGAAGAAGACTCTTCTAAAACGCAAGAGCAAACATCCGAAAGTCACACACACGGACATGTTCACGATCATAGTCATGCACATGATGAAGAAACAGAAAAAATTTATGAAGGGTATTTTAAAGACAGTCAAGTTAAGGATCGGTCACTTTCTGATTGGGAAGGAGACTGGCAATCTGTATATTCATACCTGCAAGATGGTACTCTTGACGAAGTATTTTCTTATAAAGCAGAACATGAAGGTGACATGACAGCTGAAGAATATAAAGAATATTATAAAAAAGGGTATCAAACAGATGTTGAACGTATCTTAATTCAACCAGATACTGTAACGTTCTTCAAAAATGGAAAAGAATATTCTGGTCAGTATATTTATGACGGGTACGAAATTCTGACATATGATGCGGGCAATAGAGGGGTAAGATACATATTCAAACTTGCTAAAGAAGCTGAAGGACTTCCTCAGTATATTCAGTTTAGTGATCATAGTATCTATCCGACTAAATCCAATCATTACCATCTGTATTGGGGTGACGACCGTGAAGCTTTACTTGATGAAGTCAAAAACTGGCCTACCTATTACCCGTCAGAAATGGACGGACATGATATTGCCCATGAGATGATGGCGCATTAAAAACGGCCCTTGGCCTTGATCGTTTCCTCATCAATTGGAAATAACGAACTTGATATTGAATACATTATTATTGATAAGGACTTATACAGATAGATGCATGTGTAGCTGCTGACTCCTCGTCAGCAGTTTTTTTCCCTCTTTACATTTCTTCCGTTTTACCATCTCCCTGCCTTATAATACGAATGAAACGCTTTATTTTTTTAAGCCTATGCCTGAGCTGTACGTTCAAAGATGGGGGTGTATCCCAAATGAAATGGGTTGTTAAACGGTTTAATATCAATAAAAAATTATTAAAAAGGTTAATGATTGTTCCAATTTTCTTCATCTGTTATGTTTTATTTTTAAATCCTGAAATTATACTTGAAGAGCAATGTCCTAATAAGCCTTATAGTTTAACAATCGTAAAGCACGGGACAGGTATATTCGATAAGAAAATTGTTTTAATATATTACAAGATTAACGGGAAAACAGTAGCTATTGGGAATTTGGTGTTTTTTGAGAATTTGAGCAGAGATATAGATGTTACTTGGGATACGAATACTGATGATGGAACTTGGTGGATAGATAAAAGCGTACATTTAACAATGACTTATGCTAAAAATTTTAAGGGGGATTTAGACAAGATAGATATTGATTTTGATTATGGTACTGTCCAATAATAACAATTAGTTTATCTAAAATATGACTTTACACTAAAAGAACCGCCAGTTGCGGTTCAGTTGAATTATACTCTGCTCTAAATTGCTTTAGGAGCAGTTTTTTCTTTCCTTACAAATACCATGATTCCAGGGATGATCATAAGTATAGCTGGTATTAAGTAAAACCAATCAATACATATAAGTCCTCCAATCCCTGAAATAAAAAGTAAAACACTGCTCAACTTTGGTTTGAATAAGATAACAATTGAAGCGGTAAACCCAATGCATGAAAAGACCAAAGATATCCATGCCCCAACAAGGAGGTCACTTGTCATATCAAAATATCTGATCAAATGAAAAAATAAATCTAAGTAGGCGATACCTAAAGCTAGAATAGATGCTACAACGCCCAATATGCTCCCTATTAAACTTAAAACAAACTCAATGGTTCTCTTCACAATAAACGCTCCTTATGTAATCTTCATTTTTATATATGATAATGTAAAAGAGACCTACATGAAAATAAAATGAGAAAAACAACAAAAACCTATGTCCTGTAAGGGTTTCTAAGTGGTTCTAAAATCACTTTATAAATGAGAATCTAAATCTTATTAGTAAACAGAATTAAATAAACAGAAATAAATAATAATAAACTAGACTGCGTTTATTTATCTGATTTCCGTCTTTCTTTTAATTGCTCCGTTATAATTTCCAAAGCCAGCCTGTAAGATCTCATCAGTAATTTCTCCGTCTATTGCTGCAAGGAACGTTTCAGGATCGTTCAGTCCTTTTTTTGCTTCATACTTGAACACTTTTTCAAGTTTTCGGAGCACATTTTAATCATCTGACTCCAACTCAGCTGGGAGGCATTATTAGAAATTCGGTGATGTAAACGGAATATGCTGAATTCATTTTCATAACAAAATATGGTATTGTTCAACAATTTCGTTCGACAAATTTTGCGAATTGTAGACAACTTCCTGATTATTTGGATAATTATCTGGATAGGAGGAGATAAGTTGTCATATGTCACTATACTTATAATTGTTGCATTAATCGGAGCATTAGTAACAGCAGTAGTCGGTATCATATCTTCAAAAGTGGAGATGATCTCTCCAAAAACTCAAAGAGAATCAAAAGGAGAAGAACAGAAAAGTTTTTATATGCTGAAATAAAGTGGAGAAAGAGCATCTCCTGCGGGGGCTTTTTAATAAAGAGGAGTTGAAAAAACTGAGTCAAATGAATTTACTTCTAAGATTTTCACTTGAAGTTGCGGCATTGATTTTCATAGGTGTGTTTGCTTGGACTCACTTTAATGGTTTTTTAAAATATGTTTTAACTTTAGTTTTACCAATTGCAGTTATGATTATCTGGTCCGTGTTTGCAGTGCCCAATGATCCTAGCCGAAGCGGTCAAACTGTAGTAGCCGTGAACGGGGTTATAAGATTATTTATTGAATTATTGATCTTTGCAATGGCTGTTGCAGCGCTTTATTTTAGTAATTTAAAAACAGTTTGTATCATCTTTTTTTGTCTTATATTGCTACACTATATAACTTCAGCTGGGCGTATAAAATGGCTTCTAAATCAATAAATTATATTAAGCTAAAACTGTTGACTATTTTAAAAAAACTCATAGAGCTTCAGAAAGATGAAGATTGGTATTTTATATTTCCTTGGTTCAGAAACTTTGTCAGCATATGGTGAGTTAATCACATAACAAAACGCCATAAAGATTTCTTATGGCGTTAGCCGAACAGGGAGGTGCTGCTTCGGAGGAGCTAGTCTAGAGTTAACTTAAAATCTAAAGAAAGCTGCTCCGACAATGATTAACAAGATGAATAGCACCACAATTAACGCGAAGGAACTACCGTAACCATTAGACATATGGCCACCTCCTTTAGTGAGGATAGTATAAGATATGCTAAACGATAGTTTTCGACATAGATTTACGTCTAAATAAGAAAAAATGAATTTTTTGTCTAAAAAATAAACGGAAACGCCATAAAGGTTTCTTATGGCGTCAAACAGAACATGGAGGTACTCCTACATATCAATTAAATAGGAACGCCTTCTGGATAGCCTCCGAAGAAAGCTGCTCCCACAATGATTAATAAGATGAATAGCACCACGATTAATGCAAAGGAGTTACCATAACCATATGAGTATCCCATATGTCCACCTCCCTTAAAAAGAGATAGTACATGATATGCGGGTCGAATTACTTCGATAGGGATGCTAGTTGAAATGAATTTTAAAATAATTTTTTAGTCTAATTAAGTCGCAAGACAGAAAACCTGCGGATACTGAACTTACAGCATTTACGCTGTTTGTTTGGTGTCCGTTTTTTAATTGTTTATAAAAGGAGGACTACTCATGAATCGAAAAGACATTGAAAATCTAGTCAATAACTATCACTGGATGGTGAAAGAGGTTTATCGGTTGCAAAAAGTGCTTTATGGTTCAACTATTTCAATGAAAAATTGGGGTGTTGCACAATATGGATTAGAAGCAGCTATGCCAAAAGGAAGTCCTGGGAAGAGAAAGAGAAAGAGAGGATTTAGAATGGTCCTCTCTTTTTATTTTTAACGCTGATTTATTAACTTTGTCAGCGTTGATAAAGTTAATAACATAGCAAAACGCCATAAAAACTTCTTATGGCGTCTTCGTACAGGGAGGTGAATTCAAAAAGGCCGCTTTGGATTGAAGTGGCTCAAGACTAATAAAGGAATGCAGCACCAACAATGATTAATAGAATGAATAGCACTACGATTAATGCGAAGGTGCTACCATAACCATTTGAGTTTCCCATATAGTTACCTCCTTTAGTAGATTAGAAATATCTCAAGACTAAAAAAGGAATGCAGCACCAACAATGATTAACAAAATGAATAGCACCACGATCAAAGTGAAGGAGCTACCATATCCATTTGAGTACCCAGTATTTTCGTTAGAGTATCCACCGAAGAATCCCATATGTCCACCTCCTTTAGGGGAGATAGTATAAGGTATGACAAACAATAATTTTCGACATAGATTTAAGTCTAAAAAAGAAGAAATGAATATTTTGGTCTAAAGGTGCAATAGCGGACACATCAGCAAAAGTTATTAAAACAAACACAAACTCAAACATGAGGTCCGGAGGTGGGTGAGATGTAATGTCAAGACCACGAGATCCACGCAGAGACAAGACTTTTCGTTTGTGGGAAGAGAGCGGTGGGAGCAAGAAGTTAAAAGACATTGCCGAGGCATTAAACGTAACAAGCAGCACTATCCGTAAATGGAAAGCAAACGATAAAGGGGAACAAAAAATGAAAGGGAGCGCTCTTTTGCGCTGAGGCGCACCTAAAGGGAACAAAAATGCAAAAGGAAACAAGGGAGGAAGTGCACATAAAAATGCGCTAGGAAATAAAGGTGGTGCCGCTCCACTTAGAAATCAAAACGCTGTGACGCATGGATTCTTTTCTAAGTTCCTGCCAGAAGAAACGATATCGATCATGGGTCACTATTCAGCAGAAAATTGACCCAGGAAAAGTTCAGATCATTGTTTTAGATGGGAATCAGGGAACTGCACATGTCTTAGATGCTCCGGAGCACGGCAAGACTGTTATTCAAACTGTAAAGGGGAGCTTTGCGCGGGTTGATCATGAGATAGGTTACAAAGTCAGGTAAGCACTTGAAAAGAAGTTTTATGGTGGATGCCATTACAAGTTAAACTTCAAATGGTCGTCAAGTTAATGACTATCAAACAGGTAGTTGAACTATAAGAAAAAGGAGGCTATAAACCTCCTCATAGTTAACTTGAATAGTAGGCGATATAAGATCCATCAGGATAAAAAGTAACACTGTCTAAATAATATGTTGTTCCGTTGATAGTGATTGTTTGTCCTGGGTCTGGATCAGAAGGAAGTCCACGAACAACTAGGGTACCTAATGCAGATACTTCCTTTGTTTGACTTTCTTCAGAATGAGTATCGGTAGGGCTTGCGGCAAAGGCAGGAGCAGCAGAAACAAGCAAAGCAAGTGACAAAGCAGTACCAGTTAAAACTTTTTTCAATTTCATTTTAAACACTCCCTTTGTTTTTTAATACAAGTGTATTATTACACAAGATACAAAAATAGCCAAGGTATTTTTTGTTAATATTTTGTGAACTTAGTTTAAATATAGAATCCACCCGAATGCCTGCACCGCGAAATGAGGGCACAGCATGAGCGCTGAGAGGTAATATTGTCCAAGAAGGAAAGCCTGCGGACACTGAACTTACAGTATTATTTACGCTGTTGGTTTGGTGTCCGTTTTATTTGTTTAAAAAGGAGGACGTTTCATCAATCGAAAAGAAATTGAAAATCTAATCAATAGCTATCACTGGATGGTGAAAGAGGTTCATCGTTTGCAGAAGGTACTCTATGGTTCGGTAATTCCAATGAAAAATTGGGGTGTTGCTCAATATGGATTAGAAGCTGCTATGCCAAAAGGGAGTCCTGGGAAGAGTCAGGCTGAATTGAGGCAAATGGATATGCGAGAGGAATGTCTTTTCAAACGTCTTAAGTACTATAAGAAACGAGTATATGCAGTTGAGTTGGGGGCAGAAAAGATCAAAGGAGAGCAACATAAAGTCATTTATGATTGCATGATGGAGGGTATGAGCTACCGCGCAATAGGTCTTCACCTTGGCATTTCAAGGGAAACTGTACGCAAAATGAAAGACGAATTGATCAGCCAATTATACCAAGATTGCCACTTTGAGCGTTTGTTGAATCTGAAAAAATCTGTGGTTTAAAATTGGAGGCAGGTCGGCGCGGCTGAATTATTATTGTGCCACCTAAACCATATAGTAAAAGGATAATAAATCATTCGACAAATTCTGCAAAGTGTCCCTTTGTTCTCTTTGTTCACCGATAATAAAGGTGGGGGAGGAGACAAATGAAAAAGATTTGTTTGTTATTTATATTAGTTGGCATTGTGGCGGTAATTGGTGCATGTTCTTCAGAAGATCCGACTGACGATACATCGGTAAACTCTGTCGATTCATCAACAGATGATTTAACGGACGATACATCTGATGAATTAGATACAGATAGTGGTGAATCTGATAGCTCAATTTATACTGAAGAAGAATTAGAGAGTGATCCAAAAACACCTTCTTCAAATCCAAATGATTACAATGATGATGGAGAGTATGTACCAGAGAATGGGGTTTCTGATAACCCAGCTGATTATAATGCCAACGGAGAATATAAACCAGTTGAAGACATGACTCAAGAAGAGATTGAAAAAGAATTGGAAAGTATGATTGGAGATAGTATAAATCAATAATTTTTTCATGGGGCACCTTATTAGGTGTCTTTTTTATGTTTAATCGTTCGACAAATTTTGCAAATAGTTCCTTAGTTACTTGCTTTAACCGATAATTAAAAAGAGGTGATTAAATGGGAAATGAAAATGGATGGAGCAAAAACTTGGTAGGAGACTTAAAGATACCTAAGATCAATTTAGAATTACCTAAATTGAATTATCCTCCACCTGACTTGAGTCATATTAAGAAAATTAATGAGCAGATAGCTTCAGAGCGGCAACAAAAAGAGCAAGCCATTAAACAAAGAGAGAAAGATGAGAAAGAGTACCGTGAACAAACTCTTCAACTACTATCTGGTATCGAAAGGAATACAGCTATACTGCATGAAATATCGTTGCTTATGAGAACTAGCAATGAGAAACAAGATGAAATTTTCACTCTAATTGTAGAAATGTTAGAGGTATTGAAAAGTGCCAATCAGGAAGAAGCTGTAAGCAAATATAGAAAGATCATGGATAAGATAAGTAAATTCAAAGGAGATACTGATACTATTAAATCACTTTATAGTGTTGGTTCTGCTATTTTGACTATGATTAATACTCTTAATTCTTGAGCCGGTTTAGCGTTGTAAAGGAGTAGGAGCTGTATAATTTGAATCAAACTAACTTACTTTTAAGATTCGCTCTTGAAATCGTTGCACTAATCTCCATAGGTGTGTTTGCATGGACCCATTTTAACTTTAATGGTTATCTTAAGTATGTTGTAACTTTGGTTTTACTGATTGTAGTTATGATTATCTGGTCAGTGTTTGCAGTGTCTAATGATCCTAGTCGAAATGGACAAACTGTAATTGCTGTAAACGGGGTAACAAGATTAGTTATTGAATTTATGATCTTTATAATGGCTGTTGCAGCGCTTTATTTTAGTAATTTAAAAACTGTTAGTATCATCTTTTTATGTCTTATAATACTCCACTATATATTTTCAGTTGAGCGTATCAAATGGCTTCTAAATCAATAGTCTTTAATTTCAGCACTCCTTATTAGAGTGCTTTTATTATTCGCTGTAGAAAATATATTCAAATGTTTTAGGGAGGCGCTTATTTGGAATTCATCGTTAAGCCATTGTACAAAAGTAAAATTTGTATTTAAAATGTAGTAATAAAAATAAGTGATTCCTTAGGAGGTTAACTTATGGAAGAAAAGAAAAAAGCTTTAATAATTGTGGATGTACAAAAAGCCTTCGATGATAAAAAATGGGGTGAACGAAATAACTTAAAGGCGGAAGAAAACATTAGTGAAATACTAAAATTGTGGAGAGAAAAAGGATGGACAGTAATATACATACAACACACTTCTGATAAACCTCATTCTTTATTTCATCCAAAGAATGAAGGGTTTGCTATAAAGGAAATAGTTAAACCTATGGATGAAGAAGTAATAATAACCAAGAAAGTAAATAGTAGCTTTATTGGTACTAATTTAGAAGAGTTCTTAAAATTAAATGAAATAACAACTGTAGTAATAACTGGTTTAACTACGCCTCATTGTGTATCAACAACCACAAGGATGAGTGGCAATTTAGGATTTGATACATACCTAATTTCAGATGCAACAGCAGCCTTCGGTATTAAAGACCAAAATGGTACATATTATGATGCGAATACTATTCATAATGTATCTATAGCTACATTGCACGATGAGTTTGCCACAATATTAACAACTGATCAATTAATAAACGATTTTATAAAACTCTCTAATTAAAATAATTATGCGCAATTATGGCATGATAATGGCACGCCATTTTGTATTCCGTATGTCTTATGGTAATAGGTAATAAAACGAGAAGAGCGACCCAAATGTAGGGGTCGCTTTTTATCACTAATAAAACTATGAACAAAATGTTCAAAAGAGAAAGCAGTTCTGTGATCACGTAAATTAAGATTCGTAGCAAAAATTTCGACAAATTCTGCAAATTATTCCTTTGTCCTTTTCTTTCACCGATAATAAGGTGGGAGGAGATTATATGAGTTTTGAAACAAAGTATTTAATAAGGTGGGGCATACCAGGATGGATGTTAATTTTCTGGATAGGAGCCTATTTTGTACTTACTGAAGCTGACTATATATCAGCTCATTTAAAGTTTTCTGAGCTTGGAAAATTAATAGGGGTTTTCATTTCTCTGAGTATATTTGGCGTGGTAGTGGGTTATATAATTCATCATTTATACTTTGTAGCGAATTGGATATTTAATAAAAATCAGATTTTTGATAATGCAATTAAGCAGGTTGAGAATTTTCCCAAACCTGACAATTGGAGAGATAACAATAAGAACGATTATTTTTATTTTGAGGTTTTATGGCATGAAAATTTATTAAAGATTAAAGTAGAAGATAAAAGAAACTATATCGTTGAAAGGTATAGGTACCTGCTATCAACAATTCATGCCTTGGGTACTGTTTTCGTAAGTCATTTTTTAGCCGTTTTGTTTACAGTGATAGCAACACTGTATAAGTATGGCTGTTTTTCTTACCCGCCGATGGTAATTGCTATGTTAATTATACAACTTGTAATATTGTTTATTGCGGTATCAAGTTTCAGATACTACTCTGCAAATGTTTGTGAATAGTAAGGTGCAACAGATAAAATGCGTGAATAGCCAATTTTATAAAAGTACTTGAATAACCTTCTTTACCGTTATAAAGAACGGAAAAGCGAAAAATTGATAGTCATATAGAAACAACCTGGTAAAACAAGTCCGGTGCACCTAAATTGGTTAGAGGAACAAGCTGAACAAGATATAAGTGATAATTTTTTGGCCTTTGATTTATCTTAGAAGTAGAATTCATTATATCGTGATTAAAAAGGTAAAGGAGATGTTCTAACATGAATAGTATGAAGTACATATTGTTTTTCCTGGTCTCTTTAATTTTACAAGCTATTTTGTTTTTTGGAATAAAAAGAGATTCGGGGATTACTATACTCGACATGTTAGTTATGTCCTTGTTATTCAGTTTATTTATGTTTTTAATTGATAGAGTCCTTTCAAAAAAGTAGGCATAATGCCTGCTTTTTTATTATGAACGAACCGAATAAAAAGTTTGCGGTTTTTTTGCGGTCCAAACACTTTTTGGAAATGTTAGAATATTACATAAAAACACATATAAAGGAGGGGTCCTGTGAATCCGGTCTTATCATCGTCAGAAGTTGGCGTAAAGATCAATGAATGGTATAAAATGATACGTCAATTTAGTGTCCCGGATGCAGAGATTTTAAAAGCAGAGGTGGAACAAGAGATCAATCAGATGGAGGAAGATGAGTATTTACTCATTTACTTCTCTTTAATGAAATTCCGTCATCAGCTTATGTTAGATTATTTGGAACCCGTAACCACACGCATAAGACCAACGATTGATGAGTTACTTGAAAAAATAGAAGCATCCAATAAGGGGATAACTGGTCTGTTGTCTTACTATTCTCTGTTTTTTCGTGGAATGTATGAGTTTGATAAGAGGGAATATGTCAAAGCAATTGGTTTTTATCGAGAAGCAGAAAAACACCTTACTCATGTTAATGATGATATTGAGAAGGCGGAATTTCATTTTAAGTTGGCTGAAGCTTACTATATTATGAAGCAAAATCATATCTCGATGCACCATGTTAAACAGGCGATGGACATTTATAATCAATATGAACTTTATAAAGTACGAAAAATACAATGTCATTTCGTGATATCTGGAAATTACGTTGATTTTAAACATTTCGAGAAAAGCTTGCCGCACCTTGAAAAAGCCTTAGAGTTGTCCAAACAATTAGATCGCAATGAAAGGCTACTTAGCTCGGCTTACTACAATCTCGGAAAGAATTACGCAGATTTAGGAATAAATGATAAAGCAGATCATTTCTTAAATGAGGCTGCTAAGGTATCAGAAAGTGCTAAGTTGAGCAATTTACCACATTCCCTGTTTACATACGCTAAATTTCTTTTTAAGCAGGGGAAAACAAGTGAAGCAATAAAAATGAGTAAAAAGGGTTTATCCGCTGCGATATCCCAAGGTGATAAACTTTTTGTGTCCCTGCAAAAGTACTTGGAAGCACTTTATATTAATGCAGTAGATCAAGCGGGAATCAAAAAAACGATTGATTACTTAGAAAGAAATAAGAATTATGCGTATGTGGAAGATATCGCAATTGATACGGCTGAAGTTTTTGCAAAATCAAAGGAATTTGAAACATCATATGTTTATCATCAAAAAATGCTTGAAACGCAAAAACAAATTCAGAGGGGAGAATGCCTGTATGAATTTTAAAAAAGGCGTAATCATTATGCTTAGTGCAGTTACTTTAGGTTTAGGTTTAGGTTTAGTTACTACTTTTACTGTAGAGAAAAGTGAAGCATATCACCAACTTTCTGACCGCAATCAAACATGAAAACTGATTAAACCCTCTTAATTGAGGGTTTTTTATTTATGTTTTGGATTGCTTCAACTTTGACAGCAAATGAGTCAAAAGAATAAAGGTTGTACCACTTTTAAATCCTTGAGAAATAACCTTATTTTTGGGGAGAGAAAAAGGCAATAGGGCACCGCAATTTAAATTTTCGGTGAGACTGCAATAACTTTTTAGTTCTCATGGAAAATCTCTCAAGAGGGAATTAAGGTTTTGGGGATAGCTCATTAAAAAACTCACTTCGTAGATGAAGACAGCACTTCAAATGGTGGTTTCAAAATTGCCGCAGATCGAGTTGGTGCATAAAGAGGAAGAGTGTCAAACCTCTTCCTCTTTTATTTGGATGGAATACCGAAATTTCCTTTTGGGAAAAATTTATTTTTTAGCAAATCCCTGTTTATTTAAATACTCAAGCATGAAGGGGAGTTTGCTTCTTTCAAGATGATCCTCAATATGATCTTTCCATCCCTTTACTTTTTTCACTGTGAAAGGCGCTTTAACAGGACGATTCTGGTAATACTCACGCATCTGTTGATCATAGGTTGCTAAAGTTTCTTCGTCTAGTGGCTTGTACTGATTATCAAATATGACCATTGATTGAGGCAAACGAGGTTTTAGTCCGGGTTTCTCTCCAGCAGGATGGCCTATGCATAACCCAACTAAAGGAATCACATGCTTTGGTAAATGTAATACCTCAGTTAATTCTGTAATATTAAGTCTTATTCCACCGATATATACACCACCGAGTCCCATTGATTCGGCTGCAGTCAAAGCGTTTTGAGCCATTAGCCCAGCATCAAATGTACCTATTAAAAGGTATTCAATATACTCAAGGTCTACATCGGGAGCAATTTGATGATTTCGGTTAAAGTCGGCACAAAAAATCCAAAACTCAGCTGCCTCTTCAATATAAGGCTGATTCGCAGAAAGCTCCATCACCTTTTTTCGAAGATCTGGATCTGTAATTCTAATGATAGAAACAGCCTGGAGAAGACTGAAAGAGGAAGTTTGATTAGCTGCCTTAAAGATTGCTTCTCGTTGCTCCTTTGTGAGAGGTTGATCTGTAAAAGACCGAATGGAAGTATGATTACAAAGTAATTCAATTGTATTATTCATATTGACATTCTTCCTTTCTTACATATTAGATTCAAACTGATTAAGTTGGATTAGAGTTATTTGTAAAAAAATAATGTAACTGGTATTCAATATGATAAAATCATCACTCTAATTTATGAAGAGGGCAATTGAAATTGCCGTAGTACATTTTTTTGTACTTAACAGTAAGAAAAAGGTCTAAATCAATTATGTAAAGGTATTTTAAAAGAAAATAACATAAACGAAAAACACGAAGTATGTGGGGGAGCGTCAGAAAAATGCAGATTTATAACATTGAGAAATCTCCAATAAAAAAAGCCCGATTCCTCTGTATTAAAATAAAGAAATCGGGCTTTTTTCGTTACACCACTAAAGTTCTTTTTAGAAAAAAGAGACTTAAACTATTATTTTTCAAGGGTACTCATTATTTCATTAATAACTTCGGCGCAAGTTTTAATTTCTTTTATTCCACCTGCAGCTTCGGATAAGCTTATAGTGCCGTTAACTAAGTCCCCATCTAACATACCAATTTTGAAACCATTTCCATAATATTTATAGGCTTCTTCTGGTTTCCCTTGATTGATAAGTTCGAACGCTTTTTTTCCAGCTTCTGTCGGAATTGTTCTTAAATGTCCGACACCGGATTTGAATTCAATAAATTGCTCACTTTTCACTTTTAGTATTGCTTGTTTTGTAGCCTCACTTGCTGGATTCTCTTTTGTGGCTATAAAGCGTGTCCCCATATATACACCTTCTGCACCCATCGCAAAAGCTGCCTGAGCTCCTTTTCCATCAATGATACCACCTGCTGCAATGACAGGGATTTTTACCAAAGAAGTTACTTGAGGTACGATTGAAAGTGTACTAATTTTGTAGTCACTCATATGGCCACCAGCTTCATAACCTGTTGCAATAAGAGCATCCACTCCTGATTTTTCAGCTTCTGCTAATTTTTGTGCAGTAGGGCTGAGATCTCTATAAATAATATTAATATTATGTGCCTTTAGTCTATTTACTTCCTTTTGAATTACCTTTTGACCAATAGCAATCACATTTCTCACTTTTTCTTCTACCAAGATGTCAAAAATAGCATTAGTAAAGGGATCTTCCTTGATTTCATCCATGGGAAATATATAATTAACTGCAAAAGGTTTATCAGTCAGTTGTTTAACTTTTTGTATTTCTTTTCTAAGTCTTTCAGCAGTATCTTCTGGACTTGAAGATTTTTCTGTTTGTCCAGCATTCGGTCCCAATACTCCCATTCCTCCTGCGTTAGAAACTGCAGCTACAAATTCTGCAGAAGTAACCCATGTCATTGCTGCTGAAATAATTGGATACTCTATATCAAGTAATTCTGTAATGCGATTTTTCATATTAAATAATCTCCTTTTAATTAACGATAATTTTTCTTCATTTATATCTTATGATGATTTATGTGTCTCTCGTATTTAGTAACAAATCAAACGTGTATATACTAAATTTCTAATTATTTCTTGGTTGATTTTTCATAACTGTTTTCTGGATAGGGTAAACCCAAATTACCACGTAAAGTGTGTGATTCATATTCCTTACGAAAAATTCCCTTTTCTTGTAAGATGGGGACGACTAAATCAACAAAGTTATCAAATCCAGAAGGATGCTCCTGTCTTAGTAGGAGCAAGTCCATAGCACCTTCCTCATACCAAAGTTGAATTTGATTAGCTACCTTCTCGGCCGAACCAAAAAACTTCGGTTTTGGTATTTTGTATCCATATGGCATTAAGCTTTCTAGCTCCTGAAATTTTTCTTCAGCTTCTCTTTCTGTACTGCCGACAATAGGATGCTGTATCGGCATAATTAAAAAATCATCTGGTGAACGACCTTCTAGGGCTACCCTTCTTTTGAGCTCCATGCTAAAGCTCTTAGCGTATTCAAAATTGTCGCCATTCACCAATACGCCTTCAGCATGTTTCGATGCAATGTTCATAAATTCTGATGAAGTACCAGCTTGAAAAATGACAGGTCTTCCTTGTTTAGAACGGCTAATATTTAATGGACCATCCACAGAAAAATAGTTTCCTCTATAGTTTATAGCGTGCATTTTTTTAGGATCATAGAATATACCACTTTCTTTATCACGAATAAAAGCGTCATCCTCATATGAGTCCCAAAGACCTTCCACAATCTCTAAAAATTCCTTTTGCATTGGATATAAGTCTGATTTAGAAAGATGTGTTCGGCTATAATTCGCTAACCCTCCTGGATTAGAAGTAATGGCATTCAAGCCTGCCCGACCGTTACTAATCTTATCAAGAGAAGCCATCTGTCGAGCCACAGTAAATGGATCTGCATATGAGGTCGCAATGGTTGCGGTAAGGCCAATATAACTGGTAGCCATGCTAAGCGCAGACAAAATACTTATTCCTTCAAACATACTCAAATAATGTGGAATCATACCAGGCCCAATATGGCTGACATCTGCTAAAAAGACCATATCAAACTTACCTTCTTCAGCTTTTTGGGCCTTTTGTACATAATAGTCTACATTTTCACTAGCTTGGCAGGCATATCCGGATGGCGCCAGCCCATATAATTCCATCCAACACCATCAATAATAGCGCCAATTTTGAGCTGTTTTTTATTTGTCATTTATCTCCCTCTCCTTTCTATATACCGGTACTAATGATGGATCACCCGGAGGTCTAATATTGCTAAAAGGATGAGTCGTTGGAAAGCTTCGCGAAAAAAATGAAAGTAAGTGATCTAACTGTTCTGGAAAATCATTGGCAGCAAGGGCTTCCCGTGAACGTTGTAAGGCCCATGCTGTCCATCCGTCGGTTCCTGACGCTCGTCCTAATCCAAGATCTATCCGTCCAGGATGTAGAGCTTCAAGTAGGGTAAAGTTTTCTACGACTTTAAAGGGACTATGATTAGGTAGCATTATTCCCCCAGAACCTACACGGATATTTTTCGTATGTGCTGCTGCATGCATACTTAACAAATCAGGAGATGTGCTGATTTGGCTAGTGGTGTTGTGGTGCTCAGTAAACTAGTATCGGGTATACCCTAACTTATCGGCTAGCTGCATCATCTCTGTTGAATTCATTAAACTTTCAGTAGGCTTACTGTCCTTAAAAATATGGACGAAATCTAAGATGGATAACTTTATCTGATGATTATTTGCCATTATTTAAAACTCCTTTCAATTTCTTTTTTTTATTTAGTAGGCTAAATATATTACCGAAATATATAAAGAATACTATGGCTTTTTCATATCCCATTTTCATCATTAGAGTTTCAATACTATACATTGAAGAAGAAGCCTACTCAATCTATATCAAATCAATAAATATTGTTACACTCCTTTCAATTGAATCGCTCCCATCCCAAAACTATTAACAGTAGCCTTGGCGCACAGATTGTCGAGAGCATACAACTTCATGAAAAGATTTTGTAGGCATTAGTAAATGCCCAACTCTTGTATTACTCCAATATTGATTGATAAATACTCATTTGGATATGATAAAGTCGTATTGAGTATTTTTGTTACATCCACTAGAATAAAATCATTAATTATCTTTTGGAAGAGGGCAATTTAAATTGCTGTAGTACATTTTTTTGAACTTATAGGTAGATAAGTGAGGTGTTAGGATGTCAAGAATTTGTAAAGATGGTTTCGAAAGAGAATTCATAGCAGAAAAAAAAGAAATGTATGGTATTGCTTATACGCAAAACGTACTTTCTGGGCGTTGGAAGTACTTAATCCTTTGGTTTTTAAAAACAAAAGAACGTCGTTATAGCGAAATTAAAGCTTTTTTATGGGACATTTCACAAGGTTCTCTAACAAAACAGTTGAGAGAACTAGAAACAGATGGGTTAATTAAGCGAGAGGTTTTTCCTGAGGTTCCTCCACGAGTTGAATATTCATTAACATCAAAAGGGGAGGCGTTGATTCCTATTATTGATTTAATGGAGGAGTTCGGGAAAAAGTTTGGAGAAAAAGAATAAAAGTCTAAAATACCTTTGCTGCTATAGTACATTATTCGTTAAGTAAACACTAAAGTAATCGGTTCCTTTCTGAATGTGTCCAGTACAAATCCTTTAGGAGGGGAAAATAGTGAAATTCGGAATTATAGGTGCAGGATCAATTGGCTCAATTATTTCTAAAAAATTAGTTAAGAATGGGCATGATGTCAAAATTGCAGATGCAAGGGGAATTGAATATTTAGAAGGAAAAGAGCTTGCTGGAACACCAGTGCGCGTAGAGGATGCAATTAAAAATATTGATGTTCTTATAATATCTCTTCCTACAAAAGCAATGTCAAGCATTCGGAACATGATCGATCAAGTCGGAGAGAAAGTAATCATTGTAGATACTTCAAATTATTATCCTTTTAGAGACGACAAAATTGAAGAAATCGAGAACGGGATGGTTGAAAGTGTTTGGGTTTCAAATCAATTAGGCAGACCTGTCATTAAAGCGTTCAACAACTTATTAGCCTATACTTTAGAAAATGAAGGAACATCCGCAGATTCTAGTGAACGAATCGCGATGGCAGTTGCTGGTGATGACGCATCACAAAAACAAGCAGTCATGGACGTAGTGTCCGAGTTAGGCTTCGATGCAGTAGTCAGTGGTTCTTTAAGTGACTCTTGGAGACAGCAGCCAGGAACTCCTGCTTACTGCACAGAGCTAACAAAAGATGAACTCACGAAAGCGTTGAAAAAGGCGAATAAAGAAAAAGCACCATTACTACGCGACAAAGTGATGGAAATATTTGCAGAGAAAAAGGATGTTGAATTTTCACACAAGGATGTTGTGAATCTAAACAGAGAAATATACAATTCATAAAAACAAAAGGTGCACTCAGTTAGAGCGCACCTTTTTGTATATCATGTATGCCACAAATTCACATAAATATGTTTGCTTCTTTCTTTTTTCGCCAAAGGTTCTTTTTCCTGAGTATGGAGCTTTTTATTTCGCTTTTAAATTAAATTCTTCTCTGACAAATGTTTATTGATTTGGCTCACCATTTTTTAACCATAATTGATATAAACGTATAGAATTAATAGCAAGTGAATATAAGGAGTGTAATGAAAATAAGCTTTCATAACCAATGATATGGATTTACTACGTTGAGGGACTCGATTTAAAGAAGGTACAAAACCATATTGGTATCTTTTAATTTTTGCCTTATCGTTATTCGTCTTGTTGTTTATCAAGACCTAAATTGTAAAAAGTCATATAAAATAAGGAGTGAAACATGCACTCCTTATATTTTTGTTCAACAAATGCATTGTTTAGTTCTAAAAGAAAGATATACCATTCTTATGTCACAAACGGAGCAGGTTAGCTGAAGAAGAGCAATCAATGTAGAAACGTTGACAACTAAAACACAACCATGATATATTTAGCCCGCTAAATATTTTTTGGCTAGAGGAGGGAGGTTCATCTTTGAAGATTAGTGTGGACTGTGATATTCGTATGTCCTTAGATAAAGTTTCTTCCCAAATGCGTCGGAATTATAGTGAGAGCCTTAGAGAACTCAATCTTTATGTCGGCCAAGATAATTTACTCTCACGTTTGTGGTTGGGTGATGGAATAACACAAATGCAGCTATGTGAACATTTAAAATGCGAACCGCCTACGGTAACAAATATGGTTAAATCGCTAGAGCAGAATGGTTTTATATACCGTAAACGTGATGAAGAAGATGCAAGGGTTATGCGAATTTATCTAACGGACAAAGGCAAAGAATTAGAAGAACCCGTTAGAATTAAATGGAATGAACACCAAGAAAAATTACTACAGTCAATTTCAGCCGAAGAACGCTTAATATTAAGGGATTTAATAAAGCGTATGGAGAAAAACTTATCTTAAGTTTTCTCTCAAACATATATTTAGCACCCTAAATATATATTAGTAACCTGGAAGATACTCTGTCCAAAATATTGTACTAATAAGTAAGCCAAACTGAAAAATATTTAGCAAACTAATTATTTCTTTAAACCAACTGAAGATTGAAAATAAACTAAACAGGAGGATTCAATAATGAATAATAGAATATGCAAAATATTAAATGTAGAAAAGCCAATTATACAGGGCCCGATGTCTTGGGTTACTAATGCCGAATTTGTTGCGGCGGTAAGCAATGCTGGTGGATTAGGATTTCTAGGTCCAAATGCCGGTCAGGTTGATATAACTCGTTCACCCGAAATAAATGCGGAAAGAATGAGAACTGAAATACAAAAAACAAAATCATTAACTAATAAGCCATTTGGAGTACCTGTAATCGTAAATCGTGATTTAGCTTACACATGGCCAATTTTAGAAACAGTTATTGACGAGAAAGTTCCTGTTGTTATTGTAAACGATATACTGGATGAAAGAATCTTTAAACCATTAAAAGAAAACGATATTAAAATTGTTTATAGACCACTTACTCCTACTATTGAAAATGCAAAAGCTGCAGAAGAATTTGGAATAGATGTTTATGTAGCGACTGGATTTGATGAAGGTGGTACGGTTCCAGAACGAGTTATTGGAACATTTTCGATTGTTCCAATGATTGTAGATGCTATAAATACCCCTGTAATGGCAGCTGGTGGTATTGGAGATGTTAGAGGAGTGCGTGCCGCATTTGCTTTAGGCGCTGAAGGTGTGTTTGCTGGTAGTGTCTTTATTCCAACAAAAGAAAATCCAGCAGCAGAAAACGTGAAACAAATGATTGTAGATGCTACAGCAGAAGATTTACTAATGTTCCGTACTTTACCAGCATACTATCGTTCTTTACCTACTAAATTTGCGAATAAACTAGTAGAAATGGATAAACAAGGTGTAAGTCGTGAAGAAATAGCAAAAATGATGCGTGGATCAATTGGAATGCGTATCGGCATGCTAGAAGGCAATACAGACGATGGCTATATTTCTATAGGTACTGGAATTACGCCAATTAAAGAAATCAGAACTGTAAAAGAAGTGGTTGATACTTTAATGCAAGGCTTTAATTAAATATTAGGGTCTTCGGAATATTTAGTGGAATTCCCTTTTCAATAGTTGAAAACATTTACTTATAACTCGGACTATTTGGCGGTATGTTAGTTCAAACACTAGAGGGTGTTTTTAAAAATAACACCTGGTGCACAAGAGAAATTTGAGTTGATTATATTAAAGGCACAAGTTGATAAAACATTAGCATATATGTCTGAAGCTGACTCCATTGCAGCTACGATTCTATTCGTAACGGAGTGCCATTCACCTCATAATTAATAGAATGGTCCGACAAGCCTAGAGTTGAATATGACGTGATACCTTCTTGAGGCTGGTCACTAACTGATAAAATATCAATGCTGCAATTCTCGTTATCATCCCAATATTTCGTCACTTTTGGTTTACCTCCAAAAGCTCCTAAAACTGTTCTAGCAATTACTTTATTTTCTTGTGTAACGCCCATTAGACAATCTCTCCTAATCACCAAAGTATACTCCTTTAGGACAAAGGTAGTTCAGGTTGATAAAGCTCTGGATTTTTGCTGTTGGTTTAGGATTCGTTAACTTGAAAACCTGACCCGGAGTTAAGCTTTTGTTGATTGTGCTAACACCAAAAGGAACCAACATTTTTCGCTACTGAGGCTCTGTTCTTGCCTTTCTTTGAAGACTTTATTCCGGAATAAATTATGTCCAGTTATAACCTTACCATTTGTTGAAGCAGAACCTTCTTGAAATAGAACAAAGCCCCTTAGAAATTTCATTGGGGCTTCAAAATAACATAACAATGTACAACATAGAAATATTCAGCTTTTCCTTATAGCTTAATATTATATTTCTCTTTAATGGTTCCCATGTATTTTTCTACTTCTAATTTATTGTCTGGGTGTCGTTTTATATATTGACCAACAATTTCATTTAAATATTTATAGAAATTTTCGTAATCTAATATGACTTCTTCATCTTCCTCGACTGCTGGGTAATCGAAATAAAAAGCTATACCCTCATCTCCAAAATAATCTTCTTCCCACTCTTCGTAGTCATCAGCAAATACACACCAGACATTCTCTATACCATAACCCTCTCCGTTGGAGAATTTCTCTAAAATGCGTAAAAAACGTTCATCACCCATAACTTGAAAAAAATAGTTAATTAAGTCTTTGTTTTTATTATCCATTTCACTTTCACTCCGAATTATTTAATCATTTAAGGTAGGGAAAAAGTTTGTTATTTCTCCAGTAGCTTCATCAATATAACCTTCAAACTTGAGACCATTTTTAGCGTATCCAGTTACTTTTCTCCCGACTACTTCTCCATTTTTCATTGCTTCTTCTCCCCACTGCAACATTTGTTCGTTTGAGATCTTCTCGGGATCATAAACTGTCTTTGGAGTACGGACTTTTTTCAGTTCTCCAGGTTTGATATTTCCTTCTCTATCTAATGCAGGTAAACCATATTCAATTTCATAGATACCATCAATTGTGGGGTGTTCTCTTTTTGAAATTATACAACTCTCTAAATCCCAACCTTTATCAATAAATGCCTTTTCAAAATTATGTAGGTTGTGACCGCCGACAATTCCTTTATTTTTCTTTCTAACTATATCTTCTACCTTAACTAAATGGGTATCATAACCTTGCCTAAAAGTAACATTTATTTTGTGAAAAGCATTATTTTTTTCTTCTTCAATTATACTTTTTAACAGTGGTGTGTTTTTAACGTTATGAGTATTCTCAATATCTTGTGCAATTCCTACAAGTGCAGGTTCATATCTGTTTTTAAAAAAGGGATTAATAAGGTTGTTTCCTTTTGTAATTCCTTTATTCACATGAGCAGCGGCTGTTCCACCTTCCACCACTTTACCTACTTTTGACAGCTTAGTAGTGGTTTGCACTGCGGCACCCGCACCTTTTGGACCAACGATATTACCGACTGCATAACTGATATAATGTGCTCTTGTGTATGCATCGCCATTTATCATTTTATCATTCCATGAATCGACGATGTTTGTCCAAATTATTTTAGGGTAGGAGGGGACACTTAAGACTGTTGTAATTGTTTTTGCAAGTTTTAGTTCCATAGGAAGCTGTGAATATTCCCAGGCTCCTACTACCAAGTCTTTGATGCCATATATCGTATCATCAATCGCATCGTTAAGCCCATCATTAACCCCATCGATGATATCCAATGCCGTTTTACCTGCATTGATTACACTTTCACCGACGGACTTCAGCTGTTTTGCTTGTTCTAGCTGCACCACATACTGTAACTGTGCAGGTTCAAGGTTCTCATACCCGATCTTCTTCGCAATTTCTAAATACTCATCCGGATCTGAGACACCATTCGCCAGCTTTTTCTTTAAGTCTTTTATCTCGCGTTCCTTCGCCTCTTCTTTCTTGATCTTCAAATAAGCATCTGTACGCTTCTCAATATCACCTTTTTTCTTATGTATATCACTCTCACGGTACGCCTTGGCGTTGTAGTGAATGGGCGTAGCGTTTTTCCCTTTGCCCGTTGCTTCTTGGAGCTTTTGGAAATCTGACTTGATGAATTGTTCATTTGGTTCTGACAGGGCATATTCTGTCAGTAAATCTTCGTCAAGGTCACCTAGTTTTTCAATTGTTTTTTTTCGTTTGTCATTGGCATCTGCAAGCTCATCCTTGAAGGTCTCTGTTGAAAACAAGTCGAGCGGGAGGATGTCGTCAATATCGTTTAGGATATCTTTCATGGCCTTTTTCTGTTCAGACATGATGGACTTTGATTTTTTATGGGCGTTAGCCAGTTCATGTTCTAAAAAAGACTCTTCAATATAAGCATCAGAGAGACCTTTGTCCTCTACCGCTCCGGCAATGCTATTAAAAAATGCGATTTTCATATCAATGTAGTCGATCCATTGATCAGTGACACCAACATAATCGTGATAGAATGCTTTAATGTTATTAGCACCTTTACCTGAGAATTCGCTGTCGTCCAGTTCAGCAACGCTTTGTAAAGCTTTTCTCAAGTTGACCATTTGCGTCCTTAGCTCTTTATATTCCTTGGCGCGGTCTGTAGCGTCAGACATAAGTGTTTTGGCTTCAAATACTTTCATGATCATATCCTTTCAATTTAATCATATAACAAAATATTACCATGGAAGAAAGAAGAAACGAACTTAAAATTATCTTGATTAATCATATCCAAGGTACAGACGAAAAAGTTTGCGGTTTTTTTGCGGTTCAAACACTTTTTGGAAATGTTAGAATATTACATAAAAAGACATAAAAGGAGGGATCCTGTGAATCCGGTTTTACCTTCCTCGCATGTAGGGGTTAAGATTAACGAATGGTACAAGATGATACGTCAGTTTAGTGTTCCGGATGCCGAAATTTTAAAAGCAGAAGTTGAAAGAGAAATTAAACAGATGGAAGAGGATGAGTATTTACTGATTTATTACTCACTCATGAGCTTTCGACATCAACTAATGCTTGACTACTTAGAGCCGGAAAAAAAGTATAGAACAGCTCGTCCAACCATCTCAGAATTACTTGAAAAAATTGAAGCTCCCCAAAAGAAATTAACCGGTCTCCTGAAATATTACTCATTATTTTTCCGTGGTATGTATGAATTCGATCAGCAAGAATTCGTTGAAGCTATTAATTATTACCGTAAAGCTGAAAAAGAACTTTATGCTGTTACTGATGAAATCGAACAAGCTGAATTTCATTTTAAAGTAGCAGAAGCTTATTACAACATGAAACAAACTCACGTTTCCATGCACCACATTTTAAAGGCATTGGAGATTTATGATCAGAATCCGCTGTATACTGTAAGGAAAATTCAAAGCTTGTTTGTAATCGTTGGTAACTATCTTGATTTTAAACATTATGAAAAGGGGTTGAAACATCTTGAAGAAGCTCTGAAACTTTCTAAAGAATTGGGGCACGACAGACTAATAAGTTCTGCTCTTTATAATTTAGGCGAATGTTATCATTACATGGGACAACCAGGTAAAGCTGAGGGATATTTGAAAGAAGCAGCTGAAGTTGCAGAAAAAACAAATTTAAGGACACTTCCTCATACGCTTCATTCGTTGGCCACAGTTTTATTCAAGCAAGAAAAGTTTAATGAAGGACAGAAGGTTTTGCAGCAAGGGATCGAAACAGCACAAAAATTTAATGACGAACTTTTCTTATCGATGAATAAGTTTCTGAATGCTTTATATATTGAGTCAGTTGATAAACAGGGTATCCTTAATATATTGAATGATCTTAATGAAAGTCACATGTTCTCTTTTACGGAACACATAACGTTGCTTACTGCAGAATATTATAGAGAAGGCGGAGAATTCGAAGAATCCAGTTTTTTCTATGATAAAATGGTTGAAGCGCAGCTTCAAATTCAGCGAGGTGACTGTTTATATGAATATTAAAAAAGGTGTTTGCGTATTTCTCTCTGCTGTTATTGTAACTACTGGTTTATTTGCGTTTACTGCGGCTTCGGAACAATCTAACCAGCATATTGAGGCCCATAAGACTAATGCTGAAATGCAAATGGCAGGTATCAGATTACAGACTTAATCTATAAAAACCCTCTCATACTTGAGAGGGTTTTTTGGAAAAATGCAAGTTACAATACTTTGTTGTTACCCATACTTTTTTATATTCTTCAAATTTAGGAGGGTGAAGTTATATTAAAAATAAAATAACTTTATAATATTTTGAAACTAAAAACAACATAATTATCTTTTTGTTCAAAGTCTGTAAGGTAGGTAATTACAATATTAACTTTACGCCCTGTATATTGTTTTGTTTTCGCATCCCATTCTTTTAAAGTGATCTTATCGCCTAACTGAAAATTCCTATCATTTTTTCTAATTTCAAATGTTTTAATTTCTTTAATTACTGGATTAAAGTACTCTTTATTAATTTTAAGATTATGATGCATTCTCTTACCTCACCCTTTGAAGAAAAACATTTTAATCAGTTATAAAATTAATTAAATCAATTAAAGGTTTATCTTCATTATATATAAATAGTTTTATTTTTTTATTACGTGAATATTCTTTTGCTCGTTTTATCTCACATTTTTGAAGTTCCTCGATCAATTCAAGTGAATAACTTATATTATCCCTAGATAGAAGGCGCTCTCGAATAATTGAAGGACGGTGTTGTACAAGGATAATTTTTGTCATATTAGTATTTTCGAAAGTACTAAGAGGTAAAGGGAATATAACTTTGTTTTTATTTAATAAGCAAAAGTGTCCATCCAACAACATAAATGTTTTTTTTAGATTTAGCTTATACAATTCATTTTTCCATAACTCCTGGTTACCAGAAATACCAGCTGTGTTTTTTTCAGATATCGGTATTTTTTTTCCGGCTCTTCTAATTAGATCACTAATTGAAATACATTCAATGTCAATTAAACTTTCTAGTTTTGAAGCTAGGGTTGATTTTCCAACACCGTGTACTCCTGCTAAGAAAATATAATCCATCAAAGTCCTCCTTCTGTGTAACAAAAGGATTGTGGAGCTACTTTTATTTTATTATCGAATTCATTTAAATCCAAAGGCATGTCATACTGTTTAAAATTTTTAATTTGAATTGCGAAACCAGTTCGTTTTCCCTTGAAATAATTTTTGAAATATTTATATGTTATTCCTGAATAGTCCTTTGTTTTTGTCCATATAATATCTGGGTTGTCAATTAAAATAGTCTCAATATCAAATTCACCTACGACTTTTCCAAATGGTTTAGTAGCATAGACTACTACCGAAGAGATATCATCTCTTTTAAAAATTTGCTTTCTATATTCGAATTTTTTTTTACCAGAAACAATTTCATCAACAAATTCTGGTTTAATTGATAATAAAACTTTCATTAATTTCACCTAACTTTAGAATCTTTTCAAAGGCTTGATCAGTAAGTTTAATAAAGCCAGCATAAGCGTTTCTCTCAATTATGCCGTTAGTAATTAAATGATGTCTAATAATACGTTTGGGTAGTGAAATATTATAAAGCATTTTAATTATATATGGATACTTTTTTGTATACCAAAATTTTTCTAAATCTTCTTTACTAAATATGGTTCCTTTCCCACAATAACTAATGAACTCTTCCATGGTATTAAACTCATGGATATTTCTATTCTCAATAACTGTACAGATTGAAGTAGCCACAGCAGAAAACTCTGCTCTCTTTCCACTTTCTGCAGTTCTATATATAACGATTAGATCACCGCGGGTAAGCTCATCCAGTCCCTTCATGCCAGATAAGTAAACTTTTTCGATTGTATTAGTAAAAGAAAGATCTTCAATTTTATGATTCCGTTCTGTATTTAACTTGGAATCTGGGAATAACTTCGTATGCCATATCGGATATATAGATAATATATATTTATTTTTATTTTGTGTATCGATACGTGGAAAATCCATAAATATATCATTCGTTTTTTCTAATGTTTTTATGTATATCAATTCACCATTATTTTTCCTACCCCATAAAGTAAACCCGAATTTTTCAAATAACTTTATTAGTGGTTTTTGTTTCTCAAAAACTGTAACATAACATTCTGAGTAGTGCTCATCTATCATTTTTTTAAGTATTATTCCAATAAAACGGTGTCCAAGAACAGTGCCATGAGCTTCTATTTTAAAAGTACCAATTTTGAGACGTCTTTTTTTTTCAAAAATAGGATTGATTGTTTCATCAGATTCAAACTCTTCTTTCAAGTATAGAAAACCTAACAACCTATCTTCTTTAAGTATATAAGCTTTTTCCCCTTGCATTGCTTTTTTTTGAAACCACTTTTCAAAGCCAACGTAATCTTCGATAAGGCTGGAGAAAAAGGGATCATAAACATCCAACTCTGAAAATTGAACATATTGAATAATATCGTTAAACATAAATCCTACCTCCTATAATAAATCAAGACAATCCCGTATTCAAACAAACGTTCTCATTCGGGTGGTTAATTATGTTAAATTATATCATTATTTGACGACTAAGATTAACCCAATTTTAATTATAAAAGGTCATCATTTGGACAAACAGCTCCTACATAGCATTACCCAAGGGGTGATGCATTTTATGAAGGTAATAATCATCGAGGGACCGCAAGCTGACAAATGCATTAACGATTGCTATCATTATTTAATAAAACTTTATAGGAAGGAGATCCAGGGTGATAGCAATATATGTAAGGGTGTCAACCGAGGAACAAGCGATCAAGGGATCGAGCATCGACAGCCAGATCGAGGCCTGTATAAAGAAAGCAGGGACTAAGGATGTGCTGAAGTATGCCGATGAAGGATTTTCTGGAGAGCTTTTAGAACGTCCGGCTTTGAATCGCTTGAGGGAGGACGCAAGCAAAGGACTTATAAGTCAAGTCATCTGCTACGATCCTGATCGTCTTTACGGAAATGATAATTGAGCTTATCAGTGCTGACGAGTTAAGATAGTGAGACAAGCGATTGACTGGAAATATTTTCATGTCTCTATTGTATATTCTGTCTCCGTTAGTTTCGAAAGTTTTAAAAGAAGCATGTAAATGAATGAGAGAAAGCCGGAATATTAGATCCGGCTTCTTCTGCATTATTTCCCCTTCGCTTTCTTCCGCTTTTCCTTCTCCGCCCGATAAAACTCATGAAACATCTTCATCAGCGCCCGCTTTTCAATCCGCGATACATAGCTGCGCGAGATACCGAGTTCTTTGGCAATCTCACGCTGTGTTTTTTCCTTCTTCAAATCTAACCCAAAACGCCCGACAATCACTTCCTTCTCACGGTCATCTAAAATGTCAATGTATTGCTTCACTTTTTCAAGCTCCATATTGAGCTGGATTGTATCAATCACATCTTCATTTTCTGATTTTAGTACATCAATCAGGCTTATTTCATTCCCTTCCTTATCCTGCCCGATCGGATCGTGAAGGGAGACGTCTTTTTTTGTCTTTTTCAGTGCGCGCAAATGCATGAGGATTTCATTATTAATTACAAAAGGGGGGTGCATAGATTTCCCGTCACTGATTGATTAAATAAATGTTGAGACAGCTTCCTGTAATATATGTTCAAACGTTTCTTCGCAAACGAAGGGGATACTTTAAATAGCCAAGCCACATTTTCAATTGCATGTGATTGTATGTACGGAAGGTTGATATTACGCAACATGAAAGTTGGAATGCAAAAGTGATATGTAAAATAATTCGACTGCCATTCCAAATAATCAGTCCAGGTTGCTGGCATTGTTTTTTTATCGCCTTCATGTCTATATATATGGCAAAATTCATGAGCGAAATCATACCATTGTTCAGTTCGGCTTTTTCGGCTGTCCAAGCATATATTATAAATCCCACTGTGTTTAAGTGCGAAGCTTGTAACAGGTTTAAACGAAAGCCTGATATCTAATGACTCAGCAATCCGTTCAAAATTAATTTGTTCAGGTTCTGTAATATCAATCTTTCTGTATAAGTTTTCAATCCAATCCTCTAAATGACTGTTTGTATACCTCAAGATAAAAAACCTCCTTAAAGACGACAATCTAAAAATTGGATTCGTTTAAATATTATAGGAAAATCAAGACTTTTTTCATAGGAAAATGCGTCTAAGGAGATGGAATATGAATCCGTTTAATAATGGCTGTTTTCGTAAGTATGATGATTTTAACACGCATCTGGATTTCCCTCGAAAAGTAAAGGTCTTTAGGGAATTATGTCAAAATAATAGTAAGTACCTTATGCAACAAACAGGGAGTTTGGTTGATTAATAAGGAGGGGAAAGTATGAAAAAAAATATTCACATATTGGGAGCCTCTGGTGTCGGAACTTCAACATTGGGTGTTGCATTATCAAAGCGTTTGCCTCATACGCATCTTGATACTGATAATTACTATTGGTTAGATAAATTCACTAAAAAAAGAGAAATTCCTGAAAGAAGAAAGTTGCTTGAAAAAGACTTAACAATAAATGAGAAATGGATTCTTTCTGGTGCAGTGTGTGGCTGGGGCGATAATCTAAAAAGTTACTTTGACCTTGTCGTCTTCTTATGGATTCCACAAGATATACGGCTTGAGAGATTAAGGCATAGGGAATTTCAGCGTTATGGAAATGAAGTGTTAGCCGGTGGCAGTAAATATGAACAATCAAAAGCATTTTTAGAGTGGGCTTCTTTATATGATACTGGTGGAATGGAAGTTAGAAGTAAAGCATTACACGAACATTGGATGGCAGATTTATCTTGTCCAGTGTTAAAAATTGAAGACGATTACTCAGTCAATGAAAGAGTTGACCGTGTCTTGGGTTATCTGAATTCTAATTAAACTAACGGATAGCGATAGCTGCATCAGAAAATAAACCCAAAAATCAAAGACAGTTCCAGTATGACATTTAATGAGCTGTTTTTTTATACCGCTATCAGTTTGCCTACGCAGTGATTTATTTTTGGTAGCATCCCCACAACAGAGAAGAGATTGTTCTTCATAAGGAAGTTTTTGGTTCAGTTGCAGGAATTGGGAATTCAATGATTAGATACACCCTGAAACTGTCCAGCTAATGCTTATGCTGGTTACCATTGAATGAAAAGCCATTGCCAATCCTTTTTTATTATTAAAATGCAAGTGAAAGAGGCAAAGAAATTAAAATGGACTTCAAAGGAGTTTAATCATGAAAATGAATGATAAGATGAAAGAGGTTCAAAGAAAATACAGAGAAGAGCTTAAAAAAAAGAAACAAGATCATGAAGATGATAAACGTGATATTAAAGAAACAATTATTGTCGTAACCATAATTGTATTGTTTATTTTTTTCACTTACACCTTGCAAGGCTTTTAACAAAAAGATCCTTTTTTCCCTTTTCGATACTCTGCAATTTTCCTCACAATAAACGCTCAATTTTTTTAAATGAGAATATAAAAGAAACATAAATGAAAATATAAATGAGAAAAACAACAAAAACCCTTGTCATGTAAGGGTTTCTAAAGGGTTCAAAAATCACTTTATAAATGAGGATTTGATTGAGATATAGATGAGAATCTAAATCTTATTAGTAAACAGAATTAAACATAATAAACAGAAATAAATAATAATAAACTAACGGCGTTTATTTATCTGATTTCCGTCTTTCCTTTAATTGCTCCGTTATAATCTCCAAAGCAGCCTGTAAAATTTCATCAGTTACTTCACCGTCTTTAGCTGCAAGGAATGTTTCAGGATCGTTTAACACTTTTTTTGCATCGTCAGTGATTATATTGGATGATTTATCTTTTCCTCTTAAAAGGTAGTCTGTAGATACATCAAAAAAGTCGGCTATTTTGATTAATGTTTCGTAATCAGGTTCGCGAGTGCCTTGTTCATAATTAGCAAGTTTTCCTCTTGAAAAGCCTAATCTATCTGCGAGTTCATATTGGCTTAGACCTTTTTCTTTTCTTAAAGCTGCTATCCTTTTACCTAACATATACACTCACTCCTTGTTATTAATTATAACTTGGAAACTAAGCGTTTCTACATTTAGAAACAAAAAGTTTCTAAAAACACTTGACGGACACGTTTTGTGTCCTGTATATTATAAATCGTAAAAGGAAACAAAACGTTTCTAAGGGGGTGTTATGAGTGGAAAGGGAAGTTTTGTTTTCCTTACGTGGAAACACGTCAAGAACAGTTGTTGCTAATGACTTAAACATAACTCCACAGATGCTAGGGGCTATTGAAAGAGGGGATAGAACTCCCTCCTTAAATCTGGCCAAAAAGATTGCAGACTATTATGGAACAACTGTAGATGAAATTTTTTTTACTCAAGGTAGACACAAAATGTGTCCTGAATATAAGACAAGGACAGATAAGGGGGCTTAATTATGAAAGTCATCTTGAAAAAAGGACCGCTGTTTGAACAGGCAGAGGCCAAAGCTTACAAATACCTCAGTGGCATACTTGTTCAGCGAATGAATGAACATCAAGAAAAGTTAGCACAACAAAAGAAAAAGGAATCAGCCTAAGTCATTTATAAACAGCATGGTCTATTAACTTTAATTTTAAAACCGAAAAACCAATATATCAGGAGGCAAACATATGGAGAACAACCCATACAACGTGCGAAATTTACCGCAGATTATGCGTAGTGCCCGAAAGGCTGCAGGTCTTTCCCAATATCAAATCGGCAAGTTAATCGGAGGTAAGGATCAAAGGTATGTTTCAGATGTTGAAAATGGATTTGCCAAGCTCACTCCAGAGTTATGTATCAAGTGGTTTGAGAAGTGCGATGCCTATGAACATATTGATCTAGTACATTACTTATTTAAACTTCATCCAACTGCGGCTGCTCCTATTGATCCGGCACTTAATGAATGTGCAAGTAATGCGGTGATTAATATGGTTCACCAATTGGAGGAAGCATTACAAGCAACTAAACATTTAGCCCGTTGGCTTACGGATAATCGACCAGGTAAAACAGAGGAGCTGCCTATGGGTGATATTAAACAGATTTTTGATTTGATTGCGGCTAATAAAACATTGATTTATTCACTTGTTCGTACTCATGGGTTGAAAATGCAGGAGCTTGCAGATAGGTGGACACGGAAAGCTTTAGTTGATCAAGTTGCTATGGCAAAACAAGAAGGAAGGCAGGCGGTTTCAATATGAATACTAATCATTTCTTGAAGTCAGATGTTCCTATCGCAAAAAGAAAAATTGAATCAGCAGAAGAGCTATCAATCATGCTGTCAGAGGCATTACGTGATGGTGATTATGAAGAAGCGATTAGTCTCGCTGGAAGCATCAAGGTTCTTACTGAGGATATTAGCCGGCTGGCAAACAAAGGACAGCTTTATGAAACAGCATTGAAAATGCAACAGAGAGGCATCAACTTAACAGTAGTGAGCAGGTGTATAGGATGATGGTTCATTTTGTTCATAAGCCGGCAACTGCTCTGGAAGTTCGTAAATGGTGTGCGATGATTCGTAACAATAGTGAATTCCATCTGTTGTGGGATAGACGTGCAGACAAATTCAGAGAGGGGAGTACGAATGGTCGAAAATCCAATGGTCATAAACAACTGGCACGATAAGCTGACTGAAACGGGTGTACAAATAGATTTTTACGGTGATGAAGTAACACCAGTTGATGATTATGTAATTGATGGCGGCGAAATCATTCTAAGAGAGAACTTGGAAAGATATCTAAAGGAGCAACTTGGATTTGAATTTAAAAATGCGCAATAAAAAAGCCCACTCGGACAAAGTGGACTTCTTTAAAGGCTATCTATAAAAACTCATGTGCTTAATATTTTATCAGATAGCCTTAATAAAAACAATGGGGGTTAGGGTATGACAACCAAAAGGGCTGAGGTTCTTGCTAAGACTTCTGAAATGAGCCGCGATGAATGGCTTATTGAAAGAAGAAAAGGAATTGGCGGCTCAGATGCATCTATTATCTTGGGGCTGAACAAGTGGAAGACACCTTTTGAATTATGGTTAGACAAAACAGGACAGGTCCCTGTAAGTGAATCGCAAAGTGAAGCTGCTTACTTTGGATCATTGCTTGAAGACATTGTTGCAAAAGAATTTGAGATACGTAGTGGCAAGAAGGTTAGACGTAAAAAAGCAATACTCAGACATCCAGAACATGATTTCATTTTGGCCAATGTTGACCGAATGATCGTTGGTGAAAAAGCGATCCTTGAATGTAAAACAACATCAGCCTACAACTTAAAAGAATGGGAAGACGAAGAAATCCCCGAAAGCTATATCGTTCAGGTCCAGCATTATTTGGGTGTGCTTGGACCCGAATATCAGAAAGCCTACTTTGCTGTGCTGATCGGCGGGAACAAATTTGTCTGGAAAGAGATTGAGAGAGACGACGAGTTAATTGACATGATCTTTGAAGCAGAGATTGAGTTCTGGAATGACAAGGTCTTAGGTGGACAAGCACCTGCTTTAGATGGTTCGAGTGCGGCGGAAGACTATCTCAAAAAACGATATGGCGAAACCGAAAAAAACAAGGCTATTGATTTAACTGCGGCTAATCGAGAACGTATCCAACAATACTTGCTTCTTAAAGAACAGATCTCAGAGCTTCAAAGCCAAGCAAAAGAATTAGAAAACCAGATCAAACACGAAATGAAGGATGCAGAGTATGGGTTTATCGGAAACTACCAAGCTTGCTGGAAGCCTGTTATCTCAAATCGAGTTGACACGAAAAAGCTGAAAGAGCAGTTTCCGGATATTTACGAGAAGGTCAAAAAGGAAACTCATTTCAGACGTTTTGGAATCAAGGAGGTTAGTTGATTATGGCTACTAATCAATCAATTAAAAACAACATCCAAAAGAAACAAAAAAGCGCACCTGTGCAACAGCAAGGAGCAACCATGAAGGGTTTACTTTCCTCACCATCTGTTATTAAACGATTTGAGGAAGTGTTAGGGAAAAGGGCTACACAGTTTACGGCCTCTATCTTAAGCCTATATAACAGCGAGCAGATGCTGCAGAAAACAGATCCTATGAGCGTTATTTCATCTGCAATGGTGGCAGCTACACTCGATCTGCCTATAGATAAAAACTTAGGGTATGCCTGGATTGTTCCTTATGGAGGAAAGGCTCAATTCCAGCTAGGATACAAAGGATATATACAGCTAGCCTTGCGAACAGGCCAATATAAGTCCATCAATTGCATACCGATTCATGAAGGCGAATTGCAGAAGTGGAATCCGCTGACTGAGGAGATCGAGATTGATTTTGAAAAACGAGAATCAGATGCGGTAATTGGTTATGCAGCTTATTTTGAGTTGATAAATGGCTTTCGAAAAACAGTGTACTGGACAAAGGCACAAGTAGAAAAGCACAAAAAGAAATTCAGTAAGTCTGATTTTGGATGGAAAAATGACTGGGATGCGATGGCTCTTAAGACTGTATTAAAAGCAGTTTTGAGTAAGTGGGGGATTCTCTCTGTGGAAATGCAAAAAGCAGTTATTGAGGAAGATGAAATCAGGGAACGGATTGACATTACCAATGAAGCAGACAGTTCGGAAATTATCGATTCCGAGCCTTCAGATAAAGAAGAAACAGAAAAAACAACCTCGCAGGAAGCTGATCCTTTTGACGGCAAGCCTGTAGATATAAAAGAAGATGAACTTCCGTTCGATTGAGGTCGGCATCCGTGACATAACTGCACTCTGTGAAAGGAAGTAGGTGAGTGACTTGGACATAAAAGCAATGGGGTATGTGGTCATACCCCGACTACCATTCAAAGAGTTTAGGGATGAAAAAATTTATGATCACTTGTTCAAAAGAGCTGAATACAGGCCAAATCAAGAGCTAGAGCTTGGGCAGACCATTATCAAAATTGTGGAACTTGCAAAAGATTTTAACTGGTCAGCTGCACAGATCAAATACTCACTAGACCGAATGGAGAAACAGGGATATATCAAATTGCACCGTCTTCCACAAAAAAGAGGGTTCATCGTCACCATACTTCATTATGCAGACTACATACAGCTAGGAAATTACATGAAGAAAAAAGCTTTGGAACCAGCTGAGATTGAACATCAGGAGGTCGATGACAAAATGAAAAATGCCTTTGAGCTATATGAAAACAAAGTTGCTCGGTCAGTCGGTCCTATAGAGGCACAGCGAATTGGATACATGGTCGACGATTATGGTGAAGAAAAAGTGATGGAGGCTATCAAGACAGCGTTTCAATTAAAGGGGAAAGCAGCTAGTTTGTCATACGTTCAAGCCATTTTATCAAATCCATTCACTCAAAAGAGAAAGGAGAAACAATATGGCTATAAACAAAGCAGTCAGTATAGACACCGCATTTCAAACGATCATGCAGGAACTTCGGGAAAAGTCAGCCCGCTTTTTGGGAACAAAACAGGCCGCATCCGAAGAAAAGGCTGAATTTGATTGTCCTTATTGTAAGGATCGTGGAATTGTCGTTTATCGGGTACATAAGGACACTCCTTGGCATTTGGATGATCAGTTAGATCTTATGGTTCCTAACGAAATGGTACCTGAAGATGATTTTCTGTTTGGTAAGGTTTGCACGCCGGACAAAGCTAGTGAATGGAAAGATACTTATTCAAAACAGTGCGAATGTGTGAGACGAAAGAAAATTGCCAGACTCATGGCAGCTAGCGGCATTACAGAAGAGTTTGAAAAGCTTCTCTTTGGTAACTTCATCACGGACGGTAAGCCAGACATGATCAAAGATGCTTATGAATGTGCAGTGGAATACTATAAAGATTTTCAAAAAATCAAAGGAGAACGGCAAAATAGTATTGCATTACTTGGACAGCCGGGCAGCGGTAAAACTCATTTGCTCACGGCGATTATGAATAATCTGATCAAGAAAAAATCAATTTATTGCATGTATTTCCCTTACGTAGAGGGCATGGGGGATTTGAAAGCTAACTTTGATAACTTAGAAGCGAAACTCGATGCCCTGAGAAAGGTCGAAGTTCTATTCATTGATGATTTATTTAAACCAATAAACGGTCAACCAAGGGCAACAGACTGGCAGGTTGAACAAATCCAGTCAGTCTTAAACTACCGATATTTAAATCACAAGCCTTTGCTGATTTCTTCGGAGTTAACAGTCGATGAGATTTTAGATATAGACGAGGCTCTTGGTTCACGAATTCACCAGATGTGCCGTGATTACATAGTGATTATTAAAGGCGATCGAATGCAATTAAATCATAGGTTAGGTGATTGGGAATGAAGGAGAAAATGAATGTAAAAGCAGCTGATGGACTTTATATATTCGGACCTTTAAGTCCTACAGAAGGTAAAGATCTTACGCCAACTATCCGTTTACTTGAGGAAAAAATAAAGCAAATGGAGCGGATGCTGAGTGCTTAAAGCAGTCGTGTCTCTGCTGGCAATTTTACTCTCCGCACCGAGAATAGAAAAAGAAATTCAGCTATGGGAACAGCTTGACGGGAGGTAAAGAACAGTTGGATTGCATTAAGTTCACTGTTTATGGTGAGCCAGTCGTACAAGGACGGCCGCATGGATCAATACGAAATGGTAAGGTGCATATGCGTGATCGAGCGAAATCAAAGTATTTTAAACAGTATGTGGCATTGGTAGCGTCTCAGCATCGGCCAAAAACAGTTATTACTGGTCCTGTTGCAATGGATGTCAAAGTGTACAGACCAATGCCAAAATCAGTTTCAAACTCATTAAAGAAGAAAGAGAAAGCTGAAAATGGTCTTCTGCGGCCTACTACAAAGCCTGATGTTGATAACTATGTAAAGGGTGTAAAAGATGCTCTGGACCATCTTATTTATAAAGATGATAGTCAGGTGGTGGATTTGAAAGTCAGTAAGTTTTATAGCGAAGAGCCGAGGGGGGAAGTCATGATAAGAGAGGTTTCTGCCTAAAAATAAAAAACACCGAAGCGCTTAGCCTCAGTGTTCTTGATATGAACTGGTACTTCTATCATAACACAGGGGGCGCTTTGAGTGTACAATCCAAGAGAAATAAACATCAAAAAAGACTTCACTATTCAGCAGAAGATTGATCCAGGGAAGGTTAAGATCATTGTTTTAGATGGGAATCAAGGTACTGCACATGTCTTAGAAGCTCCGGAGCATGGCAAAACTGTTATTCAAACTGTAAAGGGGAGCTTTGCGCGGGTTGATCATGAGATAGGTTACAAAGTCAGGTAAGCAATGAAAGGGAGTTTTATGGTGGTGCCATTACAAGTTGAACTTCAAATGTGTCGTCAATTCAATGACAGTTGAAGCAATGACTGTCAATCAGGTAGTAGAACTATAAGAAAGAGGAGGCTATAAACCTCCTCATAGTTAACTTGAATAGTAGGCGATATAAGATCCATCAGGATAAAAAGTAACACTGTCTAAATAATATGTTGTTCCGTTTATAGTGATTGTTTGTCCAGGGTCTGGATCAGAAGGAAGTCCACGAACAACTAGGGTACCTAATACAGATACTTCCTTTGTTTGACTTTCTTCAGAATGAGTATCAGTAGGACTTGCGGCAAAGGCAGGAGCGGCAGAAACAAGCAAAGCAAGTGACAATGCAGTACCAGTTAAAACTTTTTTCAATTTCATTTTAAACACTCCCTTTGTTTTTTAATACAAGTGTATTATTACATGAGATACAAAAATATCCAAGGTATTTTTTGTTAATATTTTGTGAACTTAGATTAAAATATAGAATCCTCCCGAATACCTGCACCCCGAAATGAGGGCACAGCATGGGCGATGAGGAGGTAATATTGTCTAAGAAGGAAAGCCTGCGGACACTGAACTAAAGCATTTACGCTGTTTGTTTGGTGTCTTTTTTATTTTGAATAATCAGGAGGTAAATATGAATCAAACGACATTAAACCTGCCTCAGATTGACGAAGAAGCCACTAAAGCAAAAGCAGAGAAGTTGCTAGATCAATACCGGTTATATCTCTTACAGGTGCCAGATGATTTTTTACCAAAGGTTACACCCACTTATAGCATTGTTCCGCCGAGTATTACGAATGAATTTCATTCTTCGACAGAAGATGCAGCGTTAAAGCGTCTTGATTGGGAGATTCAGCGTGATAAATTCCTAAAAAGGATTCAAAGGGCTGTTAACAGGCTTACTCAAAGAGAACGGCAGATCATTGTCATGCTTTATATGCAGCCAGAAGAAATGTATGACTATGAAGTATATGGAGAAATGGACCTGAGCGCGCGTAGCTATTATCGTGCAAAAGCAAAAGCTCTCTATCGGCTGGCATTTGCTCTAAGGGAAGAGGTTTATAAAAGAGTGTTGCCAGTTAAAGAATGAATTCAAGACTTATCTATATGGATAAGTCTTTTTCTTTGAATTATCTCTTGAGCTCCTCAAAATAAACAGGTGTGTAATTCATTTTAGGGGTATGGCTTAAAAATAGAGAGGACAAGGGGTTGGCAGAGTTCGCCGAGTTGCACATAAAATATATGGGTAATTTTTGAATTGCGTGGATATGTAAATAAGTGATGGTTAATTAATATTTTTGAGAACTTGGGACGAAAATTCCTTGTGTTGATCAACTGCTAGTGTACATATTATCTATTGCCTTTATGATGTAGCGGATATTGAAAAGGATGATATCAAGGAAAGCCCACTGGTTTAGGAGATAGGAAAAATGTATTTAGTGATTTATTAGCGAAAAAGTATAGGTGATTTTTCTCATTTTCTTTATCGAATAGTTAAGGTACACAAACACATAAAGTGTTTTATTAATAAGATGTGTATTAATGAAAGGAGGGAGAAAGATGAACTTAGCTCAGGCGAAACTGATGGAAAATTTAAAAACATTAAATATGCAAAATGTAGTGGACCTGATTAATGATGGGGCAGACAAAGAAACTGTACTTGAAGCGTTTCTAGATAAGGCCATTGAAGAAGACGTAAACTTTAGAAGTAAATTTCAAAGTATGATGTTGCTTTATAAAAATAAAGAAAATTTAGGGGGAAATTATTACACAGCCATAAAACAAATCACTACAAGCGCTTTAACTAATTCGAAGTACGGCACCGCTTTCAAATTATTATTGAAGAATTTGAATGTAGCCGAAAATGTAAAAGACTGTGGTTGTAACTAAGAAAAAATTTAATAAAAAAGGAGTGACAAAAATATGGGTTTAAAAGATATAGAGGTAAATTGTGATAATACTCTTGTCCCTTCTACTCGTGATTTCTATGAATATATTTACCAGCCTTGTAATGGTACAGAAAGTATCTACTTTGAAGATTTAACTTGTAAAGAAGCGGAATACTCAGTGCAAATTTCGAGCTTTAGTTACCCACCGTGTGTAATGACAGCTATTATTGAATTTCACGACGGTAAAGTAGTTGAACGCGTTATTCCAGGAAGCACTACGTTTAGTTTTTTTTCAGAAGACTTAAAAAGAATCTCAATAAGATGTGATGGAAGTTATACCGGTAGGTGTTCTGGATTATTGATATTAGAGGAGATCTTTTGTGTGAACTAATCTATTACTCTGGTGAAGAGGAAGGGTGATAATGATGGGGAAAACAGATATTAATGTGAACTGTAACAACGTTTATCCTTCTGAGCAAGGAGTCAGTTTTAATATTTATCAACCATGCAATGGAGTTAAACGTGTCTATTTCGAAGAATTTTCTTGTCCTGTTGGAGAATACCAGATTCAAATTGAAAGTTATACTTCTCCACCTTGCGTAATGTTTGTTATAGTTGAGTTTAAAAATGGGAAAGTAATTGAAAGACCTATTAATCAAACGAGCGGTAGTTTTACTCTTGTGGCTAAGGAAGTCAAAAAGGTTTCAATTAAATGTGAAGGGAATTACAGTGGATTCTGTTATGGAAGCGGTTCTGTTGTAAAGCTATTCCACTTTAAGTGTGATGATAAACCTTGTGACAAACACAAACACCATGATGATTGTGACTGGAAACACCATGACAAACACAAACACCATGATGATTGTGACTGGAAACACCATGACAAACACAAACACCATGATGATTGTGACTGGAAACACCATGACAAACACAAGCACCATGATGATTGTGACTGGAAACACGATGATAAACACAAGCACCATGATGATTGTGACTGGAAACATCATGATGACTGTGACAAAGACAAAAAATCTGATAAGGATTTTAAAAGGAAATTACTACTAAATCTTCTAACCAATCTTGACATTAATGTGGACGTTGACGTGTTTAATAAAGGAAAAAAAGACAAAAAAGATCGTAATGATCATAAGCGCCATGATGATTGTAACTGGAAATATCATGATGATTGTGACTGGAAACATCATGATGACTGTGACAAAGACAAAAAATCTGATAAGGATTTTAAAAGGAAGTTACTACTAAATCTTCTAACCAATCTTGACATTAATGTGGACGTTGACGTATTTAATAAAGGAAAAAAAGACAAAAAAGATCGTAAGTAAAATTTGAATTTGAACTAAGAATGGGAATGGCCGACTAAGTAAAGTTATTAAATATAATATATTATATTTAGATGATTTTAATCAAAGATGGAGACACCTGCTATAGTGAAATTTGTGCTTTGGTTGGTGTCCATTTTTTATTTGAACGGAGAGACACGGGGAAATTGGCAGGGAAATGGCGGCTTTAAAATCTTATATTAGTTGATGACATTATGAGAAGAGGTGCAACATATTTGCGCTTGGATCAAAAAGACATGTATTAAAGTAGGACGCAACTAGATGGGATAAGGGAGGCTTTGCGGAAGGTAGTAATGGAAAAAAACAAGTTATAAGCTCATCTGTTTATCAAAATGGATGAGCTTTTTTGTATAAGTAAATGTACAAAAGTGATATCTATATTTAAAATGTAATAATAAGAATAGCAAATAGGTGGTTTGTCTTGTGGACGAAAAGAAAAATGCTTTAATAATTGTAGATGTGCAAAAAGCCTTTGATGACAAAAAATGGGGAGAGCGAAATAACCTAGAGGCGGAAGAAAACATTAGAAAGATACTACAATTATGGAGAGAAAAAGGATGGACGGTAATATACATACAACACACTTCTGATAATCCTAGTTCTGTATTTTATCCAAAGAATGAGGGTTTTGCTATAAAAGAAATAGTAAAACCTATTGGTGAAGAGGTGATTATAACCAAGAAAGTAAATAGTAGCTTTATTGGCACCAATTTAGAAGAGTTCTTAAAATCAAATGAATTATCAACTGTAGTAATAACTGGTCTAACTACGCCTCATTGTGTATCTACAACTACAAGAATGAGTGGCAATTTAGGATTTGATACATACCTGATTTCTGATGCAACAGCAGCCTTTGGTATGAAGGATCAGAATGATACATATTATGATGCAAATACTATTCATAATGTATCTATAGCCACATTGCACGATGAGTTTGCCACAATATTAACAACAGAACAATTAATAAACGATTTTATAAAAATTCTCTGATTAAAATAAATTTGGCATAAATTTGGCACTTTAACGGCACACCTTTTTGTTTTAAATAAGGTATTATGGTAATAGGTAATAAATCGACAGGCGCTTTCCCCACCGGGAGGGCGCTTTAGTGAGTTAAGCCTCCCAATGTTAAGAGAGGATCAACAGAGTGGGAGGCTTTCTCAGTGAATTAGGGCGGTAAACAGCATTATATTCGCCTACACAATAAAGTATACCCTACAAAATGTGGTTTTATGTATTTTAAAAAAACAGCGTTCTGCGGTGGCTTTTTGTCTTACAACTGCCACCTATTTATGAAGGGAGCTTTCGTTCGACAAATTCTGCAAATTGTTCCTTTGTCACACTCCTTATCCGATAATTAGGTGGGAGGTGATATCGTGAAGTTATATCAGATTAAGCATCATTCTTATTCGAATATAGTGGAGGCTAAGAGTGCGTTAGAAGCGGTTAGTACTTGGATAAATCATATTAATGAAACAGAATTTTATGATAGACCTATGGATTTTAACCCGAAAGCTTTCTCAATTGAGGAATTAGGAAGTGTAGGAGCAATCGTTAAAGCATCTGAATAATCAGGTGCTTTTTTATATTCTCTGTAAACTGCTTCCGGTAAGTCTCAGGATAGACAATTGGCGGTTAACGGCTTGAGCGCGGTGGTGGTTTAGAGAGAATATTATTTCCAAAACAACTCAATTCAAAAGGAGGCGGTGGTGGATGTAGATGGCTGAAAAGTACATTCGCGCATATAAAGATTATATCAAAGGTATGAAATACAAGGACCTTGCCGAGAAATATGAGGTGTCTGTAAACACAATCAAATCATGGAAACAGCGGCATGGTTGGCAGAGAAAAAAAGGTGCGCCTTCTAAGAAAAGTGTGCACACAAAAAAAGTTGGTGCACCATTTGGCAACAAAAATGCATTAGGTAATACCGGGGGAGCACCGCAGAGAAATCAAAACGCTGTGACTCATGGATTCTTCTCAAAGTTTCTGCCAGAAGAAACGCTATCAATCATAGAAGGGATTCAAGAGCGTTCACCTGTCGATATGATATGGGACCAAATACAAATTCAATATGCTGCGATTATAAGGGCACAAAAAATCATGTTCGTTTCTGATAAGCAGGAAATGATTAAGGAACTGAAAAAGAAAAAGGCTGTCCTATCTGAGACAAACGAAATTCAAGAGGAAGAATACGAATTTCAATTTTCTTGGGATCGTCATGCTACGTTCTTGAACGCTCAATCTCGGGCAATGGCGGAGCTCAGGAACCTAATTAAACAGTTTGATGAATTAGCTCATGCAGAAGACGAACGACGCCTTAAATTGGAGCATATGCGTTTAAATATCAACAAGAAAAAATTAGAGATTGAAGAACTTACCGAAGAAGATAAACCTTTTGAAATCACCATTGTGAACAAAGGTGATGACAGTGATTAAACAAGTAAATCCACATTTTAAAGAATTTCTCTTTGACTGGAATCAAAAGTTTCAGTTTCTTGTTGGTGGTTATGGGTCATCCAAAAGTTATCATGTTGCTTTGAAGATTATTCTGAAATTGCTTAAAGAAAAACGGACTGCACTTGTAATCAGAGAAGTGTACGACACACATAGGGATTCCACATTTTCTCTTTTTGATGAACTTGTAAGTGATCTGAAATTAGATCATATTGTTAGGTGTGTATCTTCTCCGATGCAGATTCGGTTTTCAAATGGCAGCCGTATTATCTTTAAAGGGATGGATAAGCCAGCCAAACTGAAATCTATTAATAATATTTCTCTCATTTGGATTGAGGAATGTTCTGAAGTGAAGTATGAGGGATTCAAGGAGCTGTTAGGACGTCTTCGTCACCCGACTTTGCCGCTTCACATGATACTATCAACAAATCCAGTTGGAGAGGACAATTGGACTTTTAAACATTTCTTTAAAGATGATCGAGTGAAGCGGTTTGTACTCGATGATAAGGAGCTTTATGAAAAGCGGACTGTCGTAATTAACGACACCTATTATCATCACTCAACGGCAGATGATAATCTTTTCCTGCCAGAAAGCTATGTCCAGCAACTTGAAGAATTGAAGGAATATGACCCAGACCTTTACCGGATTGCGCGGAAAGGTCATTTTGGCGTGAATGGAATTCGGGTACTGCCACAATTCGAAGAGCGACCGCATGAAGAGGTTATGACTGCAATCTCTAATATTAACCGTCCACTTAAAAGAGTTGGCATGGACTTTGGTTTTGTTGAGTCGTATAACGCCGTTGTTAGGGTTGCTGTGGATCATGAAAAGAAATATCTCTATATCTACTGGGAGTATTACAAAAATGGGCTGACGGATGATAAAACAGCCGAAGAACTCAAGGAATTTGCAGAGACTAAAGAATTAATCAAAGCAGATTCTGCAGAGCCTAAGACAATCCGATATTTTCAACAGCATGGTTTTAATATGGTGGGTGCCCGTAAGTATCAGGGTTCACGCCTCCAATACACAAAGAAGATCAAACGGTTCAAGAAGATCATTTGCTCTGACAGTTGCGAGAACACGATTTATGAACTTAAACCGCTCACTTATGCTACCGATAAGCTGGGGAACATCATAGAAGACGAATTCACCATAGATCCGCATACACTGTCAGCTATCTGGTACGCGCTTGATGATTACGAGGTAACTGATTTGAAAGAAGAATCTAAAGGAAGACCGCAAAGATCAAGACCAGGAAGGAGTAAAGCATGTCAAAACAATCTGTTAAAGCACGAGTGATCAAAGCTTCTCCACCTACTGAATCAACTAAACAAATTTATGAGGATGAATTTGCGGACAGTTATGACAGCAATATTTTACCGCCTCCGTATAATCTCAAAGAATTAAAGATGATTGCTGAGTATTCAACGATCTTACAGCAATGTGTTGATGCCTACAGGACAAATATTGTAGGCTTTGGGTTTGATTTTGAGTACTCGTTTGATGTGAATTCGCCAGATGTGAAAAACAATGAAAAAACAGAAGCTGAAAGTGAATGGACAAAGCTTGAAGAGTTCGTTAAATATCTTCACTTTGATGAGTCAGCTGAGACTTTACTCGGCTTTGTTATTGAAGATCGAGAAAAGACAGGGAATGGATTTATCGAGGTCATTCGAAACGGTGAAAATAAGCCAGCTGGTATTGAATATATGGACGTTCAAAATGTTCGGGTTTGCAAACTGTCTGAACCAATTGAAGTTGATTTTACATACTTCGAACAAGGACAAATTAAATCAATCAAAAGAGAAAAACGATTTCGTAAGTATGTTCAGATGATTGACGGCCGTATGGTTTACTTTAAGGAGTATGGTGACCCTCGCACTTTAAATCTGGAGACAGGTCAATATGATGAGCAGACTCCATTCGAGAAACGAGCAAATGAAGTGGTTCATTTCAAAATAGGAAGCGGTACTTATGGTAAGCCCAGATGGATTGGCCATATTGTTAATTTGTATGGTGCTCGTAAAGCTGAAGAGCTGAACTTTATGTACTTCAAGCAAGGTAGACATATTCCCGCTGCCATTACAATTGAAAACGGAATGTTGTCAGAGGACTCATATACACAATTGCAGGATTACATGAGTGGGCTTGAAGGGGTGGAGAACGCACATAAGTTTCTATTACTTGAAGCGGAAGGCATAGCGAAGGGGAAAAACATTCATGGCGATGAAGAGATTGCTCCCGTGAAAGTCGATATTAAATCACTTGCTGAAATCCTTCAAGAGGATGCCTTGTTTCTAGAATATGACCAAAAGAGCCGAGATAAAATTAGATCGGCTTTTCGTTTGCCTCCACTTTATACTGGTGAAGCTCAAGATTACAACAGAGCGACTGCAGATACAGCAAGAAAGATTACTGAGGAACAAGTGTTTCAGCCTGAACGAAAGTTAATCACAGGTAAACTGAACGCTTTATTTCTAAATGATCTTGAGATTCATATGGTTCGTCTTCAGCTAAAGGGACCTGACTTTAGAGATCCTTTAGAAATTGCTAAGGTTCTAACACCATTTATAACAGCTGGTGCAGTTTCTCCGAATGATCTACGTGATTTGGCAGGACGGGTACTCGGTAAGACGCTTGAAGAATGGCCCGAAGAAGAATACAACAGACCGCTTGGTAAGAATAGCACTGAGTCCGCTTCCGATCCTTTGGCGACGCTGTTTAAATCTAAGACCGGTACACCTGATATGATTGGGTTATTAAAAGATATGCGGGATGTTCTGGAGGATCTGAAGAGATGAACAAAACGGATAAGCTGTTGGAAAATTTAAACGTATTTATTCAAAAAGCCGAGGAAGATGAGAGGAAGAATTTAATGGAGAGTGTACCAGACTTCCCCGGCCTTTCTAAGATACCCAACTTTGTTGAAGAATATGAAAAAGGAATCGCCAAATTGCTCAGACGCCAGCGTAAGAAGTTTTTAGATGGTCTCAAAGGTTTTGTAAGCAAAGACTCAGAAGAGACGTTAAAAGCCCTTCTAGTGTTTTTTACTCAGAACCTATTCGCGGAGGATGATTTCGCAGAAGAATTTCAGGAACTGACTGAGGGATTCTTGCAGCAGACCATTGAAGAATTGGCCGAAGTGATCATGGACTCTATAGATCCAGAAGCTCCTTTTAAAGTCTTATCCAATCGTACGATTAATTGGATTAAGGATTGGTCTGAAAAACTGGCTCAGATCATGAAGTTAAACACTCATGAAGCTGTGGAGAACACTCTTTCAGATGCCATTGAGAACGGTTCATCGATTGAGGACATTGAGTTGACCCTCAAAGAAATGCCGCAATTTGATAGGGAGCGAGCTCGCACAACGGCCATCACAGAAGTGCTTGCCGCTTCCTCTGCCGCGCAGCATGAATCATATTCACAGTCGCCGGCAGTAAAGAAAAAGAAATGGCGGCACAGCGGAGGAAAGAAAAATAACCCGCGTGAGAATCATATCGATCTTGACGGAACGATTATTGGAATTGACGAAGAATTTCAGATACCAGGTAGCGGTGAGACCTGCATGTTTCCGAGGGATCCTAAACTCTCAGCAGGCGAACGGGTTCATTGTCATTGTGTTCTATCGCCTGTAGTAGATAACAGGATTTTAGGGTTGTCAGCTGAAGAAAAAGAAGAGATTCGAAGAGAAGTCTTATCAAATATGGAATAAAATTGTATAATTACCTCATCATTGTAATGGGGGTACTTTATGTTTGTAGCTAATATTAATTGGCAAATTAATTGGCAAGAGATATCACATTTTATATCTTCTTTATTGAATTCAAAGTTTATAATCACCATATTTACATCCTGGCCTTTAGCAGTTGTCATCATTGTTCTGCTTCTTCGCAAGGGAATATTGGATAAACTCCGCCAGTTAGATAGTTTTAATTATAAGGATGGGACAGCAACTTTTATTAAAGAAGAGATTGATAAAGCAAAAGCGTTGAATGTGGAGGTTGAGGTGCCTAAAAAACTGAATGATACGAGCGAGCCTGATGAGGAGCCTTCTGATTCTAAAAATGCTGAGGGAGTTTATGAACCCGCTGATTTCAAGGACAATAAGTACCTTGAGGATTACGCTGCACCATATAAGGTAATACTTTCATGGTCAATGGTAGAGAGTAGGATTATAGAAATTTGTAGAAACTACGATATTAAACTTAGCACGCTTTATAAACGAGTCAAAATGTTAAAACATGTTGGAGTAATTAGTGAGAATACATTTAAAACTATTACATCCTTGTTCAATATTAGAAATGTAGCGGAGGCCCATCCTAATTCTGTAAAAAAAGAAGACGCCTATAGTTATGAAGCGTTATGCAATAAAGTAATCAAGGATCTAGAAGATATTTAAACCTCAAGCAAATTGAGGTTTTTTATTTTGAAAGGAGGTGAGCAACGTGCCAAGGGAATTGGTAAACGCAAAAATCACACATGTTTCTTACGTCGACAAGGCTGCTAATCAAAAGCAGTTCTTTTTTATGAAATCAGAAAAACAGCCAGACTTTCAAAAGGAAGTCGAGGTCTTTGCGAAAGAAGCGGACGAGCAAAAGCTTGTGTATGGTATTGTCTACGAACCTGATACAGTGGATGCCCACGGAGATTTCATGACATCTGCAGAAATCGAAAAGGCCGCACATGGATTCCTAAAAGATGCCCGAGAAATTGATAAACAGCACGATTTTCAAGGCGGTGTTGGTGAGGTGGTTGAATCCTATGTTGCACCTGATGACTTTGTAATGAATGGGGAAACCATCAAAAAAGGCTCATGGGTCCTCGTTACCAAGGCTTCTGATGAAGTTTGGGAGCAAATCAAAAAAGGTGAAATTACCGGTTATTCAATGGCTGGTACCGCCGAGACAATAAAAAAACAAGAAAAAAAGCCCGTTTCTCAAGAGAAAACAGATGAGAAAGGGCTTTTTAATTTGCTCAAAAACTTTTTTATGGGTAAACAACAGCAATCATATGAAGAGCCAGTTGAAAAGGCGGGGAGAAAGTTTTCCGCTTCAAACCTGCAAGAAATTAAGAATGCCCATGCAGCCCTTGGTAATTTACTGAGTCAGGTAGAAATAAAAGAGGAGGAAGAAGAAATGACTTCGGAGGAAGTAACGAAATCCATTCAAGAAGCATTACAGCCAATTAAGAAGCGGATCGAGACATTAGAAAAAGAGGAAGAGCTTAAAAAGAAAGATAAAGAAAAAACAGAGGAAGAGGTTGAAAAAGAAGGCGAGAAGTTGAAAAAGGCAATTGCAGAAGCTGTTCAACCGCTCGCTGATCGCATTGAAGCAATCGAAAAAAGCCGGGGAACATCTAAGCAAACTGAAGAATCGGGTTCTGAACAAGTTCAAAAATCAATCTGGTCAGGGTTGTTTTAATATATAAGGAGGATATGAATGAGAAATCAAGAGGTTATTAATAAAGCAGAAATGACGCTTTCTACTTTAGAGAGCGGTGGGATTATGAATCCTACTCAAGCTTCAACTTTTATTCGAATGGTACAAGATACGCCAACTATTTTAAGAGATGCGCGAGTTATTCAAATGGATCATGACACACAGAAAATCGAGAAGATCGGTTTTGGTCAGCGAATTTTAAGGGCAGCCCAAGAGGGAGTTGCGCTAACTAAAGATCAAAAGTCAGTTCCATCAACTAGCACAGTTAACTTAAGCACAAAAGAAGTAATTGCTGAAGTTAACATTACCTATGACACACTTGAAAACAACATCGAAAAAGATGGTCTTCAAAATACAATTATGCAAATGATAGCTGAGCGTGCTGCGGTTGATATTGAAGAGTTGCTTGTAAATGGAGATACATCTTCATCCGACTCATATCTTGCACAATTAGATGGCATCAGAAAACAAGCTACATCTCACATTGTTGATGCTGCAGGTGAGGAACTGACACGCCAAACGTTCAAGCGAGGATACAAAGCTGTACCTCCAAAATATTTGCGAATTCCACAGGAGTTCCGTTTCTATACATCGCCTGGTATTGAGGTCGAATGGAAAGATCGCGTAGCTGATCGTCAAACAAATTTAGGGGATGCAGCTGTTCAAGGTGGCCTTTCATCTGCTTTTGGTGTTCCGATCAAAGGTATTGCAAATTTACAACCTTATACGATTGGAGAGGGAGATACTGCAGCCGATGTTTCTGATATCATCCTAACTCATCCGAAGAATATTATTCTCGGATTCTCTCGTAACATTCGGATTGAAGTAGATAAGGACATCCGTCGCCGTATGTTTATCATTGTTTTGACAGCGAAATTGGATAGTGTTTTTGAAGAAGAAGACGCAGTAGCCAAGATTGTGAAAGTGAAGGAGTAGGTGGTCTGGCTTGTATACTGCAAAGCTTATTAAAGGCAAAACATACAATGTGATGGGAGTTACCTTTCGAGCAGGTGTCAGTCAAACAGTATCGAAAAAACTCTATGAGTATTTAAATGAAAATCCATATTTTGTACTAAACCGAGAGCTTAATAATCAAAAGGCTGATCCGATAAATTATACTGAATCGGAATTGAAAGGTATGAATAAAGCAGAGCATGAATCCATTATTTCTAATCTTGGTGGCAATCCGTCTGACTTCAAAAACGCAGATGAAAGAATTGCCTACATCCTTAACCAAATAGATAACAAAGGGGAGTGACCTATGCTGTTAATCACTCCCGAAGAATTAAAGAGTTATTCAGTTTTTGAGTCTGTAAAGACCAGACCTGACGAGTTGTTAAAACAGGATATACTTGAGGCAACTGCCGATATCATTCTTAAAGTTGGACATGATTTTTCAGATGCAGAGTATATTCCTTTGCCTGAAACGGTTCGACTGGCCCTATTAAAGTTGTCTCAGTTTTATGCTCTTATAAATGGCGACGAGTCAATTATTAAAGGATATACAACTGAAAAAATTGGTGACTATTCATATACTCTAGGGGATGGCAGTTCTCTTCAAAAACCTGATGTGTATGCATTAATAAAAGATTATGTGAAACCGGCTGACCCTGATTTAGAAGGGATTGAAGCGAAAGTGCGGATGAGATCAATATGAGTTATCAATCCTTATTGACTCACAGATGTGACATTTACCATCTGCAGGAGAAAAAAGAAAATAGACAGCAAAAATTCGGGGTGCCGGTTGAAGATGTTCAACCGGTTTTTTCGTACCCTGATGAGCCGGACATAGAAAATCAGCCGTGTTATTTTACAGAAAAGAGTCAGTCCATTATCCAACAAGAACCGAATGTAGCTATTTATCAATCATTCCTTGTGCATTTCCCTGCTATTACTGATATTCGAGTAAATGACAGGGCGGTTTGGGATGGTACTGCTTATAAATTACAGAAGCCCCGCAAAGTCAGGAATCATCATTGGGAAGTTACGGCAGTACGGGAGGTTGAATATTTGTGAAGATCAAAGGTCTTGATCAGTTCATTCAATCATTAAACCGTGCTTCTCGTGGAGAATTGAAAGGGAAATACGAGGAGTGGCTTGAAGCTATGGGTTTTGAGTTCCTAGACATTATCCAAGATGAAATTATCAGGACGAAGACGGTAGACACACGCCGCTTGCTTAACTCTTTTCAACGAGGTGACCAGGATAATATCTTTTCTATGACAAAAGGCAGCTTAAAGTTGGATGTTGGAACAAATCTGGAATACGCCTCATACGTCAATGACGGGCACTTTACTATCGATCCGTCTAAAAATCAGGATAGCCGGTGGGTTCCAGGACGATGGAAAGGAGATCGTTTCGAGTATGACCCTGCTGAAAGAAAAACCGGAATGTTGCTGAAGTTCCAATGGGTCGACGGGTCTATCTTTTGGGATAACGCCATCGCTATATTTCAGTTGATGTTTGAGAGAAGCCTTGAACGGAAGCTGCAACAATGGATTGACGAAGAATTTTAAGGCGGTGCTACCATGAATCAAGAAGTAGGTTCAATTATGGGCTATCTATACAAATTGTATCCTGTTCAAGTGTATGAAGAAGAAATACCGCAGGACTTTGCTGTTCCGTCTCTTTACTTTCCACCGGCTTCCACGGTCGATGGGACGGACACAGTATCTACGTTTCAGAAAGCCTATGTTTTAAACGTGAAACTCTTTCACGAGAACGCACAGAAAGCCCATAACGAAGCGGAAAGAATTGCGGATACACTTAGAAGCAATAGGGGCATAATTCCGCTCATGCAGGAATCTGGCGAGGATACGGGGGATTTTATTCGGCTATCTCGAATAGAAACACGGGTGTCAGACGATTACGCGACCATTGTCTTAAACTGGACGAGTCGCTATTGGTATGAGCGGGAGGAACAACGTTCAATTGATGGTTTTAAATTTAAAAGTGGGGTGAAATGATGGCCACTAAAAAAGAGAAAGCGGAAAATGCTTTTTATATTAGGGATTTGCGAGAGCACAGTCGAGAGCTCTTTGGGGTAAAACCCGAGGTATTTGACGGTGCTCTTTTTCATGTTCATAAAACGAGTATTACAAAAACGGAAGCGAAGAAGTTGATTACTCAGTTTCTTCAAAAGGAGGTCAAATAGATGAATGGCGGAACATTCACACCCGGCAAGGAAAAAGAGCGTGCCGGTATTTACTTTAACTTCAAAACGACCGCGGAGAACCGTGTTTCTGCCGGAGAACGTGGAACAGTTGCGCTGCCGATAGCATCCAGCTGGGGTGAGGTTAAGAAATTCATTTCTATCTCTTCCATCGAGGACTTGAATAAAAAAGTGGGGTTGAATATTGATGATCCATCGCTGTTGCTTTTACGTGAGGCAATGAAAAAGGCAAGTACAGTCTTGCTTTATCGTCTGACGGAAGGTCTTCGTGCTTCAGCAGACATTAGCGAAGGTGTAAAGGCTACTGCTCTTTATGGCGGTACTAAAGGAAATGACATCATTATCAGCATCACGGAGAACGTTATTGACTCTTCGAAAGTTGATGTCACTACCTACCTTGATCAGTCAGAAGTTGATAAACAAACGGTTTCTAAAGCTGAAGAGCTTAAACCAAATAACTATGTCACGTTTACGGGGAAAGGGGATTTAACAGTCACTATTCCGTTAACCGGTACGGCCCCTGAAGACGTCAGCGGTGCTCTTCCGGCAACTTCCGGAATCGGCTTGTCAGGTGGAACAGACAAAACACCGACCAATGCTGATTATACAGCTTTCTTGGAAGCGGCTGAAACGGAATACTTTGACACAATTGCACTACCTGTAGAGGATAACGAGCAATTAAAAGCAACGTTTGTTGCGTTTATCAAACGGCTGAGAGACAACCAAGGGCAAAAGGTTCAAGGTGTGCTTTCAAATTACAAGGGAGACCATGAGGGTATTATCAATGTAACTGGTGGCGTCCTACTTGAAGATGGAACGGAGATCACTCCTGAAAAAGCTACTGCTTGGGTTGCCGGCGCAAGTGCGGGGGCTACATTTAATCAATCACTTACATTTGTAGAATACGAGGGTGCTGTAGATGTCCTTAACCGAATTGACAACGACGAAATCGTTGAACGATTGTCAAATGGGGAATTCTTGTTTACTTATGATCCTCGTGATAAATCAGTATCGGTTGAAAAGGACATTAATTCACTCACAAGCCTAACAGCAGAGAAAAATAAGATGTTCCAGAAAAACAAAATTGTCCGTGTACTTGATACAATCAATAACGATCTAACATCTCAACTGAAAGCATTGATCAAGTCTCGCAAAGCAAGCGGCAGTGACGTTCCTGCTACAAATGACGGACTGCAGTTTGTAAAAACGCTGATTACTCAATACTTGAGTGTTCTTCAAGATAACGGGGGCATTACTGATTTTGATTCAGAGAATGACATTGCAATTGCTCTGAATAATGATCGTGACGGCTTCCTGATTGATCTTGCAGTTCAACCGGTGGATGCAGCTGAAAAATTCTACTTTAATGTTGAGGTGAAATAGGAATGGCATTAAAAGCGCAAAACACCATTTCAGGTAAAGAGGGCAGGCTGTTTCTTGATGGAGAAGAAATGGCCCATATCAAAACTTTTGAGGCCAATGTGGAGAAAAATAAATCCGAGGTCAATATCATGGGCCGTCGGATGACGGGGCACAAAACGACTGGAGCAAATGGAACGGGAACAGCCACTTTTTATAAAGTGACTTCTCAATTTGTTCTTATTATGATGGATTATGTGAAAAAGGGAAGCGATCCTTATTTCACGTTGCAAGCTGTACTGGATGACGCATCTTCCGGTCGAGGTACTGAACGAGTCACCTTGTACGACGTGAACTTTGATTCTGCGAAAATCGCTGGGCTTGATGTTGATTCTGAAGCATTAGAGGAAGAAGTACCGTTTACTTTTGAGGACTTTGATGTTCCTGAGCAATTAAAATCAACATTTTAAACATATCGAATCGTTACTTTTTTTATCAGTTTTCGGTTTACAACGTAACCATGGCCAATGTATACTGAATATATACTTTACGTGAGTAAACTATGTTATTACTAACGTAAAAAACATAGTGAGATTAACACCTTGGATTTTTGCATATAATATTATAAAGCCAGAGTGCTGCAACACTCTAGCTTTAAGAAGCTACCTGTTCAAATGTTTGTCGTATGAGTCTTCCGTTTGTATCTTTTATACGGAGGTCTCCTGCGTCGCTTCTGTTGACACAAACTTTCTCTTTTAGACACTGCAATGTCTTTATTAGAGCCGTTTGTGTCTTTCTTTTTTTTGAAATACTCTGCAGTGGTAAATGCTAAATCAGCAAGTGATACTACAGCTTGCAAAATTTCAAAAGGGTTCATTGTTTTTCACCTCCCTTCAGGAGGTAATTTACTTGAACTCATTATTTACCACCTTCCTTATGAATATAAAAAGGTAGCTTCAAGAATTTATTATACATGAATATTATGGTAAGCACATCCCCTAAATAAATTTTCAATTTGCTTTATTTGCACAGGAAACTGTGCTTTTTTTATTGCCAAAAACTCAAAATATAAGGAGCTAATAAACATGAGCGAAAAACAAAACGAAAAAGTATACGATCTTTCATTCTTTATGCCAGGACAAACAATTGAAGCGGAAGAAGTAAAAGTGCCGATTTCTAAACGATTTGTAGACAAAGAGGGCAACGTTGTTCCATTCATTTTCAAAGCAATTACGACTGAACGAATTGACGAACTTGAGAAAGAGAATACGACTTACAAGAATGTAAAAGGCCGCGGTCGTGTGAAGGACTTGGACAGCCAACGCTTTTATGCGCGTATTGCGGTTGAAACGACTGTTTACCCTAACTTTAAAGCTAAGGAACTACGTGAGGCTTACAAAACAGAAGATCCGGTGGAAGTTGCAAAACGTGTTCTTTCAGTCGGCGGTGAGTATGCGAACTGGCTAAACAAAGCAATTGAAATCAACGGTTTTGATGATGATCTCGAAGACCTTGAAGAAGCGGCAAAAAACTAGTAAAGGACGGGGACAAAGAGGCTGTATATCTTTATTACGCGATGCATGAGCTCAAATACGCCCCGTCAGAATTAAGAGAACTATATGAGGCTCCGAAAGCATTCAAGGCGCTCTTATATGGGTTAATCGGTTATAAGCTTGAGCTGTTAGAAAAAGAAGCGAAGAAGGGAGGTAATTAACTATGGCTAAACTAACAGCCACGTTTGAATTACATGATAAGATTTCCCGCAAGCTTCGAATGATACAAGGCAATGCTGAAAGACTTAAGAGGGCCGCTAATGGCCCTCTTATTTTTGAGGCTGAAGACCGGACTGAGAGAGTTATGCGGCGGATTGACCGATCGGCCAACCGTTTGACCGGACGGGCTCGATCGCTTGAAGTGGATTTAGATGATCGAGCTTCGAATGGCTTACATTCTATACGTCAGCAAGCAGAGGATCTTACCGAAGGCAGTCATGAGGTGACGGTTTCTGTAAATGATCAAGCTACACCACGTTTTCGTTTGATCCGTGGAGGTCTCACTGATTTGAATCGCACGCACGCTGAGCCAACTGTTTCAGTTCGTGATCATGCTTCAAACCAATTAGATGAGATCCGTCGTCATGTGTCCGATGTAGATAGCGAACATGCAGAGCCAACTGTTTCTATTAAGGATAGAGCTTCAGCGGCTCTAGATGCAATTGAAGCGAAAATAGACAGCTTAAAGGATGCTACCATTACTCTGGCAGTTGCAGGAGGTTTTTCTGCAGGTTCAATCATGGGTTCTGGTAAAAGTGCAATGTCTCAGGAAGCTTATGTGTCAGCAACTTCAAACGTTAATAAAAAAGATGTTGCAAGAATGACGGATCAGATCTATTTCAATAATAAAGCGGGCAGTTCTCGGGAAGAAGTCAGTTTATCTCTTAGAAACTTATCGCAACAGACAGGGGCGTCTAAAAAAGCTCTGGCTGAATTGGCTGAGTCGTCAAGTAAAATTGCCCAGCTCATGAATGCTGATCAGGCAGAGGTAGATCGTGCTTTCAGTTCAATGTATAACAACTTGAAATTGTCCGGGAAACAAAGCGGAGACTTAATTGCTTATGTATATCGGAATGCCGGTGACCAAGCTGACGATTTATTGGACACGATGAATGAATACAGTTCCACTTTTAAAGACCTGAAACTTACAGGCGCGCAAATTGCAAACGCCATGATAAAAGGAACAAAGGGTGGAGCCAGAAACTTCGATAACCTAGCCGATAGTATGCGTGAGTTTAACATCCGCCGAACCGAAATGTCTGATAGTCAAGTGGACGCATTTAAAACGCTGTTCGGAGCCAAGGAAACTAAGAAAATGTTCAAGGGCTTCAAAGATGGTTCAATAAGCGGTGAGGAAAGTTTATTTAGGGTGGCAAAAGCCCTTTCTAAAGTGAAAGATAAAACAAAGCGGGCTGCTATTGCGACTGAGCTTATTGGAACACAATATGAAGACCTTAAGCAACCGATTTTAGATATGGCTGAGGGTATTGGTACAAGTGCCAAAACAAGCGGTGAATTGGAACGCAGTTTTACGAAACTTCGGGATAATAACCCGATGACACCAGTTAATGATGCAATGAGAGATTTTGAAAGCATATCTAAGGATATGGGAACATCTCTGCTAACTGGATTAGGGCCAGCCTTTGATAAAATCAGCTCGTTCATTAACAGTAAAGAAGGTCAGGAAAAGCTTAAAGAGATCAAAAAAGATATTGCTGATCTTGGTAAGGAGATAGGTTATAAGTTAAACGTAGCCATTGAGTGGAGCGTCAACCATTGGGATGATTTAAAAACAGCGATTAAAGTTGTGATCCCTTCTTTAATTGGGTTGATTGGTTATTTGAAAATACTACGTCCGCTGTTAAAAGGCATAGGTACTGTCGGAAGTGATGCAGCAGGCGTAATCCGAAAGCTAATTCCCAAACGTACTCCTGAAGCTGGCGCTAATACGCGAAGTGAAAGGAGGAACAGAAACAGTAATCGTAATGCCAGCACAAGGAGCAGAGAATCCAAAACTGCCACAAGTCCAACGAGTTTACCTCGAAGCGGCAGCTTAACATGTTGCTGTTGTAGCGATGGAGGTAAAGATGATCGCATTCATAGAAGACGAGGGAAAAGAGTTTTAGGTCGACGCGGTAATCCAAACCGAATGAACCCTTCTGACAGTTCAATTGTTGTGTCATCTGAACGGTTGGAGAGAAGGCGTTCCGGTAGAGCTGTAGGTACTAATCCAACCAGAGGATCAACACCAGCAATAACCACTACGAGATCGGAGCTATACTCAGCTGGTAGAGCTGCAGGCGGTATATCGAAGTTCGGGAAAGTCTTAAGTCCTCTGAAAAGTGTTGGCAAGTTTGCAAAGGGAGTCCCTCTATTAGGAACAGCGTTAGCGGCAACCGATTTAATTGGGATGAATAAAGATAATGTTGGTGAAAAGATTGGATCAGCTGGCGGTGGTCTTGCTGGAGCGGCTACAGGAGCAGCTATTGGCAGTGTTATTCCAGGAGTGGGAACAGCTATTGGTGGATTAGTTGGTGGTATAGCAGGCACCATGGGCGGCTCAAGTTTAGGTAAGGCGTTTGATGGTTCAGAAGTAAAAAAGAAACTAGACAGTACATTATTTGATGAAAAATGGTGGTCTGAAAAATGGTCCGGTATTAAGAGTAATGCGAAGACTTCTCTCAATGGGTTAAGTGATACATGGTCTAATGTAAAAGAAAAGGTGAAGTCTACGATATTTAATAGTGAATGGTGGTCTGAGAAGTGGTCTGGCGTTAAAAGCTGGGCACAGGACAAATGGAATAGTGCATCATCTGTTTGGGAGTCCGTAAAGGGAAAAATAAAATCCACTTTATTCAGTGAGAAGTGGTGGTCAGGAAAATGGGAAGGCGTAAAAAGTTGGGCTCAAAGTAAATGGGACAGCGCGTCTTCTGTTTGGCAATCAGTTAAAGGAAAGCTGAAGTCCACTTTATTTAGCGAGAAATGGTGGTCAGGAAAATGGGAAAGTGTAAAGAGCTGGTCAAAAAATAAATGGGACAATGCTAAATCAATATGGAAAAGTGTTAAGAGTTCCATCTCAGAAACCCTTTTTAGTAAGAAGTGGTGGTCTGAAAAGTGGCAGAGTGTAAAGGAATTGGGAAGCAGTATTTTAGGCGGGGTAAAAGAAGTTGGTGGTAAAGTAGCTTCAAGTGCGAAAAAAACTGCTGGTAAAGCGTGGGGATATGTGAAGAGTGGCGTAAATTATTTATTTGGTTCGGGAAAAGAAAAGCCAAAGAAACATGCTACTGGTGGTTACATTACGAAGCCAACAATATCTTGGATTGGTGAAGCTGGTAAAGAATTCATTATCCCTGTTGAGAATAATAAAGGTCGCGGCAAAATGCTCCTTTCTCAAGCTGCTTCGAAATTAGGGATGAGTGTGGTTGATGATATAGCGTCTGCTTCATCTGCAGGAGGTGAACCAGAAACTTCTCCGCTAATCAGTAGAGCGGCGGTGACTGCTTCTGTATCTCCTATCATTGACACATCCAGTCTTGATGAACAAGCGACTTCATTTGGTCAACAGTTCACTAAAGGCTTTGATCAAGGAATTGGAGATCATGTTGTTTCTATGGACGCTTGGAAACAGAAAAACGTTGGCCAGCCAATGAACAATTTAATCTCTTATTCTCCGAATTATGGAAAGCAAGTGGTTAATGGCTATGCTAAAGGTCAGAACAGTACTTCAACTGGTACAGATGGCTTCTTGCAGACGAAGGTTAAAACACCATTCCAAAACACCGTAAATAAATCCTCTTCATGGGGAAGCGGAACGGTCAAAGGTTTTGCTTCCGGACAAAATAGTTCTCAAACTGGTACTGATCAATACGTCAGCACTCATATTAACAAGCCGTTTATCCGTTCTAAAGAATCATCAAACGGATGGGGAAGCGGTATGATCGGTAATTTTGTTTCAGGCATGACTTCTAAGGCAAGTGAAGTCCATGAGGCTGCCAAGGAACTGGCGAAAAAAGTTGAGAAGGCATTTCGTGAAGAGCTAGATATTCATTCACCTTCCCGTGTCATGATGAGTCTCGGTCGTTTTGCCTCTATTGGTATTGTAAAAGGTCTGGATTCTGTTGATGTGAAAAAGTTTGCTGAAAAACAAGCAGGTTCACTGGCTGCTGCTTATTCCGGAATGGGAGCAGTTAGCGGAAATGTGAAGCAATGGCTCATGGCTGCTATTATGGCTACAAAGACACCTATGAGCTGGCTCCCAGGGCTGATGACAATTGCTCAGCATGAGTCAGGCGGTAATCCGAAGGCAATCAACTTATGGGATAGTAATGCGAAAGCAGGACATCCATCTCAGGGGCTCATGCAGACAATCCCAAGTACCTTCAACGCACACAAACTGCCGGGCATGAATAATATTCTTAACCCGATACACAACGCTGCTGCTGCGATTGGCTATATCAAAAGCAGGTATGGATCTATTAATAATGTACCAGGCATTAGAAGCATGAGGCACGGAGGTCCATATGTTGGCTACGCTAACGGCGGACTTATTACCAAAGAGCAGATTGCACGTGTCGGTGAAGGAAACAAACGGGAATGGATCATTCCAGAGGAGCGAGGTATCCGTGGACGTTATCTGTTAGCACAAGCAGCTAAGGCACTCGGAATGGAAGTAACAGACCCATCTAAAAACGGGCAAACTGAATTATCTTCCGGTCAGGTAACAGCTGCCACAACGGGTCGTAATCAAACAACAGTTACAGCTGCAGGCGGCAAAGAGGTCATTATTCAGTTTAATGGCGATCAGCATTTTCACAATGACCAAGACATGAACAGTCTTGTAGCTAAGATTAAGCAGGCCCTTGTCGATGAGCTTGAACAGGATATCAACATTGGAACGAAGGGAGTCGTTGCTTTTGACTAAATCCATATATGAATTCTGGATTTCACAAGGGAAGGACAAGTTGCGGCTTCCTGTCCTTCCTGAACAAATTGATGTTTCAAACACAATTCAAAATGAATCAGTAAAAGTGGCTAGTTTTGGGGAGATCACTTTTATTGATAAACCGGGAGCGAAAGAAATTTCGTTCTCTTCTTTTTTTCCAAAGAAACACAGCCCGCTTGCTGAGTATAAGGGATTTCCTTCTCCTGAAAATGCTATTGCAAAGATCGAGAAATGGGTGAAATCTAAAAAGCCGGTTCAATTCTTAATTACTGGAACGAAAATTAATTTAACTTGCAGTATCGAGGTTTTTTCTTATAGCGAGGGCCAAAAAGATATAGGTGATCGTGATTATGAAATAAAGCTGAAGGAATACAAAACTGCTTCGCCGCGGAAGATCAAGCAGAAGAAAAAGACGAAGAAGAAACGGCCGTCTAAATCAGCTCCTAAAACATACACCGTTAAGAAAGGCGATACACTGTGGGACCTTGCCGGCAAATTTTATGGAGACAGCACAAAATGGCGCAAGATCTGGAACGTCAATAAAAAGGCTATGATCAAACGAAGCAAACGGAATATAAGACAGCCAGGACACTGGATCTTTCCTGGGCAAAAATTAAAGATACCGCAGTAAGCAGGTGATGACATGATAGAACTTTTCGTCATTAAAGAAACGGATTGGCTTGAGCTGGTGACAGAAAGTGTTTCTCTTGAGGGACAACGGTATCAGGCACCTCGATCAATCACAGCAAAGATCATAACGAAACAAGGAACCCATTCATATTACAGCGTATCAGAAGGGGATACGGTTCTGTTTAAGTGGAAGGGGAAAGAGCTGTTTCGAGGTATTGTGTTTTCTCGCAATCCGGAAGAACATGGGCTGACCTTTACGGCTTATGACATGCTGCAATATCTGGTTAAGAACAAAGATGTTTATGTGTTCTCCAATAAGCGTGCAGACGAGATTATTAAGCGCCTGGCAAGAGATTTTCAAATCCCAACGACATCCATTGCAAATACAGGTTACACCATTAAATCATTAGTGTTTAAAGATGATACGAGCCTTTATGACATGATTCTAAAAGCCTTGAAACAAACGAAAAGCCAAACCGGAAGGAATTATCAATTATATTCTGCGAAAGGAAAGCTCGGTCTACGAGCTTGGCCTGATCCGTCAGAAGTATGGGTACTGGAAACGGGTGTGAACATTACTGGTTATCAATACAGCACCTCCATTAATGACACAATCACAAGAGTAAAGCTACGGCGTCAGAAAGACAATAAAACATACACGGCCACCGCAAGCGACAGCGCAGGCATAAGCAAATACGGCGTCCTTCAGTATGTTGAAACAGTATCAGATAACATTAACCAGGCACAGCTTCAGCAACGTGCGAAAGTCAAACAGGCACAGAAAAAGGGTGTCAAAAAAGAACTCAAAAGTATTCAAGCGATCGGTATTCCGGATCTTCAGAGCGGATTGCCCGTCTATATCTCAATTCCGGAAGTCGGGGTTAAGAAAACATATTGGATCGATACAGACAAACACGAATTTAAAGGATCCACGCACACAATGACCATTGATGTGGTGGAGAAAAACTCTATTCCTGATGGTGTTTCCTCATGAGACTAAGTGAAGCGATCAAGCATTTGGCTGTCGGTGCCGTTAGTTCAGAGTCGCCGGTGGATATCCTGCCGGCTGAAGTGGTTTCCGTTTCTCCTGTTGAAATTAAACTCAATGAAAATGAAAAGCTAATTATTCCGTCTGATTTGATTATTATTCCTAAGCGGCTGCGCGCTGGAGGAGATGAAGAACTAAAGATGGGTGAGAATGTGATGGTTGTCTCCTTAAAAGGCGGACAATCATTTTTTATTCTCGATAAAATTTAATAATAGTAATCCTGAAAAAATAAATAATTGTAAAGACCTAATCTATGCTTTAGAATAACTATAATATTTTGAAAATTTTATCCGAGGTGGGTTATGAAAACTATTGGTCTTATTGGTGGAATGAGTTGGGAATCTTCAGCTGAGTATTATCGAATTATCAATGAAGAAATAAAAAAGAAGTTAGGAGGGCTTCACTCGGCAAAATGTCTTTTATACAGTGTTGATTTTAAGGGTATTGAACATTATCAATCTGTAGGGGCTTGGGATAAAGCAGGTGAAGCTTTAGGGGAAGTTGCAAGATCATTAGAAAAAGCGGGTGCGGATTTTATTGTAATATGTACAAACACTATGCATAAAGTTCTTGGATATATACAAGAAATGATTACTATACCTATTTTGCATATTGCCGACGCAACTGCAGAACAAATTATTAGACAAGACATTCGTTCAGTAGGATTGCTTGGTACTAAATATACGATGGAACAAGATTTTTATAAATCACGTATTGCGTCTCATGATATTAATGTCATTGTTCCTGATGATGATGAAAGAGAATTAATAAATAATATTATTTATCAAGAACTATGTCTAGGTGAAATTAAACAGTCTTCCAAAAACATTTATAAGAAGATCATAAATAATTTGGTAGATAGAGGAGCAGAAGGAATCATTCTTGGATGCACTGAAATTGGATTATTAGTAAAGGTAGAGGATTCAGAAGTGCCATTATTTGATACGACTTTAATCCATGCTCAAAAAGCAGTAAATAAATCCCTTTCGATTTCTTCTTAGAATGATTCCTTCTTATATTTTAAAACCGCTCTTTAGGAGCGGTTTTTATTATGATTCATTCAATCAATAAATGGAAGAACGTTATAGGAGTGATCTTATCATGCCCCTTTCGCCAGAAATTGAATTTGATGATATTGAAGATGACGGCGAAGTCATAGAGACCTCGCAAACCTACAAAATAGATTTTGAAAATGGCCGTATCACAAATGAAATCATCACAGGCCTTGAAGCGATCAAGCAGTTTGTATATTTATCCCTTCATACTGAGCGATACGCCTATTCTGTTTTCAGTCATGACATTGGAAATGAGCTTCAAGACGTCCTGGCAGATAATGAAACAACAGACGCATATAAGAAAATGGAGATTCCGCGGCTGATAGAGGAAGCACTGATCTATGACGATCGTGTTTCCTCCGTGTCAGATTTTGAAATAGAAAAACAAGGCGATTCGTTCCATGTTTCCTTTGCAGTCGAAACGTACGAGGGAACACTGGAGATCGAGGAGGTGCTTGGTGAGGATGTTTGAAGATCAAACCTTTGAAGAAATTATGGACCGTATGCTGAACAGCATTTCCGCGGACATCGATACAAGGGAAGGCAGCGTTATCTATAACGCCTTAGCTCCTGCAGCTGCAGAATTGGCCAAGTCTTATATTTGGCTCGATACTGTGCTGGAACTTGTCTTCTCAGACACAGCACAAGGTGAATTCTTAGATCGACGGGCTACGGAAGCCGGCATCGAGCGAACGGCTGCCACAAAAGCAGTCAGGGCGGCGGAGTTTTCTGAAGGTGTAACCATTCCGGTGGGTGCCCGCTTTTTTGTTGAAAACCTCTACTTTCAATACACAGCAGACGGGACGTTGGAATGCGAAACAGCCGGAGAAGCAGGGAACGCAAACATATCCGGCCAGAATCTATTGTCACTTGACACTATACCTGGACTTCAAAAGGCTATTGTGAAAGAAATCCTGATTCCAGGACGTGATGAAGAGGATGATGACAGTTTAAGGGCTAGATATTTTACCCGTGTTCGCCGAGAAGCTGTCAGTGCAAATAAAGAGCATTATAAACAATGGGCGGAAGAAGTTGACGGAGTCGGAAAGGCAAAAATCTTTCCGCTTTGGAACGGGGACGGCACAGTCAAAATTGTCGTGACCAATTCTAACTTGGAACCTGCTTCCGATATATTGATTTCTAATGTTAAAAACTATATTGATCCTGAACCAGGACAAGGCGAGGGACAGGCGCCAATTGGCGCCTTTGTCACAGTGGAGAGTGCGGTTTGGAAAGAGATTGAGATATCAGCTGAGGTGCTTCCCGAGGTCAACAGCTCTATTGATCAGGTGAAGAAAGAAATCGAATCAGGAGTTCTAAATCTCTTTAAAAAGATTGCCTTTGAAGATAACGTCATCCGTTTATCGCAAATTAATAATATCGTCTACAATTCACCTTCAGTAAGTGATTACGCAGATATTAAAATCAACGGCGTGGCCGAAAATTTGGTTCTGAGTGACGTCGAAATCCCTAAATTGGGGCAGGTGAACATTATTGAGCAAACTCGATGAAATGACTGCTTACCTGCCGCCGTTCCTTACCAAGCTAAAGGAAATGGCTGAAATTCTTAAAGGGGAATCTCCGGAATTTGAGAAGCAAAATAACAGCACCTTTGATCTAACAGATCAGCTGTTTGTTACTACGGCAACCTGGGGGCTTGAACGGTGGGAAAAGATTTTGAACGTACCGCGGGAATCAGGTGACACCGATGAGATCCGCCGATTGCGCCTAATCTCTAAAATGTCCAATATACCGCCGGCAACATATAAGGCTATTGAACAGGCATTGAACCGGTACTTAAAGAATCCGTCCGCTCAGGTCCGGCTGCTTCCCGGAGAGTACCGTTTTAACGTGGATATTGATATAGATGATATGCAGCACATGAGCGAGCTTATAGAAACTTTAGAGAATATGAAGCCGGCCCACTTAGCGTATACTCTGCGAGCTGCTGTGAATGAGCCACTCAAGATAAAAGATACTGTCATTTTGAATAACAGAAGGTATCGAAAAGCAAGTGAGCTAAAGGTAGGTTATTCCGTCACGCTCAATAATAACGAGGTGGTCCTTGTATGATTACACAGCTTTATAGAGAGCGAACAGCTGCAGATTTGAAAAATAGAATATCGAAAGTGCTGTTGAATGGAAATGAAACAAAAATTGTGGAACTCACCATTCAGGGTGCCGTTGTCACGGTGCTTACTCAACGAGAGGAAGATATAAAGCATATTAAGAGTGTGCAGATCCTTGATGAACAAAACAACGTAATTACGGAAAGAACAACAGATTTAGACGTCAGTAATAACAGAACGCTAGATTTTAGCATTACTTTTGAGGTGGTGTAACAATGGCTTATGATGCAAAAACGGATTGGCTCCCGGACGATCCGATTAATGAAGATGATGTGAACCGTTGGGAGAAAGGCATTCAAGATGCGCATAAAGATTTAGCTGTACATAAAAATGACATGAACAACCCTCACAATACAACAAAGGCGCAAATCGGGCTAGGGAACGTTGATAATGTACAGCAAGCTTCGAAAAAAGAATTTGAAGAGCATCATAATGATTTACAACGGCACATAACACTAGTAGAGCGGGAGAATTGGAATGCGAAAGAGTCAACTGCTGGAGCTCAGGAAAAAGCTGATAAGGCTTTATTGGATGCGAAACATTACGTGGATACCAACTACAAAAATAACAATCTGACGTTAATTACTGGAGACAATGCTATTCAAGATGCAAGAACAGGAGGGGAAGAATATCCTTTAGGATTGACATTAATGGACATTGGTCAAGGGAATACCACTGGCTACCCTTTAGGTTATGGCATAGTCAAAAATGAAAAATATAATAATTACCGATTTACACAATACTTTTATGGGACAGGAAATGAGTCTGGGACTTACTACGACAGTACAGGAGTTTGGATTAGACACTGGTGGAGTGGTTCAGGGTGGACCTCTTGGCAAAAGATATCAGGGTTCGCTCATGCCAATATTGGAACAACAGGTAAGCAACTTCTTATTAAAGGCGAAAAGCAAAAAATTCGTTTTAATCGAAAGATAAAAGACAGTCATAATGCCTTTGACACTAATAATTGCCGGTTTATCTGTCCAAACAGTGGAATGTTTCTAGTCAATGCCGGTGTATATATCGAAAACGTTCAGAGATATGCCAACTATGAATTAGAGATCTACTTAAACGGAACGATTTATAAGAACATAGCACATTATAGAAATAGTCCTGCTAGCCCGTCTGATACCACATATTTCAATGTAGGAGTATATGGAGCAGCCACTGTTCCAGCTGAGAAGGGGGACTATATAGAGATGTATCTTTATGTGGGTTATGACGGTAATACTTCACGGTATATCTCTGATAACTCAGGGTGGTATAACTACTTTGATATCACAGAAATCGGCGGTAGAAATTACCTGAGATTTTAGGAGGTGCTTCTATGATTTTGTATGATGCGATTATGTACAAGTACCCTAACGCAGTACCGAGAAAAGATTTTGAATTACGGAATGACGGGAACGGTTCATACATTGAGAAGTGGAATATCAGGGCGCCGTTACCGACTCAAGAAGAATTAGAGGACTGGTGGAAGGAGTCACAGAAAAAAACGTCTTATGAACCTCCCAATCAGATTGAGCTACTCGCGCAAGAGTTATCTCAGGAGAAGCTAGCTCGTAAACAGCTTGAAGAATTAAACCAAACTTTGGGAAGCGAGCTTTCAAAAATAAAGTTACAACTGCTTACTCTACAAGGAGGGAAAGATTCATGAATTATTGGGTGCTAGCTTTGCATTATGACTGGGCTTCTTCTGAAATGGTGAAAAAGGCAATCCATTATAAAGATTGCTCAACTGAGGATTTACAAAAAGGGGTAGAGAAAAAACTCATTACAGCTGAACAGTATAGAGAGATCACAGGAGAAGCCATTTAAGGCTTTTTTATTTTGCCTTAAAGGGGGTGGTTCCGTTGTAAACCCATGCTCACCACTAATGATCTACTATAGCAAGGAGGATCTTTAATGGCATCATATAGTTTTCAATTTCCAACAGATGCAACCGGTAAGCCGGGGGCAGCCAAGCCATACAGAGAAGGAAACAGAGATTTTGTTGTGCCGGTAGCTTCAATTTCCGGTAATGCAGAGCTGCTGACGAACGCAGTTTTAAAAGCCACTGAAGTATACACGCAATATGGTCAAGATCGATTAGGTCAGGTTTTAATTTCAAAAGTAAAAGGTCACGCTTATTCTGATCGTGAAGGTACCTTATTCATTGAAGAAAGTAACGATATGAATTCATGGACTACAGTCTCTTCGTTGGTTGTTAAAGCAAATACACTTGGCGAGACTGAATGGATTCATTTAACTAAACGCTATTTCCGTTTCAGATACGCAAATGGTAACCTACAGCAATCTGAATTTTTACTGTACCAGTCATTGGGCGCAGGTGAAGAGGATATAAACATTAACCACACTGTTCCTATTACAGCAGTTGCTCCGTTCTCTGTCCAGCTAGATAAAAGCAGCTTAACTGATGATGGTCGTTTAAAAGTTCAGACTGAAGGCTTGGATCTTAGCTTATTAGACACTCAAGCAAAAACAATGGATGTTGTTTTTCATGATAAAACAGAAACCATAGGTGAGGGTAACCCATTCACCGTTGGATCATTCAAAACGTTACTCATTGAGGTTTATGGGACGGCTGAGACAAGTGAATTGAAATTCTGGGGTAAATCATTATCGGGAACAAAAAGAGCCCTTAGAGGACAGAAAGTGGATGACGGAACGTTTGCCACTAGCACAAAAGGGAAATCAGAAGCTTGGTCTTTTAACATTACTGGTTTTAAAGAAATTGTTATGGAGCTCACAGCTTTAACAAATGGAAACTTTTCAGTTAGAGGGACGGCCGTCTCATAAGATCCGGCTGTCCTTTTTTATTTGCCTCGGAGGAGGTGATTAGAAATGGAGGAGACAAGTTTGTTTATCAATTTTGAAACATTAGATTTAGCAAGAGTATATTTATTTGGTGGGGTGAAGTATCTTGATTTACTTCTAGTTCTTAGCATAATTGACGTCTTAACAGGAGTAATTAAAGCATGGAAATTCAAAAAACTCCGGAGTCGGAGCGCATGGTTTGGATATGTCCGCAAGCTACTCAATTTCTTTGCAGTCATTTTAGCAAACGTTATTGATACAGTCCTCAATTTGAACGGTGTCCTAACCTTTGGCACCGTTCTTTTTTATATCGCTAATGAAGGCTTGTCAATAACTGAAAACTTAGCACAGATCGGTGTTAAAATCCCTTCAACGATAACAGATCGATTACAAACAATTGAGAACGAAAAAGAACAGAGTAAGAATAAAGCAGACAAAGCTGCTGGCTAAGCCAGTGGCTTTTTTTATTACACAGACAGAGGGAGAGAGGATATATGGCCATTAAAGTTGTTAAAAATCTAGTCTCTAAATCAAAATATGGATTGAAATGTCCTAATCCAATGAAAGCTGAATACATCACTATTCACAACACTGCGAATGATGCTTCAGCAGCCAATGAAATTTCCTACATGAAAAATAACTCTAGCTCAACGAGTTTTCACTTTGCGGTAGACGATAAACAAGTTATTCAAGGAATTCCAACTAATCGAAATGCATGGCACACAGGAGATGGAACAAACGGTACAGGGAATCGTAAGTCGATTGGTGTCGAAATTTGTTATAGCAAGTCAGGAGGGGCACGATATAAGGCAGCGGAAAAGCTCGCTATTAAGTTTGTGGCGCAGCTGCTGAAAGAACGCGGATGGAGTGTTGATCGTGTCCGTAAGCACCAAGACTGGAACGGCAAGTATTGCCCGCACCGTATTTTGTCAGAGGGAAGATGGATTCAAGTTAAGACTGCAATTGAAGAAGAATTGAAAAAGTTGGGCGGAAAAACCAACTCAAGCAAAGCAAGTGTAGCTAAAAAGAAAACAACAAACTCCAGCAGCAAAAAAACATCATATGCGCTGCCTTCCGGTATTTTTAAAGTGAAGAGCCCAATGATGAAAGGCTCGTCTGTCACACAGATTCAAAAAGCGCTGGTGGCTCTTTATTTCTATCCGGATAAAGGAGCTAAGGATAACGGAATTGACGGTGTGTATGGACCGAAAACTGCAGATGCAGTTAGACGATTCCAGTCTATGTACGGGCTGACTCCAGATGGCATTTATGGACCTAAGACTAAAGAGAGAATTGAAGCGTTATTGAAATAAAAAAGGCCCTTCTCTAGAGGAAGGGCAAATGTTTTAGGCTGAAGTAATCTTGTTTGAAGTGGTTAGTTTTTTTATTTTAGTTAAAATCGTTTCAATCTCCTTTTGTCTATCGTAAATTGTACTTTGAGAATCTCCCTCTATTATTGAGGCGTGTTGAAGATATTCATTATCATCGAATAGATAAATTGCCTTGACAATATCTCCATTTTCTGTGAAAAATAGTTCAACTTCTAAATGATCGTTTATTTGCTTAAAGCTTACTTGTTCGTAATCAGGGTCTTTGGCATTGACTAAAAGGTCTGACGGCCAAACCGGATTTAGGTGCATTGCTTTCCATAACTGGTTTCTTAACTCATTTAACAATTTTCAACTCTCCTTCTTTAACGTTCCTCTTATTAACATCCTTAAATATTCGATTTGAGCATCCAATTCTTTGTTTGCATTTAAATAGTCATCTACCACCCAATTTTTTCTTTCACCATATTTGTTTTTAAAGAAGCTGTTTAAATATGCTGCTATTATTGCAGTATTATCAGGTTTTTGCAACGTCCATTGATGTACACGCTGTAGGGGAAGGTTTTTAAATTCAACACCTTCTTTAGTAAGATCGAACTCAAGTATTAATTGTGCAGGTATTTCATATTGAACTTTCTCATTAAATCCTTCTCGTAATACATTTCGGTATTTCTTAGGATTTTTAAGGAGAGGATTAAACTCTGGTTCAGCTTTTTCTTTTCGAGCTAAATTTGACAATTCTTTTTCAGTTTTATCTGGAAATATACTTTTGAGTTTTTCAACAGTTTCCTCAATTTCTTTTTCGTATGCCTCGTATGCTTCAGCTGCACTTGTGAACTCGTAATATTCTTCTTCTGTATCAATTTCTCCATCAAAAATAACTTGACCTAAATCTGGTTCTTCTTTTTTGAAGGAGTTAATTAATTTTGATTCTTTTTTTTCGTTCTTTATTACAGCTTCTAATACTTCACAAAATCTTTTTTCTTGCATATATTCTTTCCAAAGGGGATCTAATCCCAGGTCCCTATGTGCAACAACTGTACCAATATTATCAATTGGATTTGCTGTTGCTTGATCAGGGATTCTTCGTAAAATACGACCAATAAATTGTGAATATGGAGCTAAGCTTCTATAAGGTCTAAAAATAGCTGCAACCGAAAGATAAGGATGATCATATCCTTCCCCTAACATAGCAACATGTATTACTACATCTGTTTGATGACTTTCTATTTTCCGTAATGCTTCTATTTTCTCATTTTTAGGAAGTTTGCTATGAACAATTACAACTCTTAAATTTGATTCCTCATACAGTAACTTTACTTTTTCTGCATGTTTAATACTACAACAAACAGCAATTATTTTATGAGGCACATCACTAACTGATAATCGTTCATTAAGTTGTTCAATACTTGCATTTACGATTTGTTGATTGCATTCTTTTGACATAGCAACACTTTTTGATATGTAGTCTTTTTCTTTTATATTTAAAAGTTCAAACTCTTTGAGTGTGTATTTTTTTGATTCGTCTCCGTCTAATGTTAAGTAAACCTTTTCAGGTTTTAACACAAAATTTTTAAGGGTTTTAACTATCCCTTCCTTCATAGCTTTTCCTAACCGGTAATTCATTATTACTTGTCCTTCAATTTGCTTCCTGTCAGTTCTAAAGGGTGTACCTGTAACTTTTAAAACTTTTGTGTCTTTAAAGTATTCTAAAGCTTTTGACCAAGTTTCCGCCGGTGAATGATGTGCTTCATCAATAATTATCATGTCAAAAAAGTCACTTTCGACTTTTTTTAATAATGAATTTCGATTTTGGGTGCTTAGCTTATGAATATTAAGAATGACTATATTACTTTCTTCCAGTTCCTCCATAAACGTTTCTTTATCATATTCAACAACTTTTGGAAGATCACTATAATCTTCAAAGACTCCATGCTTTAGCCAAAAATTATCCGGAGACGAAGGGTCTAATGAATCTAAGACATGATCTTTAATAACTAATTGAGGGGTTATAATTAGCACTCTTCCTCTTGAGATACCATATGGGGCTAGGCCCATAACACCAGTTTTACCAGCTCCAGTGGGTAAAATTGCAACAGCATGATTTTTTGATTTATCCAATAAGAAATGATTGCAAATTTTAATATAGGCATCCTTCTGTGCTCTTCGTAATCCTTTGTTATCTAAGATACTTGGCTGAGCAGTTTTAAAGTAATTTTCTTTGTATTCATTCATTTATGATCTCCCTCTATTAAATCAAGATATTTACATCTATAATAACTGAAATAATTTTTATTTAGTGAATTTCGACAAAAATAGACTAGATTCGCATTTGAAATTTCACAATTTCTCTCGTATCTTAAATAAGTAGTTTCAGTTAATGCATGGGCATTCAGCCGATGGCATTTATGGACCTAATACTAAAGCGAAACTTGAAGAGTTCTTGAAATAATAAAAGAAGCCCTTCTTAAAAGAGGGGCTCCTTTTCTAACTATATTGTTTTAAGGTGTTCTTTAATTTGTTTAATGACTTGCTTAAGCCATTCTAATGGAGTTATATCATCTTCAGGAAAGTATATACCATCAGCTGCTTCTTCTATAAATTCATTCTTGTCTTCTTCTGAATAATCATTATTTACAAACTCAGTTAGTGCTATTAAATCTCTTTCTTTTAGTTTTTGTGATGCTTCATTTAAATATTCATCAAGGGCCTTTTCCGGAGACTCTATATCTTGGTGGAAATGTCCACCGAGAAATCTAAATACAGGATCACAAACTTTAATTTCAATCATTGCTTATATACTAAATAGCCTCTTTTATTTCTGTAATTACTTTTTTCAACCATTGTAAAGGAGTTAAATCGATTGCCGGAAAATAAATCTCTGTATTTGATTTTATAAAACTTTCTTTCTCTTGATCAGATATGTTTTCATTTAAAAACTCTTCACAAAATTTTATTGTGAAAACTAAGCATTCTTTACTTGATTCAGCTATAAATTCTTTCAGAGCATGTTCTGGTGAACCCATGTCCTGGTGAAATGTTCCTTCTAAAAAATCACTTAATTCTTCCAGAGTATCATAATTCTCGTACATTGTTATTCAGAACTCCTTTTATATTGTAGGATAGCCAGTTAAAATAAACTCCCCATTTTTACTCTTTTTCAATACTATTGTGGCGTTGGTAGCATCCTTAGCAACATTTGAACCTTTTTCTACCCTTCTGCCGAGAACTTCTCCATCACCTTTGTATCTTAAAGGAAGAGTAGGTCTACTGTTAGGATTAGAGAGCCATTTTTTTATTTTACTAATGTTTTTTGGATCACTTAGAACTGAACTGGCGACTTTTTCTGCAGTAGCTCTATCTTTAAATGAAGAAGACCCAGAGATTTTTGTATCTTTTATTAAACGTTGAAATAATTCGCCATCAGTCTTCCCAACATGTCTTTCTATAAGATGCCCGCCTTTTGCCTCATGAGCAGCTAATCCTCCACCAGGTGCGAGAGGGGTACTATCACCTTGTTTGACATTACCTATACCCATGTTGTTAGACGTCTCAGATTTTCTAAGTACACTCTCTTTTTTATCTTCAATAATACTTTTTAGTAGAGGAGTGTTTTTTGCGTTATACGTATTATCGATGTCTTGGGCAATCCCGACAAGTGCAAGATCATTCTTATTTCTAACAATAGAATTAATGTAAGCTTTGCCTTTGTTTATCCCTTTATTGACATGAGCAGCAGCTGTTCCACCTTCAACCACTTTACCTACTTTAGAAAGCTTGGTAGTGGTTTGCACTGCGGCACCCGCACCTTTTGGACCAATGATATTTCCTATCGCATAACTGATATAATGCCCTTTTTCGTATGCATCGCCATTTACCATTTTATCATTCCATGAGTCGACTAGGTTTGTCCAGATGATTTTTGAATAAGAGGGGACGCTTAATACTGTTGTTATTGCTTTTGTAAGTTTTAATTCGGTAGGAAGCTGTGAATATTCCCAAGCGCCCACAAACAAGTCTTTGACGCCATATATCGTATCGTCAATCGCATCGTTAAGTCCATCATTAACTCCATCGATGAAATCAATTGCTGCCTTACCGGCATTGATCACACTTTCACCAACTTCTTCGAGCTGTTTTGCTTGTTCAAGCTGCACCACATATTGTAACTGTGCAGGCTCAAGGTTCTCATACCCGATCTTCTTGGCAATTTCTAAGTATTCATCCGGGTCAGTCACTCCGTCAGCTAGCTTTTTCTTTAAATCTTTAATTTCTCGTTCTTTTTCTTCTTTCTTTTTAATCGTCAAATAAGCTTCCGTTCGCTTTTCAATATCGCCTTTTTTCTTATGTATATCACTCTCACGGTACGCCTTGGCGTTGTAGTGAATGGGTGTAGCGTTTTTTCCTTTGCCCGTTGCTTCTTGGAGCTTTTGGAAATCTGACTTGATGAATTGTTCATTTGGTTCTGACAAAGCATATTCTGTCAGTAAATCTTCGTCAAGGTCACCTAGTTTTTCAATTGTTTTTTTGCGTTTATCATTGGCATCTGCAAGCTCATCTTTGAAGGTTTCTGTTGAAAACAAGTCGAGCGGGAGGATGTCGTCAATGTCGTTTAGGATATCTTTCATGGCTTTTTTCTGCTCAGACATGATGGACTTTGATTTTTTATGGGCGTTAGCTAGTTCATGTTCTAGAAAAGATTCTTCAATATAAGCATCAGAGAGACCTTTGTCCTCGACAGCTCCAGCAATGCTGTTAAAAAATGCGATTTTCATGTCAATGTAGTCGATCCATTGATCAGTGACACCAACATGATCGTGATAGAATGCTTTAATGTTATTAGCGCCTTTACCTGAGAATTCGCTGTCGTCAAGTTCAGCGACGCTTTGTAAAGCTTTTCTCAAGTTGACCATTTGCGTCCTTAGTTCTTTATATTCTTTGGCGCGGTCTGTAGCTTCGGACATAAGTGTTTTAGCTTCAAAGACTTTCATATTCATACCCTCTCATTTAATCATATAACAAAATATTACCATGGAAGAATGATGAAACTAACTGTTATGTGGATCAAATGGTGGAAATGAATCATTTGATCTGTGTCTTTTGACCTGTTTGGGGGGTGTAATAGTTGGTCGAGAGGTTCTTGATGTCTAAAATAAGAAAAAGCCGTTATGAAACGGCTAAAGGGAATCAGAACTAATGTTGTTTATCGAATCAAACAAGGAATTCATGAGTAGGTGCTAGAGTTACATTCCGGGATGCTTCCTTCATTTCGCCATTAGACATAGATCCAAAAAAGGCAAGTCCAATTAAAACGGCGGATAAACTGATAAACAATTTAGATTTCATACATGCATTCCCCTTTCGATATTTGCTTTTGAGCATATACCATCTTCTTGAAACAGATGATACTATCCTCTATTTTTCCATTATAATCGAAAAGGTTGCCTCCTAACAATGCCAGATCTTCCAGATAAGGGTATCCTTTGCCATTCTCTAAACGAGAAAAAATGTTGAGGAGTTTAGGTGTATCGCCATTTCTTATATAAAGAACGTCTAATGCTTCAAATAAGTTCATAAAAAGTTCGTCTTTAAAATCTACAGCACTTCTTATTCCTTTGCGGAAGCAATCCATTGCTTGTTCTTTTTTGCCTTGTTTAAAATAAATCAACGCTAAGTCATGATAAGCTTGCGGAAGTACGTCAGAGTTTATTTTTCTGTATTGAACCAAGGCTTGTTCGATGTAACGTGCAGCCTTATTTAAGTTGTCCATTTTGTGATAGCAGTTACCGAGATTGAAAAATGCGGTGGCATAGATGTGAGTATTTTTACTTTTAAGCAACTCGGCACCTTTTAAAGCTTCTTGAAGGTGGGGGAGAGCCTTTTCATGATTTTCAAGGTCATCATAGTTACCGGCAATGACAAAATGGCACTGTATACGCCGAACAGAATAAAGTTCATGTTTTTTATAGATATTGTATGAAAGCTCGGCGTAGTGCATTGAGATATGAGTCATTTTCATATGATAATAGACTTCGGATAACTTAAAATAAAACTCAGCTTTTTCAATCTTGTCGGAAATCGTTGGAATTTTGCGTTCAGCTTTTTTGTAATATGTAATGGCCTTTGTGTATTCACCGTTTCTAAACTCATACATCCCGCGGAAGAAGTTATAATAATATGCCCGCATATTGTCTAGTTTTTTCTTATGTCCTTCGATTTTCTTCAAATATTCTGAAAGTTCCATTCGGTTTTCATCAGAAGGTAGCGTGTATTCCAACATGATCTTATGGCGAAAGGCCATTAGTTGATAATAAATAAGCAAGTCTTGATCTTCTTCCATAACCTCTATATCACGTTCGATTTCAGCTTTTAACATTTCAGCATCAGTTACGTTGAATTTTTGAATATGCCTATGCCATTCATTAATTTTCATTCCCACTTCAGCTGATGTGATTGATATCAAGATATTCACCCTTCCCTTAACTCTGCTAGTAATGTAAATATTAACAAGTTTTCATTCGGAGAAAAAGGCAATAGGGCACCGCAATTTAAATTTTCGGTGAGACCGCAATAACTTTTTGCCTGATCTAATCAAAATAGTCTATGCAGATTATTTTAGGGATTTTACAAACCTGAATTTAGACAAACACAAATATGATACGTGGGGCCTATCGTGTTACTAATATCGTTGTTTGAATTAGGAAATATAGGTGAAGATAAGTAAAGAATTACAAACCTCGTTTGTAGCGCTATCGAAGAGATAAATCTAAAGAGCAGGGAAAGGAGGACAAACAACAGATTTTCGTATACCCGTTTGTAGTACTATGTAAATGTTCAAAAAACATTTAGGAGTGTAGACCTTTGATAATCCATCATATAAAAGTGTCGTCCGATGTATTTGATGTCTTGTTAACAAAGGTCAGTGAAATTCAACTTGCAGAAAACGATTATAAGGTCGGCGATAAATTGTTCATTCGTGAATCAAACGGTGATCGAACAAAACGTTACTTAGAAGTCGATATTATAGAAGCATCTAGTGCAAATAAATCAGGGTTTATGAATATAGGTTTTATGAGAATTCGTAAAGTGACATACAAAGCAGGTCTTTTTAAATAACACATTTTACATTATTTAAGACGTCCATTTTTGTGTTAAATATGAATTTTCTTGATTTAGTAACACTCCCTTAATAAATGCATAGGATACTATCACAAAAATTTATAATTGTGGGGATCAAAATATGTACTATATACCTTTTTCGCCTCAATGTTATTATTATGTGACTGTACCGATGTATAACGATGGAAGATCTAATTATTGGACTATTCCAAATGAGATGGAGCACGTACACAGATGTGCCGATTTGCGCTCTTCTTATGAAGATAGAAACCTTCTCTTAAAGGATTATGGACCAAAGCCATTTGTTGTAAATATCAATAGAGCCACAAAACAAAACAATACGTTCCGTACTGCCTTATGGACAGGAAAACATTTTCAAGTAACTTTGATGAGTATCGGTATTGGAGAAGATATTGGTTTGGAAATGCATTCAAACGTCGATCAGTTCTTACGGATTGAGCAGGGTCGAGGGATCGTTAAAATGGGGAAGAGCAAAGATAATTTAAATTTCCAAAGAAATATCTATGATGATTCTGCCATTGTTATACCTGCTGGCACTTGGCACAATGTGATTAATACAGGTAATACGCCGTTAAAACTATACTCAATTTATGCTCCTCCAAACCATCCATTTGGTACAGTTCATAAAACCAAAGCAGATGCAGCCGCTGCGGAAAGATTAGCATAATATTCTGCAGAATTCTGAGTAATTCGAGTCACATCCGGCATGAAACATAGGGAACCAGTACCTACAAATTGTTCTTATACAAATGAAACTCAATTTAATATCCAAGCAGCGGAGGATTGCATGCTGTGCAGCGTATTAAAAATAGTTGCTGAGCAGATGAACATTTTAGAAGTAACTGATTAAACAAGTCGATTTAAATTAAAATCAGCTTGTTTCTTTATTCGAGTTACTATTAGTCGAATTGGCATTAGCGAAATGTAAGCACTTTTTCAAACTTCAGAGATTAAAATTAATCTAACAGTTCAAAGAAATTAACTTTCACACTTGACTATATACCTGTGGGGGTATATAGTTATTTTGTGAATAACATAGAGTTAATAAGGTGGTGTAGGTATCAATTATTTAGTTATTGCATTCCTGATTATTTTTGTTATTACCATTGCCACGTCTAGACGTTATTATCCTATAGTCGGAATCTCTTGTATTCATAAAGATAAATTAGAGGCTATGGACATGACAATATTAGATATTCGCCATTATAACGATGTACCCACTTTTTCGGATGATATTATTTTAAACATTCCATACGCGTATCTAAAACGTTTCTATTTAGAGATTCCACGTGATAAAATACACATAATAGCTCATGATAGGGTGGAATTAAATTTAGGAGTGCGTTTTCTGAAGAACAAAGGTATCCATGTAAATAGTTATGAATTGGCAACATGTAAATGTAAAAATAAATTATAGAAAGGATTTCATCGATATATGGACTATGATCAAAAGATTAAAAATCGTTTACGACGGATAGAAGGACAAATTAAAGGTGTATTGACTATGATGGAGCAAGGAAAAGACTGTAGAGAAGTTGTGACTCAATTGGCAGCATCACGCAATGCTATCGACCGAGCTTTAGGTGTTATAGTTAGTACAAATCTTGAACATTGTGTTCGTGAAAGCATAGAACAGGGAGAAGACACAGCAAACTTAGTAAAAGAGGCAGTAGACTTATTAGTAAAGAGTCGATAAAAAATTCATCAACCTATTATCTTTAAGGTTGACGAATTTTTATTTGTGGAATAATATACCCCTGTGGGTATATAGTTTTAACGGATTGCGTAATTGTATATCTTTCATTCAAAAATTTTTAGAATTTGAAATACCCATGGGGGTAATTTAGTTTAGGAGGAGAAACATGCCAGAACAAACAAAACGCACAACGATTGTCTTATTTAGCGGAGATTATGATAAAGCGATGGCAGCCTATATTATTGCAAATGGAGCTGCTGCCTACGATCATGAAGTGACGATCTTTCATACTTTTTGGGGATTAAATGCTTTGCGTAAAGAAGAGCTGGTTCCTGTGAAAAAAGGCTTGCTTGAAAAAATGTTTGGAAAGATGATGCCTCGCGGTGCTGATAAGATGGGTTTATCTAGAATGAACTTTGCAGGTATGGGCCCTAAAATGATTAAAAATGTTATGAAAAAGCACAATGCACTTACATTGCCTCAGTTGATTGAGATGGCTCAAGAACAGGGTGTAAAGCTCGTAGCTTGTACGATGACAATGGATCTTCTTGGTTTAAAGGAAAAAGAACTATCAGATGATATCGACTATGCGGGTGTAGCAGCTTATTTGGCAGATGCTGAAGAAGGCAGTGTCAACTTATTTATTTAATGTTACCAATTGCAAATTAAATAAAGGAGGTGGAACACAATGGATAGTGGCGTAATCATCAATACCTTACTTATTTTATTTTTACTTTGGATTGTATTTCGACGTTTTTTACCAGTGCAAGGTGTTAAACAAATAACAACTGCTGATTTAAAATCAGAGCTAAAAAATAAAGGCAAACAATTTATCGATGTACGAACACCTCATGAATTTCGTACAAGACATATTCAAGGGTTTAAAAACATTCCCTTGTCAAATCTGCCTCGTCAAACCAATCAACTTTCGAAAGATAAAGAAGTTTTTATTATTTGTCAAAGTGGAATGAGAAGTCTAAAGGCGAGTAAGGTATTGAAAAAACAAGGATTTAAAAATATCACAAATATTAAAGGTGGTATGAATACATGGTCATAGAACCTTAGGTAGTATTTTTTTGTATATTTATATACCCCCACCCCTATTTAAAAAGGAGGAAAAAATGGTGAAGGCAAATATTGTGTTAGACGCTAAAGGTTTGACGTGTCCAATGCCCATTGTAAAAACGAAGAAGAAAATTAAGGATTTAAAAGCTGGTGAGATACTAGAAATTGAAGCAACAGATAAAGGCTCTACGGCAGATCTACAAGCATGGGCAAATAGCACAGTTCATGAATATCTAGGTACTGAAACAGAGGGAGAAATACTTCATCATTTTCTTCGTAAAGGAGGAGAACATTCATCAGAAAGCACACCTTCTATTCCTGAGGTTTCACTAGAAATTTTCAAACAGAAAGTAGAAAGTGAGGAGTCTCTTAACATTTTAGATGTCCGCGAGCTAGATGAGTATGAAGAAGCTCATATCCCAGGAGTTGTGCATATCCCTCTTGGTGAAGTAGAAAAGCGCTCTAACGAGTTAAACAAAGATGATGAAATTTATATTATTTGCCATTCAGGAAGAAGGAGTGAAATGGCAGCCCAAACGATGAAAAAACAAGGTTTTAAAAAGGTTATTAATGTTGTCCCTGGTATGCGTGATTGGACAGGTAAAACAGAATAAATAAGAAAAGGATGATAACAAATGAGTACAAGAGTAGCAATTATTGCGGCAAATGGTGGTCTATTTGATGCCTATAAAGTTTTTAATATTGCGACTGCCGCAGCAGCAAGTGATCAAGAAGTATCTATCTTCTTTACATTCGAGGGATTAAATCTGATTCATAAGCAAGCGCATCAAGAATTAGAAATGCCGAAAGGGAAAGAACACTTTGCGGAAGGATTTAAGAAAGCAAACGTGCAGTCTATTCCTGAACTGATTGAAATGGCACAAGAGATGGGTGTTACATTTATTGGTTGTCAAATGACGATGGACGTTATGGGTTTAACAAAAGATGATTTTGTAGAAGGAATTGAAGTAGGCGGGGCTGTTACCTTTTTAAATTTTGCTAAAGATGCTGATGTATCCTTAACATTTTAGTCCCGTTAAAAAAGATTCGATATAGGAGGTATTTAAACATGACCGTAAAGGCAATGACCCCAAAAGAAGTGACAAAAAAAATCTTTAACAAAGAACCTTTATTTATTTTGGATGTGCGTAATGAAAATGATTTTAGTGATTGGAAGATTGAAGGGCATGACTTTGACCATTTGAATGTTCCTTATTTCGATCTTTTAGATGGCGTAGAAGATATATTAGAGAAAATTCCTTCCGATAAAGAAGTCCTAGTCGTTTGCGCAAAAGAAGGTTCATCAGTAATGGTATCCGAGATGCTTTCAGAAGCAGGCCTTTCTGTATTCTATCTTAAAGGCGGAATGAAAGCATGGAGTGAACATTTAGAGCCAGTAAAAGTCGGGGATTTAAAAGATGGTGGGGAAATTTATCAGTTTGTTCGAATTGGGAAAGGTTGCCTATCATACATGATATTATCCAATGGAGAAGCAGCCATAGTAGATGCTACGCGTATGGCAGAAGTGTTTATAGATTTTGCAAAGGAGAAAGGTGTAACGATTACTCACGTATTTGATACACATCTTCACGCGGACCATATTTCAGGCGGCAGAGTCATTGCTGAAAAAACAAAAGCAACCTACTGGTTACCGCCTAAAGATGCTGAAAAAGTGGTATTCGACTATCAGCCGTTGGAAGAAGGAAATGACATTATTATTGGGAATACAAGGATTAGAATTCAACCGATTTATTCTCCAGGACATACCATCGGCTCCACTTCTTTCATTGTCGATGATCAGTATCTCTTTTCAGGTGATGTCTTGTTTATTGATTCCATCGGCAGACCGGATTTAGCAGGTATGGCAGAAGATTGGGTAGGAGATTTAAGGCAAACTCTTTATAGTCGTTATAAAGCATTATCAAAGGATTTAATTGTATTACCTGCACACTTTATGATCATTGATGAGCTAAATGAAGATGGAAGTGTTGGTAAAAAATTAAGTACATTATTTGCCGAGAACCACGGTTTGAACATGATTGATGAAGCAGATTTTAGGCACTTAGTGACAGATCATTTGCCTCCGCAACCCAATGCGTATCAAGAGATTCGTGAAACAAATATGGGGAAAATCAACCCGGATGAAGAAAAACAGCGTGAAATGGAGATTGGACCAAACCGTTGTGCAATTCGGTAATACTACATGATCAATAACAACAGAGGAGAGATGACCATGAAATCAAATAAAGTATTAGATGCTAAAGGACTGGCATGCCCAATGCCAATCGTCAGAACAAAGAAAGCTATGAATGAATTAGAATCAGGTCAAATACTAGAAGTACATGCAACGGATAAAGGATTCAAAAGTGACCTAGCGGCTTGGTCTAAATCAGGTGGGCATGACGTCTTAGAGCAAGCTGAAGAAGGAGATGTACTGAAATTCTGGGTTCAAAAAGGCTAATTAATGTGAAAGGGTATCGAATAAAAAGATACCCTTTTCCTTTGAAAAGGAGGAAACCCGAATGGATATTGCCTTTATCATAACTCTTTTCATTATAGGGTTTATTGGTGCCTTTATTTCCGGAATGATTGGTATTGGCGGATCTGTTATTAATTATCCAATGCTATTGTACATTCCTTCTTTAGTGGGAGTGATGTCATTAACTGCCCATGAAGTTTCAGGGATAGGGGCTATTCAAGTTTTCTTTGCGACACTTGGCGGTGTTTGGGCTTATCGGAAGAGTGGTTTTTTAAATAAAGCATTAATTATTTACATGGGAAGTAGCATCCTTTTAGGGAGTGTATTGGGGAGTTACTTTTCTCATCGCTTATCTGAACAAGGAATTAACTTTATATACGGAATTCTTGCAATTATAGCTGTTGTTTTAATGTTTATACCTAAAAATGGACAAGGACATAGGGAAGAGGAAGAAGTGATATTTAATAAATGGTTGGCTGCGTCCCTTGCGTTTATCATTGGTGGCGTATCAGGTATTTTAGGAGCTGGTGGCGCCTTTATCCTGGTCCCCATTATGTTATCGATTTTAAATATTCCTGTTAGAATCACCGTCGCCTCATCTCTTGCGATTACATTTCTTTCATCTGTTGGCGCAACAGTTGGAAAAGTAATCACGGGCCAGGTTCTTTTTATACCGGCTCTTGTTCTTATTATTGCTAGTTTAACTGCTTCTCCTATTGGCGCAATAGTTGGACAAAAAGCAAATACAAAATTCCTGCAATGGATTTTGGCGCTATTAATATCAGCGACAGCCATTAAAATTTGGTTAGAGATCCTTTAATATGAGTCAGCTGAATGAAAGGTCAACAAGTTCATCAATCGTTGGTCTCCTATTTATGTTATGACACTTGGTCACGTTCAATAAATGTAATAAGGTTTCGAAGGTATTATCGGTATTCTCTTGGTAGTGCCAGTTCCCCTAAGGATTATGTGGAAATACAAAAAGATAGACCTTTGAGATTATGACAATCTTAAATTTGGTAAAAAGCTTTGTTTCTACCCCTACAAATTGAACTTTTCTTTTTGTAATGTTGATTTTAGAAGTTTTAGTCTAATCTCTCAAGACCTCTTCGGAAAGCCTCTAAATGATTTAATGATGCGTTGAGTAATGAAGTAAAAACTGTTCTTGCATCTGATGGAAGATCAAAAGTTAGAAACTTGTTATACATGGAGATGTTATCAATTTCTCCTTGGACTCCAGCAGCATATGCATCCTTAAGGGTTACTGGTATAGTGACATATAATTGTGAGGTGTCTTTAGGTATCTGTACTTGGTATCGTTCAAAAAGAGAAAGTAATGCATTGATATGACGTAATTCTGCTTCTTTAATTTGTACAAAGGTTCGGATATCCCCGAAGTTTCTTAGAATTGCATTGTACCTTGCTTGAGCTAAGTACTCATCCTGAATGGCAAAGGTAAGCATTTGTGGTAAGGTGAGTCTACCGGCATTTAAAGCCCCCTTTGCCCCATAATTAACTTGACGGGTTTGTTGTGTAGACCGAGGGTTTAAAAAAAATAGAAACCATACTGCATGATTTTGTTCATCAGCGGCAGCACGCTGAAAAATCTTTTTAATTGACTTATCTTGTATTCGATCTGCTAAATCTAAATAAAAATCCACTGTCTCCTGCTCATCTTTAAAAGCAGACTCTAGGCTTGTTCTAAAACTTTTAGGGCATTCTTCCGTAATTTTTGGAATTGGTTTTCTGCCTGTAAGATTAGTGTAAATCGTGCTGAATTCTTCAAAATGCCGTTGTTCATCTTGTCTAATTTCAAGTATTTGTTTTCTTATTTCTTCTGTGGGGGCTTGTGTGGCTATTTGCTTATAACAGAGAATGGCGCTATACTCTCCGTTAATTGCCTTGTGGATGTCATTAATTAGTTTCCTGTCAGTAGACATACGAAATGTATCGCTTATATAAGGGTTATAAATAAAATAAGGGTACACAATTTCACCGTCCTATTTGCGGAATTTACTAATGTAGCATATGTCTGATACAACAATGAGTGCATGTATATATTGATTAAGAATCGTTCTAGTATATATAAGATCTCTTTTGTCTATGATGTTTTTAGAAAATACAATAAGTTGGTGAGATCTATGAGTGAACATGTTGAAGTAATCCTTCGATCGATTCTTGCCTTTAGCATTTTATTGGTAGGGTCAAGATTATTGGGAAAACAAACAATTTCACAAATGAATATCTTTGATTTTATTGCTTCAATTACATTAGGAGCAATTACTGCAAATCTGGCTTTTAATACTTCTCTTAAAATTCATCACATGGTACTTGCTTTCTTTATATTAGTATTTGTTATCTTGGCCACTGCCTACTTATCACTTTGGAATCAAAAAGCTCGGAAACTCTTTGCTGGAGATCCAACCGTTGTGATTGAAAACGGGAAAATTCTTGAACACAACATGCGCAAGATGCGTTATACAATTGACTATTTAAATCAACAATTAAGGGAAAAAGATGTATTCAAAATTGAAGAAGTGCTCTATGCGATCATTGAAACAAACGGGACATTAACAGTACTAAAAAAACCTCAATTTCGAAATGTGACAAATAAGGATTTATGGGTTGCTACTGCACAAGAAGGGAAGCTCCCCATCGAGTTAATCATGGATGGGAAAATGAAAGAGGAAAACTTGAAAGAAAATCAACTCACTCAGGCATGGTTGCAAGCTGAGTTGAAAAAGCGGGGTCTATCCACAGATAAAGTATTTTATGCAGTATTTTCACCTGATAGAAATATCTATATAGATACATATGAAGATCTTATAAATTATTCTATTGATAAAGAATAAATGCAAAACTTGCTGGCAAACGCAAAAAATTTATATTAATTGGATTCCCTGTAGATTTTAAGCTGAACTGTTGGGGGAATTGTCCCGATCTGATGTTATAACTTTAAAACAACAGAAGATGCAGTTAGACGATCCGATTAATGCAAGAAACTTTCTGCTTATGGGATTTATGGATCTAAGACTAAAGCGAAACTTTAAGCGAGATTGAAATAAAAAAAGCCCTTAGGTAATTTACATGGGGCTTCAAAAGAAGTAACAGAGTTGCCAATAGATGTTTGATGATAGGCCTGTTATACGCAGCTTCGTCTATTGTAATTGACCCGTTGCCCGATGCAGTTTATATTCAAATAATATAGGTTGATCACTGTGGATGGCATCTCATCACGCCCTTACATCTTTCTGTACAGAATGCTTTATATCAATCTCTTGAATCATGATTTACTGTAACGTTTTAGATGGATAAAGCAGGTAAAAATGATTTAAAAGGGAGGGGAAATAAAGGAATGATTTTATTGTGATCAAGTACAAATTTTATCCTTTAAGAATGATTGTAGAAGTCATTTTAACGTACCTGTTATTTAATAGTTGGCGTATTTTAAAAAGGGAAAAAATTAAACGATAGTTTCTCAATAAGCAAGATAACAAGAAAAAACCTCAGAGGCGCTTGTTTAAATTTTTACTATGTTATTCAGAAATTGATTCAAAGGAATTAATTTCCCCGTACTTTTATAAGTGGAGAGTAAGTTATATTGTTCTTGTCACATTCTGATCCGAATACTGACTATTTAAAGATTTAGTTTGACTAATAAAATTATATTGAAAGACAATACCAGTATTAGAACCTCCCGACCCGTATGCTGTTTTTGAAACTGTTAAGGGACTTATGGAAAATGCCCCACCAACATTAACAACTCCGTTTCCAGACACATTGTTAATATTTATAGGTAAACCAGTCATTTTAATACTCCTCTCAATTGTATTCTATTTAATATATGTATGTAATTTAACTTAAATCGCTTAAACTTAGAGCTCAATAATTCTAGTATTTTAAAAAAAGGAGATATTTATTTACTGATGTAATGAATTCTATCATGCAATTATGAGCACTTAGAAGATTTTAAGACACTGTTGTTCATAAGCAGCTTACATATTTGCTTTAACAATAATTGTTCTACCTAACAATGTAGAATTAAAAAGAAAGTCCGTTAATTTTTGGTTTTATAAATTGCTTAATTGTGATGAACTTTATGAATCAAAATGATATGTTATGTAGGACTAATATAACGATCAAAATTATTCTTGATGATATTGCGTATTCAATAAATAGGGAATATTCTGTAATTATTTGTTGTGGTTAATTACAAGAAAAACTTCACCATCACAAAGTAAAGAGTAGATGCAGAGGCTGCGGAAGATGAGCTTTGATATTCTACATAAGTTTGAGCAATCTAGAATCCCGCATGGTATGAAATACGGAGAACCAGAAGCCACAATTGTTTCTTAAATGAAAATCAATTAAATATGTTCAAAGTAGGCATTAGAGGATAAAACTCTTTCGGGAGATGGTGCTTGGCAGTGTAAGTCATTAAGTAGCTAAACGGGTGAACCTGTGATTACTTTAAAAGAATTGAGTCGATTTAAAATATACGGCTAGTTTTTTATTGTGATTATTTTAGTGGACATGGCACCAGTGCATGTTATTTGCCTAGTTATAAAAGAAAAATCGTTATTGGGGACTTAGGCATTAGTAAATGTCAGATAAAAACCGATGGTTTCAAACTAGCGGTTTTTTATCTGTTTTCATATTGAAAATTACCTCATTAGGACAAACACCTTTTACATAGCATTACCCAAGGGGTGATGCATTTAATGAAGGTAATAATCATCGAGGGACCGCAAGCTGACAAATGCATTAACGATTGCTATCATTATTTAATAAAACTTTATAGGAAGGAGATCCAGGGTGATAGCAATATATGTAAGGGTATCGACCGAGGAACAAGCGATCAAGGGATCGAGCATCGACAGCCAGATCGAGGCCTGCATAAAGAAAGCAGGGACTAAGGATGTGCTGAAGTATGCAGATGAAGGGTTTTCTGGAGAGCTTTTAGAACGACCGGCTTTGAATCGCTTGAGGGAGGATGCAAGCAAAGGACTTATAAGTCAAGTCATTTGTTACGATCCTGACCGTCTTTCTCGGAAATTAATGAATCAGCTTATCATTGATGATGAACTGAGAAAGCGAAACATACCCTTGATTTTTGTAAATGGTGAATACGCCAATTCTCCAGAAGGTCAATTATTTTTCGCTATGCGCGGAGCAATCTCAGAATTTGAAAAAGCCAAAATCAAAGAACGGACATCAAGCGGCCGACTTCAGAAAATGAAAAAAGGCATGATCATTAAAGATTCTAAACTATATGGCTATAAATTTGTTAAAGAGAAAAGAACTCTTGAGATATTTGAAGAGGAAGCAAAAATCATTCGGATGATTTTCAAATATTTCACCGATCATAAAAGCCCTTTTTTCGGCAGAGTAAACGGTATTGCTCTGCATTTAACTCAGATGGGAGTTAAAACAAAAAAAGGTGCCAAAGTATGGCACAGGCAGGTTGTTCGACAGATATTAATGAACTCTTCTTATAAGGGTGAACATAGACAGTATAAATATGATACAGAGGGTTCCTATGTTTCAAAACAGGCAGGGAATAAATCAATAATTAAAATAAGACCTGAAGAGGAGCAGATCACAGTGTCAATTCCAGCAATAATCCCAGCGGAACAATGGGATTATGCTCAAGAACTCTTAGGTCAAAGTAAAAGAAAGCACTTGAGTATCAGCCCTCACAATTACTTGTTATCGGGTTTGGTTAGATGCGGGAAATGCGGAAATACAATGACAGGAAAGAAAAGAAAATCACACGGTAAAGACTACTATGTGTATACTTGCCGGAAAAATTATTCTGGAGCAAAGGACCGCGGCTGCGGAAAAGAAATGTCTGAGAATAAATTAAACCGGCATGTATGGGGTGAGATTTTTAAATTTATCACAAATCCCCAAAAGTATGCTTCTTTTAAAGAGATTGAACAATCAAATCACCTGTCTGATGAATTAGAACTCATTCAAAAAGAGATAGAGAAAACAAAAAAAGGCCGCAAGCGTCTTTTAACGCTAATCAGCCTAAGCGATGACGATGATTTAGATATTGATGAAATCAAAGCACAAATTATTGAGCTGCAAAAAAAGCAAAACCAGCTTACTGAAAAGTGTAACGAAATTCAATCGAAAATGAAAGTATTAGATGATACAAGCTCAAGCGAAAATGCTCTAAAAAGAGCTATCGACTATTTTCAATCAATCGGTGCGGATAACCTAACTCTTGAAGATAAAAAAACAATTGTAAACTTTATCGTGAAAGAGGTTACCGTTGTGGATTCTGACACCGTATATATTGAAACTTATTAAAGAGGGGTGTATGCACCCCCCTTTTGTAATTACAATCTCATTTTCAATACACCGCGCAGCATACGTCGCCAGTTTTGTCCCTTTTCCGGCGGAATAGCTTTCAATTCCTTTGATCAGCCCGATTGTTCCGATGGAGATTAAGTCCTCTGCGTCTTCACCTGTATTTTCAAACTTTTTTACAATATGGGCGACCAAGCGAAGATTATGCTCAATCAGCATGTTTCTGGCATGTTCATCCCCTTTAGCCATGAGCTCTAAGTATTTTTTTTCCTCGCTGCTTGAGAGCGGTTGTGGAAAGGCATTGTTTTTCACGTAAGATACTAAAAAGACAAGCTCTTTAACTACAAAACCGAGCGCTGCGAAAACACCTGTCACCATCGTCACCTCCACATGATTATGTAGGCAAAAGCCTATATGTCAATGTATGTGATCGGAAGGCTGTCTGTGTCTGTACCGAGAAATTTCTCAATGGAGAGCTTAGGTTTTGTTTTTTTAAATAATCTTTACGCTGCCCCCATACATTTAAATGAACGAAACTGTATGGGGGGATGAGGATGAAAAGATGGATGGCAATGCTTTTTCTGGCGGCAGCAGTTTTTCTTTGTTTGTTGGGAAAGGATATGACGGCTCCGCAACAGGTCAAGGGGGCTGCTTTATATGACAAAATTTTATACTTTCCGTTGTCTCGTTATCCGGAAACCGGCGATCATATAAGAGATGCGATTGCCCAAGGACATTCTGATATATGTACAATTGATCGTGATGGAGCGGACAAAAGGCGGGAGGAATCATTAAAAGGAATTCCGACGAAGCCTGGCTACGATCGGGATGAATGGCCGATGGCAGTTTGTGAAGAAGGAGGCGCCGGAGCCGATGTCCGATATGTAACGCCTTCTGATAATCGCGGTGCCGGTTCATGGGTAGGAAATCAAATGAGCAGTTATCCAGATGGCACCAAAGTGTTGTTTATTGTTCAGTAATAAAAAAAGAGGCTCAATTCTGAGCCTCTTTTGCTATGATCCTATTTTGCCGCTAGGCTGATTTTCCTGAGGAGGATACGATTCTGCTTTTCGCCAATACTGGCGTGTTCCTTCTTCACGTACAACAATTCCGATCTTTGCGAGTTCAAGACGGAAATCTTCAATGTCGTCTGTTTCCTCTTCTTTCAGTGCTTTCTGACGAGCCTTCAATATAGCATGAGCGCTTGGAGAGAGATCGGGTGATTCAGGTACCCATCGCCGAAATCTATCTTTAAACGGGTCACCTTCAGCCGACCACACGTAATGGTGCTTTTTAAAGGCCTGCTCAATGATTTTAGGTTTTTCATCTATTTCTTCACGTGCCAGTTCATATCCGTCTGTTCCTAAGAGGACAAGCCGTTTGTGATCAATAAATACCAGAGCAATGTCTTCGGAGTTGATCGTTTGAACATACTTGCCTTTCATTAATGCTACGGAGTCGTTTGTAATCTGTACAGTTAACAGCAATTTCATGATTGAATGAGCGAACCATATACCTGCAATCAGGCCAAGCAGCGCGGTGATAAACTTAACCGGTGATCCGTGAAAAGAGGTAACAAGCCGAAGAGGGCCTTCTAATGGAATCCACGGCAGGGATAATGCCCATTTCGCAAGCTGATGAAAAAAATAACCAATGAGAAGACCGATGATTGCAAGTGTACCGTATAATAAACATTTCGCGGTTTTCGTAATTCCAATGATAGTTTGTGTTTGATCCTGCAAGTTGTCACCTTCTTAACTAGAAATAAGTTGAATTCCCTTCCCATATTTTAACTTAAATAGAGAGGAAATCAAGAATGTTTCCGCGATTTTTGCTGTCATGCATGAAGCCGCCAAATGATTATCAAGCCTTCTTTATGATAAAGATCATACAAAAACGATATGACACGGAGCAGTAAGTTACTGGGGATAAAAGGAATTACTCTTGCTGATCGCGGCCTTTGAGAAAACAGGACGTATCACATAGCAGTTCACAGGGAACATAAAGAGTAATGGCTTTAGAGTTTAGACAACCAGGAGGAACTCACATGAAAATAGGATTGATCGGCTTAGGGAAAATGGGCATAAACATAGGAAAGCAATTGATCGACCGCAATCATCAAGCAATCGGTTATGACGTGAATCAAGCGGCTGTTGATGAACTGATATCTTATGGGGCTGAGGGGACAACAAATATAAAAGAGTTGATTTCATTATTAGATACGCCGCGAATTCTGTGGGTGATGGTGCCGCACGGCGTTGTAGATGCTGTACTGAGTGATGTGGCACCGTTATTAAACGAAGGGGATATTATCATTGAGGCTGGAAATTCTCATTATAAAGAATCGATCCGGCGCTACAATCAAATGAAAGATGCCGGTCTTCATTATCTCGACGCCGGAACTTCGGGCGGTATGGAGGGAGCGCGTCACGGGGCTTGTTATATGGTTGGAGGAGACCCCGAAGCATGGCGTATCGCGGAGCCGCTGTTTCGGGATACTGCTGTTGAAAATGGATATTTATATGCCGGAGAAGCGGGCAGCGGCCACTTTTTAAAAATGATTCATAATGGCATTGAGTACGGAATGATGGCTGCCATTGGTGAAGGATTTGAAGTGCTGGAAAACAGTCCGTTTGAATTTGACTATGAGAAAGTCGCAAGGGTATGGAATCATGGCTCTGTCATAAGGTCGTGGCTTATGGGGCTGACTGAGCGAGCTTTTTCTAAAGACGCGAGGCTGGATCAGATCAAAGGCGTCATGCATTCCTCCGGGGAAGGGAAATGGACAGTGGAAACGGCACTAGATCTGCAGACAGCAGCTCCGGTGATCGCGATGTCCCTCTTGATGAGATACCGTTCGTTAACAGACGATACGTTTACAGGAAAGGTCGTTGCTGCGCTCCGTAATGAATTTGGAGGACATGCAACAGAAAAAAAGTAAGGGGGGCGAAGCGGGCCGCCCTTATTTTTTTGACGCTTTCACCAGATGAGGAAACTTTATATATATGATTAGCATCAGGATCAGAACGTAGGCCCCGTAAATACTGAAAGAAAGCAATTTGTTGCTGGAGAAATTGGCGCCGGCAATGGTAACAACTAAAATGTTAGGAATTTTTCCTATTAAAGAGGCGAAGAAAAAAACATGCCACCGAACACTGCTTAGTCCGCATACAACGTTCATGACAAGAGAAGGGATAACAGGGATAAGCCTTCCCAATAAAACAGCGGTAAACGCATTTTTATCGAATGAAGCCTCGTAGCCTTGTATAGCAGGATAAGCTTTTATTTTTTTTCTGGCCCAATCTCGAAAGCTGTACCTCGCAAGAAAAAACAGCAATATCGTGCCAAGCATTGAACCGGCCAGTGTAATCCAAACACCATTTGCAATTCCGAACACAGCGCCATTTAAAGCTGCAATGATTGCAAACGGCACAATCGGGAAAAAGACGTCGGCGGCTATCAGCAGCATACTACATAAAACGGAGATCAATCCGCCTGCTTTTATAGCATCAAGCCAAGCTTCTTTCTGATAGAAACCGACTGCAATAACGGCGATGATCAAGATTATACCTAAAGTCTTTTTTAACATATCAATTATCCACTCCCAACACTTGTGGCGATGTCAGGAGGCAGAATCTCCGGCATCTACGTTAGTATAACTTGTACCGTTTCGGTGGTTCAACTGTAATACGAGTGGGGGGAAATACAATTCTTTTTTATCTAGTAAAATAGGCTGTCCATTTCTCTTGTTGCTGCATTCTTTAATAGCAGGGAGGGATAGAAATGGTAGCGATAAAAAAGGATTTTATACCAAAATCAAACGATAACCGTCCCGGCTATGCGATGACACCTGCATATATTACCGTGCACAATACAGCAAATACCGCCAAAGGTGCCGATGCAAAAATGCACGCTGATTATGTGAAAAACCCAAGTACATCTGTCAGCTGGCATTTTACAGTAGACGATTCAGACATCTATCAGCATCTTCCTCTTACTGAAAACGGGTGGCATGCTGGCGACGGCACCAATGGGACAGGGAATCGCAAATCAATCGGGATTGAAATCTGTGAAAATGCAGACGGCGATTTTGACAAAGCAGTAGCTAATGCGCAGTGGCTGATCAAAAAATTGATGAAGGATCACAATATTTCGCTGGATCGTGTTGTTCCCCACAAAAAATGGTCTGGAAAAGAATGTCCCCGCAAACTCTTACATCAATGGAGTGCTTTCAAAAACGGAATTTCTTCCTCTGATACGCCATCTGAAGAATCACCCAAATCTTATCCTCTGCCTTCAGGAGTAATAAAACTCACTGCGCCTTATAGAAAAGGCACTAAAGTTCTTCAGCTGCAAAAGGCTTTAGCCGCACTTCATTTTTACCCCGATAAAGGCGCGAAGAATAACGGTATTGACGGCATTTATGGACCGAAAACAGCAAATGCCGTGAAACGTTTTCAGCTGATGAATCGATTAAAAGCTGATGGTATTTACGGACCAAAAACAAAGGCCAAGCTTAAAGCGAAATTAAAATAAATGCAGAGGTAATCAGTAGCCTGTTTCCTCTGGCGGAAGCAGGTTATTGCACTCAACTCTCTGAAGTGTTTTTTCGCAGAAAAAGACGGGAACTGAAATAGATATCTCACCCCTTACTGGAAACAGAATGATTTTAGTCGAGAGGGACACGTTAACAATAGAGAGAACGCTATAACGAAAAAACTCTGCGTTGAATGAAACAGAACAGAGGTATAACATAAAGATGAAGCTTTTGGGGGTGTAAAGATGAAGTATATGTTCATCCTTTTCCTTCTGCTGTTCGTTACAGCAGGATGTGAAGGAAAGGGATACGAAGACGTGGTAGCATTTGGTGACAGCAATACACGCGGCTCTAATTGGGATTATCGTGACTATCCAAAAGCGCAGCAGTGGGTCAATATATTAAAAACGGCTGAACGCGGGAATCTTGATATCCTCAACGCAGGAATTGGAGGACAAACGACTGAAGATGCCCGTTTACGGTTTCAAACAGATGTACTCGATCAAAAACCTAAGCATCTTTTTATTATGTTTGGCACTAATGACGCTGGGATTCTGGCTGAAGGAAAGCCAAGAGTGTCAAAGCTGCGTTTCAGAGAGAATCTGGTTTACTTTATAAAAGAAAGCAGAAAACACGGCATCAAGCCTGTTTTAATGACGTGTATCCCTATTATTGAAGGAAACGGGAAGCATCACCTCTTTTACTATTCCAGGTATAAAGCGGCTGCTTTTGAATCAAAAGGCGGGGCGAGAAAGTGGCATAACTCATACAATGATATTACAAGAGATGTCGCGAAACATATGAATGTGCCTCTTGTAGACAACTGGAAGCACTTTATAGAAGCAGACGGCGGAAAAGCTACTGATGAAGCGCTGATCCAATCCGGCTTGATAGATCCTTCAGGCAATCATATGACACCTAAAGGAGCAAGGATAGTTTATGAAGGAATACAAGATGGGCAGGTCCTGAAGCGCTGATCCGGACAAAGGCCTAAGCCGTTTTATTTCTCCTACATAGGCTGTTATAGAAACATTTTTAAGGAGGCGCGCTTCACATGTACAGCGGTTATTTATACACGTATCCTTTCGGCGGCTGGCCATATGGCGCAAGCAGAGCATACGGATACGCTTTTATCGTTGTTTTGATTGTTGTTCTCCTGATTGTGGGCGGAGTGTATTGGTTCACATGAAATCCAGCCCTGGAAACACCTCTTTTTAGGGGTGTTTTTTGCTGAAAACAGTAGTAAAGCGCGTAACTGAAGTGATATAATATCAGTCATCTGAGTAAAAAAAGGAAATACGCCCGGAAAAAATAGACAAATTCCTATTAAGAAGATACGGAAATAATATGTCCGAGCGATCTTCTTTTTATTTCGTTTTCGATTAACTCGATAAAGTCGCGGTTTAAATTCATTTCGGTGGCTTTGAAATAAGATTCTATTAATAATTCATCAGACAATTTTCTCATGCTAGGAACCCAATTAATGGGAGAGGCACCTCCTTCATAGTTGGAATCATTCATGACTTTGTGACATACATTTATAGGTTGCGTTCATCTGAAGCTGAAGATTATCTTTAATCTACCATGAATTGCATATAAGAACAATCGTTCTGTTATCCACACCAAAAAGTGGATAACTTGTGAGTATCGTGTTTATAATTTGTCTAAAGAGTGATGTAATAAGAGTGGATAGTGTGTGTAAATTTATCCACACCTGGTGAAGAAACCCAATTTTTGTCGAAATTTTTTTGCTCAGTTTTTCTTTAAGCGCAAGTTCGATTTTTTTCGACATGAATTTTAAGAGAAAGAAAAGGGAAGGGTGCGGGTTTTGTTAAAGAAGTTTTTTTTACCTGACGAGTTTGTTAAAAATATTTTTCATATTACACCTGAAAAATTAAAGGAACGAAATGTAAAAGGAATTATCACTGACCTGGATAATACACTTGTTGAATGGGACAGACCAAACGCGACGCCGCGATTGATCGAGTGGTTTGAAGAAATGAAAGAGCACGGCATTAAAGTGACGATTGTCTCTAATAATAATGAGCGAAGAGTAAAACTTTTCTCGGAACCGCTCGGCATACCATTCATCTATAAAGCAAGAAAACCGATGGGCAAAGCCTTTAATAGAGCAGTGCGCAATATGGAGCTGAAAAAAGAGGACTGTGTTGTCATCGGAGACCAGCTGCTGACTGATGTACTCGGCGGGAACCGTAACGGCTACCATACGATCCTGGTTGTGCCTGTCGCTTCCTCGGATGGCTTTATTACGCGCTTTAACCGCCAGGTCGAACGCAGAATACTGAGTGCTCTTAAACGAAAAGGGCACATTCAGTGGGAGGAGTAAGAATGGAAAAGATTGTTTGTATCGGCTGCGGAGTCACAATCCAAACCGAAGACAAAAATGGTCTGGGATACGCGCCGCCGGCTTCGCTTTCTAAAGAAAGTGTGATTTGCCAGCGCTGCTTCAGACTGAAAAACTACAATGAAATACAAGACGTTTCCTTAACGGATGATGACTTTTTAAACATCCTTCATGGAATTGGAGAAACGGATTCTCTCGTCGTTAAAATTGTTGATATTTTCGATTTTAACGGCAGCTGGATTAATGGATTGCAGCGCTTAGTCGGAGGCAATCCTATATTGTTAGTCGGAAACAAGGCAGATATTCTGCCTAAATCGCTCAAAAGAGAACGGCTGATCCAGTGGATGAAGCGCGAGGCGAAAGAGCTTGGCTTAAAACCGATTGACGTATTTTTGGTCAGTGCGGGACGCGGCCAGGGAATCAGAGAAGTCATTGATGCGATTGAGCATTACCGTAACGGCAAGGATGTTTACGTTGTCGGCTGTACCAATGTAGGAAAATCAACGTTCATTAACCGGATTATTAAAGAAGTGTCAGGTGAAGACAACATTATCACGACATCCCAATTCCCGGGCACAACTCTTGATGCAATTGAAATTCCGTTAGATGACGGCTCTGCGCTTTATGATACACCGGGAATCATCAATCACCATCAAATGGCGCACTATGTAAACAAAAAGGATTTAAAAGTACTCTCGCCCAAAAAGGAACTGAAGCCGCGCACATTCCAGCTAAACGATCAGCAAACGCTGTATTTCGGCGGACTGGCAAGGTTTGATTATGTTTCAGGTGAAAGAGCTGCCTTTGTCTGCTATATGCCGAATGAATTAATGATTCACAGAACGAAACTGGAAAATGCAGACGCGCTTTATGAAAAGCACGCAGGGGAATTGCTCACACCGCCGGGAAAAGATGATATGGATGAGTTTCCAGAGCTGGTTGCCCATACGTTTACGATGAAAGAGCAAAAGACAGATATCGTTTTCTCTGGGTTAGGCTGGGTAACGGTGCATGACGCGAATAAAAAAATAACGGCTTATGCGCCAAAAGGCGTTCACGTATTTGTTCGGCGCTCATTAATTTAACAAAAAGGGGAGAGGAGTATGAAGAAGCTGTACGGGGTTATCGGAAATCCGATTGCGCATTCCATGTCGCCGGATATCCATAACGCGGCTTTGAAGGATCTTGGTTTGGACGGACACTACCATGCATTTAAGGTGGAAGAGAATCGTCTGGAAGATGCGGTAAAAGGGATAAGAGCTCTTGGTGTAGAAGGCATCAATGTGACTGTTCCGCACAAGGTTTCCATCATGGATCATCTCGATCATATTGATGAGAGCGCAAAAGTGCTTGGTGCCGTTAACACTGTCAGAAGAGAAGGAGACAAGCTTGTCGGATATAATACAGACGGAGAAGGCTTTGTGAAATCTTTAATGAGAATTTTGGACAAACCTATCTCCGAACTGTCTTTCTTGATGATCGGCGCGGGCGGGGCAGCCAGAGCGATTTTTACAACGATCGTCCGCTGCAATCCGGAAAAGTTTGATATTTGCAACCGAACGATAGAAAAAGCCAAACAGCTCGCAGAATCTGCTTCCTCGTTCCGCAATGTAGAAGTGCTAAGCATAAATGAAGCAGAAGAACAGCTTGAGCAGTATGATGTAATTATCCATACAACATCTGTAGGGATGTATCCAAACGTGGAAGATATTCCGCTTTCATTGCAGCGTGCTGCAAGCAGTGCGGTTGTTTGCGATATCGTGTATAATCCGATTCAGACTTCACTATTAAAAGAAGCAAAGCAAAAAGGTCTGAACACACTGGATGGAGTCGGCATGTTTGTTGAGCAGGCGGCATTGTCTTTCCGCTTGTGGACGGGACATGAGCCTGATGTTGAAAAAATGAGATCTATTGTAGTAGGGAAATTAGGAGGAAAATAATGTTAACAGGAAAACAAAAACGTTTCTTGCGTTCAAAAGCGCACCATTTAAGCCCGATTTTTCAAGTAGGAAAGGGCGGAGTCAATGACAACATGATTAAACAAATTTCTGAAGCGCTTGAAGCGAGAGAGCTGATTAAAATCAGCGTTCTTCAAAACTGCGAAGACGATAAAAATGATGTTGCGGAAGCTCTTGTAAAAGGAAGCCGCGCACAGTTGGTTCAGACGATCGGCAATACGATTGTTTTATATAAGGAATCAAAGGAAAATAAACAAATCGAGCTTCCTTAAGGTGGTTGAAATGAAGAAAATCGGAATTTTCGGAGGCACGTTTGACCCTCCGCATAACGGTCACCTTTTAATGGCGAATGAGGTGCTGTATCAGGCGGAGCTCGACGAAATTTGGTTTATGCCCAATCAAATTCCTCCGCATAAACAGGATGAAGACTATACAGACAGCACACATCGGGTGGAAATGCTGAAGCTTGCTATTCAGTCTAATCCATCCTTTAAGCTGCAGCTGGCTGAAATGGAAAGAGAAGGGCCGTCATATACCTTTGATACCGTTTCTTTACTAAAGCAGCGATATCCGAATGATCAGCTTTTCTTTATTATCGGTGCTGACATGATTGAATACCTGCCTAAATGGTATAAGCTGGACGAGCTGCTGAACCTTATTCAATTTATCGGAGTAAAGCGCCCCGGTTTTCTTGTTGAAACCCCTTATCCGCTTCTCTTTGCAGACGTTCCGGAGTTTGAGGTATCATCGACTATGATAAGGGAACGGTTTAAAAGCAAGAAGCCCACTGACTACTTAATCCCTGATAAAGTGAAGAAGTATGTAGAGGAGAATGGTTTATATGAATCGTGAGGAGGCACTTGCCTGCGTTAAGCAGCAATTGACCGAGCATCGATATATCCATACAATTGGCGTAATGAACACGGCGATTGAACTTGCGGAGCGCTTTGGCGCCGACTCCAAAAAAGCGGAAACGGCGGCTATCTTTCATGATTACGCCAAATTCCGCCCGAAAGAAGAAATGAAACAAATTATAGCCAGAGAAAAAATGCCCGCGCATCTGTTGGATCACAACCCGGAGCTGTGGCATGCTCCGGTCGGCGCTTACCTAGTCCAGAGAGAAGCGGGAATTCATGACGAAGATATTCTTGACGCGATCAGATACCATACCTCTGGGCGTCCGGGCATGACGCTTTTGGAAAAAGTCATTTACGTTGCTGATTATATTGAACCAGGCCGTAAATTTCCCGGTGTCGATGAGGTGCGTGAACTTGCAGAAACGGATTTGAATCAAGCGTTGATTCAGTCGATCAAAAATACAATGATTTTTCTAATGAAAAAAAATCAACAGGTTTTCCCAGATACATGTTTAACTTATAACTGGCTTGTGTCTGGCAAATGAACAGGAGGAATATGTGAATGAATCAAACGTCCATTTTAAAGATTGCAGCTGCGGCTTGCGACGATAAGCGGGCAGAGGATATTTTAGCACTGGATATGGAAGGAATTTCTCTGGTTGCTGATTATTTTCTGATCTGCCACGGTAATTCAGACAAACAAGTGCAGGCCATTGCGCGTGAAATCAAGGACCAGGCTGAAGAAAACGGCATTGAAGTCAAAAAGATGGAAGGCTTCGATGAAGCAAGATGGGTATTAGTTGACCTTGGGGATGTCATTGCCCATGTGTTTCATAAGGATGAAAGAAGCTATTACAACCTAGAAAAACTGTGGGGAGACGCTCCGCTCGCAGACCTGGAACTTGGATTGAACCAATGATTTACCAAGGCTTTGCAAGCGTGTATGACGAGTTAATGTCTCACGCACCTTACGACAAATGGACAAAGTGGATTGAAACATCTCTACCGGAAAAAGGCGGTATTCTCGATTTGGCATGCGGCACCGGAGAGATTTCAATCCGGCTTGCCGAAAAAGGCTTTGAAGTCACCGGGATTGATCTCAGTGAAGAAATGCTCTCTTACGCCCAGCAAAAAGGACCAGCTAAACAGCCGATTCTTTTCCTTCAGCAGGACATGAGAGAGATTACCGGATTTGAAGGCCAGTTTGACGCGGTTGTGATCTGCTGTGACTCCTTGAATTATTTAAAAACGAAAAATGACGTAATGAATACCTTTAAAAGTGTATTTCAGGTGCTGAAGCCGGACGGCATATTGCTGTTTGATGTTCATTCACCGTATAAAATAACCGAGGTTTTTCCTGGGAGCACGTTTGCTGATCAGGACGAAGATATCAGCTATATTTGGCAAAGCTTTGCCGGAAGTGAAGAGCTTTCCGCCATTCATGATATGTCGTTTTTTGTTTGGAACGGAGAGGCGTACGACCGCTTCGACGAAACACATGAGCAAAGAACGTTCCGAGTGGATGAATACGAAGAAATGCTGGCAAGCTGCGGCTTTCAGCTTCATAAGGTCACCGCTGATTTTACCGATTCAGCGCCGTCACCACAATCTGAACGCCTGTTCTTTAAAGCACAGAAATCAAAAACCATCGTTTACTAAGACGATGGTTTTTAAAATGCCTTTTTACCCTTTTGCATACAACAAACGGCTATGACATACTCTTTTACACATGAAACTGCTTCTTCACCGCGGAAATATCCTCTTCGTACTTCAAATGCGTATTTTGAAACACCCGATGAAACATATCCTGTACACCGCTTTCGAGTGCTTTAATGCCTTCTCCTGTCACGCCGCCTTTTACGCAAACCTTTTCCTGTAATGCAGGAAGGGTATACAATTCGGTTTCTAACAGTTTTCCCAGACCGACAAGCATTTCTTTACACATGAGTATAGCGTCCTGTTTAGACACTGACGTTTCCGTAACGGCTGCATCTATAAACCGCTGAACCAGATAGCTCATAAAAGCGGGTCCGCAGCTTACGATATCTGACGCTACTCTTGTGATGTCACTTTCAATTTGCAGCGGATTAGAAATGTGCTTCATCAGCTCGTTGATTTTTGTTTTTGCTGCCTCCCCGCAGCTTTTACCGAAGGTGACAAGAGAAACGCCGGCAAGCGCCCGGTTTGTAATACTCGGGATAACTCGTGCCACTTGACATGGCACATACTGTTCCAGCTGATCAGTCTGAAGCGGGCTTGTAATTGAAATGAGAATGTGATCCTTTGTTAAATAAGGGACTGCCCTTGACAATAATGGATATATATCAAGCGGCTTTACACAGATAAAAATGATCTCATTTTCTGCAACAAGCTTTTCAAGGCTTTCTGTTACGTTTAAGCTGTTGTAGCGGTTTTTTATCTTCAACGCTTTTTCAATTGTGCGGTTTGTGATTGTGATGTTTGAGGGATCGGCTGCTTGTGATTCAATAAATGATTCTATAAGGATCGTACCCATATTTCCAGTGCCGATAAAGCCAATCTTCAATGATTTCCCCTCCTTTGAGCTATTATCCTCTAAACCATATGTGATAAAGAAACAAAATATGACGAAAGCGGGGCGCATGCAAGTTGAATTGGTTGAATCAACATAAAACGATAATCATGTCAGTTGGCTCTGCTGCTGTTCTCATTGCAGTTCTTTGCCTCTTTTTTTTCAGCGGAAATAACAAAGAGCCTGTAAAACAAGTTGTATCTAGTGAAAAGGAAAATGCGGAGGTCAAGCAGGAAGCGGCAAAAGACAAAGAGGAAGAAAATATTGTAATTGATATAAAAGGCGCTGTTAAGCATCCCGGCGTTTATGAAATGAATACGGGAGACAGAGTATCGCAGGCTATTGAGAAAGCAGGCGGCATTGGTGAAAAAGCAGATGAAACACAAGTGAATTTGGCGGAACTTTTACAGGACGGTACAGTGGTGTATATACCGAGTAAGGGAGAAGAGGCGGCACAGCAAGCGGCCGGCGGCGCTGTACAAAGCAGTAAGGGGAAGGAGACATTGGTCAATATCAACACAGCAACATTAGAGGATTTACAAAACATTTCGGGAGTAGGGCCTTCAAAAGCTGAAGCGATTATTGCATATCGGGAAGAGAACGGGCGTTTCCAAACAATTGAAGATATCACAAAGGTTTCGGGAATTGGCGAAAAATCTTTTGAAAAAATAAAGTCTTCCATTACAGTAAAGTGAATTGACGGTCATGCATGATGATAGGTAAACTAAAGAACAGGCAACACAACATTTGGAGGGAACAACGTGGAACGAATTTCATGGAACCAATATTTTATGGCTCAAAGCCATTTACTGGCACTGCGCAGCACCTGCCCGAGATTGTCTGTCGGCGCTACCATTGTCAGAGATAAACGCATGATTGCAGGAGGCTATAACGGATCAATCGCAGGCGGCGTACATTGCGCGGACGAAGGATGCTTAATGATAGACGATCATTGCGCGAGAACGATTCACGCGGAAATGAATGCGATTCTTCAATGCTCTAAATTTGGAGTGCCGACAGATGGAGCGGAGATATATGTCACGCACTATCCGTGTATTCAATGCTGTAAGTCTATCATTCAAGCCGGTATCAAAACAGTATATTACGCTGAGGATTATAAAACACATCCGTATGCCCAGGAGCTATTTGAGCAATCAGGCGTTACGGTTGAACAGGTTGAACTCGATGAAATGATCGTTGATCTGAAAAACAGAGAAAAGCTTTCATTTGTAGCGGGGCTTTTAGAAAAATTAGCGGATGCCGGTCTTGCAGAGGAAGATTTGAAGACAATACATGAACAGGCTAATAAACTTTTTACGAGTTATGTGTGATTGATGCGGAATTCGCGTCTATTATTGCCTTTGGCGGCAGCTTCAACAACGGCTGGAATTGCTGCCGCCTCTTATTTCTCCGCTGTCTTTCTCTTCTTCCTCTTTCTTCTTATTGTGTCAATCAAAACAAGGCACGCTCCACTCATTTTTGTTTGTTTATTCTCTTTTGTACTCAATTTTGCCCTGTTTAAGATCACAGATTCTCAAAATACTTCTTCGTATCAGCAGGGCAGCTATCACTTCAAGGCGGTTATTCATAGTATTCCTAAAATTGACGGGGATCGGATGTCTATGCTGATCAAGACGCCCGATGGCGAAAAATGGGCTGCCTCTTATCGGATTCAGTCTTTAGCTGAAAAAGACAAACTGTCACATCTAGAGCCGGGTATGGCATGCGAATTGACTGGTGATTTGGAGAAGCCAAAACAAGCAACAGTGCCGGGAACATTAGATTATCAACAGTATCTTTACCGGCAGCATATTCATTGGAGCTATTCTGTCACATCTATTGGAAATTGCAGCGAGCCTTCAGGTGTCCGATATAAGCTTCTCAGTTTGAGAAAATACATCATATCATTCACGAACACACAGCTTCCGCCAGATTCAGCAGGAATCGTACAGGCGCTTACAGTAGGTGAAAGATCTTATTTGGATGACGAAGTGCTTAATGCTTACCAAAATCTAGGCGTTGTCCATCTGTTAGCAATCTCAGGGCTCCATATCGGAATTTTGACAGCAGGCCTATTTTACGCAATGATCCGTCTGGGCATAACAAGAGAAAATGCGTCAATCCTATTGCTTTTGTTTCTGCCGATCTATGTTATTTTGACAGGTGCAGCGCCCTCTGTTCTCCGAGCCGCTCTGATGTCGGGCATCTACTTAGCGGGAAGCCTTTTTCAGCAGCGGGTGAATTCTGCCGGGGTAATCTGTCTTTCGTATATTGTCCTCTTGCTTTTTAATCCCTACTACCTTTTTGAAGCTGGATTTCAGCTTTCATTTGCGGTCAGTTTTTCTTTAATTCTCTCATCATCTATTTTTCAGCATATCAAAACGAGTCTGGGACAGCTGACGATCGTATCTGTTATTGCCCAGCTAGGCTCACTACCCATTCTTCTGTATCATTTTCAGCAGTTTTCTATCATTAGCATTCCGATGAATATGGTGTTGGTGCCTTTTTATACATTCTGTATTTTACCGGCTGCTATTATAGGAGTTATTCTATTATTTTTTTCAGCGTCCGTCGGTCAATTTCTGTTCTATTGGTTTGATGTAATGATGACCTGGACCAACAGACTGATCACTAAAATCGCTGATATAGATATATTCACAATCATCATCTCACGTCCTGCACCTGCTCTTCTTCTCTTATTCACGCTCGCTGTCATCATATTGCTTATGAGTATTGAGAAACCCTCGTTTCCCCGGCTGACAGTGTCCACAAGCCTTTTTTGTGCAACGCTTATCCTGCTCTTTGTTTTCCCTTATGTTAGTTCAGAGGGAGAAGTAGATATGATTGATATCGGACAAGGTGACAGTATGTTTGTCAGTGCACCGTATCAGAAAGGCCGTGTTTTAATTGATACGGGAGGCACTTTGTCTTATTCGTCAGAGCCTTGGCGGGAAAAACAGCATCCTTTTTCACTGGGGGAAAAGGTGCTGATCCCTTTTTTAACGGCAAAGGGCATCAAGCAGCTTGATGCGCTGATACTGACGCACGCAGATCAAGATCATATCGGAGAGGCAGAGGTTTTGCTGAAGCATCATAAAGTGAACCGTCTCATCATTCCGAAAGGGTTTGTTTCTGAATCTCATGATGAGAAAGTGCTGCGGACTGCCAGACAGGAGGGTGTGACAATTGAAGAGGTGAAGCGGGGTGATGTATTGCAAATAAAGGACTTACAGTTTCATGTGCTGTCACCGGAAACGCCTGATCCGGCAAGTAAAAATAATTCTTCTCTCGTTCTATGGATGAAAACAGGCAGGCTCAGCTGGCTCCTGACGGGTGATCTGGAAAAAGAGGGGGAACAGGAGGTTATCAATGTGTTCCCAAATATAAAAGCGGATGTGTTAAAGGTGGGGCATCATGGAAGCAAGGGCTCGACCGGTGAAGAATTCATCAAACAGCTTCAGCCCAAAACGGCGGTCATCTCAGCGGGTGAAAACAATAGGTACCATCATCCGCATCAAGAAGTTCTTCAATTGTTAAAGAGCCGATCCATCCGTGTGCTGCGCACTGATCAAAGCGGCACGATCCAATACATGTACAAAAGCGGATCTGGAACCTTTTCTGTTTATCCTCCATATGATACATCAGATATGACAGAGACGAATTAAAAAAGACTGCCGAGAAATCAGCAGCCCGGGCAGTCGTGTTATGAACCAACCAGGTGAATAACCGTTGCCATGACAAACAATAAGGCGAAAAATCCGAAGGACACAACAAAACCAACCGCTGAATCTACAGCATCATTTCGTTTGCTTTGAACGTTTTTTTCAAAATCATTCAATTTCATCCCCCCTGACTGACTTAAGTATAATGGAATCGTTTTGAAAAATCTAGAAGCTAAGGTAACGTTTTCTGTTCTGGTGATTATCGCCTTTTTACAAGCTGTCCCGGGGGCTTGCGAACAGGCGTTTAATATAAATGGGGAAGCAGCTGTCAGGCTTCCTCTTTACTATTTTGCAAACACAATTTAGGATAGAAGGGGATGATGAAAGAGAGGGAGTCGTACAACAATGGTATTTGATGTGTGGAAAAGACTGGAAAAAGGAGAAGTCCATCCGGTTTATTGTTTATACGGAAAAGAGACGTATCTGCTCCAAGAAACCGTCAGCAGGATCAGACAGACGGTGATTGATCAAGAGACAAAAGATTTCAACCTGTCTGTTTTTGATTTGGAAGAAGACCCGCTGGATCAGGCGATTGCTGACGCTGAAACGTTCCCGTTTATGGGGGAGCGGCGCCTTGTCATTGTGAAAAATCCATATTTTTTAACGGGTGAGAAAAAGAAAGAAAAAGTTGAGCACAACGTCAGCGCGCTTGAATCGTATATACAATCACCGGCACCATATACGGTCTTTGTTCTGCTTGCGCCTTATGAAAAACTGGATGAGCGGAAAAAACTGACCAAAGCGCTAAAAAAGCAGGCGTTCATGATGGAGGCAAAGGAATTAAACGCGAAGGAAACGACAGACTTTACGATCAATCTGGCGAGAACCGAGCAGAAAACGATCGGCACCGAGGCGGCAGAGCATTTGGTTTTGCTTGTAAACGGGCATCTGTCATCTCTTTTTCAGGAGATTCAGAAACTCTGCACGTTTATTGGAGACCGTGAAGAGATTACGCTGGATGATGTGAAAATGCTTGTGGCGAGAAGCCTGGAACAAAATATCTTTGAACTGATTAATAAAATCGTCAATCGGAAACGAACTGAGAGTCTGCAAATTTTTTATGATTTGCTCAAACAAAATGAAGAACCGATCAAAATTATGGCTCTTATATCGAACCAGTTCCGGCTGATCCTGCAGACGAAATATTTCGCGGAACAAGGGTACGGACAAAAACAGATTGCTTCTAATTTAAAGGTGCATCCATTCCGGGTAAAGCTGGCGATGGATCAAGCGAGGCTTTTTTCAGAAGCCGAGCTCCGGTCTATTATTGAACAGCTTGCCGTTATGGACTATGAGATGAAAACCGGGAAAAAGGACAAGCAGCTTTTACTAGAGCTTTTTCTCTTGCAGCTGTTAAAAAGAAATGAAAAAAACGATCCTCAATTATGAGGATCGTTTTTGTTTTATGCAGAAAGTCCGTTCACTTTTTTCGCTAGTCTTGATTTGTATCGAGCTGCGGCATTTTTGTGTACAAGACCTGTTTTCACTGCTTTATCAATACGTTTAGCTGCTTCAGTAAGAGCAGTTTTCGCTTTGTCAGCTTCGTTGTTTGCAACAGAAGCTTCAACTTGTTTGATTGCAGTACGCATAGCAGATTTGATTGTCGCGTTATGAGCGCGGCGTTCGTTATTAGTTTTTGTACGTTTAATCGCTGATTTAATGTTTGGCATGTGTTTCACCTCCTAAGATACAACCTGTAGCACAGTGTCTTAAGGTTAAATCTTCTTCACAATAGAACAAATTGTATTCTATCAAACACACCTTTAGATTGCAATATAAATGTAAAGTATTTTTCATTGAAGAAATGCTTTTAAGCATGATTCATTTTATAAATGGAAACAATATGGATACTGAATATCGAAGGAGGCCCTGTATGAAAAAGAGTGAGCTGGATGTAAATCAGTATTTAGTGCGTACGGATTTAGCGGTTGAAACGAAGGAAGCCATGGCTAATCAGCAGGCTGTGCCTGCAAAAGAGATAAAAGGTTTTATCGAAAAAGAACGCAATCATGGCGGAATAAAAATCCGCACTGTTGATATCACGAAGGAAGGCGCTGAGCTTTCAGGAAAAAAAGAAGGACGTTATTTAACGATTGAGGCCCAAGGGATCAGAGAAAATGACTCGGAAATGCAAGAGAAAGTCTCTGCTGTATTTGCGGAAGAATTCTCTGCCTTTCTGGAAAGCCTTAAGATCTCAAAGGATGCGAGCTGTTTAATTGTCGGCCTCGGCAACTGGAACGTGACACCTGATGCGCTCGGTCCGATGGCTGTAGAAAATCTATTGGTGACAAGACATTTATTTAAACTCCAGCCTGAAAATGTGCAGGAGGGCTACAGACCTGTCAGCGCATTTGCTCCTGGTGTCATGGGAATTACAGGCATCGAAACAAGCGACATTATTAAAGGGGTAATCGAACAGTCAAAACCTGATTTTGTGATTGCCATTGATGCACTTGCGGCGCGTGCGGTAGAAAGGGTCAACACAACCATTCAAATATCAGATACAGGAATTCACCCGGGGTCAGGCGTCGGAAATAAACGTAAAGACTTGAGCAAGGACACCCTGGGCGTACCTGTCATTGCAATCGGTGTACCGACGGTCGTTGACGCGGTAACAATTGCCAGCGATACGGTTGACTACATATTAAAGCATTTTGGCAGAGAAATGAGAGATGACAGTCCGTCGAGATCGCTTGTTCCGGCGGGGATGACGTTTGGGAAAAAGAAAGTGCTTACTGAAGAGGATCTTCCCGACCCAAAGCAGCGTCAATCGTTTCTCGGCATTGTCGGAACTCTTGAAGAAAACGAAAAGCGGCAGCTCATTCATGAGGTGCTGGCGCCTCTGGGCCATAATTTGATGGTCACGCCGAAGGAAGTCGATTCATTTATTGACGATATGGCAAATGTGCTGGCAAACGGATTAAATACAGCGCTTCATGAAAAGGTGTCTCAAGAAAACAAAGGCTCCTATAATCACTAAACGGTTCTACTTCCTCTAGCTTGTTCATAGAGTAATTACTAGACAAGCGCTGGAGGGATTCAATGAGAAATAAACGCAGAAACAGACAAATTGTTGTTGCGGTGAATGGCGGGAAAGCGATAAAGGCGATCTTTCTATTTATCGCAAGCCTAGTAGTGATTTTTGTTTTATCTGGTGTGCTGACGTCTCTCCGGCCGGAACTCAGGCCTTCGTCTGACTCTTTTTACGGGGTTGCCGACGAACTGCCGGGTGACGTATTTGCACACTTGCTGCGGATGGAAAACCATTATTTCGCTTCTGACCTTTCTCAAACCGACAGCTCATTTCATCTATCACGTCTTTCTTTAAAGCTGGCGACAAGTATTAATCTCGAAGATCCGCGAAGTTTTCTTGGACGCGAGCTGCCTGGGTTTGCGCAATTTGACACAGAGATTCTTTTAGCGGGACAAGGCACCGATTATACAAACATGCCGTCGGAATCCCCGCCGCCTTCAAAGGTGATGCAGGAAGAAAGAGAAGCGAATTTGGCGGAGATTGAAAAACAGCAGACGCAAACAGACAATACGCAAAAAGACCCGCCAAAACAAACAACCGGCGATAAGAAGGTTGTCTTTATCTATCACACGCATAATACGGAATCTTATCTCCCGCTATTAAAAGGTGAGACGGACCCCGATATGGCGCGTCATTCTAAAGCAAACGTCACCCTCGTGGGGGACATGTTCGGAAAAGCGCTGCAATCTCAAGGTATCGGAGCCACAGTTAATAAAACGGATATACAGGCAAAACTGAGCAAAAAAGGTTTGAATTATGCCAGATCCTACGATGAATCAAGGCCGGTCGTACAGGAAGCCCTTGCGTCAAACAAAAATCTGCAATATATCATTGACATCCATAGAGACTCCAGGCGCAAGAAAAATACGACGGCAACCATTAAAGGGAAAAGCTATGCCCGGGTGGCGTTTGTGGTCGGCAAAAAAAGCAAGAATTTCGAAGAAAACTACAAAATTGCAAGTGAGCTTCACAAGCTGATGGAGAAAAAATACCCGGGACTCAGCACAGGGGTTTTTTCTAAAGGCTCACCAGGCGATAACGGAGTTTACAACCAAGACTTAAACGACAGAGCGCTTTTGCTTGAATTCGGCGGAGTGGATAACAATCTCGAAGAGCTGCAGCGGGCGGCTGACGCAACCGCTGACGTATTCAGCGAAATGTACTGGGATGCTGAAAAGGTTAACGCTGAAAGCGGCGAGACGAAAAAACAATAAGAAATAGGTGGTCGAGTTGATTGCATATCTTGGCAAATGCTTGCTTCTTGTGGCGATGATGTTTATAGGCGTCCTGTTCGGCATGCAGCAGGCGAATAATGGCATGCTGAGCATGAAAGGCTATCATGATCCTTCACTGAAAGGCGCGTTTACGCTCACAGACGGAGAAAATAATGAAAAAGAAGCGACCGTTTTAGGGGAAACAGTAACCTCGAAAGATTTAGAAGAGAAACAAAAAGAGCTGGAACAGGTGGAAACCTTTAACGTTTTCTCTAAAGCCGGAAAAACGCTTTCTGACACAGTGACCAACACAGCCCAATCGATGTATGAATGGGTACGGGATATGAGAAAATAAGTGCTTGAAAGAGAAAAGCAGCCCCAGTATGAGAGGGAACTTTTCTCTTTCTTGTTTTACATTGAATCTTTACAATCCTATTGATATAATCTAAGCTAGTGTATTTTGCGTTTAATAGTAGGAGTGATAGATTGTGACAGATAAAGAAAAGCGTTTAGAGAGGCAGTCGAGAATTCGGAATTTCTCCATCATCGCCCATATTGACCACGGAAAATCGACCTTAGCGGATCGTATTTTAGAAAAAACGTCGGCAATCACTCAACGAGAAATGAAAGAACAATTGCTTGATTCTATGGATCTTGAACGCGAACGGGGCATCACCATTAAATTAAACTCTGTTCAGCTTAAATACAAAGCGAAAGACGGAGAGGAATATATTTTCCACCTGATTGACACACCGGGACACGTCGATTTCACATATGAAGTATCCCGAAGCCTTGCTGCCTGCGAAGGAGCGATACTTGTCGTGGATGCGGCGCAAGGAATTGAAGCGCAGACGCTTGCGAACGTTTACTTGGCGCTTGATAATGACCTTGAAATTCTTCCAGTTATTAATAAAATCGATCTGCCAAGCGCAGAGCCGGAACGTGTTCGCCAAGAGGTGGAGGACGTCATCGGCCTTGACGCATCGGAAGCCGTGCTCGCTTCAGCAAAAGCCGGGATCGGGATTGAGGAGATATTAGAGCAGATCGTGGAAAAGGTGCCTGCTCCGACCGGAGATCCAGAAGCGCCGCTTAAAGCGCTGATCTTCGACTCGCTTTATGACGCTTACCGCGGTGTCGTGGCTTATATCAGAGTCGTTGAAGGAACGGTAAAGCCGGGGCAAAAAATCAAAATGATGGCAACCGGCAAAGAGTTTGAAGTGACAGAAGTCGGTGTGTTCACGCCGAAAGCAACTCCGACAGATGAACTGACCGTCGGCGATGTAGGCTTTTTAACTGCTGCGATCAAAAATGTCGGTGACACACGCGTCGGTGACACGATAACAAGCGCCGCCAATCAGGCTGCCGAAGCATTGCCTGGGTATCGCAAGCTGAACCCGATGGTGTATTGCGGTTTGTATCCGATCGATACGGCCAAATACAATGATTTAAGGGAAGCTCTTGAAAAGCTTGAACTGAATGACTCATCACTTCAATATGAAGCAGAGACATCCCAAGCGCTCGGATTCGGTTTCCGCTGCGGATTTTTAGGTATGCTTCACATGGAAATCATCCAGGAGCGGATTGAGCGTGAGTTTAAAATCGACCTGATCACAACGGCACCGAGTGTTATCTATGATGTGTATATGACAGACGGCGAAAAGGTTGTTGTCGACAACCCGTCCAACATGCCTGATCCACAAAAGATCGAAAGAATCGAGGAGCCGTATGTAAAAGCGACAATGATGGTGCCGAACGATTATGTCGGTGCGGTGATGGAGCTTTGTCAAGGAAAACGCGGCAATTTTATCGATATGCAATATTTAGACGCAAATCGTGTCAGCATTGTCTATGACATGCCATTAGCGGAAATCGTTTATGAGTTTTTTGATCAGCTGAAATCAAGCACAAAAGGCTACGCGTCCTTTGATTACGAACTGATCGGCTACAAACCGTCTAAACTTGTCAAGATGGACATTATGCTGAACGGAGAAAAAATCGACGCCCTTTCATTTATCGTGCATCGCGATTACGCGTACGAACGCGGAAAAGTAATTGTAGAAAAACTGAAAGAGCTTATTCCGCGCCAGCACTTTGAAGTACCGATTCAAGCGGCGATCGGCCAGAAAATCGTGGCCCGCTCTACCATTAAAGCGATGCGTAAAAACGTATTGGCTAAATGTTACGGCGGAGACATCTCGCGGAAACGGAAGCTTCTTGAAAAACAAAAAGAAGGAAAACGCCGAATGAAGCAGGTCGGCTCAGTTGAAGTGCCGCAAGAAGCATTTATGGCGGTCCTGAAAATGGACGACAGTCCGAAAAAATAATAGAAGCCGCCGCAGTCCTGTACTGCGGCTTCTTTCTGTAAAGAAGGTGAATACATTGAAATCAGCTTATATCCATATTCCATTTTGTGAGCATATTTGCCACTACTGCGATTTCAATAAATATTTTATTCAAAGCCAGCCCGTCGGCGAGTATTTAAACGCACTCGAGAAGGAAATGATAAATACGATAGAAAAAACGGGGCAGCCTGATTTGGATACGATTTTTATCGGAGGAGGCACGCCGACATCCCTCTCAGAGGACCAGCTCAAAAAATTGATGGACATGGTCAGCCGTGTGCTGAAGCCTTCAGACACTTTAAAGGAATTCGCTGTTGAGGCGAACCCGGACGACCTATCGGCAGAAAAACTGAAAATACTCAAGGAAGCGGGCGTTAATCGTTTAAGCTTCGGTGTGCAAACATTCGAAGACGACCTTCTAGAAAAAATCGGACGGGTGCATAAACAAAAAGACGTATTTACATCTTTTGAACGTGCAAGGGAAATTGGTTTTGATAATATCAGTCTCGATTTGATGTTCGGTCTTCCCGGACAAACGCTTAAACATCTGGATCATTCTTTAAAAACTGCTTTATCCCTGAACGCAGAGCATTATTCCGTTTACTCTCTCATTGTAGAACCGAAAACGGTATTTTATAATTTGATGCAAAAAGGGCGGCTTCATCTGCCGGCGCAGGAACAGGAAGCCGAAATGTACGAAACGGTGATGAGCCGGATGGAAGCTGCCGGTATTCATCAATATGAAATCAGCAATTTTGCAAAACAAGGCATGGAATCTAAGCACAATCTGACGTACTGGAGCAACGAGGAATATTTCGGTTTCGGAGCAGGAGCCCACGGGTATATCGGCGGAATTCGAACAGTAAACGTCGGACCTGTTAAACATTATATTGACCTGATAGCTGAAAAAGGTTTTCCTTATCGCGATACACATGAAGTGACGATGGAAGAACAAATTGAAGAAGAGATGTTTTTGGGATTAAGAAAAACATCCGGAGTCAGCAAAAAACGGTTTGAAGAGAAATACGGTCGTTCTCTTGATAAACTTTTTCCCGGCGTTTTAAAAGAGCTTTCTGAAAAGGGACTGATTCTTAACACAGAATCTGCCGTTTGTTTGACTCATCAGGGAAAATTATTGGGTAATGAAGTTTTTGGCGCTTTTTTGGGTGAGTTATAATTGACATTTTTCTTGTGGTTTGATACTTTTGTTATAGATTTAGCACTCGCTTGTTGAGAGTGCTAACAGAGGTGATGATGATGTTAACAAATCGTCAGCTGCTGATCCTTCAGGTCATAATCAACGATTTTATTAAATCGGCGCAGCCTGTCGGATCTAGAACTCTTTCGAAAAAAGATGAAATCACATTTAGCTCTGCAACAATAAGAAACGAGATGGCTGACTTGGAGGAACTGGGCTTTATTGAGAAAACCCACTCTTCCTCAGGACGTGTTCCGTCGGAAAAAGGGTACCGGTATTATGTGGATCATTTGCTGTCGCCCGTCAAACTGACAAAAACCGACCTAGACCAAATCCACTCGATCTTCAAAGAAAAAATATTCGAGCTGGAAAAGACAGTTCAAAAATCAGCAAAAATTTTGTCCGATCTTACGAATTATACGTCTATCGTACTCGGGCCGAAGTTGAGCGAGAATTATCTTAAACAGATTCAAATCATACCGATTCAGCCTGATAAAGCGGTAGCCATTCTCGTTACCAATACGGGGCATGTGGAAAATAAAACGATTAATTTTCCAACCAAAATGGATCTGTCTGATATTGAAAAGCTGGTAAATATACTGAACGACCGTTTAACCGGTGTTCCGATGGATGAACTGAATGAACGCATTTTTAAAGAAGTTGTCATGTACTTAAGGCAGCACATTAAGAACTACGACAACATACTTGAAGCGCTACGGTCAACATTTCATTCGACAAGTCACGTTGAAAAATTGTTTTTCGGCGGGAAAATCAATATGCTGAACCAGCCCGAGTTCCATGATATCGGCAGAGTGCGGTCGCTGCTTTCTCTAATCGAAAAGGAGCAGGACGTCTTGAAGCTCGTCCAATCTTCAGATACAGGCATTTCGATTAAAATCGGAAAAGAAAATGACTATGAAGAGATGGAAAACTGCAGCCTGATTACAGCCTCTTATTCAGTAGATAAGAAGCAAATAGGCTCAATTGCGATCATCGGACCAACCCGCATGAATTATTCACGGGTCGTCAGTCTGCTTCAGCATGTGACTTCAGACTTGTCAAAAGCATTAACAAGTTTGTATGATGAGTAAGGGAAATTTGGCAAATTTTATCGAAGGGCATCACCCGCCCTTCTCCTTACACTTTTGAGGGAGGTGAACACAATGTCAGAAGAAAAACAAACCGCGGAACAAAACGAAACAGAAGAGCAAGAAGTAATTGAAGAACAAGCTGCCGCTGAAGAACAGCAGGAAGAAACAAACGAAAGCGAACTTCTTCAAAATCAAATTAACGAATTGCAAGGTTTGCTTGAGGAAAAGGAAAACAAACTTTTGCGTGTTCAAGCAGACTTTGAAAACTATAAACGACGCAGCCGCTTAGAAATGGAAGCGTCACAGAAATACCGTTCTCAAAACATCGTTACTGAATTGCTGCCGGCTCTTGACAGCTTTGAAAGAGCGCTTCAGGTTGAAGCCGACAATGAACAGACGAAAAGTTTGCTCCAAGGAATGGAAATGGTCCACCGCCAGCTCGTAGAAGCCTTGAATAAAGAAGGCGTAGAAGCAATCGAAGCTGTAGGACAGGAATTTGATCCGAACCTTCACCAAGCCGTTATGCAGGCTGAAGATGAAAACTACGGTTCCAACATTGTCGTTGAGGAAATGCAAAAAGGCTACAAGCTGAAGGATCGCGTCATTCGCCCTTCCATGGTAAAAGTGAATCAATAATTACATAGCAGGAGGTTATTCAAGTGAGTAAAGTTATCGGAATCGACTTAGGTACAACAAACTCATGTGTGGCAGTACTTGAAGGCGGCGAGCCTAAAGTTATTGCTAACGCTGAAGGAAACCGCACAACTCCATCAGTTGTCGCATTCAAAAACGGCGAACGCCAAGTAGGGGAAGTGGCTAAACGCCAATCTATCACAAACCCTAACACAATTATGTCTGTCAAACGCCATATGGGTACAGATTACAAAGTTGAAATTGAAGGAAAAGATTACACTCCTCAAGAAGTGTCTGCTATCATCCTTCAACACCTTAAATCATACGCTGAAAGCTATCTTGGCGAAACAGTATCAAAAGCAGTTATCACAGTTCCTGCATACTTTAACGATGCTGAGCGTCAAGCGACAAAAGACGCTGGTAAAATCGCAGGTCTTGAAGTAGAACGTATCATCAACGAGCCGACTGCAGCAGCGCTTGCATACGGACTTGATAAAACAGATGAAGATCAAACGATCCTGGTATACGACCTTGGCGGCGGTACATTCGACGTTTCCATCCTTGAACTTGGCGACGGTGTATTCGAAGTACGTTCAACTGCCGGTGACAACCGTCTGGGCGGAGACGATTTTGACCAAGTCATTATCGATCATCTTGTGTCTGAATTCAAAAAAGAAAACGGCATTGATCTGTCAAAAGACAAAATGGCGCTTCAGCGTTTGAAAGACGCAGCTGAGAAAGCGAAAAAAGATCTTTCCGGCGTATCTTCTACGCAAATTTCTTTACCGTTTATCACAGCTGGAGAAGCAGGACCGCTTCACCTTGAACTTACATTAACTCGCGCTAAATTCGAAGAGCTTTCTTCTCATTTAGTAGAGCGCACAATGGGCCCTGTCCGTCAAGCGCTTCAAGATGCAGGACTTTCTGCAAGCGAAATCGACAAAGTCATCCTTGTCGGCGGATCAACTCGTATTCCTGCCGTACAAGAAGCAATCAAAAAAGAAACTGGAAAAGAAGCGCATAAAGGCGTAAACCCGGATGAAGTTGTAGCGCTTGGTGCTGCAATTCAGGGCGGCGTTATCACTGGTGACGTAAAAGACGTTGTTCTTCTTGACGTTACACCGCTTTCTCTCGGTATTGAAACAATGGGCGGCGTGTTCACAAAACTGATCGACCGCAACACAACAATTCCGACAAGCAAATCACAAGTGTTCTCAACTGCTGCCGATAACCAAACAGCTGTTGATATCCATGTTCTTCAAGGTGAGCGCCCAATGTCTGCCGACAACAAAACACTCGGCCGCTTCCAGCTTACTGATATTCCGCCAGCACCGCGCGGCGTGCCTCAAATCGAAGTTTCTTTCGATATTGACAAAAACGGTATCGTAAATGTAAGAGCAAAAGACTTAGGCACAGGAAAAGAACAAAACATCACAATCAAATCTTCTTCAGGTCTTTCTGATGATGAGATCGAACGCATGGTAAAAGAAGCGGAAGAAAATGCTGACGCTGATGCGAAGAAAAAAGAAGAAATCGAAGTCCGCAACGAAGCAGATCAGCTTGTTTTCCAAACTGAGAAAACATTAAAAGATCTTGAAGGCAAAGTGGACGAAGAACAAGTGAAAAAAGCCAACGATGCCAAAGACGCTTTAAAAGCAGCGATTGAGAAAAACGAATTTGAAGAGATCAAAGCGAAAAAAGATGAGCTTCAAGCAATCGTTCAAGAGCTTTCTATGAAGCTTTACGAAGAAGCTGCTAAAGCACAGCAAGCTCAAGACGGAGCAAACGCTGAAGGCAAAGCTGATGACAACGTTGTCGACGCTGAATACGAAGAAGTAAACGACGACCAAAACAAAAAATAAGTTTCTTTCTGAGTCAGCCCGCTTTTGGGCTGGCCGAAAAGAACATATTTCATAATCTGATTCAATGGTTAGAAAGTCAAAGTCAGGCATCTCTTGGCTTTGACTTTTTTTCTTGCCCGGGATAAAAGGAATTGAAAAATCATAATTCAAAATGATACAATCTAATTTATGTGAGAAATTCGGGAGAGTGAAGTAGATGAGTAAGCGTGATTACTATGAAGTGCTGGGTGTAAGTAAGAGCGCTTCAAAGGATGAAATAAAAAAGGCTTATCGAAAGCTGTCAAAAAAATATCATCCTGACATTAACAAAGAAGCCGGATCAGATGAAAAGTTTAAAGAAGTCAAAGAAGCATACGAAACGCTGTCTGATGACCAAAAACGGTCTCATTACGACCAATTTGGCCATACTGATCCTAACCAAGGCTTCGGCGGCGGCGGTTTTGGCGGCGGCGACTTCGGCGGTTTTGGTTTCGATGATATTTTTTCAAGTATTTTCGGCGGCGGCACTAGACGAAGAGATCCGAATGCACCGCGCCAAGGGGCGGATCTGCAATATACGATGACTTTGTCATTTGAGGATGCCGTTTTCGGAAAAGAAACGACCATCGAGATTCCGCGTGAGGAAACATGCGATACATGTAAAGGCTCAGGGGCGAAACCTGGTACAAATCCGGAAACGTGCTCACACTGCGGAGGCTCCGGTCAGCTAAATGTGGAGCAAAACACGCCGTTTGGTAAAGTTGTCAACAGACGAGTCTGCCACCACTGCGAAGGTACAGGTAAAATCATTAAAAACAAATGTGCGGATTGCGGCGGCAAAGGAAAAATCAAAAAACGCAAAAAAATCAACGTCACAATTCCTGCCGGTGTAGATGACGGGCAGCAGCTGCGACTCTCAGGACAGGGTGAACCAGGCGTAAACGGCGGCCCTGCCGGGGATTTATTTGTCGTATTCCACGTGCGCGCCCACGAATTCTTTGAGCGCGACGGAGATGATATTTACTGTGAAATGCCGTTAACGTTTGCTCAAGCCGCGCTTGGAGATGAAGTGGAAGTTCCGACGCTTCACGGGAAAGTGAAATTGAAAATCCCTGCCGGTACACAAACAGGAACAAAATTCAGATTAAGAGGCAAAGGCGTTCAAAATGTCAGAGGCTATGGACAGGGTGACCAGCATATCGTCGTCCGCGTTGTCACTCCGACAAACTTGACAGATAAACAAAAAGATATTATCCGCGAATTTGCCGAAGTCAGCGGAAACCTGCCTGATGAACAGGAAATGAGTTTCTTTGATAAGGTAAAACGCGCGTTTAAAGGCGATTAATTATTGGATGAGGAGTTGGTAGTTTTGAAATGGTCCGAATTAAGCATTCACACAACACATGAAGCGGTCGAACCTATCTCAAATATTTTGCATGAAGCTGGTGCCAGTGGGGTTGTGATAGAGGACCCGCTTGATTTAATTAAAGAACGTGAGAATGTGTACGGGGAAATCTACCAGCTCGACCCCAATGATTATCCGAACGAGGGTGTCATTGTCAAAGCGTATCTGCCGGTCAACAGCTTTCTTGGAGAAACGGTAGAGGGCATAAAAGAAACAATTAATAATCTGCTTCTTTATGATATTGATTTGGGCAGAAACCATATCACCATTTCCGAAGTGAACGAAGAGGAATGGGCGACTGCCTGGAAAAAGTATTACCACCCCGTGAAAATTTCTGAAAAGTTTACGATTGTGCCGACGTGGGAGGAATATACGCCGGTACATACGGATGAGCTAATTATTGAAATGGACCCGGGAATGGCATTCGGAACAGGCACACACCCGACAACCGTACTTTGTATTCAGGCGCTTGAACGCTTTGTGCAAAAGGGTGATAAGGTGATTGATGTAGGTACAGGTTCCGGAATTTTAAGTATTGCGGCTGCAATGCTTGAGGCTGAATCGGTTCATGCCTATGATCTTGATCCCGTTGCTGTAGACAGCGCACGTCTCAATTTGAAGTTAAACAAGGTTAGCGATATAGCTCAAGTCAAACAAAATAATTTGCTAGACGGGATTTCAGGAGAACATGATGTGATCGTTGCTAACATTTTGGCTGAAGTCATCCTTCGTTTTACTTCACAGGCATACCATCTGCTGAAAGACGGCGGGCATTTTATTACTTCAGGAATTATCAGCCATAAAAAACAAGAGGTAAAAGAAGCATTGGAACAGGCTGGCTTTACGATTGTGGAAATTCTCTCAATGGAAGATTGGGTCAGCATTATTGCGAAAAAATAACAGTTAGTAGGTGTCACAGCGTATGCAACGATATTTTATCGAGCTCACGAAGCAGCAAATGGAGGAAGCGCCGGCTATTTCAATTACCGGAGAAGATGTTCATCATATTGTAAATGTCATGAGAATGAACGAGGGAGACGAGATTATCTGCTGCTCTCAGGACGGCTTCGAAGCAAAATGTGAACTTCAATCTGTTTCCAAAGAAAAAGTGTCCTGTCTTATGATAGAATGGACGAATGAAAACAGAGAGCTTCCGATAAAGGTTTATATTGCAAGCGGCCTCCCGAAAGGGGATAAACTTGAATGGATTATCCAAAAGGGGACTGAGCTGGGAGCTCATGCCTTTATTCCTCTGCAAGCCGCACGCTCTGTTGTCAAGCTGGATGACAAGAAAGCTAAGAAAAAGCGGGAAAGATGGACAAAAATTGCGAAGGAAGCGGCGGAGCAATCGTACCGAAACGAAGTGCCGCAAGTGCTGGATATCCATTCCTTTCAGCAGCTTCTTGAAAAGGTGCAGAATTTCGATAAATGTGTCGTTGCATACGAAGAGTCATCGAAGCAAGGAGAAACAAGCTCGTTCAGCGCAGTTGTAAGCAGCCTTCCGAAAGGATCATCCCTTTTGATCGTATTCGGTCCCGAAGGCGGTTTAACAGAAGCGGAGGTTGAGCGGCTCACGGCGAAAAACGCTGTTCCGTGCGGCCTCGGACCGAGAATTTTAAGGACAGAAACCGCTCCGCTATACGCGCTGAGCGCAATTTCTTATCATACAGAGTTATTAAGAGGTGATCAATAATGGCAACTGTTGCGTTCCATACGCTTGGCTGCAAAGTCAATCATTATGAAACAGAAGCAATCTGGCAGCTTTTCAAAGATGCGGGCTATGAAAGAAGAGACTTTGAACAAACAGCTGACGTATATGTCATTAATACATGTACGGTAACAAATACGGGAGATAAAAAAAGCCGCCAAGTGATCAGACGCGCCATTCGTCAAAATCCTGACGGCGTCATCTGCGTCACAGGCTGTTATGCGCAAACCTCGCCAGCTGAGATTATGGCAATCCCGGGTGTTGACATTGTAGTCGGAACTCAGGATCGTGAAAAAATGCTTGGCTACATCGATCAATATCGTGAAGAGCGTCAGCCGATCAATGGCGTCAGCAACATTATGAAAGCTAGAGTATATGAAGAGCTTGATGTACCTGCTTTCACAGACCGGACAAGGGCGTCATTAAAAATACAGGAAGGCTGCAATAACTTCTGCACGTTCTGTATCATTCCGTGGGCGCGCGGACTTCTCCGTTCACGTGACCCGGAGGAAGTTATTAAACAAGCACAGCAGCTTGTTGATGCGGGTTATAAAGAAATCGTACTTACTGGTATTCATACAGGCGGCTACGGTGAAGATATGAAAGATTACAACTTTGCCAAGCTTTTGAGAGAACTTGACGCCCGTGTTCAAGGTGTGAAACGGATCAGAATTTCGTCCATCGAGGCAAGCCAGATCACAGACGAAGTGATTGAAGTTTTAGACCGTTCAGATAAGATTGTGCGCCATTTGCACATTCCGATTCAATCCGGATCAAACACAGTGCTTAAACGGATGAGACGCAAATACACTATGGAATTTTTCGCTGACCGTTTAAATAAGCTGAAAAAAGCACTTCCGGGCTTAGCCGTAACCTCCGATGTCATTGTAGGCTTCCCTGGCGAAACAGAAGAAGAATTTATGGAAACCTATAACTTTATTAAAGAAAACAGATTCTCTGAACTGCATGTTTTTCCTTACAGCAAACGTACGGGAACCCCAGCTGCGCGGATGGAAGACCAAGTGGAAGAAAACGTCAAAAACGAACGTGTACACCGCCTGATTGCACTTTCTGACCAGCTTGCGAAGGAATATGCCTCTGATTATGAAAATGAAGTCCTTGAAATTATTCCTGAGGAAGCATTTAAAGAATCAGATGAAGAAAACATGTATGTCGGCTACACAGACAACTACATGAAAGTTGTTTTCAAAGGTACGGAAGACATGATCGGCAAAATCGTGAAAGTAAAAATACTAAAAGCAGGCTATCCATACAATGAAGGACAGTTTGTCCGTATTGTTGAGGATGACATAACAGAACAAATGCGTATGTCTTCTTAATCTGAAAAACCGGTGCATCTGAATGTGCCGGTTTTTTATGTTCAGTTTTTAGCTGGAATAAGCAGTTTAATAAAGCTGTAGAACAAGTTGGTAAGCGGTAAAAACAAAAGAGCTGATACGACATTAAATAGCAGGCTGAAATGGGCGATTCTTTGGGCAGGGTCTGCCGAGAGCTGTTCAACAAAGCCGGTCGCTGCCGCCAAAAACGGGAATACAATTGCTACGCCGATTATGTTAAACAAAACATGGGCGCACGCTGTCTGTTTTGCCGCATATCCACCGGATACAGCAGCCATGACAGCGGTAATGCATGTCCCGATGTTTGACCCAAGCACAACGCTCATTGCCTGTGTCAGTCCAATAACGCCTTCATTCATAAAGCTCATTAAAATGCCGACGCAGACAGAACTTGAGTGAATGATTGCAGTTAACACCATGCCGATAAGCAAAGCAGACCAGTTTGAGTCGTTTACATGATGAAGAATCCCTGCACCTGTTTTCAGCTGAGTAAGCGGTTCTGCAAGACGGCTGAAGCCGCTGATGCAAAAAAAGATAATTCCGAGTCCGAGGAAGCTTGTTCCCAGCTGTTTGAACGGATACCTGCCCGTCAGAAAAAACAGCAAACCGCCAATCAATAGAATCCAAATCAACACATCCATTTTGATTGCAAGAAATTCGGTTGTAAAGGTAGATCCGACATTTGTTCCAAGGATCATCGGTATTGTCCGTTTGAAAGAAAGGGCCCCCGCACTTACAAATCCGATGACAATTACCATAAAGGCGGAGCTGCTTTGGAGAAATCCTGTAAAAACAATACTGATGAGGAATGCTTTTAATGGATGATCCGTAAAAATCAGCAGCTGCTCTTCAATTTTTGAATACGTCAGCGAAATTAAACCTTTCCGAAGCATGTTCATTCCTGCGAGAAAGAATAATATAAGAGCGGTAAAACTAATCAGAAGCAACATTTTATTCACCAACCCCTTTCTATCATTATATAGACAGGCAGTCCCGCTCATGACAGAAAAGTGAACTCACTTAGTTGACCTGACTGAAGGCTTATATTATAATGTCAAAGTACATGTTTATATGTGTAACTTAAAGGTAGTCGATTGGTGTATTCGGAGGGAGGGAAAGAGAATGTCAAAAACGGTCGTTAGAAAAAACGAATCGCTTGAAGATGCTCTTCGTCGCTTCAAACGCAGTGTATCAAAGACAGGTACTTTGCAAGAAGCAAGAAAGCGCGAATTTTATGAAAAACCTAGCGTAAAGCGCAAGAAAAAGTCTGAAGCTGCTAGAAAACGCAAATTCTAAAAGAGGGTGGATTTATGAGTCTTCTTGAGCGACTTAACCAAGATATGAAGCTATATATGAAAAGCCGTGAGAAAGACAAACTGACTGTCGTTCGAATGGTTAAAGCTTCACTTCAAAACGAAGCAATTAAGCTTAAGAAAGACAGTTTGACCGAGGATGAGGAACTCACTGTCCTTTCTCGTGAACTTAAGCAACGTAAAGACTCCCTCCAGGAATTTTCAAACGCTAATCGTTTAGATTTAGTAGATAAAGTTCAAAAAGAGCTGGACATTTTAGAAGTTTATTTACCACAGCAGCTATCAGAAGAAGAGCTGCGTACAATCGTAAATGAAACCATCGCGGAGGTCGGTGCGAGCTCAAAAGCGGACATGGGCAAAGTGATGGGGGCAATTATGCCTAAAGTAAAAGGTAAAGCTGACGGAAGTTTAATTAATAAGCTTGTGAGCAGTCAACTGTCTTAAATGGCGAAGAAAAGGACATCTTTCTAAGAGAGATGTCTTTTTTTATACATAAAAAAATGAAACCTTTGATACATTTGTTACGTATGAAGAGAAGGCACTTAATATACGAGGAAGGAGGGATACATCGCCCTTGCTTCAAACAAAAGGATTCCGAGCGGCTCTTTTGAGCATATTTCTACTATCATTATTAGGAGTTCAGCTGCACACAAAAGCAGAAAAACAAACCGTCTACGTCATTCCCGTTGAAAAAAATGTCGAAAAGGGTCTTGCCTCGTTTTTGTCGCGTTCGCTACAAGATGCAGAGGCTCAGCATGCAAACCATATTATTCTTGATATCAACACACCGGGAGGACTGGTGAAATCAGCTATTGAAATAGCGGACACGATCAACGAAACAGATATCCCGATAACTGCTTATGTAAACAAACGGGCATTGTCTGCTGGTGCATATATCGCGTTACAGGCTGACGCCATTTATATGGCACCCGGAGGGAAAATGGGAGCCGCGGCGATCATAGACGGTAAAGGCAATGCTGCTGACAAAAAAGCTGAATCATTCTGGCTTGCGGAGCTGGAAGATGCTGCAGCAAAAAACAACCGTGATCCAAAATATGCGCGTGCCATGGCAGACCCTGATGTAGATGCAAGAGAAGCGGGCGCGCCGAAGGGAGATCTGCTTACGCTGACTGCGGAAAAAGCTGTTGACGTAGGCTATTCAGAAGGAACTGTTAAAAATCTTTCCGCGCTTGTGAAGAAGCTTGGATACGAAGATGCACATATCAGCTATGCTGAGGAAAGCTTTGCAGAAAAGGCAGCAAGGTGGCTGACCAGTCCGATTGTTGTTCCTATTTTATTGACAATTGCCTTTTTAGGTCTTACTGTTGAGCTTTTTTCTCCTGGTGTCGGTCTGCCTGGAACAGCAGGATTTATCGCTTTGATCCTGTTTTTTTACGGACATCTTGCAACGGGTCTTGCCGGATATGAAACGGTTCTCCTCTTTATAGCAGGGGTGATTCTGATCCTGATGGAGATACTCCTCCCCGGAGGAATTATTGGTTTACTTGGCTTGGGAGCAATTGTTGCGAGCTTATTTTTAGCCGCGGGAAGCTTCACAGTCATGGCGGTTTCTCTCTTGATCGCCTCAGCTGTTTCCATTACAGCTTTCATTTTACTGACAAGGGTGTTGGGAAAGCGTATGAAATTCTTTAAGAAGTTTATATTAAATGATTCTACAAATACAGAGAGCGGTTATGTATCAAACCAAACGCGCACGGACTTAATCGGCAAGGAGGGCGTGACCTTTACGCCGCTGCGCCCCGCGGGAACCGTCATTATCGATGACGAACGTCTTGATGTGGTATCTGAAGGATTATTTACAGAGAAAGATAAAAAAGTAAAAGTAATCAAAGTGGAAGGCTCGCGCATTGTCGTGAGAGAAATTTAAACAGAAACGAGGAGAAGTAGCATGGACCCATCAACATTAATGATACTGGCTATTGTCGTAGTAGGGATCATTGTCTTAGCTGTATTTTTTACATTTGTACCTGTTATGCTCTGGGTTTCAGCTTTAGCAGCCGGAGTTAAAATCAGCATTTTCACTCTAATAGGGATGAGGCTACGCCGCGTCATACCGAACCGGGTGGTTAATCCGCTGATTAAAGCGCATAAAGCGGGACTCGACGTTGGAACAAACCAGCTTGAAAGCCACTATCTTGCCGGGGGGAATGTAGATAGAGTCGTTAACGCACTTATCGCAGCTCAGCGTGCTAATATTGAGCTTACATTTGAACGCTGTGCAGCCATCGACCTTGCCGGCCGTGATGTATTGGAAGCCGTGCAAATGAGCGTTAATCCGAAGGTCATTGAAACACCGTTTATTGCAGGCGTTGCCATGGACGGAATTGAAGTGAAGGCGAAAGCGAGAATTACAGTAAGAGCCAATATCGACCGCCTCGTCGGGGGTGCGGGTGAGGAAACGATTGTAGCCCGTGTAGGCGAAGGGATCGTCTCTACAATCGGTTCATCCGAAAATCACAAAAAAGTGCTGGAGAACCCTGATATGATTTCTCAAACGGTTCTCGGTAAAGGCCTGGATTCAGGAACCGCCTTTGAAATTCTTTCGATCGATATTGCTGATGTTGACATTGGTAAAAACATCGGGGCGATCTTGCAGACGGATCAGGCAGAGGCCGACAAAAATATTGCACAGGCCAAAGCCGAAGAACGCCGTGCAATGGCTGTTGCTCAAGAACAGGAAATGCGCGCGCGTGTAGAAGAAATGCGAGCTAAAGTGGTTGAAGCCGAAGCGGAAGTGCCGCTTGCGATGGCCGAAGCCTTACGCGAAGGAAATATCGGCGTCATGGACTACATGAATATTAAAAACATTGATGCAGACACAGATATGCGTGATTCATTCGGTAAATTAACGAAAGACCAATCGGATGAAGACCGCAAATCATAATCTCTCTATACAGAAGGGAGAATAGTGATGGAAGATATACTGACGAATCCGCTTGTTATTGCAGCGATTATCGGAATTATTTCAACGATTTTCGGCAAAGTGAAAAAAGAAGAAAAAAACAATCAAAATCAAAAAAGAAAAAAGCCGCAGACAATGAAACCTGCTTCTGTTCAAAATAAACAATCAGCTGAAGAAACGCAAGCTCCTATTCCAAACCGCTTGGAACAGATGAGACAAGAAGCTGAAGACAGACGGAAGGAAACGGAAAGAAACCTGAAAGGGCTTGAGCGGGATCTTACTGCCGCCAAACATAAAGCTGTGTATACCAAGCAAAAACTGCTTCAGGTCAATAAAGACACTGTGGTGCAAGGCATAGTCTTAGGCGAGGTATTCGGTCCGCCAAGGGCAAAAAAACCTCATCACACAATGCGTGCAGCCCGCAAAAATTAAGTGTTAGAACCTTCTTTCAAATCATACATATGAGATGAAAGGGGGTTCTTTTTGTATGGGGCAAAGAAAGAATCGTTTAAAAGCTTGGCTGACAAGAGCATTGGAAATTCCCCCGGACGTTATGATGGATCTGCCGCGGATCACAATGGTCGGCAGACTTCATATCTACATAGAAAACCACAGAGGCCTTCTGCTGTTCAGTGAGAATGAAGTGAGGCTGATGCTGAAGCAGGGCCAGTGCATCATATCAGGAAAAAACTTTGTTATCAAAGCGATTCTTCCGGAAGAAATACTTTTGGAGGGTACGATTGATGTCGTTCGATATGTTGAGTCATAAAGCCGAGGGGGAAATGTTGTGAAAAATAAATGGCTGTCTTTTTTTGGTGGTAAGGTCCAGCTTGAAGTGACGGGACGAGGCATTGAACGGCTCCTTAATGAATGCACAAGAAGAGGGATTCCGATCTTTCATCTGAAAAAAAAGAAAGAAGCCGTCTTGTTATATATACAGCTTCAGGATGTACATGCCTTTCGGCGTGTCAGAAGAGAGTTTGACTGTAAAGCCCGTTTTATCAATCGAAAAGGGTTCCCGTTCTTATTGCTGAAATCCAAACTGAATTTAGGTTTTACCATTGGTTTTGCGCTTTTTTTTATCCTTTTGTTTTTGCTCTCCAATATGGTGTGGAAAATTGAAGTGACTGGTGCCAAGCCTGAAACGGAGCACCAAATGATGCAGCATTTGAAGGAAATCGGCGTCAAAAAAGGGCGATTGCAATTTTTAATGCAGTCTCCCGAAAAAATACAAAAATCGTTAACCAACGGAATAGACAATATCACGTGGGTCGGAGTCGATTTGAAAGGCACGACCATCCACATGAAAGTTGTAGAGAAAAATGAGCCTGAAAAAGAAAAGTATGTCAGTCCGCGCCACATTGTCGCCAAAAAGAAAGCAACCATTACAAGAATGTTTGTTCAGAAAGGACAGCCCATGGCCGCAATCCATGATCATGTGGAAAAGGGGCAAATGCTTGTCTCCGGCTTAATCGGAAGCGAAGATGAGCAGCAGGAAGTCGCCTCTAAAGCTGAAATTTACGGCGAGACCTGGTACAGATCTGAAGTAACGGTGCCCCTTGAAACATTATTTAACGTCTATACGGGCAAAGTAAGGACAAAGCACAAGCTTTCTTTTGGCTCATGGGCTTTCCCAATCTGGGGGATAACGCTTAAAAAAGAAGAATTAAAACATCCAAAAACAGAACAAGAGAAGCATTCGCTTCATTTTCTCGGTTTGGAGCTCCCTGTTTCTTATATCAAAGAGCAAACGAGAGAAAGTGAAGAGGCTTTGCGAAAATATACGAAAGAAGAAGCAGTTCAAGAAGGAATCAAAATGGGTAAACGGGATGTAGAGAGTAAAATAGGCGAGGACGGCGAGGTGAAAAGTGAAAAAGTTTTGCACCAGACAGTCGAGAATGGTAAAGTAAAGTTGATTATTCTCTACCAAGTTATAGAAGATATCGTTCAAACCACACCTATTGTCAGGGAGACTGAAGAATGACAGAACATTTACTTGCGATGAATCAAAAACTGAAAAGCCCGGACGAGGCGCTTTCACTGTTCGGGAATCAAGATTCTTTTTTGACACTGATGGAGAAAGATCTGGATGTAAATATCATTACGCGGGGCGAAACGATTTATATTTCAGGCGATGAAGAATCGTTTCAGATTGCCGACAGGCTTCTGGGATCACTTCTCGCATTAATTCGCAAGGGGATAGAGATCTCTGAACGTGATGTGATTTCCGCCATCAAGATGGCAAAAAAGAATGAACTTGAATATTTTGAAAGCATGTACGAAGAAGAAATTACAAAAAACGCAAAAGGCAAACCGATCCGTGTGAAAACCATGGGACAGCGGGAATACGTAGCCGCCATGAAACGAAATGATCTTGTATTTGGCATCGGCCCGGCGGGAACCGGAAAAACGTACCTTGCTGTCGTAAAAGCAGTCCACGCATTGAAAAACGGACATATTAAAAAAATCATTTTAACAAGACCTGCGGTAGAAGCCGGTGAAAGCCTCGGTTTTTTACCAGGTGACCTCAAAGAGAAAGTAGATCCTTATTTGCGCCCGCTGTATGACGCTCTTCATGATGTCCTTGGAACAGATCATACAGAACGGCTGCTGGAAAGAGGAGTCATTGAAATCGCTCCGCTCGCTTATATGAGAGGCCGGACGCTTGATGATGCCTATGTTATACTTGATGAAGCACAGAACACTACGCCTGCCCAAATGAAAATGTTTTTGACGAGACTGGGTTTTGGCTCTAAAATGATCATTACAGGTGACGTTAGCCAAATTGATCTGCCGAAAGGCGTCAAATCGGGACTTGCAGTAGCGAGAGAGATGCTGAAAGAAATCAACGGCATTTCTGTGATTGAACTGGACCAGACAGACGTGGTCAGACATCCGCTTGTTGCGAAAATTATTGAAGCATACGATAAGCAAAATTAATCCTGAATGACCCGATCGCGCGTTATCGGGTCATTTTTGCTTATGAGCTTGATTTTCTAGAGGAGGTTCTTGTGTTGAAAAAGAAGGGGAAGACCAAAAGCGGCTCAAAAAAGTGGCGCGGCTTTAAAAATGCCCGTTCCATGCATGTACTGCTGTATCTTCTGCTGGCTGCGATTATGTTCGCATTGCTTTTTGTACATGTGAAGCCGGAAACGCTTGATTTAGACCTATTTTCAGTCAGCGACAAGACCATTTATGCTCCGGCAACTGTGGAAGATCAAAAAGCGACAGAGGAAAAAAAGCAAGCTGCTGAGGATGCGGTCGAAGATCAATATACCTTAAAGAAAGATTATACAGACAATCGAATTGATCTTGTGTCATCGATATTCGACAGTATCAGTGAAGTGAAAAAATCAGCAGAAGAAGACAGCAGTTCACCATCAGAAAAAACAATGATTAAGTCGGTGAAAAATAAGCTGACGTCAGATGTGAATGATTCTATATCAGAGGATGCCATCAAGACTTTGCTGAAGGCGGACCATGAAGATTTTTCATTTGTCAGAGATACTGTCATAACAGCAGTAAACTCAGTGATGAGCAGTGAAATCCCGTCGGATAAATTATCTGAAGCAAAAGATAAAGTGCAAAAAGAACTGAAGAGTAATTCTATCCCGTCTAAATATTTGGGAGCCGCCACGGAAATCGGGCGTTACGCCATTATTCCGAATTACGTCTTCGATCCAAAAGCAACAGAGGCAAAACGCCAGGAAGCGTCAGACAATGTTCAGCAGGTTCAGATCAAACAGGGGCAGGTGCTCGTGGAAGAAAATGACCTCATTGATCGGGAAGTGTACAGAAAGCTTGAGCTGACCGGATTGTTAAATAACTCCAATTTGTTCAAGCCGATTAGCGGCCTTTTGATTATGATCGGGCTTTTCATTGCTACACTCGTTTACTATTTCGAAAAACAGAATCAAAATCTGAAATTCAAAAACAAGTCGATCCTATTATTCTCCATTATTACAACGCTTTTGCTTGTTATTATGGAGGTTGTCAGTTTATTTCAAAAGATGGAATATAACAATATTGGCTATCTTGTCCCCATTGCGGCCGGTGCAATCTTAATCAAGCTGCTGATGAATGAACGGATCGCTATTTTAGGAAGTATCATTCTTGCGATTTGCGGAAGTATGATGTTTAATCAAGGTGTGACAGGAACATTTAATTATGTCATTGGTATTTATTATTTGATCAGCGGTATTTCCGGTGTTTTGTTTTTAGGAAAACACAATGGCAGATCAAAAATTTTGCAGACCGGGCTTTTTGTGGCGTTTATCAATATGATTGTGGTTCTATCTCTATTATTGATTCAAAACACCGCGCTGTCAGGCTTGGAAATCGGGACGCTCATGCTGATGGGGGTTGTGTCGGGTTTCGCTTCCTCCGTATTAATTATCGGGCTTATGCCGTTTTTTGAGACAGGTTTCGGCATTTTGTCCACAATGAGGCTGATCGAGCTGTCTAACCCTAACCATCCGTTGCTTCGAAAAATACTGACAGAAACACCAGGTACATATCACCACAGCGTCATGGTCGCTAATTTGTCAGAGGCCGCCTGCGAGGCGGTAGGGGCAAATGGTTTGCTTGCAAGAGTCGGTGCGTATTATCACGACCTCGGAAAAACAAAGCGGCCGCAGTATTTTATTGAAAATCAAATGAATATTGACAATCCGCATGATAAGCTTTCTCCGCAGCTCAGTAAAAATATCATTATTTCGCATACCACTGACGGAGCGAATATGCTGAGGAACTATAAATTTCCAAAGGAGCTTGTGGATATTGCTGAGCAGCACCACGGGACCTCTCTTTTGAAATTCTTTTATTATAAAGCGAAGGAAAAAGGCGATCAGATTACAGAGGAAGAATTTCGTTACCCGGGACCGAAGCCGCAGTCAAAAGAAGCCGCGATTATATCAGTGGCAGACAGTGTCGAGGCGGCTGTCAGATCGATGCATAATCCAAATCCTGAACGAATTGAAAAGCTTGTCCGGGGTATTATATCCGATAAGCTTCAGGACGGACAGTTTAGTGAATGCGATTTGACATTTAAAGAGCTTGATACAATCGCAAAAACGCTTTGTGCAACATTAAAAGGAATTTTCCACTCCCGGATTGAATATCCGGAGGCTACTAAGAAGGTGAAATAGATGAGTTTATTGATTGATATCGTAGATGAAACCGGAAGTGTCTCTGAAGAGATGCTTAAAGAAGTAGAAAATCTGCTTCAATTTGCCGCTGAGCGCGAAGGAGTTCAGGACCAGGCTGAGGTTTCTGTCACGATCGTTACCAATGAAGACATTCAGCAGATCAATAAAGAGTATCGGGGAAAGGATACGCCGACAGACGTCATCTCTTTTGCTCTTGAAGAAGAGGGAGAAGACGAAGTTGAAATTGTCGGTGCTGAAATGCCGCCGGTTCTAGGTGACATTATCATCAGTGCAGATCGTACAAGAGAGCAGGCTGAAGAATATAACCATTCTTTCAAGAGAGAGCTTGGCTTTCTAGCGGTACATGGATTCCTGCATCTTTTAGGATATGACCATATGACGAAAGAGGAAGAAGAGGAGATGTTTACTAAGCAAAAGGATTTGCTGGACGCCTATGGACTCAAGAGATCATAGAAATGAGCTGAAGCGATTCCTAATGAGCTTCGTGCACGCAGGGCGGGGCATATGGAGAACGGCGCGGACGGAGCGGAATTTTCAATTTCATGCCGCGGCTGCCTGCGCCGTTATCATTTGCAGTTTTCTCGTTAATCTCAGCCTGACAGAGTGGGCTATTATTTTTCTTTTGATTGGCGGAATGCTTTCACTGGAGCTTTTAAATACAGCTATTGAACACACGGTTGATTTAGTAACAGATAAGCATCACCCGCTTGCTAAGGCGGCTAAGGACGCTGCTGCCGGGGCTGTTTGCGTTTTTGCCGTGATTTCGTGTATTATTGGTTTACTTATTTTTTTGCCAAAGCTGTATGGCTGAAAATTCTTACATTTATTTTACATTTTTAGAAATGGGCGTGAAAAAAGGAGCGCCATTATGTAAAATATAAAGTGATAGCGGTACCATTATAGGTAAGAGAGGAACATGCACACATGAACAGACAGAAATTGATAACAGAAGCTTTAAAAGCGCGTGACATGGCATATGCACCGTATTCCAAGTTTAAAGTAGGAGCCGCTCTTCTTACCAAAGATGGAAAAGTGTACAGAGGCTGCAATATAGAGAATGCGGCATACAGCATGTGCAACTGCGCTGAGCGTACCGCTTTGTTTAAAGCTGTTTCTGAAGGCGATACTGAGTTTCAGATGCTGGCAGTAGCTGCTGACACCCCGGGACCAGTATCACCGTGCGGAGCCTGCCGGCAGGTGATTTCTGAGCTCTGCACAAAGGACGTTATTATCGTGCTGACCAATTTACAAGGACAAATACAAGAAATGACTGCAGAAGAATTATTGCCAGGCGCATTTTCATCGGAGGATTTACATGACGAACGAAAGCTTTAAATCAGGATTTGTATCCATTATCGGAAGACCAAACGTAGGGAAGTCTACTTTTTTGAACAGAGTGATCGGCCAAAAAATCGCGATCATGAGTGATAAGCCCCAAACAACAAGAAATAAGGTGCAAGGGGTATTAACGACAGGCACATCACAAACGATTTTTATTGACACACCAGGAATTCATAAGCCTAAGCATAAGCTTGGGGACTTTATGATGAAAGTGGCGCAAAATACATTAAAAGAAGTCGATTTGATTTTATTTATGATCAATGCTGAGGAAGGCTATGGCAAGGGCGACGAGTTCATTATTGAGAAACTGCAGAATACCTCGACACCTGTTTTCTTAATCGTAAACAAAATTGACAAGATTCATCCTGATCAATTGCTTCTGCTAATTGACGAATACCGCAGGCGATATCCTTTTAAGGAAATTGTTCCGATCTCTGCATTAGAGGGAAATAACATTGAAACATTGCTGGCGCAGATTGAAGCATATTTGCCTGAAGGTCCGCAGTTTTATCCGAGTGACCAGGTGACCGATCATCCGGAGCGCTTTATCATTTCTGAGTTGATCAGGGAAAAGGTGCTGCATCTGACAAGGGAAGAGATCCCGCACAGCATTGCGGTAAGCATCGAATCGATTAAAGGGCAGGACAACGGATCCGTGCACGTGGCGGCAACAATTGTGGTCGAACGGGATTCTCAAAAAGGCATTGTCATCGGAAAAAAAGGCAGCCTGCTGAAAGAAGTCGGAAAAAGAGCGAGAGCGGATATCGAGGCCCTCTTAGGTTCTCGCGTCTATCTAGAATTGTGGGTAAAAGTGCAGAAAGACTGGCGTAACAAAATGTCCCAGCTTCGCGACTTCGGCTTTAAAGAGGATGAATATTAATCACTTGCTGTGTCATTATCTCACATGAACAGGGATACATTAGCAAATTTTGTTTAACATGAAATGGAGGACATCTGGTCAAGATAAAGGTAAGAATTTGGAGTTTAGGTAAGCTAGTTTAACTACAGAAAGGTGGGTTTCTTGTGTTGAATTTTACCTGGAACGTATTTTCTCAAACAGGAAATGTTGATACGTATCTTCTTTTTAAAGAACTGGAAAAAGAGAACATGGAAAGACCCGAAGAACTAGAAGATGAGCTAGCCCGATTTGATTTTCCAATTTTATAGACCTCTTGACCGCTCCTGTTTTAGGAAGGTGCGGAAATGCTGACAAAATGTGAAGGAATCGTTCTTCGTACCAATGATTACGGAGAGACGAATAAAATTGTTACTTTACTGACAAGAGAACACGGAAAAATAGGTGTTATGGCCAGAGGAGCCAAAAAACCGAACAGCCGTTTATCAGCAGTCAGCCAGCCCTTTTTGTATGGTTCATTCCTAATGCAGAAAACAACAGGCCTCGGAACCCTTCAGCAGGGTGAAATGATTCTCAGCATGAGAGGCATCAGAGAGGATTTGTTTTTAACTGCATATGCAGCTTTTATTGCTGAGCTCGTTGACAAAGGCACAGAAGAAAAAAAACCAAATCCCTATTTGTTTGAATTTATTTTAGAATCTTTTAAACAGCTTGACGAAGGAACAGACCCAGATGTTATTACCTTCATTGTTCAAATGAAGATGCTTGCTGTGATGGGACTGTATCCTGAGCTTAATCACTGTGTGCATTGTAAAAGCCAGGATGGGACATTCCATTTTTCTGTTCGCGATAACGGTTTTATTTGCCATCGCTGCTTTGACAAAGACCCTTACAAGGTGCCGATTAAACCGCAAACGGCAAGGCTTTTGAGACTGTTTTATTACTTCGACCTTTCAAGAATTGGCAATGTGTCTTTAAAACAGGAAACGAAAGATGAATTAAAGCAAGTAATTGACTTGTACTACGAAGAATATTCGGGGGTTTATCTGAAATCGAAGCGTTTTCTAGATCAAATGGAGAGCATGAAACATCTTATGGGTGAAAACAAAAGTTGACATATGGCCCATCTTTTTATATGATCATTTATTATAAAATATGTTGCAGTGAGAGAAAGAAGTACTTGCGTTTACCTCATAAAAGCGACCTTAGGACGGTGTAAGCTAAGGATGAGCGCGCAACGAAAGGCATTCTTGAGCAATTTTAAAAAAGAGGCTGGGATTTTGTTCTCAGCAACTAGGGTGGAACCGCGGGAGAACTCTCGTCCCTATGTTTGCGGCTGGCAAGCATAGAGACGGGAGTTTTTGGGTTGCTGCCGCAGCAATTTTATGAAAGAAAAGTGGAGGTGCTTGAAATGAATATTCAAGACATGATTCTAACCCTGCAGAAGCATTGGTCTAATGAAGGCTGTGTGCTCATGCAGGCATACGATGTAGAAAAAGGGGCCGGCACGATGAGCCCGTATACATTTTTGCGCAGTATCGGTCCTGAGCCGTGGAAAGTGGCTTACGTTGAGCCGTCAAGACGCCCAGCTGACGGCCGATACGGAGAAAACCCGAACAGACTCTATCAGCATCATCAATTTCAGGTCATCATTAAACCATCACCTGATAACATTCAAGAGCTGTATTTAGACTCTTTGCGCGCTCTCGGAATTGATCCGCTTGAGCATGACATCCGTTTTGTTGAGGACAACTGGGAGAATCCGTCTTTAGGCTGTGCGGGTCTTGGCTGGGAAGTATGGCTTGACGGGATGGAAATTACACAATTCACGTATTTCCAGCAGGTTGGGGGACTTGAGTGTAAGCCTGTTTCCGTGGAAATTACATACGGAATTGAGCGTCTGGCCTCTTATATTCAGGATAAAGAAAATGTATTTGATCTTGAGTGGACGTCAGGGTTTACTGTGAAAGATTTATTCATGATGGCTGAGTACGAGCATTCCGTTTATACATTTGAAACATCTGACGTTGATATGCTGTTCCAATTATTCAGCACGTATGAAAAAGAAGCGATCAAGCAAATGGATAACGGTCTTGTGCATCCCGCATATGACTACGTGCTTAAATGCTCGCACACATTCAACCTTCTTGATGCCAAAGGGGCAATCTCTGTTACAGAGCGGACAGGCTATATCGGAAGAGTGCGGAATTTAGCAAGAAAAGTCGCAAAAACCTATTATGAGGAACGAGAAAAACTAGGGTTCCCAATGCTTAAAGGGGAGGGTTCTTCTCATGAGTAAACAGGATTTACTTTTAGAGATCGGATTAGAGGAAATGCCGGCGCGCTTTTTGAATGAAAGCATGGTTCAGCTTGGTGAAAAGCTGACAGGCTGGCTTGCAGAAAAAAATATTGCACACGGTGAAGTGAAGCTTTTTAATACACCGAGACGCCTTGCTGTTTTAGTAAAGGGTGTAGCAGAAAAGCAGGATGATATAAAAGAAGAAGCAAAAGGGCCTGCAAAAAAAATTGCCCTTGATGCTGACGGCAACTGGACAAAAGCGGCGATTGGGTTTTCAAAAGGTCAAGGTGCCAGCGTGGAAGACTTGTATATGAAAGAAATAAAAGGCACGGAATATGTTTTTGTGCAAAAATTCCAAGCAGGACAAGAAACCAAAACGCTTCTGCCTGAACTGAACAGCTTAATTACAAGCCTCCATTTCCCGAAAAACATGAGATGGGGAAATGAAGATCTGCGTTATATCCGACCGATTAAATGGATTGTCGCTTTATTTGGCCAGGATGTCATTCCGTTTGCAATCACAAATGTTGAGTCAGGCCGGACGACACAGGGGCACCGGTTCCTCGGGCATGAAGTGTCTATTGAATCACCTTCAAGTTATGAAGAACAGCTGAAACAGCAGCATGTTATTGCTGATCCAAATGTTCGCAAACACATGATTCAATCGCAGCTGGAAGCAATGGCCGAAGAAAACAATTGGAGTATTCCGGTTGACGAGGACCTCCTTGATGAGGTCAATCATTTAGTAGAATATCCGACGGCTCTTTACGGGTCATTTGAATCTGAGTTTCTGTCCATTCCTGAGGAAGTGCTTGTAACGACAATGAAAGAGCATCAGCGCTATTTCCCTGTTAAAGACAAAAACGGAGATTTGCTGCCTTACTTTATCACAGTCCGTAACGGAAACAGCCACGCGATCGAAAATGTCGCGCGAGGCAATGAAAAAGTGCTGCGTGCGCGTTTATCAGATGCTTCCTTCTTCTACAAGGAAGACCAGAAACTGAACATTGATGAAAATGTAAAGAAGCTCGAAAACATTGTGTTCCATGAAGAGCTTGGCTCTCTCGCTGATAAGGTAAGAAGAGTAACAGCGATCGCAGAGAAGCTTGCTGTCCGTCTTCAAGCTGATGAAGATACATTAAAATATGTGAAACGTGCTGCTGAAATTTCTAAATTTGACCTTGTGACACATATGATATATGAGTTCCCTGAGCTTCAAGGAATTATGGGTGAAAAGTATGCGAAAATGCTTGGCGAACATGATGCTGTAGCCGCAGCTGTCAACGAACACTATATGCCTAGATCTGCAGGCGGAGAAACGCCTTCCACTTTCACTGGGGCGGTAGTTGCCATGGCGGATAAGCTGGATACAATCGCATCCTTCTTCTCTATTGGCGTCATTCCGACTGGTTCACAGGATCCTTACGGCTTGCGCCGCCAAGCGAGCGGTATTGTCGCTATTCTGCTTGACCGGAACTGGGGCATTTCGTTTGAAGAACTGCTGACTTTCGTACAAACCGAAAAAGAAACCGAACTGTTAGATTTCTTCACTCAGCGTCTAAAATACGTCTTAAATGCGGAGCAGATCAGACATGATGTAATAGATGCCGTGCTGGAAAGCTCTGAGCTTGAGCCATATTCGGCGCTCCACAAAGCGCAAGTGCTGGAACAAAAATTGGGTGCGCCAGGCTTTAAGGAAACAGCAGAAGCTTTAGGCCGAGTGATCTCTATCAGCAAAAAAGGAGTTCGCGCGGAAATTCAGCCTGATTTGTTTGAAAATGAATACGAAGCGAAGCTGTACGAAGCTTATCAAGCTGCTAAACAAAATCTGCAGGAAAGCTTCAGCAAAAAGGATTATGAGGCGGCACTTTCTTCCCTTGCGGCCTTGAAGGAACCGATTGATGCTTATTTCGACCATACGATGGTTATTGCTGATAACGAGACATTAAAGGCAAACCGATTAGCGCAAATGGTAAGCTTGGCGGATCAGATCAAGTCCTTTGCTAATATGAATGCCCTTATTGTAAAATAAAGAAAGAAAAGGCGGTTGCTGTGGGATCGGTAATCGTCTTTTCCCCATTTGAAAGTTTTTTTGTTTGATTACAAAGCATTTACGTTATAATATGGTTTATTATTTCTTTACATAGATACGAAGTGAAAAGGTGGTGAGTACGATCGAACTAAATAAACGGCAAGAACATATTTTGCAGATTGTAAAAGAAAACGGACCGATTACAGGGGAGCATATTGCCGAACAGCTGAATTTAACGAGAGCAACACTGCGTCCGGATTTAGCCATACTCACCATGTCAGGTTTCCTTGAGGCGCGCCCGAGAGTCGGTTATTTCTATACTGGAAAAACCGGCACGCAGCTTTTGGCAGATAAACTGAAAAAGCTTCAGGTGAAAGACTTTCAATCTATCCCCGTCGTTATTCACGAGAACGTTTCTGTATATGATGCGATTTGCACCATGTTTTTAGAAGATGTAGGTACTCTGTTTGTAGTGGACCGTGATGCTGTTTTAGTCGGAGTGCTTTCACGAAAGGATTTACTACGAGCCAGCATCGGCCAGCAGGAGCTTACTTCTGTCCCTGTGCACATTATTATGACTAGAATGCCGAATATTACAGTGTGCAGACGCGAGGATTATGTGATGGACATTGCAAAGCACTTAATTGAAAAACAAATCGATGCGCTGCCTGTCATCAAAGATACCGATAAAGGATATGAAGTGATCGGCAGAGTGACGAAAACGAATATGACCAAAATACTTGTCAGTTTATCAGAAAATGAAATCCTATAAGAGCGCAGACTAACGGGGGGATAATATGAATAACCGCATCATCTATGTTGTATCGGATTCCGTCGGTGAAACGGCCGAATTGGTAGTCAAAGCTGCATTAAGCCAATTTAACGGCTCAGCGGATGATACACATGTAAGAAGAATTCCTTATGTTGAAGACATTGGCACTATCAATGAAGTGATTTCACTTGCAAAAGCAGATGGAGGCATTATCTGTTTTACACTTGTGGTGCCGGAAATAAGAGAATATTTGATTGCCGAAGCGGAAAAAGCAAATGTTTTATATTATGATATTATCGGCCCGTTAATTGATAAAATGGAAACAGCCTACGGTTTAACGGCGAAATATGAACCGGGACGGGTCCGCCAGCTTGATGAAGATTATTTCAAAAAGGTCGAAGCGATTGAATTTGCTGTTAAATACGATGATGGGCGTGACCCACGAGGCATTTTAAAAGCTGATATCGTTTTGATCGGTGTATCGAGAACCTCTAAAACACCGTTATCTCAATATCTTGCCCACAAGCGGCTGAAGGTTGCCAATGTTCCGATTGTTCCGGAGGTTGACCCGCCGGAAGAGCTCTTTAATGTTGACCCGAAAAAATGCATCGGCCTGAAGATTAGTCCGGATAAACTGAATCATATCAGAAAAGAACGGTTAAAATCGCTTGGCCTCAATGACAAGGCCATCTATGCAAATATCAACAGAATTAAAGAGGAACTGGAATATTTCGAAAAGATCGTGGATCGAATCGGCTGCCAGGTTGTAGATGTTTCAAATAAAGCAGTAGAAGAAACAGCAAATATTATCCATCATCTCAAAACGAAAAACATGTAACTCAGGACGCTCTATCCTGGGTTTTTGACTTTGCCAAAAGGGAATAATGAAAAACAATAGCATCTTTGTGAAGTTTGTATTATAATAAAAAATTGTGATAAAATGATTAATTTTAGGTTTAAGGTTAGTGTGATACGAATAAACTATTATGGGTAAGATGTCAAGAATTTCTCCCGGAAATTTTTCGACAAATTCATATACACCCGCATTTTTGCAGGGTGTGCGATTTTGCTTGCTTTTATGCAGGAGTTTAATGGAGGGATGGAGAATTACTCTTCTTAATGAAAAAGAAAAGACGATTTTTGTCGATGCTGATGCTTGTCCCGTAAAAGATGAAATTTTACAAACAGCATCCGATTATGAAGTTCAAGTTCTTTTTGTCGCTTCATTTGAACATTACCAGCTTTCCAGAAGTCAGGAAGAAAAATGGAAGTATGTTGATCCTCATAAAGAAGCTGCTGATTTATATATCGCAAATCATGTAAAACCGGGAGATGTCGTGGTGACGCAGGATATTGGTTTAGCATCCCTGCTTGTGAACAGGAATGTCACCGTCATGTCGGAGAGAGGGCGTCTTTACAAGGAAGATACGATTGATTTTGCCCTTGAAGGCCGTCATGTTTCCGGCAAACAAAGGAGAAAAGGCATATATGCCAAAGGGCCTAAAAAATTGAATCATGAAGATCGAGAACGATTTGTTACACTGCTGCAAAAAATCCTGTCGAACGATGAAGGGATTTTGCACTAAAACATCGAATAATGTACGACGGAGTGTTATAAGATGGGAAATCGGATACCAGATGAAATTGTAGACAAGGTGCAAAAGTCGGCAGATATCGTTGAAGTCATAGGTGATTATGTTCAATTAAAGAAGCAAGGCCGAAACTACTTTGGACTCTGTCCTTTTCACGGAGAAAGCACACCTTCGTTTTCCGTATCGCCAGACAAACAGATTTTTCATTGCTTCGGCTGCGGAGCGGGCGGCAATGTTTTCTCTTTTTTGAGGCAGATGGAGGGCTATTCGTTTGCTGAGTCGGTTTCCCACCTTGCGGACAAATACCACATTGATTTTCCAGATGATATAACGGTTCACACCGCAGTCCGGCCAGAATCCTCCGGAGAACAAAAAATGGCGGAGGCTCATGAGCTTCTGAAGAAATTTTACCATCATTTGTTAATAAATACAAAAGAAGGTCAAGAAGCGCTGGATTATTTGCTTGCAAGAGGGTTTACAAAAGAGCTGATTGATGAATTTCAGATCGGCTATGCTCTTGATTCTTGGGATTTCATAACAAAATTTCTCGTCAAGCGGGGCTTCAGTGAAACACAAATGGAAAAAGCGGGTCTGCTAATCAGACGCGAAGACGGAAGCGGATATTTTGACCGTTTCAGAAACCGGATCATGTTTCCGATCCATGACCATCATGGAGCTGTTGTGGCTTTCTCAGGCCGAGCGCTTGGCAGCCAGCAGCCAAAATATATGAACAGTCCGGAAACGCCGCTTTTTCATAAAAGCAAGCTGCTTTATCATTTTCACAAGGCCCGCCTTCATATCAGAAAGCAGGAAAGAGCTGTCTTATTCGAGGGATTCGCTGATGTCATATCAGCGGTAAACTCAGGCGTAAAAGAGAGTATAGCGACGATGGGCACGTCTCTGACAGATGATCATGTAAAGATTCTGAGAAGAAACGTGGAGGAAATCATTCTTTGCTATGACTCTGATAAAGCCGGATATGAAGCCACCTTGAAAGCTGCAGAGCTTCTTCAGAAAAAAGATTGTAAAGTCAGAGTCGCAATGATCCCTGACGGATTGGACCCTGACGATTACATTAAACAGTACGGCGGAGAAAAATTCAAAAACGACATTGTCGATGCAAGCGTTACGGTAATGGCGTTTAAAATGCAATATTTCCGGAAAGGAAAGAACCTGTCCGATGAAGGCGATCGATTAGCCTACATTAAAGAAGTACTTAAAGAAATCAGCGCGCTGTCAGGATCACTTGAACAGGAAGTCTACGTGAAACAGCTTGCTTCCGAATTTTCGATTTCCCAGGAGTCATTAACTGAGCAGCTGACTGTATTCGGCAGGCAAAACAAACCTGCTGACAGCAGCGGTGAAACGAAAACAAGAAGAGCGCATCTGACAACTAAGGCAAGGCAAAAACGGCTGCGCCCGGCGTATGAAAATGCAGAAAGGCTTTTACTGGCGCATATGCTTCGTGACAGGGGCGTCATAAAAAAAGTCATTGACCGGGTCGGGTTTGAATTTAATATTGATGAACACCGCGCTTTGGCCGCCTATCTGTACGCTTTTTATGAAGAGGGTGCCGAGCTGACGCCTCAGCACCTTATGGCCAGGGTGACGGATGATCATATAAGCCAGGTACTGTCTGATATTTTAATGCTTCAGATTAATCAAGAACTCAGCGAGGCCGAGTTATCAGATTATGTGAAAAAAGTGTTGAATCACAGAAAATGGTCAATGATAAAAGAAAAAGAGGCGGAAAGAGCCGAAGCCGAAAGGCAAAAAGATTTTTTGAGAGCGGCATCTCTGGCTCAAGAAATCGTTACTTTGAACCGATCTTTAAAATAACCGGGACAACTGATGAGGAGCTTTCATTGGCAATGATTCCTTGCGGAGGAGCAAATAGATCGCTTGACCTCATCATGAATTGTCATTTCATTATTCGCACATTGTTAAAGGCAGTTCACATAGAAAACGCCTGAATGGACCGAATAAGAATCATACCGCTTTTAGAATTCGTTGCAAGCTTTGGAAGGAGGGATCCATAATGGCTGATAAACAAACCCACGAAACTGAATTAACATTCGACCAAGTGAAAGAACAATTAACCGAGTCTGGTAAAAAACGTGGCGTTTTGACATATGAAGAAATTGCTGAGCGTATGTCCAGCTTTGAGATTGAATCAGACCAAATGGATGAGTATTATGAATTTTTAGGTGAACAAGGTGTTGAATTAATTAGTGAGAATGAAGAAACAGAAGATCCTAATATTCAGCAGCTTGCCAAAGCCGAAGAAGAATTTGACCTTAATGACCTAAGTGTACCGCCTGGTGTCAAAATCAATGACCCAGTTCGTATGTATTTAAAGGAAATCGGCCGGGTTAACCTTCTTTCTGCAAAGGAAGAAATCGCCTATGCGCAAAAAATTGAAGAAGGTGATGAAGAATCCAAACGCAGATTGGCTGAAGCGAACCTGCGGCTTGTTGTCAGCATCGCCAAACGGTACGTCGGACGCGGAATGCTATTCCTTGACCTGATCCAAGAAGGTAACATGGGTCTGATGAAAGCCGTTGAGAAATTTGATTACCGTAAGGGTTATAAATTCAGTACGTATGCTACGTGGTGGATCAGACAGGCGATTACACGCGCCATTGCCGATCAGGCGAGAACGATCCGGATCCCCGTTCATATGGTTGAAACCATTAATAAATTAATCCGCGTACAGCGTCAGCTATTGCAAGACTTAGGCAGAGAGCCAACACCTGAAGAAATTGCGGAAGACATGGATTTAACACCTGAAAAAGTACGTGAAATCTTAAAAATAGCACAAGAGCCAGTGTCCCTTGAAACACCGATTGGTGAAGAGGATGATTCCCATCTTGGTGATTTTATCGAAGATCAAGAGGCTACTTCACCTTCAGATCACGCGGCATACGAGCTATTGAAAGAGCAGCTTGAAGACGTGCTTGATACGTTAACAGATCGTGAAGAAAATGTATTGCGGCTTCGATTCGGTCTTGATGACGGACGTACAAGAACATTGGAAGAGGTCGGCAAGGTATTTGGAGTTACGAGAGAGCGTATTCGACAAATCGAAGCGAAAGCGCTGCGGAAACTAAGACATCCTAGCAGAAGTAAACGTTTGAAAGATTTTCTAGAATAAGATGGAACGGGTCTTGCAGATCCGTTCTTCTTTTTTTAAAAAGATATATGGATAATATGCCTTTATTTTACTGAAAAATGATGTCATTTGCAAATGAACATTGTGATGAAAAATTTCAATATACCAATCCATATTTTCTATTGTAAGCGTATACAATACATTATACAATAGAATAAAAGGAATGTTAGAGAAATAGGCATGTTTTGATTCAATTTTGTATAAAGTGTGAATAAAAAACTTTTGTATGCCAATCCATTTACTTTTTGTAAAAATAAGTTAGAATTAGAAGTGTTTACATAGGGGGAAGGATCATAAAGGGGGAAGGGAAATGAAATGGAATCCGCTTATTCCATTTTTACTGATCGCTGTTTTAGGAATTGGTCTGACTTTCTTTTTATCAATAAAGGGGCTTGATGACTCTCGCGAGATTGCGAGCGGTGGAGAAAGCAAGTCTGCTGAAAAAGATGATGCAAACGCTTCACCGGAAGATATTTACAAGGCGAATTGTATCTCGTGTCACGGGGAAAATTATGAAGGAGTTTCGGGTCCGAGTTTAAAAGGTGTAGGGGATAAGAAGGATGTCGCTGAAATCAAAACAAAGATTGAAAAAGGCGGTAATGGAATGCCTTCTGGTCTTGTTCCGGCTGATAAGCTTGATGATATGGCAGAATGGGTGTCTAAAATTAAATAAAGGATGTATCTTTCTCCTTATACGTTCTCAGGCCGCCGAGATGTTCTCGACAGCCTTTTATTTTTGTCCGTCATCCCATACTTGATGTTGTTCCTGCAAAGAAATAAACTGAAATTCATTCGCTCAGCTTGGATTCCGGGCTGATTTTTTATATGATAGAAAAGGAAAAAATGATTGAGAAAAGTTGTGATGACTAGTGAACGAATTAAAATTATCAAAACGATTACAAACAGTAGCGGAGTACATACCGGATGGAGCAGTAGTAGCGGATATTGGTTCTGACCATGCTTACCTTCCCTGTTATGCGGTGCTGAATCATAAAGCCAGCAAAGCTATTGCTGGAGAAATAACAGACGGTCCATTCTTGTCTGCCAAACGGCAGGTCGAAAAATCGGGCTTAAGCGCACACATAACGGTAAGGCAAGGAGACGGCCTGGAAGTGCTTCAGAAAGGTGAGGCTGACGCCATAACAATTGCCGGTATGGGCGGGTCACTGATCGCTCATATTTTAGAAGCAGGCAAAGAAAAACTGACAGGTGAAGAACGGCTTATTTTACAGCCGAATATTCATGCCGTTCATATTAGAGAGTGGCTGTATAAAGAAGGATACGCACTTATTGATGAAGTGATTCTTGACGAAGACGGAAAGTGCTATGAGGTGCTAGTGGCCGAAGCCGGAGACAGAGATGCAGCTTATGTCGGAATTTCTTTGCTCGCCGGAATGCTCGTAGGCCCATTTTTGGCAAAAGAAAAGAATGCTGTATTTTTGAAAAAATGGACACAAGAGCTTCAGCATACTCAAAATATATATGAACAGATCAGCCGTGCTGCAACATCTGAAGATAACAAACAGAAATTGAAGGAACTAACCGATCGAATGAAGCTATTAAAGGAGGTTATCGATCATGGCTAAAACGGTAAACGGACAGCAAGTCATCCAGCTGTTTGAACAATTTTCTCCGAAAGCTTATGCAGTTGAGGGCGATAAAATCGGTCTGCAAATCGGCAGTTTAAATAAACCGGTTAAAAATGTGATGGTTACGCTGGATGTATTGGAAAGCGTCGTCGATGAAGCGATTGAAAAAGATGTTGATTTAATCATTGCGCACCACCCTCCTATTTTCCGGCCGCTAAAGCATATTTCAACTGATCAGCCCGGCGGAAGGCTGATTGAAAAGTGTTTGAAGCATGATATTGCTGTCTATGCGGCTCATACTAACTTAGATGTTGCTGACGGCGGCGTAAATGATCTGCTTGCTGAGGCCTTGGAGCTGAGTGAAACTGAAGTATTGGCCCCTACTTATACCGATCCTCTTAAAAAGCTGGTCGTATACGTGCCGAAAGAATATGAGGAGCAGGTCAGAGGAGCACTGGGAAATGCGGGGGCAGGCCATATCGGTGAGTACAGCCATTGTGCGTTTTCATCTGAGGGCATTGGCAGCTTTAAGCCACTGGACGGCGCACAGCCCTTTATCGGAGAGGTAGGAGAGCTTGAGCTCGTTCATGAAGTCAGACTGGAGACTGTGTTTCCTAAAAGCATAGAAAAAGCCGTTATAAACGCAATGATAAAAAGCCATCCATATGAAGAAGTGGCTTATGATGTTTATCCTGTCGAACAGTCACCAGCTGAAAAAGGGCTAGGCCGTGTCGGAACACTTAAAAATGAAATGACGCTTCAGGAATTCGCTTTGTTTGTGAAAGACAAGCTTCAAGTGAACGGCGTCAGAATGGTGGGACAGGCTGACAGCATGGTGAAGAAAGTAGCTGTTCTCGGAGGAGACGGGAACAAGTATATCCACCAGGCAAAACGAAAAGGCGCAGATGTTTACGTTACAGGTGATCTATATTTCCATGTTGCCCATGATGCGATGATGCTTGGTCTGAATGTCATTGATCCAGGCCATTACGCTGAAAAAATCATGAAAGAAGGCGTCACAAAAAAACTGACGTCAATGTGTAAGGATAAAAAAGTAGACGTCAATATCTTTATTTCCGAAACGGATACAAATCCATTTACTTTTCTATAAAAAAACTGAGGCTGTGAGGGCCTCAGTTTTTTGCTTTCACTTTCGGAAGGATTTTTTTGAGCGGAACATTGTGTTCGATTGTCCAAGTTGATGGGTTTTCATGATCGAACTGTTCTAAAAAGCGAATCACTTCTTTGGTGATCGGTGTCGGTGTTGAAGCTCCGGCAGTAACGGCGACGGTATTTACGCCTTTAAGCCATTCCAGTTTTAATTCGCTTAGATCGCCGATTCGGTACGCTTTTGTGCCGGCTATTTCCTCTGACACTTGAGCGAGCCGGTTTGAATTGTTGCTTTTCGGGTCGCCGACAACGATCGTTAAGTCCGCTTTTTTCGCCTGTTCCGATACAGCTTCCTGCCGTACCTGGGTAGCCAGGCAAATCTCTTGGTGATATTCAACGTGAGGATATTTTTCCTTCACAAGCTCCATAATATCGTGAACATCCCATTGAGACATTGTCGTTTGGTTTGTTACGATCAATTTTTCAGCTTGGATATCGAGATTTTTGACATCTTCCGGCGTTTCAACCAAGTGAACGATATCAGGCGCAACGCCAACCGCTCCTTCCGGCTCCGGATGGCCTTTTTTGCCGATATAGATTACGTGGTATCCTTTTTCTTTCATTTCTAAGATTAAATTATGGGTTTTCGTTACATCCGGACATGTAGCATCTATTGCGACTAATCCTTTTTCTTCGGCGATTCGTCTAACCTCGGGAGAAACGCCGTGCGCTGTGAAAATGACAGTTCCTTTGTCAACCTGCTTCAGGATGTCCAGTCGATTAGCGCCGTCCAATGTATAAATGCCATCTTCCTCAAACGCATCAGTGACGTGTTTATTATGAACAATCATCCCGAGTATATAAATGGGTCTTGGCAAGCTTTTATCCAGTGCCGCGTTTTTAGCGATTACCATAGCGTCAACAACACCATAGCAATAGCCGCGCGGCGAAATTTTAATTACGTCCATTTTCGGTTGTCCTCCAATACAGAAGTGAGTAAAGGCAATATAAAAAGCCGTAATCAAACGGCTCTAATCTTGCATTCTTCTGATCTCCATTATAGCCAAACTCACTCCAGATATCAAAGAATGTTAAATATATAATCTCGGCTTTGAACTGCCTGATGTTTTTTTCGAGGAAGGAGAGGGCGTTTCATTTTTCTTTGAGACAGATGTTTTTGATTCTTGTTCCTTCAAGTCCGGTGCTTCTGTTTTTTTTGCAGGTGATGAACTGCTTGCTTTTGATTTTTTCTTTTCGGCAGAGTCGCTGGACGCAGTTTTCTTTTCTGTTTCTGCACTTTCTTCCGATTCTGTCTTCGTTTCTTCTTCAGTGCCCTCTGTATCATCGTTTTTGCTTAATTGACTGTAAAGCTTTATCATTGCCGGCAGATTGCGGACTAAGGGTCCGTACTGCTGGATCATAGGGGTGACTTGCTGCGCCATGCCGAGCACTTTTTGCACATTGTTGAGCATACTGGATAACGATGCCGGATTAGCGAGATTTTGAATGCCTTGCAGACCTGCTCCTCCGCCTGCGGCTGCTCCGGGGGCCCCTGTGCCTCCTGCGCCGGGCAGAAATTTGGACAGCATCCCTTTTAAGCCTGTGCCCGCCCCATTTCTTGCTCCGGCGTTTGGCTGAGGAAGAAATTGCTGCCCTGATTGCTGGAAACCTTGCTGCGGCGGACCAAATGAAGGTCTTCGCATTTCAGGCGCTGTTCTTCCCATCATGCGCTGGTTTTGCATAGGGCGGGGCGGACCGGGCTGCGGATAGTTTCTCATTGGCTGCTGCTGTGAAAACATACTTGTACCTCCTTTCAGCTCTCTCTGCTATTACAATATGCATGGGTTTCGGTATTTGCTTTCCTTATCTGAATAAAACAAACGCCTTCCAAACGTGGTGTTTTTAAGGTAAATCGGGTATAATGTGATGATGGACACATAATGTGCCGCTTTAAGGAGCTGGGAAAAATGAAAGAAACTAAATTTGATGTGTATGAATTGAAACCGTTTATTATAGATGCAGTACATCGCCTTGGTTTTTATGAACCGACTGATATTCAAAAAAGGCTGATTCCTGCTGTATTAAAAAAAGAAAGCGTCATCGGACAGTCTCAGACGGGAACCGGAAAGACTCACGCTTACTTGCTTCCTTTGTTAAATAAAATTGATCCTGCTAAGGATGTCGTTCAGGTGGTCATCACGGCTCCGACGCGCGAGCTTGCCAACCAGATTTATCAGGAAGCGCTGAAAATCACGCAGGGTGCAGAAGGCGATTCGATCCGTTCGAAATGTTTTATCGGAGGAACAGATAAGCAGAAAGCCATTGATAAACTGAAAACGCAGCCGCATCTAGTCGTCGGAACGCCTGGACGGATTGCGGATTTAATCAAAGAACAGGCATTAAGTGTTCATAAAGCTGAATCTCTTGTTATTGATGAAGCGGATTTAATGCTGGATATGGGATTCCTTGCAGACGTTGATTACATTGGTTCACGTATGCCAGAGGATCTGCAGATGCTTGTGTTCTCTGCAACAATTCCGGAAAAGCTGAAACCGTTTTTGAAAAAATATATGGAAAACCCGAAATATGCCCACGTGGAGCCGAAACAGGTCACTGCTGCGAAAATTGAGCATATTCTTATTCCTTCAAAGCACCGTGATAAGGACAAGCTCCTTTTCGATATCATGTCTAATCTGAACCCATACTTAGGCATTGTGTTTGCCAATACGAAAAACACTGCCGACCATATTGCCAAATATTTGATGGGCAAAGGTATGAAAATCGGACTTCTGCACGGCGGCTTAACGCCTCGTGAGCGGAAAAAAGTCATGAAGCAGATTAATGATTTGGAATTCACTTATGTAATTGCAACTGACCTCGCCGCAAGAGGCATTGATATTAAAGGTGTCAGCCATGTCATCAACTATGAGCTGCCTGATGATCTTGATTTCTATGTTCACCGTGTGGGCAGAACAGCGCGCGCGGGTTCTTCAGGACAGGCCATGACCATTTATGAGCTTTCTGATGAGGATGCATTGGTGAAGCTTGAGAAAATGGGCATTGAGTTTGATTACCTGGAGATTGAAAAAGGTGAATGGAAAAAAGGCGATGACCGCCAGCGCCGCCAAAAGCGTAAAAAGACGCCAAACGAAGCAGATGAAATCGCCCATCGTCTCGTGAAAAAGCCGAAGAAGGTTAAGCCGGGATATAAAAAGAAAATGAGCTACGAGATGGAGAAAATTAAGAAAAAACAGCGAAGAAATCAATCTAAAAAAAGAAAGTAGGGGAACCGGTTGTTGAGAATAGGTTCACACGTCTCTATGAGCGGGAAACATATGCTTCTGGCTGCGAGTCAGGAAGCAGTCTCTTACGGGGCGAACACGTTTATGATTTATACAGGTGCGCCGCAAAATACGCGCCGAAAAAAAATTGAAGACTTAAATATAGAAGCCGGCCGCGCTCACATGCAGGAAAACGGGATCGACGAGATTATCGTACACGCGCCTTATATTATTAATATTGGCAATACGACCAATCCGGCTACTTTTGAGCTTGGTGTTGATTTTCTCCGCTCTGAAATTGAGCGGACAGCTGCTATCGGCGCGAAGCAAATCGTCCTTCACCCGGGTGCTCATGTTGGGGCGGGAGCCGAAGAAGGCATTAAAAAAATCATTGAAGGCTTAAATGAAGTCATTGATCCGAATCAAAATGTGCAGATTGCATTAGAAACAATGGCAGGCAAAGGATCTGAATGCGGCAGAAGCTTTGAAGAGCTTGCGCAAATTATTGATGGCGTGACACACAATGAGCAGTTATCTGTATGCTTTGACACATGCCATACACATGATGCCGGCTACAATATTGTCGAAGATTTTGACGGAGTGCTGAATGAGTTCGATAAAATTGTCGGTATTGACAGAATCAAAGTGCTCCATATCAATGACAGCAAAAATGTCAAAGGCGCGAGAAAAGACCGTCATGAAAATATTGGATTCGGGGAAATCGGGTTTGACGCATTGCAATATGTCGTTCATCATGAGCAGTTAAAAGACATCCCGAAAATTCTTGAAACGCCGTATGTCGGTGAAGATAAAAAGAACAAAAAACCGCCGTACCGTTTTGAGATTCAAATGCTGAAAGAAAAGCAATTTGACAACACATTACTCGAAAAGATTTTACAGCAATAAAAAAAGGGGGGGATTGAATTCCCCCCTTTTTTCAGCTTGTGAACTGTTTGAAAAGTTCATGAACGGTTTGGGCTGTTTCTTTTGAAGTAATGGATTCTACTTGTTTCAGCAGCCGCGTACGTTCCTGCTCATTAAAAATATTCACGTTTTTCCCGTATAACAGGTTTGCTACTTCAACTGCCTGCGGTTTTGACAGACTGATTCCGTATTGCTTAGAGTACTTCAATAAATCTTCAGCACTGGCTTGATTGAGCCTCTGCAAAATAATTCTTTGAAATAATATCATCGAACATTCCACCTCTCAGACATAATGTATGGGCAAATCAGTAAAATGTGTCAGCATTTCATGGTAAAATAGAGTCATAGTCTATTTAAAATAGTTATTGCAGGAAAGGAGATTTTATGACCCCAACAAAACAACACAAAAGAGAATCATTTACCCACTTTATATTCAGGGTCATCATGATTCTGATTGGAGCTGCGTCTGCGGCGGTAAGTATTGAATTATTTTTAGTCCCCAATGATTTTATTGATGGAGGCATTATCGGTGTATCACTTATTTTAGACCACCTCTTTATGTCAAACCCCTTTCTGAATTTCGCTGTATTCGTTGTCATTTTAAACATTCCTTTTATGATCTTCGGATATAAATATATAGGTAAGACCTTCCTCGTTTCTACTGTTATCGGGATTGTCGGCCTTGCCTTAATCGAATCCTCGCTTCACCACGTAGAAGCCATTACGACACAGCCTATTCTGGCTACAGTATTCGGAGGTCTTTTGCTCGGCTTTGGTGTCGGGCTGGTGATTCGAAACGGTGGTTCAATGGACGGCACAGAAATTCTCGGTATCCTTCTAACGAAAAAACTGCCCTTTTCAGTTGGTGAGTTTGTGATGCTCATCAATGTATTTATCTTTATTTGGGCCGGTTTTGTGTTCGGTCCTGAGCAAGCTATGTATTCTTTCATGACTTACTACATTGCCATGAAAACCATTGATGCGGTCATCCAAGGGCTTGATGAAACAAAAGCTGTGATTATTGTCTCGGACCAGTATGATGAGATTTCTGACGCTATATTACACCGTCTCGGACGCGGAACAACGAAGCTGAAGGGAAAAGGCGGCTATACAGACGAGGAAAAAGATGTGATTTATGCAGTTGTCACAAGGCTGGAAGTGACCAAGCTCAAATCCATTGTGTTTGAAGTCGATGATAATGCATTTATTACAATTATGAATACTCATGAAACAAGAGGCGGTAAATTCAAAACCGCAATCCACTAGGCTTTCATTTACTTTTATTCATTTTATGGGTATAATTTTATCAGTAGTAAAGAAGATGGCTTGCTGGTCAGACAGCTGCCATTTTCTTTTTGATATATAAGATACGTTCGTTCTTAAGCAAAGCGAAAAGGGGGGCCCTTCATGAACGTACAAGAAGCGCTGAACTTACTGAAAGAAAACGGATATAAATATACAAGCAAACGGGAAGATATGCTTCAGCTTTTTGCTGATTCGGACAGGTATCTGACCGCTAAAAATGTACTGTCTGCACTAAATGATGATTATCCCGGTTTAAGCTTTGATACGATTTACAGAAACCTTTCTTTATATGAAGAGCTAGGTATTTTGGAAACGACTGAGCTCTCCGGTGAAAAGCTGTTCCGATTTAAATGCTCATTTACTCATCATCACCATCACTTTATTTGCCTGGCTTGCGGCAAAACAAAGGAAATTGAGTCTTGTCCGATGGATAAGCTCTATGATGACCTAGATGGCTATCAGATCAGCGGGCATAAATTTGAGATTTACGGGAGATGTCCAAGCTGTGAACAGGAAAAGCAAGATCAACCTTCTGCGTAAGAGTTAAGGATAGAGAAAAAGGAGCCTGATCAGGCTCCTTTTTTAATTTTTCACACGTATGAAATAATGTTTATTTTCATTTATCCATTGAACCGCTTCGAGCCAGTTGTTAACTCTAATGATATTTGAATCGATCGGAAGCTGGTTATAAGGCGAATTGAATAAAATCACCGGTATACCGGCTTCTTTTGCAATCATCATTGCGTTTCCGTGATGATCCTCAAAAAACAAGTCGATGTCATGTTTTTTGACCGCTTCGACTTTATGATGCCCGCCCACGAGCTCTATGTGGTCATAATGGATGTTTTGTCTGTCAAACCATTCGAACGTAACATCGCTTAAATGAGTCCTTCTCGCCGTAATATAAATCAGCCGGTGCTCCTCTTTGAGGAGGTCAAGGGACTGTTTTGCATGCTGCGCAAGAAGTGCTTCTTTATATATGATTGCTTCATTTTGATTCATCCAATCCCAAAATTCTTCCTGTGTAATATGTAACAGTTTTGTTAAATCATAATCCGTCATATCGTTTAATGAAATGGAAAGATTAAACGAGCGGTTTAAATAAGGGACGAATGTATCCTGAGCCGTGATTGTGCCGTCAATATCTATTCCTAACCGTAACATGCCCACACTCCTTCAGTTTCATCCTTTCAAGTGTAACATAAACAATTAACATTACCAGAAAAGTTTAGCAAACATGAATCAGCAAAAATGGATCAAACTATAAAAGCTCCTTTAATAAAACAGAAGGGGGAATTGAAGGTGGCAAACGATTACGAAAAACGTGATAACAACAGTTACTATGTAGATCATGGTTCTGAAGGAACAAATATTACCCGCGACAATGATGGTTTTTTTGAGGAAACGGCTGCTGAAATTGCAGAACCTTTCCGTGCTTCTGACCGAAGCGGTGACCAAGAGAATGACCGTAGCGGCGGAAATGTCAATGAAGGACGGGGGCTAGGGTATATCGCTTTAGCCTTGTCCATTATTTCATTGTTTGTTCTTCCTGTTTTGTTGGGAGCTGCCGGTATTATTGTCGGCTATATCGCAAGAAGAAGAGGAGCCCAAAGCCTGGGTGCATGGGCCATGGGGATTGGTGTTGTTTCATTAGTGCTTGGAATATTTATTATTCCATTTTTCTAATACAAAAAAGCTTGACGGGTTCCCGTCAAGCTTTTTGTGTTTCTTCAGCTAATTTCGCTTTTTCAGCCTCAAGCTTTGCGTAGTGCTCTTCAGCAAGTATGTCGATTTCTTTTTTCAGTTCTTCAACCATTGTTTCTTCTGGAACCTTACGGACAATTTTACCTTTTCGGAACAGAAGGCCTTCGCCGCGTGCTCCAGCGATGCCGATATCAGCTTCTCTCGCTTCACCCGGGCCGTTTACCGCACATCCGAGAACGGCGACTTTAATAGGCGCTTTCACTTTAGAAATGTATTCTTCCACTTCGTTGGCGATACTGATCAAATCAATCTCGATACGGCCGCAAGTCGGGCATGAGATGAGGGTTGCGGCGTTAGAGGCCAAACCAAAGGATTTCAATAGCTCTCTCGCTACTTTAACCTCTTCAACCGGGTCTGCGCTTAATGAGATACGCAGGGTGTTACCGATGCCCTTGCTTAAAATCGCGCCAAGTCCGGCTGCGCTTTTTACTGTACCGGCAAACAGCGTTCCTGACTCGGTGATTCCGAGGTGAAGCGGGTAATCAAATGCTTTTGACGCTTTTTCGTAAGCCTCGATGGCAAGGTTTACGTCAGAAGCCTTCATGCTGACGATAATATCGTGAAAATCTAGATCTTCAAGAATCTTAATGTGATGAAGAGCACTTTCTACCATGCCGTCTGCTGTCGGATATCCGTATTTTTCTAAAATCCGTTTTTCCAATGAACCTGCGTTTACACCAATTCGGATTGGAATCCCTTTTTCTTTTGCCGCTTTAACGACCGCTTCGACTTTTTCACGGCGGCCGATGTTGCCTGGGTTGATTCGTATTTTATCTGCGCCGCCTTCAATGGCTTTTAACGCAAGCTTATAATCAAAATGAATGTCAACGACGAGCGGAATGGAGATGCGTTTCTTAATATCCGCAATGGCGTTTGCCGCCCGTTCATCCGGACAAGCCACCCGCACGATTTGGCATCCGGCTTCAGCCAGCCGGTTAATTTCCGCAACCGTTGCTTCTACATCATGTGTTTTGGTTGTTGTCATGCTTTGGATAACGACTTCATTGTTACCGCCTATTGTTAAAGGTCCCACTTTAACGGGACGCGTTTTTGTACGATGGGTGATTTCACTCACTTGTCAATCGCTCCTTAATTGTAGTTGCCGCTTCTAGATAGAATAAACCTAGTATGGTGTATGTCAATGTATTTTACAAATTATATTGTAACAGTGTATTCGCCGAACTGACAAGAAATTAACGTTAATTATGGGTAGACCGGGAATTTGTATGCTGTTCCTGCTTGAATCGTATTGGCTTTTACACTTGGATTAAGCGTTTCAAAATCCTTTACAATATCGTCAGGGGAACTTGCAGACCCGACAATTGACATGACCGTGTCACCCGGTTTTACCGTCACCGTTTTATACGCTGTTTCCTGTACAGCTGTTTTTGCCGATGCTTTATAGACAGGGAGGTTCTGAATGGGGATCGTTCCAATTTTAAGATCATAAAAAATAATAAAAAGGATAAAGAGAATGCTGAATACAAAAGTGAGACGTTTCATTGATTTTGCCTCCCGCATACAAAATTTTATAACATAGTATGCTTGTCCATTTGGATTCATGACATAAAGAAAAGAGACAGCGAATGCAATATCAGATTAAACAGCAGCTTTTTTTGATGGGATCTCTCCAATTAACATTATCTTCAGTTAGAAAATAGTATAAAATTAGAAATAAAAAGGGTCTTTTATAATATAAAACTTCTATATCTAGTATTTACAATGGACGCTGGGTTTGTTAGGATAATTATGTAATAGTTTTAAAGGAGGACCTAAAAATGAAGCAAGGAAAATTTTCAGTGTTTTTAATTTTGCTACTTATGTTAGCATTGGTAGCTGTACCTAAAGAGAAAGCAGAGGCGGCAAGTAGTGGTTGGCAACCGGTGAGTGGCATCTCTGGTTGTAAAATAAGAGTTATTACAGATGCCTATACATATACTAAGAGTGCAACATCTATCGATGCTTACGCTGAAACAAATGGAAAATGCGGTAAACTATATTATAATGACTTTGGTATATCCATAGTTGAGGGAGGACCGATCGGGCACCACTATTCAGGGTACTTTTCAAATAGAACCCCAACCAAGAAGTTCTACTTCAGTAAATTGCCAAAACCAACAGGAGTCTCTTGGGCAGTAGGATTATCCGTACATAAGGGAAAAGCCTATGGGGCTGCATCTGTATATATAAATCCACAAAGAAGATAGTAGTGTGAAACTTATTTGAAGTCTATTGGAATACAACTTAAATATTTGGTATGTTATTGCTAGATGCCTATTGGTATCTAGCTTTTTTTGAAATTTATTTAATTTATAGTTAAGTAATCTTCTTTTTATTTAAGTGAAAAATAAATTTGCTAAACCTTCAATCACATGGGTCTAATAATTTGGAGTTTGCTAAAAATAATACTCTAAATACATTAGATTTATTGATAAAAAAACCTCTCAAAATTTCTGTCCCGAAAGTATTCTTTTTTGCTCCTTCTTTTTTATCACCCATTGGTTAAAATTTGTTGGGCTTCTGTAGTTGAACAACTATTTTCCATTTTCGACAATTACCCTTTAAGTAGGAAAGTGTAATTGTCCTATAACACTCTCTACTTAAGGGTATCAATAAATGCAATTTTCTCAAACTTTTTCAATTGATTTTTTCGTTGGAATCTCTTTCAACACGAGAAACAGGATGACAAAGTTGACAAACCAGTTCAGCAAAAATTCACTTGGAACTGTCACTTCTAACGCGCGCATGATCGTAAAGAATACAGTCGATAGGGTGACGGAATAGGCAGAAAGCTTCCAGAGCTGGTGGTAGGACAGGTGCTTCTTCTGGGAATTCTTAATGATTAGCCCGATAAGCGCCAAGAATGATACCTCAATAAATTTTCCCGCCGCTGTCACGAGAAAAATGAGTACCGAGAGAACAGTCACGATCATTGTTTTATTTTGGTTTAACCCTGCAGTGACATCTTTTTTGGTTAAATCTGACGGCATCATTGAGTAAGCCATCTCTTGGGCCTGTCCGTCAATGGCCAAAACAAACTTATCCTGAAGTATACCTATTGCGTTTTGCTTTGCTTCGATTTGTTCAGTGCCATATGCATCCGTCGGATCAAACACAATGACAAAGCCGTTTGCCTTTGATTCTGTGGCTTTTTTTTCATCCGTCTGAAGTTTGCCGTTTGAAATTGTGAAATCAGGGAAATCTTTGTTTAAAACGGATTTAAAGCCGTTCATAGATTGGACGGTCCCTGAGCTTACATAATAAGCAGTGGGGATCGCAAAAAGGACAGAAAGCAAAAATACATAAAGAATCGCTTTTCCGATTCCTTGAAATCTTGTTTTTGCAATATCCCGTGGAGAGTATGTACTTTTGATGAAAAGCTGAAATACATTCACTGTCTTCACTTCCTAGCTATACAATATATGTTGCTTATTGTATCGTTGCCTGCGTATGAATACAAGGAAGACCTGCATTGGCAGAAGTGTAAGATAAGAGATGTAAGCATAATGAGGAGGATGGATTCTATGGATATTTTGTATTGGCTGTTGATCGCGGCACTATTTATCATCGCTTTTATCGGGCTTGTGTATCCTGTTATTCCAAGTGTTGTATTTATCGTTGCCGGTTTTGTATTATATGGATTTTTGTTTTCTTTCAGTCCGTATTCCTATATGTTCTGGCTGGTTGAAGCTGTATTCGCCGCAGTATTATTCGCCGCAGATTACGTTTCCAATCTGCTTGGTGTAAAGAGGTTCGGCGGAAGCAAAGCTGCTATTTGGGGGAGTACGATCGGGTTGTTGATCGGTCCCTTTGTGATTCCGGTTGCGGGGATTATTTTAGGGCCGTTTATCGGAGCTGTTTGCGCAGAGCTTATCGTACATCAAAAAGATGTAAAATCAGCGTTTAAAATTGGGCTAGGCTCATTGATCGGCTTTTTAACGGGGGTCATTGCAAAGGGAATTATTCAGCTTTTAATGATCGGATATTTTTTATGGACTGTCCTGTAAGAATTGCTGTCAGGAGGTTTAAGGGGGCAAAGTAACGGTTAAAGTGAAATATGTCTGCTGAAATAGCCAAATTGTGAGCTTTTTCATTGATTACACGGCGTTCTTTTGTTACATTGAATGAAGAAAGGCTCGCTGTGAAGCGGCATTTCAGTACATATATATTAAGGAGGAATTATCATGGCTTACGAACTTCCAGAATTACCTTATGCGTACGATGCTTTAGAACCGCATATCGACAAGGAAACTATGAATATTCACCATACGAAGCACCATAACACATACGTTACAAATTTAAACAAAGCGGTTGAAGGAAACACTGCTCTTGCAAACAAATCAGTTGAAGAGCTTGTTGCAGATCTAGATTCTGTTCCTGAAAACATCCGCACAGCAGTCCGCAACAATGGCGGTGGACACGCGAACCACAAATTATTCTGGACACTTTTATCTCCAAACGGCGGTGGCGAGCCAACTGGCGAGCTTGCTGAAGAGATCAACAGTGTATTTGGAAGCTTGGACAAATTCAAAGAACAATTCGCTGCAGCAGCAGCTGGACGTTTCGGTTCAGGCTGGGCATGGCTTGTTGTAAATAACGGCAAACTTGAAATCACAAGCACGCCAAACCAAGATTCTCCGCTTTCTGAAGGCAAAACGCCTATCCTAGGTCTTGATGTTTGGGAGCATGCTTACTACCTTAACTATCAAAACCGCCGTCCTGATTACATTTCAGCTTTCTGGAATGTGGTAAACTGGGACGAAGTTGCTCGTCTTTACAGCGCAGCAAAATAATAACGCAAAACAAGGCCCTCATAAAAGGGCCTTGTTTTTTTATGTCTTCTCTTTACATATCTCTGTTTCAGTGAGACAGACTAAGGGGTAGTAAAGGGGAGTCAGTAATGAGCAAACTAAAAAAGGTAATTGGAGATGTAAATGTAAATAAAGGATTACTTCTTTTGCTGACCGTTGGCGGTCTTTACTCGTTAGGAATTGCGCTTTCCAATACATTTGTGAATGTGTATCTCTGGAAGCAGTCAGGAAAATTTATTGATTTGGCGATATACAACTTATCGATTGTGACGATGCAGCCGATAACATTTTATTTAGCTGGCCGTTTAGCCAAAAAAATAGACCGGGTTTTCATTCTTAGATTTGGAGTGATTTTTTTAGCAGCATTTTATTTAAGTGTGCTGCTGGCTGGAGAAACTGCTGCATCACGTCTTGTTCTCATCGGAGCGGTGCTCGGAGTAGGCTATGGATTTTACTGGCTCGCGTTTAATGTGCTCACCTTTGAAATAACAGAGCCTGATACGCGGGATTTTTTCAACGGCTTTATGGGCATCCTGTCCTCATCCGCAGGAATGATTGGTCCGATTGTTGCAGGATTTGTCATCTCAAGGCTTGAAAATAATACGGGTTACACTGTCATTTTCAGTCTCTCCCTCAGTTTATTTGCACTGGCTGTCGTGATGAGCTTCTTCCTAAAACGGAGAGAATCAAAGGGCCAATTTATGCTGAGTAAGGTATTTGGAGAACGCCACACTAATATGAACTGGCGGCGAATTACAAATGCGCATTTTTTTCAGGGCTTGAGAGAAGGGATTTTCGTCTTTTTAATCAGTGTTTTTGTGTTTATTGAAACAAACAGCGAACTGGCCCTCGGAACCTTTGGTCTCGTCAACTCTGCTGTTTCCTTTTTTGCCTATTATTTTGCTTCAAGGCTGATCAAGAAGAAGGCCCGTAAAAAATCAATTTTGCTGGGCGGCCTTATTCTCTATGGTGCGCTGTTTTTGATACTCTTTCATATGAGCTTTACGACATTATTGACGTACGGCGTGTTTATTGCGATCGGCTATCCTCTTTTGCTCGTGCCTTATGTATCGCTTACATATGATGTCATAGGACGGGCCAGACATGCCAGAAAAGCGAGAATTGAATATATCGTGCTGAGAGAAATGTTTTTAAACGCCGGCAGAATTGTTTCGATTTTATGCTTTCTCCTTATCGTGGCCCTTTTTAAAGAAGATATGGGTATACCGTTGTCGCTTGCCATCTTGGGTATCGGACATCCGCTCATTTATTACTTTGTCAAGGATATTCGTTTTAAAGAGAAAGAAGAGGAAAATGAAACTATGGAAGAAGACGGCCACAAACGGGTGACTGAACCGAACCTTTTAAAAGGCGAAAGATAATTTTTTGGCAATAAGGGGTTATCTGTAGAAAAAAGTCGAAAAAACCTTTAAAATGAAAAATGGCACTCTTACTTGAGTGTCTTTTCTTTCTGTAAATAGAAAAAGGTGATGTTATGAGGAGAAATAAACAAAAAAAGCAAAATCATAAAGAGAAAAAGAAGTCGCTTCCGATCCGGCTGAATATTTTATTTTTAGCCGCTTTTGTTATATTCACCTGGATTATTGTGGAGCTTGGCATTAAGCAGATCGTTCAAGGCGATGATTACAAAAATCAAGCCAATCAGCAGGAACAAAGTGAAGTCAGCTCGGCGGTGCCGCGCGGGAAAATTTATGATCGGAATTTTAATGCCATTGTAACAAATAAGGCTTTAAATGCGATTACATACACCAGATCTAAATCTACAACGCAAGAACAGCGTTTGAAAATCGCAAAAAAGCTGGCAGATATGATTAAAGTCGAGACAAAAAAAGTAACAGAACGGGATAAAAAGGATTATTGGATTTTGACTAGGCCGAAAGAAGCCAAAAATTTGATTACCTCTGAAGAAAGACAGAAGGTAAAAGACAAAAAATTATCCGATGACGATTTATATCAGCTTCAGCTGAAACGGATTAATGAGAAGCAGCTGAATGAACTGACGGATAAAGACATGCAGATCCTCGCCATCAAAAGACAGATGGATTCAGGATATGCATTGACCCCTCAATATATCAAAAATGAGGATGTATCGGCGAAGGAAATGGCAGTAGTGAGTGAACATTTAGATGAACTGCCGGGTGTCGATGTCACGTCAGATTGGGAACGTGAATACCCGTATAAGAGTCTTCTCCGCTCAGTGCTCGGAAGTGTATCCAGCTCTGATGAAGGTTTGCCGTCTAACTTGCTCGACCATTATCTCTCGCTTGGCTACAGCCGGAATGACAGGGTCGGAAAAAGTTATCTGGAATACCAATACGAAAGCCTTCTGCAGGGACAAAAAGCAAAAGTCGAAAACATTACAGATTCAAAGGGCAATGTCACGGGAACGAAAACCGTTTCTGAAGGTAAACCCGGTAAAGATCTTGTGCTAACAATTGACATTGATTTACAAAAATCAGTGGAAAAAATTATTGAAAAAAAACTTAAAGCTGCTAAAGCAAGACCGAGTACCGAATTGTTAGACCGTGCATTCGTTGTCATGATGGATCCGAGAAACGGTGAAGTTCTGACGATGGCTGGAAAGCAGATTAAACGAGAAAATGGAGCCTATAAGTTTGATGATTATGCGTTAGGAAATATGACTTCATCCTATACCATGGGATCAGCTGTTAAAGGTGCAACTGTTTTGACCGGCTTGCAAACCGGCGTTATCAATTTGAATACAGTATTTTATGATGAACCTTTGTATATCGGTCAAGATAAAATCGGTAAAAAATCATGGAAAAATCTGCGTTCGGTTAATATTCAAAGAGCCTTAGAGCAGTCTTCCAACGTATTTATGTTTAAAACGGCAATCGCACTCGGAAAAGGCGAGTATAAACCTCATCAAGCATTACCGATTGATACTGCAGCTTTTGATACATTCCGTAATCACTTTAGCCAATTTGGATTAGGTGTCAAAACGGGAATTGATCTTCCGAATGAAATGACAGGCTATAAAGGAACAGACAGACTGACGGGATTCTTGCTGGACTATGCGATTGGCCAGTATGACACGTATACACCGCTGGAAATGGCGCAATACGTATCAACGATTGCAAACGGCGGCTACCGCTTGAAGCCTCAGCTTGTTAAGGAAGTCAGAGAGTCAAATGCTCAAAAAGGAATCGGTGCTGTTGTACAATCTGTTCAGCCGGAAGTGCTGAATAAAATTGACATGAAGAATGAATACGTTAAAGAGGTACAGGCTGGGTTCAGACGAGTGATGACAAAAGGAACAGCTGCCACTCAATTTGCTTCAGCATCCTATCAGCCTGCCGGCAAAACAGGAACAGCACAGTCATTTTATGACGGGCCAGATAAATCAAAAACAGGAACAGCAACTTACAATACGACACTTGTCGCTTATGCACCTGCTGATAATCCTGAGATCGCCATTTCTGTGGTGGTTCCTTGGACCTACATTGATTATAATGACAGATATTCAATTACGAACGAAATCGGCAGAGAAGTATTGGATAAATATTTTGAGCTGAAATCGAAGCAGGACAAAGAAGATACTCAGCAAAAAAATAAAGACAAAATTGAAGAAAAAGCAGAAAACACAACGTCTTCTGATAACTAAACAGAAACGCCCACATCATGTGGGCGTTTTTTTTATACAAAAAAAATGCACGGATTTACAAAACCTTAACATTCGATTTAAACCTATTTTACATAGAACCTTTACTCTATACGTGTAGGACAAATTACACATTATACGCAGGGGGAATTCAGGAAATGAAAAAAAACAAATTGGTGCTTATGCTTCTGATGGCTGCTTTTATGATGATTGCAGCTGCATGCGGAAACGCAGGAGAAAGTGAAAAAACAAATAGCGGCTCTGCAAAAGGAGAAGAAAAGGCATCAGGTTCTTTAACCATTTCTGGTTCATCGGCCATGCAGCCATTAGTACTTGCAGCTGCAGAAAAATTTATGGAAGAAAACCCTGATGCTGATATACAGGTACAAGCAGGGGGGTCTGGAACAGGGCTTTCTCAAGTCTCTGAAGGAGCTGTTCAAATCGGAAATTCAGATGTTTTCGCTGAAGAAAAAGAAGGTATCGACGCAAAAGCGCTTGTAGATCATCAAGTTGCAGTAGTCGGTATGGCAGCGGCTGTAAACCCTGATACAGGTGTAAAAGATATCTCAAAAGATGAATTGAAAAAAATCTTCACTGGCAAAATCAAAAACTGGAAAGAGCTTGGCGGAAAGGACCAAAAAATTACGCTTGTAAACCGTCCTGATTCTTCAGGTACACGTGCTACATTTGTAAAATACGCGCTTGACGGAGAAGAACCAGCAGAAGGCATTACTGAGGATTCTTCCAACACTGTGAAAAAAATCATTGCTGATACTCCGGGAGCGATTGGATATCTTGCATTCTCATATTTAACAGATGACAAAGTAACAGCTTTATCTATTGACGGTGTGAAGCCGGAAGCGAAAAACGTTACAACTGGAGAATATCCAATCTGGGCTTATCAGCATTCTTATACAAAAGGCGAAGCGAAAGATCTAGCGAAAGAATTTCTTGATTATCTAAAGAGTGAAGACATTCAAAAAAGCATTGTAACTGACCAAGGGTACATTCCGGTGACTGATATGAAAGTAACTCGCGATGCCAAAGGGAAGCAAAGCTGATCTAAATAAAAAGAGGAGTGCGGAGACTTCCGTTTCTCCTCTTAACACATTCATAGGAGTGTAAAACAATGATAAACAATAGAGAAAATATGTCTGTGAGCGAACGTTTAATCAGCTCAAGGCAAAATAGGCAATTGGATGAAGTTCGGGGAAGAATGATCGTGACAGCCTGCGCGCTTATAATGATAGCGGCATCTGTGGCGATCACTATTTTCCTCGGCATTAAGGGGCTGCAATCTTTTCTTGTAAATGGTGTAAGCCCAATTGAATTCTTAACGAGTCTGAATTGGAACCCTACAGATTCTGATCCGAAATACGGAGTGCTGCCTTTTATCTTTGGCTCATTTGCAGTAACGATTCTCTCCGCTCTCATTGCTGCGCCGCTCGGCATAGCAGGTGCGATCTTTATGACAGAAATTGCGCCGAATTGGGGGAAGAAAGTGCTGCAGCCGGTGATCGAATTATTGGTCGGCATCCCATCTGTTGTTTATGGATTCATAGGTCTTACAGTATTGGTGCCTTTTATTGCTCAGTTCAAAACGAGCGGAACAGGACACAGTTTATTGGCGGGAACGATTGTGCTTTCTATTATGATTCTGCCGACGATTACATCTATCTCAGCTGATGCGATGGCATCACTTCCGAAAAGCTTAAGAGAAGGTTCTTACGCTCTCGGTGCGACAAGATGGCAGACCATTAGAAAAGTGCTCATTCCTGCAGCTTTTCCGACATTAATGACTGCCGTTGTCCTAGGTATGGCGCGTGCGTTTGGTGAGGCTCTGGCTGTCCAAATGGTCATTGGAAATACAAGAGTATTGCCTGAAAGTCTGTTTGACACCGCAGGAACATTGACAACCATTATTACGCTGAATATGGGCCATACCACATACGGAAGCGTTGAAAATAATACGCTGTGGTCAATGGGACTTGTTCTGCTGGTGATGTCATTCTTATTCATCCTGCTTATTCGCTACTTGTCATCTAGGAGGAAAGTGTAATGAACCGCAAATTAACAGATAAACTGGCGACTGGAATGTTCGGTTTATGCGCAGCCATTATCGCCGCGATTCTAGTCGGTCTGTTTTCCTATATTATTATTAACGGTGTTTCTCAGCTCAGCTTTGATTTTATTACGACAAAATCAAGCGCCATTGTCGCAGGAGGCGGGATACGAGACCAGCTGTTTAACTCCTTTTATATTCTGTTTATCACGATGCTGATTACCATCCCGCTCGGAGTGGGCGGCGGAGTGTTCATGGCGGAATACGCGCCTAACAACAAAGTGACAGATTTTATCAGAACGTGTATTGAGGTCCTTTCATCTCTTCCATCAATTGTCATTGGGATGTTCGGCTTACTGATGTTTGTTAACCTGACAGGCTGGGGATATACGATCATAGGCGGGGCGCTGGCATTAACGGTCTTTAATCTTCCTGTTATGGTGCGTGTGACAGAAGACGCGGTCCGTTCAGTCCCTAAAGATTTGAAGGAAGCATCGCTCGCTTTAGGTGTTTCTCGCTGGCATACCGTAAAAACCGTTTTAATACCAAGTGCGATCCCTTCCATCATCACAGGTGCCATTTTAGCGTCAGGAAGGGTGTTCGGGGAAGCGGCGGCTTTATTATTTACAGCAGGGCTTACAACGCCGCGTCTCAATTTTGCAGAGTGGAATCCGTTTTCTGAAACATCGCCGCTTAATATTTTCAGACCCGCTGAAACACTTGCGGTCCACATTTGGAACGTAAATACGCAAGGGATGATTCCGGATGCTGAAGCGATTGCCAACGGAGGTTCTGCAGTGCTGGTGATTTCAGTCCTAATCTTCAATCTCGCGGCGAGATGGCTTGGAACAATAATCTATAAAAAGCTTACGGCAAATTAGACCGGAAAGAGGCGAAAACAATGTCTGAACAAATGGTAAAAGAAAAGCCTGAGAGAGTGGTTATGATTCCTCAGCAGCAAAATGTGCTCGAGGTGAAGGATCTGTCTATTTTCTACGGAAACAAACAGGCTGTTCGTCACGTGAATATGGAGATTGAAAAAAATGCGGTGACTGCTTTGATCGGGCCGTCAGGATGCGGCAAATCTACTTTTCTTAGAAATATTAACCGCATGAATGACTTAATTCCTTCTGCAAGAAGCGAAGGTGAAATTTTGTATGAAGGATTAAATATACTGGGAAGCAATATTAACGTTGTCAGCTTAAGAAGAGAAATCGGCATGGTCTTCCAAAAGCCGAATCCATTTCCAAAATCGATCTACCATAATATCACGCATGCATTAAAATATGCCGGAGAGCGGAACAAATCAGTGCTCGATGACATCGTGGAAGAAAGCTTAACAAAAGCGGCGCTCTGGGATGAAGTAAAGGACCGTTTGCATTCATCTGCACTTTCGTTATCAGGCGGTCAGCAGCAGCGTTTATGTATTGCCAGAACGCTCGCGATGAAGCCGGCCGTTCTTCTTCTTGATGAACCTGCTTCAGCGCTAGATCCGATTTCGAATGCGAAAATAGAAGAATTGATTACGGAATTGAAAAGCGAATACTCAATTATTATTGTCACTCACAATATGCAGCAGGCTTTGCGGGTGTCTGACCGGACGGCTTTCTTTTTAAACGGCGAGATCGTTGAATACGGACAAACCGAACAAATTTTCACAAGTCCGAAGCAGCAAAAAACAGAGGATTACATTAACGGGAAATTCGGATAGGAGGCTGGCAATGAGTATTGCTACCGAAGCTGTAAAGAAACAGGAAGTATATCAAGTCAACGGAATGAATTTATGGTATGGGGAAAACCATGCCTTGAAAAATATCAATTTGAGCATTAATCAAAACGAAGTCACGGCGATTATCGGGCCGTCAGGATGCGGCAAATCGACATTTATTAAAACATTGAATTTAATGATTCAGATGACGCCGAATGTAAAGCTTGCGGGTGAGCTGAACTATAATGGCAGCAACATTTTAAAGGATAAAGTCGATATCGTAGATCTACGCAAAAATATCGGCATGGTATTTCAGAAAGGAAACCCGTTTCCGCAATCAATTTTTGATAATGTTGCTTACGGACCGAGAGTTCACGGCATCAAAAATAAAAAGAAGCTGCAAGACATTGTAGAAAAGTCATTAAAAGACGTGGCGCTGTGGGATGAGGTGAAGGATCGTTTGCATTCATCTGCACTCTCATTATCAGGCGGCCAGCAGCAGCGTCTCTGTATCGCCAGAGCTCTTGCGACAAATCCTGATATTTTGCTGATGGATGAGCCGACATCTGCGCTAGATCCAATTTCGACGAGAAAAATTGAAGAGCTCATTCTTCAGCTGAAAAATAAATACACCATCGTTATCGTGACGCACAACATGCAGCAGGCAGCGAGGGTTTCTGATCAAACTGCATTTTTCTACATGGGTGAGCTTGTTGAATGCGACAATACAAATAAAATGTTCTCTCAGCCGAGAGATCAAAGAACACTCGATTATATTACAGGGAAATTCGGATAAAAAAAACAGGCTGTTACGGGACTGACCCCTGTTTTTGAGACAGGGATCAAAACACCTTTTATACAGCCAATTGCCGATAGCTTATCGGTGATTGGCTGTTTAGTTTCGTTTGAATACGAATGTTGTTATAATAATAAATGTATTCTTTGACAGTGCGTTCTACGATGGCGGTCGTGGTTCGATTAATGCTGTTAAGATAGAACGTTTCAGACTTTAGTGAGGAATGAAACGATTCGATGGAGGCATTATCAGCGGGCGTCCCTTTGCGGGACATGCTCATGGTAATGCCTTTTGTTTTAACAGCTTTCTGATACTCATAAGATGTATACACAGATCCTTGGTCACTATGTAACACGCAGTTCTGAGGCAGTGTTGGCAGCTGATCAAGTGTGTTTAAGACAAAGTCTGTGTCCTGCTTATCTCCAATCGTGAAAGCAATTACTTCTCCATTGTATACATCCAATATACTGGAAAGGTACAATTGTTTCTGTCCATAAGGCAAATATGTGATGTCCGTTACTAGTTTTTCAAGAGGATGATCAGACTGAAAGTTCCGATCTAATATATTATCAACCACGGCATATGGCTGCCCATTCTTCTTGCGCTTTTTCACCTTAAC